>NZ_JBGNUV010000009.1:359167-475869 GCF_041950525.1 Nonomuraea sp. GTA35 | reverse complement strand
CTGCTCCCACCCTCCCCGGCGACCCCCGGCTCAGGCTGCCTCCAACTTCACCTCGCCGCTACGACGGCGAAGCGACGGCGGTCTTTCACCTCCGTCCGAACAGAACAGCGCCTCGTGGCGCACTGCAGCGTCTTGGAGATCCAGCCGTAGCGGGCGAATGCCTCGCCCAGGCCGGTGGTGCGGCCGTCGGCCGGATCAGGTTGTAGGCGCGCACCGTGCCCATTGTCAGCGAGCCGGCCACCCGCAGCATGTCGCCCCAGTGCGCGCGGATCTTGTCCAGCCGGACGGTGTGGCGGGACATGTGCTCCAGCGGCCCGTAGACGGCGCGGGTGTTGGTTCGCCACAGCCGGGTGTCGGCCAGGCCAGCGATGCGCGGAGAGAACTGGTAGCCGCAGATCGAAAACAGTCCCGAACGATGTCGGAGTAACGGGGGTTGAGCAGCATACGAACGAAAAGTCGCGTTAGTGGGCCGGGCGGAGGCGGCTTGGCGTGACATTCCGTTCCGGATCGGGCGTCCGAAGGATCGCGGCGCTGCGAGGCGTCCAGGTAACAGCTCGGATCAGTGTCGGCGCCAGGGTGGAGCAAGGTGCTCGGTGACGGCGGCGATGGCGTCAGCTCCGGGTTTGACGTAGTGCATGGCGGTGCGGGGGTTCTGTGCCGGGTCTTGCCCATGATGAGCTGCAGCGGGACTTCGGCTTCGCCGAGGTGGGTGGCGGCGCTGTGGCGCACCTGGTGCAGGTCGAGCCCGGCGTGCTTATCCAGCAGGACGCGGGCGCGGTCGTAGCCCAGGCGGGCGCGGCCGGTGTGCGGGCAGATGTCGGCGGACGCCTGGCGGCGGGCGGGGACGGGGCGGCGTTCGGACAGGAACAGCGGGCCGCAGGTGCGTGTGCTGCCGTCGGGGAGGCGGAGCAGGCGAGGCAGCAGGTGCGCGGTGCCGCTGTCCCAGTAAACCCATTCGATGACGCCGCCCTTGGAGCGGACGGGGGCGCGGTTGTGTTCCAGGTCGAGGTCCTCGACGTTGAGCGCGAGGATCTCGGCGGCCGGGGCGGCGGTTTCGTACAGCATCCGCCACAGGGTCCTCTCGCGCAGGGGGATGTCGCGGCGTGACAGCAGCCGGTGGATCGTGGTTTTGGCCACCGCGCGGGTCTCGTCGGTACTCTCCTTGCGGCGCTCGGCGTCGGCCGGGACCAACGGCGCGGCCCAGTGCTTCTTGGCCTGGCACCAGGACAGCCAGGAGGCGATGGCGGCGCGGTGGGTGTTCAGGTTGGCCGTCCGCTGGATGGCCAGGAAGGCGTCGGCGGCTGCGGCAAGGGTGACGTGCCCGCCGCGCAGAGCGGCGACCTTCGGCGCCGCACTCACGCGGGCGCCGCACTCACGCCAGCCACCGCCCGGAACCGGAAGCCGAGGCGATGTACCGGATAACGTGCGGGAGGCGCGCACCGCCTCGGAGAGAGGTGCGCCTGGTCGCCGCGCTGTGACTTTGTGAGCTCGATGGCGTACCCCTATCAGCGCAATTTGGCGTGGTTAGTTCTGTGGTCCGGTCGGCATTGCCCCAACAGGGAAGGCGGCGCAGAATCCAAGGAACGGGTTCGAGGGGGCAACCATGACATCTGCCGAGGAAGAAGAATCTCCACCACATAAGAAGTCGCTGATGAAGCGATTTCTTACGATTCCTGTCCTGATCGTAACGACAGTACTGACAACTGCTATCTCATGGGGTGCGACCACGTTGCTCACCAGAGTTAGCCAGGTCGGCCCTCAAAATGCGCTAGCCATTTCATTAGAAACCGACCCCGCACACATGAGCGGTGTGGGCGGAGAAGGACGGCTTACTATCATTCCCGGCAGCGTTCGCACAAAAGACAACCCAGGACAAGGCTGTGCAGGGTTTCATTCCTGGGCTGCCAAGAATTCCGGAATCGACGGAGGCCAGACGACACTCAGGGTCTACGCGCAGGGTCGTTCAGAGAAGGCGGCGGTCATCACTGGAATAAACATTAATGTGTTGGAGAAGGGACCGCCAAGCCAAGGAATACCTGCCTCCTGTCCGACTGCCGGAGAAGTAACGTTCCGAACGTTTACCATCAATCTGGATGTCTCTCCCCCCAAGATCTCCTACGACTCGAATTCAGGCGCTCCATTTTCGTTCACCTTGGCAAAAGGTGAAACTGAGGCATTCACGATTACTGCTATCAGTAAACGTGCAACCTACCGATGGGCTTTGAGCTTGAATGTATTGGTCGAAGGGGAGCAGGCAACGGTACCCATCGGATCGCCAACAGGATTCACCACAACCGCCTTCAAAGTCCAAAGATATTGGGAGTGGGACTTCCATACAGCATGGACGCTCGTACGAGCCGACGGCAAGATTGCGAGACCTCTTCGCCTGATTCCCTCAGACGAGCCGTTACCTCCTTTAGACTGAAGGTGGAGCGATGATTTACGCTCGACTTCTACTTCCCCTAATTGGTGTAGTGGTGGGTATGCTAATCGCCCTGGCCCTTGTTGGCGAGGAAGTGCCTCCAACCTTGTTCGACGCGCCTCCGAAACGACTGCCGGAAACTTTAGATGGGTCCCATGTAACTGCGATTGGCTTCACCAGGGACAGCAGAATCGCCGTTGGCACAGAGACGGGACGAATCGAGATAAGGGAACACGATGGCAGTCCTACAGTTGCCGGCGGCCGTCAGCTAGATCTCTCCTCGATAGTTGCACTCGCCTTCTCGAGTGACGGAAAATACGTTGCAGCCGCGACTCTAAGATCTGTTTATATAGTCGACCTTTTCAGGTTGCAGACGATAATAAAGGTGAACCCCTTTGATGCGGACGATTATTTAGCCGGCATCAACTCTATAGCTCTGAACTCTCATGCGACACATCTTGCAGTAGGAGATCTGAATGTCACCGTTTATGATATACGCTCAAGAAGTCGCATAGCAGTCTTATCTTCCACTCCTTTTGGAGAATATGGAGAGCGTGGTGAATATAAAAGTTTGTCGTTCACGGACGAGTTTCTGTATGCCAGTGATGTTTTCGGGACTGATGTTTGGGCCAGTTGGACATGGAAGCTCGCTTCGAGTTTTCAATGCAGTTGCTTTCACGAACTAAAATGGAGCCCTGATCAACGGTGGGCAAGCTTCGGAACCGCTGACGGGCATGTCTTGCTATGGGATGGGGCTAGCAAGAGGCCCACAAAGGACGTAACCGCTGCAATCGCACCAGGCGTTTATACTGGCGATACCGCGGTCAGCAACGACGCTTCAATGCTCTTCGCAGGTTTGAGTACGGGCGAGGTTCTCGCATGGACCCACGGCGGCGATCTCCCGGCCGGGCGTGTGCGGGTCGGGACACGTCCGCTCCTCTGGCTGAGGCTCAGTCCGGATGGGCGGCAGGTTATCGCGGGCGAAGAGAGCGATGAGTTCATCGATGCGGCGAGAGCCTACCGGCACGATCTTTGGATGGTCGCCGTGAGACGCTGAAGGGCGGCGGGAGCATGCGTGGCTCATAATCTTGTTGGGAATCGAAACGATTTGCGACGCGAGGTCCTCTGCCTACAGGGAGCCGATGACGAGGGATTCGCGGGCGGTCTCGACGACTTCCTTGGTGATGGTGTGCAGGTCGTTGATCTCCAGGATGCGGCTGATCTGGGCGAAGAGGCGTTGGAGGAGCCGGAAGTTGCCGGTGGTGATGCGGTGCACGGCGGCGACGGCTTCGGCGTCGGTGAAGTCGTCGGCCGACAGGGGTAGTCCGAGGGCGGCCCAGTGGCGTTGCAGGACGAAGGTGAGCTCGTCGGCGGACAGCGGCCGGTATTCGTGGACGAATCCGATCCGGCTGTAGAGCTGGGGGTAGCGGGCCAGGCGTTTCTCGATGCCAGGCATGCCGATGAGGATCATGCCGAGGCGGCTGCGGTCGTAATGGTCGCGCAGCTGTTCCAGGCCCGCGGTTTTGAGCCGGTCGGCCTCATCGACGATGAGCAGTTCCGCGAAGGGGGTCAGCGCGTGCAGGCCATGGAAGGTGCGCCGGTCGTAGGGGTCAGGAGCGCGGATGCTGCTGAAGAACATGCTCATGTTGGTGAGCTCTTTGTCGATCAAGCGTGGAGTGGCGCTGACGGTTGGGGTGTAGAGCAGGGTGTGCCAGTCGTGGCGGTCCTGGCCTTCCCCCTCTCGAGCGCGAGATCCATGAAGAAGGGGGGCGAGTTCGTGCCAGTGGGCGTAGCGCCGAGCTGACAACGTCTTGCCAACTCCGGGCGGTCCGTAGCACAACCCGATGTAGCGGTCGCGGCGGACGGCGTCGGCGAACTCGGTGAAGCGGCGGTGTTCTTTGGTGAGGATGAAGTCGACCTCGTCATCGGGAACGTCGGGGATATCGGGGCCGGACAGTTGCGGGCCCGACGTGGCTCTCTCGACCCGGGCCGCCAGTTCCTTGAACTGCTCAGATTCGGTGTCGTCCCAGTTCACGGTCACTCCTCTCGGTACCGCTTGAGCCGCGACTTTGCCGGTGGCTTCGGGGCCGGCGCCTGGGCGGTGATGGGGAGGCCGGGCGCGACGGGTTGATGGGCTTCGATCAGCCGGTCGACGATGCTGGTCCGCTCGGTGATCTGGGAGCGCAGGTCGCGGCGGCGCGCGGTTCGGGCGGCGGTGATCTCTTTGAGGCTGATGGTGCGGTCGGCCAGCTCAGGGCAGATGGCCCGGCACAGGAAGCGGTCGTGGTGGAAGACGCGGATCTCGGCCATGTCGCGGGGGTCGTAGCGGATGACGACGTCGTCGCCGACGTAGGCGGCCAGCACGGGGTCGAGGTAGCGCAGGGCTTGGAAGTGGATGCCGTCGGGGTGGATCTTGCGGGGTTTGGCCACGGTGAGCAGCAGCAGGTCCAGTTGGTCGAGGGAGTCGGGCATGCGGGGGATGAACGCGCCGTCCTCCCAGCGCTGCTGTGGTGGCGTGCCGGTCTCGCTGTGCGGGGTCGCGTTGTAGACCTCGCGGATGAACGCGTTGATGGCGCTGTCCAGTTCGGCCAGGCTGAGGCGGGCTTGGCCGGCCCGGTCGGGGGTGCCGCGGGGCGCGTGGCCGGGCAGGGCCGGCAGGCACATCTGGTTGAGGGTGGAGAAGATCCGTTCCACCTTGCCCCGGCCGCGCGGCTGGCCGGGCAGCGAGAAGTAGGCCCGGATACGCAGGTCGGCCATGACCTGTTCCAGGTGGGCCGAGGTGAAGTCGGAGCCGTGGTCGACGTGGAAGGCGTCCGGGATGCCGCACACGTGCCAGTCCGGCTCGCTCTTGCGCCAGATCGCTTGGCGGAAGGCCAGCGCGGTGGTCAGCGCCGAGGGCGCGCTGAGGTTGACCGCGTATCCGGCGATGGCCCGGGAGTGGTCGTCTTCGATGACGGTGAGCCAGGGCCGGGCCGGTTTGCCGGAGGGTGCGATCACCCACAGGTCGAGCTGGGTGTGGTCGGCCAGCCAGATCTGGTTGGGCCGTTCGGCTTCGCGCCGGTACACCAGGTCGTACAGCTCCTGGTAGCGGCGCGTTCCTTGTTGTGCCAGCACCGTCAGGGCCGGGTCCAGGCTGCGGATAATGGCGTACACGGCGGCGTAGCTCGGCACCGGCCAGTGGTGCTCGGTGGCCACCGTGGCGACCTGGCGGTGGATGGTGGCGATGCTGGGCGCAGGCCGCCGCAGCGCCAGCCCTTCGATCAGCAACTGGAGCTCGTCCGGAAGGCGTCGGGTGCCAGCATCGCGTCGGGTACGGCGGGCCAGGCCGACCAGGCCGTCGCGGCGGTAGTCGGCCAGCCAGCGCTGCAGCGTGCGATACGGCCGACCGGCATGCGCGGCCACCCGGGCCAGCGGAACATCGTCGTCCAGATGCGGGCGCAGGATGCGATAGCGCGCCAGTGCCTGCTCGCGCTGCGCGCCGCTCAACTCGGCCAGTGACGACTGCGGTGGGTCCATCTCCTCACCGTCGCGCCGCAGGCCGCACTCGTACAGCCCTCATCCCAGACGTCGGCGAACAAGAGTGAAGATCCAGGCTCTACCGGTCGCCCGTCAGCTGGTGGAGGGCCGGGGACTCGGCCAGGGCCGGCCGGTCGCCGGTGGTGAGCTCGGGCACGTATTTGTAGATGGTGGAGCGGCTGACGCCGAGCAGCCGGGCGATGCTGGAGACGCTGTTGCCCGGGTGGGTGAGCAGGTCGCGGGCGTGGCGGATCTGCTCGGGGGTCATCGCCGGCGGGCGGCCCAGGCGCTGACCGCGGGCGCGGGCGGCCTGCAGGCCCTCGCGGGTGCCTTCGACGATGAGTTCGCGGATGAACTCCGCGAGCGCGGCGAAGACGTGGAAGACCAGCCGGCCGCCGGGGGTGGTGGTGTCCAGGGCTTCGTGCAGGGAGCGGAAGCCGATGCCGCGCTTGCGCAATTCGGCGACGATCGAGATGAGGTCTTGCAGGGAGCGGCCGAGCCGGTCCAGGGAGGGCACCACGAGGGTGTCGCCTTCACGGAGGTAGTTTAGCGCTTTGGCCAGTTCTTCGCGTTCGGCGTTCTTGCCGGATTTCTTGTCGGAGAAGATCCGCATGCATCCGGCTGCCTTGAGCGCGGTGGTCTGACGGTCGAGAAGCTGGCCAGCGGTGGAGACCCGGGCGTAGCCGATCAGGGCGCCGGAGGTGTTGGCGGGTTCGGCGGCCAACGGATCCTCGATGACAAGATCATTGGCGGGGGTGCCGGTGCTTCCGGCGGCAGTCGGGGTGATCGTCACCGCATCGTTGTATGAGAAACGGCGCCGTTGGAGTTGTTGGACACTCGAACTTTTCAACACGTTTCTTGGACACTCTAGCGGTGGCGATCACGGGATCGAAGTCATCTAAGTGATCTTGTCGAAAAACGTTCGATTCTCCGACACCCCACTCCAGGTCGTCCCAACCCCACGGCCGCGCAGGAGAACCATCCGACCTGAAGCCGTACTGCTGCGGCGCCAGGTCGTCGGGGACCCCGTGCTCGGCGCACAGCACTTCGCTTGCAGGCGACCAGCATCGCCTCCAACTGCGGGATGGGCCTCATTCCGGTCGCAGGCAGACTCGTACGCGATGGCGAGGCTGTTGCGGCTCATCAGAGAGTGTCGGGATGGTCAGGCCCCGCCAGCTCACAGTCGGCTCGAGGCGTTGAAGCGCAGCGGCGACATCATTAGCACCCGCTTGCCCGGCCGAACCCGTGCCTGCGCCCAGGACTGCTCCCGATCGGCCAACGTCGCCTCGCACAGGGGGATGGCCCGGCTCCGATCGCCCGTCGCCCGGTAGGCGCCGGCCAAGTCGTTGCGGAAGGAGCCCGGGGCGTCAGTCCTCACTGCCGACGACCGGCCTGAACCAAAACCACAATCCCGCCACGACAAGCGCACCCAGCCCGATGACGCCCAGCAGGAGACCTTCGACGCGGAGAAAGACGACCGCGAGCACGAGAAGGGCCGCCATCAGGCTGATCGTGGCCGGGGTGAACAGGCCCCACCATATTCGTTGCATGTTCTGGTAGAGCACCCAGGCAGCGGAGCTCGGCGGACGGCGTACCAGGCCGCGTCCCCGGAGGCGAGGTCGGAAGGGGAGAGGGACCGACTCTGCCCAGAACCGGGACGGCATGGTGAGGCGATCATACGCGTAGATCGTCGCGAGGTAGAGGGCGACGGACATCAGCAGGAATCCTGCCGCAAGCCGGGCCCCGGCCGGGCCAGGACCGCCCGCCGTTTCGAGCGCCTTCCAGCGCGCTGCGTCGAGGAACAGGGTGAGAAGCACGCCGAGCAAGAGCGTGATCACGCCGCCCAGCAGCTTCGCCACCTCCACCTTGGACTTGATCTTTTCGCGAAGATCCGCCTCTGCCTGGATGTCCGAGGGGGTGATCGCCCAGAGGAGGCGCGGCCGCCGTCGGCGGCGGCCCGCCCCTCGCTCCGCGAAAGCCAGACATACGATCTCACCCGATGCGATCGGCAGCCGCAGCCGCCTCAAGTGGAAACGTCCGGGACCGTCCTCGTCGCGTGCGAGTTCGTCGGCGAGGCGACCCAGCTGGGGCTGATGCCCCATGACCAGGACGGCGTTCTCCTTGCCTGCGGTGTTCGTGGCGGTCCCCCGAATATCCTCTATCAGGGTTGTGTTCCTCTGCCCGCTCAGGCCCTGCTCGACTCCCAGACGGCCGTCCTCGCTCACGCGGAACGAACAGAGGTTCGGAACGGTCACCGAATAGACTTCGCCCGGTGAGAGGTCGTCCAGGGATCGTGGGTCCGGCGAAAGGTCACCCAGGGTCCGGCCAAGCAGGACCATCGTCGAACGTGCCTCACGCGTGGGGGCGACGAAGGCGGCGGCGATTCGGATGCGGCCGGTTGGCTGCTCCACCAGGGGCGGCTGCCAACGTAGGTGCTCCAGGAGCCGGTCACCGACCAATTCCGTTGGATAGGGAGAATTCGCGTCCGCCGGATTGGTCCGGACCAGTTGGTGTCTTGTGTGTTTCGCATGCCGGCCGAGGAGGACATAATAGGGTTCACTCATGCTGGACTCCATAAATTGATCGTGTCTGGGATGTGTTCGCTCGCGTTTCGTCGTGATGTATCCGGAGGTCCGCAATGGTGCTGGCAGATCTCGATTTCGGGCAGACGGTGGTGGCGGGGGCGCTCAACTCCCTTTTCACCGCGCTTCTCGTGGGCGGTTTCGCGGCGCTAGCCGTGGCGCGATACCAGGCCCGCGCCTCCGACCGGAGGCGGGCGGCCGAGGAGCGACACGAGGCCGACATGCTGGCCCGGCAGCTCGAATACCAAAGCCGGGAAGCCCTGCGCGCGACGTATGCGAAGCTGCTCGTCGCGCAACGGCGATCGCGCGAGGCCTCGCTCGGACTGTCCAAGGCCGACCCTTCCCAGCGCGACCAGCTCGAGCAGCTCGAGCAGGAGGCCGTGCAAGCCCGTGATGAGTTCATCGACTCTTATCACCACCTGAATCTCGACGTCTCGCCAGAGATGTGGCGCGACGTACGCGCACTGAGAAGAGTGCTCGAAGACATGCTGAAGCATGCCAGGCAACACGACTCGGGCACGTGTGGAAATCTCGTGGAGGTCGCCAGAGACGCTCGCCAGAATCTTGAACGCAGTTTCCGCATCCGGCTCGGATACGAGCCGCTGCAGCGCCGCAAAGATTTGAAAGCCTATGACGTCAAGATTGCCGCTGAGTGACGGAACGTTCAGAGCATCGGGGCGAATTCGACGCGGGCAGTGGCCCGCTCCACTATGCCGTCCGCGCTGACCCCCGCGTCACCGAGGTGGTCGCCTAGCGGAGCACCCCTCGCAGACGCCCCGCCAGGCCCGGCTTCAGGTGGAGAAGGGGCGCACGTAGAGCATGTTCTCGGCGCCTCTGCCATACGTCGTCAGCACCGGGGTCGCGTCGGCCCTGCTGCGGTCCAGCAGCGCCCGGTGGAACTGGCTGTAATTGCCGGTGAAACCGCCGCGGTTCCAGGCGGTGATGATGTTGTAGGTAAACAGGCTGTACACACTTCCGGCGGGGGTGGTCTGCGCGTCGTTGCAGGCGGCCAGCGTGAGCATGGTTGCCTGGATCTCGGCCTGCTCTTTGGGCCCGGCCGCGTCCCTGACGGAGTCGTAGACGTCCTGGTTCTTGTCGTAGATGCCGGTCAAAGAATCGATCAGCTTGCCCTTGCCGGTCGTGCCGTCGGCGTAGAGATCTGCCAGTACCTCGAGCCCCTCGCCGACCGCGAGCGGGGCGATGCCTGCGCCGTCGGCTGCGGGCGGGGGTGGGGGCGGGGGCAGATCTTTGTCCAGCCGGGTGCGTAGTTCCTCCTCGGCCAGAGGGATGGTGCTGTACTTCTCGCCGCCCGAGGTCACGGTCTTGGTGCTCTCCTCGTAGGCCGTGGCGGCCTTCTCCATCTGCTCCAGGCGCTCGGCACGCCGCTGCCGGCGGTCCTGCTCCGGGGTGGGGGATCCGATCCTCTTGGCGGCGGTGCCGCTGTGGCAGGAGTCGAAGACGCCGATGACCCGCACCCCCCGCTGTAGCTCCGCCATCAGCGCGTAGAACTCGTCGTCGACCAGCATGCGGTCGTAGAAGCAGAAGGTCTCGTCGAGCCCGTCGGCCTCGGCGTCCGAGCCGTTGTCGGTGACCTGCGAGCCGTGGCCGGAAAAGGTGAACAGGAGCGTGTCGCCGGTGAACAGGTTGGCCGCGGCGTAGCGCATGAGCCCGGTGAAATTTGCGACGGTGGCGTTCTCGTTCTCGAAGATCGTGGCACGGTAGCCAACGGCCTCGGCGAGCGAGGCCATGCCGCGCGCGTCGTTGACGCAGGAGGGGAGCGCGAACGACTCGCCATAGTGGTCGGCGTCCAGCTCGTCTACGCCGATGTGCACGCTGATCCCGATCGGCTGGCGGCTCACGGCGGTCGAGTAGATGGCGTCCAGTTGCACGATGGTCTGCTTGCCGACGACGCCGTCGGCGAACAACCCGTAGTCACGCTGGAACGTCTCGACCGCCGTGGCGGTGCGCGCGCCGTAGAAGCCGTCGGCCTCGACGGACAGCATGTAGGACGAGTTCAGGTCGGCCAGCGCGGTCTGTACGGCACGCACCGCGCTGCGGTGCGTCTCGCCCCGGCCCATGGGCTTGTCGTTGCTCGCCACGAGCTCCAGGCGGGCACGGGTGTCAATGGTGGGCGTCACGGTGAAACGATGCGACGTCAGCATGGGGACCACTCTTCTTTCTGATCTTGGGAAAGTCACCAGGTGTAGGCGGGGTTCGGGCGGGGGGAGGAGGGCAGCTGGACGCAGCCGAACCCCACGATCAGGCACTCTGACGGCGCGGGAGGTACGGGGGTGGGGGTGCCGGACCGTGTCAGCCTCCTGATCCTGTCGATCTGCTCGATCCAGTCGGCGCGTCTCAGGACGGGTGAGCGGCGCCAGGACTGCCGCTGTGGTCCGATCACGAGTGGCGGCCGGCCTGGGCGCGGGCGGGGGCCTCCCACGATGCCCGTCCGGGGGAATTTCAGGGCGTTACCCGGCGGGCGCACGGTGATCGGCCGGGACGGCCCGCTCACAGCCTTGCGGCCGCTGATCTGCATGCCCACGACGTAGACCGACTGTACGTATCCCGGCATGAGCCCGGCGCGGCCGAGGCCGTCGGAGACGATCTCACCCGCCGCGAGCCGCCAGTCGTCCGCCTCGTACAAGCTTGCGGAGAACCAGGGCCGGCCGAGCTCCAGCACGGTGTAGCCGAACTCGCAGGTCCCCTGGGCCTGGCTGCTGAGGAAGGTGCCGCCCAACCCCGTCAGCTCACCGGGCACAGCAGCGCGCAGTTCGGAGAAGGGGACCCCGCTTCTTGCCCAGGTCGCCTCCTGGGCGGCGGCCAGCGGTGCGAAGTACGTCGGCGCGAAGCTCACCTCGCCCGCCCTGGGCAAGGTCTCCTCCGCCAGGTCGCCGCGCTCGCGCACGGCGTCGTCGACCGACGAGCGCCTAGCCAGCCGGGCCAGCAGCGCCAGTGCGTTCTCCACCTCGGACTTGAACCCGAGCGCCAGCCAATCGGCGTAGGCCTGCTCGATCTCCTCGGCGGGCCGCTGATCTAGCTCCAGCCGGTCCACCACCGCCTTCATCTCGCGGTAGGCCAGCAGTTTCTCCGAAATCGTCGGCCGTCCCGAGGCGTCACGCGGGTAGAGCAAAGCCCGGGCTAGGGCCAGCGCCTCGGCCTCTTGAGGAGTCAGCGGCTCCAGCGCGAACTGCATGCTGGAGAGCGTTTCCCGGTGGACGATCCAGAGCGCACGGGCGGGGCCGTACGGCTCGGCGGGGCGGCCACGGCGCGGCACGAAGTTGGCCATCAGCGCAAAGTCGGCCTCCACCGCCGGATTCTGCCGCGTCACGAGCGCGTCCAGCAGCGAGGGCTGGATGGGCAGCGGCCGTGGTGGCACCGACAGGAAGCCGTGATAGGACCGGCGCGCATCGATCCATGCGGCGATCGCGACGTGCATGCCATCGGGGAGCATCGGTGCTCAGAGCCACTTCTTGACGTCCGACGAGGGGTTGGGCCCCGCCGGTGTCGGCGTGCTCATGAAGGCCACGAGCTGCAGAGCGCGCATTGTGATCGAGGTCTCGGTCAGTTGGTAGGAAGACTCGCTGCTGACCCTCGACTGGCGGTAGCCGCCGCCGATCACGAAGGGTCCGATACCTACGGTGCCGCCGGCGGCGATGTCGTCGCGCTTGGTGTGCATGTAACTGGCCAGGTCGCTGGAGTGGATGGTGAGATTTCGCAAGAACATTGCAGTGACCGCATGGCAGGGCAGGGCTCCGGTCGGCGCCTCCGGATCGCCGTCCGACAGCCGGTCGGTCTGGTATTTGTCCACGAACTCGGTCTTGAGCCGCCAGCCACGCGAGGGAAAGAAACCTGGGTTGAACCACGGCCGCACGATCTGGACCTGGGTGTACTCGAACTCCATGCCGAACGTGCTGGACTTGAACCTCATCTCCGTCTCCGTCCGGCCGCCGCTGCCGCCGCCGGAGAAGTTGACGATCCCGAGGGGGAAGCCCACGCGCGCGGCGTCGCCCCGCGAGGTGCTGGTGTACTGGCTCGCCGAGTGCAGCTCGAGGTTCTTGAAGGTCGTCCAGCCGTCGTTCCTGGCGAAGCTCCCCGGCACCACAGTGGCGGGGAAGAAGGGATAGCCGAAGGAACCCTGGACGTTGTCGTCGATCTCGTCGACGTCGGAACGGAGCCGGGCCACCCACTGCACCATGCTCGTGCCGAGGATCTGGTCGAGGACGGCCTGGGCCCGCTCGACGTCGTTCTTGTAGCCCTGCGCCTCCCAGTCGGCCCTGGCCCGCTGGGCCCGCGAGCGGTAGATGCCGCCGCTGCGCGACCACTCGATAAGGTCGGAGGCCGATCCCGACTGCGAACGGGCGAGCCTGGTGGCGTAGTCGACGACGGCGTTTTCGTAGCGGGTGCGGTAGTCGGCGTAGGTCTTCAGGATGCGCGACTCCTGGATGACCGTGCGCTTTTCGCCAGTCAGGAAATCGGTCGTCTCCACGGTCTCCTGCAGCAGGGCGCGCATCTTCTGGATGGCTTCCAGCTTTTCCGGGCTGAGGTCGTCGTCGGCCACCTCGCAGAGCGAGAGCACGTCGCGGTAGACCTGAGAGAGGGTACGGCCGGCCTGCCCGTAGACAACCTGGGCGTGCCGGTGTTTGCCCTGGTCACGGTCGAGCCGCCAGCTATGTTGCGCCGGGCCGGATTGAACGATGGGGATGAAGTCGACGAGCCTGGACCAGTTCTCCCAGGTGCCCAGGAGGAATCCCTGGTACATGGCCTTCGCCTGCTTGATGACCTCGTCGCGAGGCATTCCAGGGTTGTCGCCCTGAATGGTCTCGGCCAGCTTCCTGAAGAAGTCCAGGGTCAGCGGCGAGGGCCCCGAGAAGGGGCCCGCGATGGCGAAGTCGAATTCGCTCGGGTGGAAGACCATTCCGGGTTGAATGAAATTGATGAGCATGTTGCCGGGAAGGGGCATTTCCGCATCCCCCCCGGTGAGGCCGGAGTAGAGCTCGTCTATTACCCGAGCCATCATGTTTTTGAGGTTCATCGCATGCTCCTGCCCCTGGTGACGATGATGGCCTCAACACAAGCACCTCAGCAAGAGCATGCCAAGGTCCGATTTTTGACACGATATTAGAAACTGCCACCCTGGTCTACTTAAGACCCTTCCACTCCAAGGGAATCAGGCGTTTCCGATCGGCTGAGAAGCGCGAGCAGGAAGGCGTGGACTCCTCAACGTCATGCAGGCCTGAACATATAGCGCCATTTATCACGCAAGGTCACAGCCGCGCCGCCATGATCGCTCATGTACGGGATAAGAGGCCGTTATCACGTACATAGAGCCCCCTCGGGAGGGATAGCATCGGGCTTCCACTTTCTTCCTTAATCGAATATCGTCGATTGACGATGAACGAGAACAAGGGGCCCTTGCCGCGCGCGGAGGCCGAGGAGTATGCCAGCTGGTTCAAGGCGCTGGCCGATGCCACCCGGATCCAGATCGTGTCGCTGCTGGCGCGGCGGCGCCAGCCGATGAGCGTGGGCGAGATCGTGGCCGCCTCCGGAGTGGGGCAGTCCACGGTCTCGCACCATCTGAAGATCCTGGCCGAGGTGCGGTTCGTCCTGGTCGAGAAGCAGGGCACCTCCAGCCTGTACCGGATCAACGAGAACTGCGTGAGCTGTTTCCCCACCGCTGCGGACGTGGTGATGGGCAACCCCGTGCCGGCCACGCCGGTCTGCGACTGAGGAGAACTCATGGCCCACGACGAGATCGTCGACCACTACTCCGCCCTGGCCCGCACCGCGCTCACCGGGCAGCGCATCACCGACTGCGACCCCGCCGCCTTCACTGACGGCGGCTTCGGCCCGGCCGGCTACGACGACACCGCAGAGCTTCCCGACGGGGCGGTCCGGGCCAGCCTGGGGTGCGGCAACCCGGTCGCCGTCGCCGAACTCCGCGCCGGGGAGACGGTGCTCGACCTCGGCTCCGGTGGCAGCATCGACGTGCTGCTGTCAGCGCGCCGCGTCGGCCCGCACGGCACCGTCTTCGGCCTGGACGCCAGCCCGGCCATGGTGGAGCTGGCCCGGCGCAACGCCGAGCAGGCGGGCACGTCCAACGTGCGGTTCCTGAACGGCACGATCGAGGCGATCCCGCTGCCCGGCCACGCGGTCGACGTGGTCATCTCCAACTGCGTGATCAACCTGTCCGACGACAAGGCGGCGGTGCTGGCCGAGGCGTTCCGGGTGCTGCGGCCCGGCGGCCGGTTCGGCGTCAGCGACGTCGTCACCACGCAGGCGCTCGACGAGCAGGCGCGGCAGCGGGCCGAGCAGCGCATCGGCTGCGCGGCCGGATCGCTCACCGTGCAGGAGTACCGGGACCTGCTGGCCGCAGCAGGCTTCGTCCAGATCGCCATCACATTGAGCGCCGATCACGGCGACGGGGTGCACTCGGCCATCGTCCAGGCAGTCAAGCCCGCCATCGGGCCCGGCCTGGAGATCCGGCCGATGCGCGAGGGCGACGCCGCCGAGGTGCTGGCGATCTACCAGCACGGGCTGGACACCGGCCAGGCCAGCTTCGAGACCACCGCCCCCAGCTGGGAAGGGTTCACCGCGAGCCGGTTGCCGCAACTGGGGTACGTGGCGACCGATGGCGACTCTGGCGAGGTGCTCGGCTGGGTGGCTGCCTCGGCGGTGTCGTCCCGCCCGGTGTACGCGGGGGTGATCGAGCACAGCATCTACGTCCACCCCGGCTGCCAGGCGCACGGCATCGGCCGCGCGCTGCTGTCGGCGTTCATCGCCGCCGCCGAGGACGCGGGCGTCTGGACGATCCAGACGAGCATCTTCCCCGACAACGCCGCCAGTCTGTCGCTGCATCAGGCGCTCGGCTTCCGCGTCGTGGGCACCCGCGAGCGCATCGGCAGCCACCATGGGCTGTGGCGTGACACGGTCCTGCTCGAACGCCGCAGCGACCGCGCTGGACGATAAGGCCGGGCGGGCAGGGGTGGCCTTCTCCCGGGGTGTGGCGTCAGGTTGCTCCGGCGTACGGAGCAACACGATGTGGACGCGGTTGAGCTGTCCTCTGCGTGGGCTGGCGAACAGGCGAGGAGATCGCCTGAGGCAGCCGTAGCTGTGTGGCCACAGCTACGCGGCCGCCGAGCACAGACGGGCCGACGTTCGCGTAGTGGCTGTACGGCTTCCAAGTGATCATCAACGCGCAGGTCAGGATGAGCCCGGTGCTCTGGGCAAGCATGATTCCCCAGCGGCGACGTTTCCACGCCAGCGCACCGGTCAGCGCCAGAACCAGGGCCACGGCCGTCAGGGACGTGTAGGCGACGGTCGTACGGGACTGCGTCCCCGCCTACCACTCCGCGCGGGCCGGGTTACCTCCGATGCACCGGAGGCTGCCTTCGTAGCAGAGCAGGCCCTGGTGCCGTACACGCTCCAAGATCCAATCGATCGCGGTGAGGAGTACCGCGTCCGCGAAGAGGACGGCGGTGACGGTCATGACTTGTCTGTCAACGGCCATGGAGATCCCACAAGTAGATGGCATGGGGCTTTTCGGTGCCTGGCGGCAACGCGAGAAACGGGAATGTGCCTGGGCGGGCCCGCTGATCGGCTGCTGCGATGCCGCCTGGCCGGGCTCGACGCAGACTTTGCCGCCTGTCCGCCCTGCAAGCGGAACTCACCTTGTCGTCGGCTGCCCTGTGTCCCGGATGAAGGCCGAGCCGCGGCCAGCGTCATGGGGCCGAAGGCAGCCGCAGCGGCCTGTTGTGATGCTGCAGGCTCAGACGCGTGCGAGTGTGTGGGGCAGGCGGGACAGCAGGTCTTGGCCGTCATGGGTGGCCCGATAGAAGAGCTGGGAACCATGCGGGCGCGCATCGAGCAGGCCGGCTTGCCGTAGCGCCTGGAGATGCTGGGCGACGATGGATGTAGGCAGGTGGAAGACGGCGTTGACATCGTTGTTGATGTCGCGAACCCAGGCCTGCCCGTGGGCGAGGACGAGACTCAGGATGCGCAGCCGTACGGGGTCGGCGGCTACCTTGAGCTGCTGGGCGAGCCTGACGGCTGCCGCACGGGGCAGGGGTGGTCCCGGGTGTGAGCCGGCACAGCAGGGGGCCGCTGGGAGAAGAGGCGCCGCCGCTTGACTTATAGACACACGTCTATCTTGATGGGCGTCTATATGGTTTGTCCAGCAGCCGCAACGCCCCCGCTGGTGTCATTGGGGGATGAGGCTCCGCAAGGCGTGCAGTCGCTGCGGGATGATGGCGTACCAGGCCCACTTGCCGCGCTTTTCTCGGGTCAGCAGCCCGGCGTCGACCAGGATCTTCAGGTGGTGGCTGACGGTGGGCTGGGACAGGCCGAGCGGTTCGGTCAGGTCGCAGACGCACGCTTCGCCGGCATCGCTTGCGCTGATCATGCTGATCAGCTGCAGCCGGGTGGGGTCCGCGACGGCCTTCAACGCGCCGGCGAGTTGTTCGGCCTGTGCCCGTGAGAGCGGTTCGGCGGCGACGCCGGCCTGGCAGTCGTCGGGCTCTGTCCGGCGGGCAAGGGTGATCTCGTCCTGGTGCACCAATCAAGTGTATGGATCGATGGTGGCCGATGAGTGATCAGAAGGTGATCGAATTCTGACGCCCGCCATGAGCTGCGCCGGCTCGCTGTTCCGGTGCGGCGAGCAGGGTCGCGGCGGCGGGTGGTGTGCGGAGGAGACTGTGGATGCCGCTACCCATCGGACCGTGCCCTGATTGCGGCGAGCAAGCTAACACATTGATATAGGTCGATGAATTTATCGCCAGATCAGCCCGTGTTTGCCGGTTGTTCACATAGGCGAGCTTCGATGCGTGGGTGATGGAGCCTGGTCGGGGCCGGGCCTTGTATCGAGGAAAAGGGATAGATCGTGAGAGATCGAGTGCGGACGGCGCGTGCCTTGCTTGCGGTGGCGGTGTGCGCTGTCGCGCTGGCGGCCTGCGGCGGCAACAACCAGAACCCGGGCGGCACCACCGGCGCCGAGGCGACCGGCGGAGCCGGGACGGCGGCCAAGGAACTGTCCGGTGACGTGAAGGTCGATGGCTCGTCCACGGTTGCGCCCCTGTCCACGGCGGCGGCCGAGTTGTTCGCCGAGCAGCAGGCCAAGGTGCGGGTCACGGTCGGCACCTCGGGCACCGGCGGCGGCTTCGAGAAGTTCTGCAACGGCGAGACCGACATCTCCAACGCCTCACGCCCGATCAAGGACGAGGAGAAGACGGCCTGCCAGGCCAAGAACATCGCCTACGAGGAGTTCTCCGTCGCCAACGACGCCCTGACCGTCGTGGTGCACAAGGACAACACCTGGGCCACCTGCCTGACCGTCGACCAGCTCAAGAAGATGTGGGAGCCCGGTTCCAAGGTGAACAACTGGAACCAGATCGACCCCAAGTTCCCGAACGAGCCGCTCAAGCTGTTCGGCGCCGGCACCGACTCGGGCACCTTCGACTACTTCACCGACGTGATCAACGGTGAGGAGGGCAAGAGCCGCACCGACTACAGCCCCAGCGAGGACGACAACGTCACCGTCCAGGGCGTGGCCGGCTCCAAGGGCGGCCTGGGCTACTTCGGCTTCTCCTACTTCGAGGAGAACGCCGACAAGCTCAAGGCCGTGCAGATCGACGGCGGCGACGGCTGCGTCGGCCCGAGCGTGCAGGCGGCGCAGGACGGCACCTACAAGCCGCTCTCGCGGCCGCTGTTCATCTACCCCAAGGCCGAATCCCTCAAGAGGCCGGAAGTGCTCGCCTTCGTCGAGTACTACGTGGCCAACCACAAGCAGATCGCCGAGGACGCCAAGTTCATCCCGCTGAACGCCCAGCAGGAGACGGAGCTGAAGGCCGACCTGGACAAGCTGAAGGCCCAGGCCGGCGGATGAGCACCACCGATACCGCGTCCTCCCCTCCCGGCCCGAAGGGGCCGCTGGGGAGGGCGCGTTCGCGCTACGGGGAACGCACGGTGCAGGTCGTGCTGGTGGCCGCCGCGCTGGTGTCGGTGGCCACCACCGCGGGCATCGTGGTCTCGCTGGTGCCGCCCACGATCGAGTTCTTCGAGGCGGTCGGCTTCGCGGAGTTCTTCACCACGACCCAGTGGGCGCCGCTGTTCGAACCGCCCGCGTACGGCGTGCTGCCGCTGGTCGCCGCGACGTTCCTCATCACGATCATCGCCATCGTGGTGGCGATCCCGCTCGGCCTGGGCGCCGCTCTCTACCTGAGCGAGTACGCCCACGCCCGCACCCGCAAGATCTTCAAACCGGTCCTGGAGGTCCTGGCCGGCGTGCCGACCGTGGTGTACGGGTTCTTCGCCCTGCGCTTCGTCACGCCCACCCTGCAGGCCTACCTTCCGGCCGGTCTGCAGCCCGACATCTTCAACGCCCTGTCGGCGGGGCTGGTGATGGGCGTGATGATCGTCCCGACCGTGGCGTCGTTGTCGGAGGACGCCATGTCGGCCGTGCCCCGCGGCCTGCGCGACGGCGCCTACGCGCTGGGATCGTCGACCCGGCTGGTGGCCGTGCGCGTGGTGCTGCCGGCCGCACTGTCGGGCGTGGTGGCCTCGTTCGTGCTGGCCATCTCCCGCGCCATCGGCGAGACGATGATCGTGGCGATCGCGTCGGGCAACAAGCCCGCGCTGTCGTTCAACCCGCTGGACGCCATGCAGACGATGACCGGCTTCATCGCCCAGGCCGGCTCAGGCGACCTGCCGACCGCCTCGCTCGACTACAAGACCATCTTCGCCGTCGGCGCCCTGCTGTTCCTGATCACGTTCGCGATGAACTTCATCAGCGCCCGCCTGGTGCGCCGTTTCCGGGAGGTGTACGAATGACCGCCCCCACCCTTCCCGGCCAGCGCACGCCATTGCTCGCCCGCAAAGGCGTTCCCTGGGCCGACGTGGCCTTCAAGCTGCTGCTGCGTCTGTGCATGTTCATCGCGGTGGCGTTCCTGGTGACGCTGCTGGTCTATGTCGTCTACAAGGGCTGGTCCCGTCTCGACCCCCGGCTGTGGGAGAACTTCCCCTCCATCCGTCGACCCGAGCGGGCGGGCGCGAGGTCGGCGCTGTTCGGCAGCCTGTGGGTGATCGGCATGACCGCGGTGTTCTGCCTGCCGGTCGGCATCCTGGGCGCGATCTACCTGGAGGAGTACGCCGACCACCGCCGCTGGTACAACCGGCTGATCGAGCTGAACATCGCCAACCTGGCCGCCATCCCGTCCATCGTCTACGGCATCCTCGGCCTGGGCATCATCGCCCGCGGCTTCGGTTTCGGCACCACCGTCATCACCGCCTCGATCACGCTGTCGCTGCTGGTCCTGCCGATCGTCATCATCGCCTCCCGCGAGGCGATCCGCGCGGTTCCGAACTCGATCAGGAACGCCTCCTACGGGCTCGGCGCGACCAAGTGGCAGACGATCTGGCGGCAGGTGCTGCCCTCGGCGGTGCCCGGTATGGCCACCGGCTCGATCCTGGCTCTGTCGCGGGCGGCGGGTGAGGCGGCGCCGCTGCTGCTGCTCGGCGGCCTGACCTACGTCGCCTACACCCCCGACGGGCTGCTCAGCGGCTACACCGTGCTGCCGATCCAGATCTACGGCTGGATCAGCCAGTCCCGTACCGAGTTCCACGACCTGTCCTCGGCGGCGATCGTGCTCCTGCTCGTCGTGATCATCGCGATGAACTCCATTGCCATCTTCGTCCGTAATCGCTCCCAGAAGCGGTGGTGAACCCTTTCCATGAGCTCCGACATCACAGTGAAGGCCGGCGACGACGTGACCAGAGAACTGGGTGACATCCTGGACCCGGTCTTCACCCTGGAGGACCTGTCGGTCTTCTACGGCGACTACGAGGCGGTGCGCGGCGTGAACATGCGCATCGCCCCCAGGGAGATCACCGCGCTGATCGGTCCGTCCGGTTGCGGCAAGAGCACCGTGCTGCGCTGCTTGAACCGGATGAACGACCTCATCCTGGACGCCCGCGTCGCGGGCAAGATCACGTACTACACCGAGGACCTCTACGGCGAGAGCGTCGACCCCATCGAGGTGCGCCGCCGGATCGGGATGGTGTTCCAGAAGCCCAACCCGTTCCCCAAGTCGATCTACGACAACATCGCCTACGGCCCCCGCATCAACGGCCAACGCCGGGGCCTGGACGACGTGGTCGAGGAGGCGCTGCACCGGGCGGCCCTGTGGGACGAGGTCAAGGACAAGCTCAAGCAGAACGCCCTGGCCCTGTCCGGCGGCCAGCAGCAGCGCTTGTGCATCGCCCGCGCCATCGCGGTCAAGCCCGACGTGATCCTCATGGACGAGCCCTGCTCCGCGCTCGACCCGATCGCCACCACCAAGATCGAGGACCTCATGCAGGTCCTGTCACGCGACTACACGATCGTGATCGTCACCCACAACATGCAGCAGGCCGCCCGGGTGTCGGAACGCACCGCCTTCTTCACCGCCGAGGTCGACGACAAGGGCGTGCGGCACGGCCGCCTCGTCGAGTTCGACAACACCGCACGCATCTTCAGCAACCCCGCCGACAAGCGAACCGAGGGCTACATCACCGGACGCTTCGGCTGAGCAGAAGGAGAGCCGAGCACCCATGAGCCGCGCCAATGCCGCTGCTGCTGCCACTGCCGCAGTGTCGCTGCCCGCCCCGCGCAGCAGCAAGGAGAGCACCAGGACCGGGCCCCTGCTGCTGGTCGCCGACCCGCGCGCAGAACTGGACGGCCTGGCCGAGCACGGGGTCACGGTCCTGCACTGCAGCGACGGCATGGAGGCGCTGCTGCGTATCGGCGCCGAGCAGCCCGACATCCTGCTGCTGGGCGCGGACCTGCCCGGCATCGACGCGGTCACGCTCATCGCCACCCTGCGCCGGCGCATGGACCTGCGGATCATCTTCGGTGTCGGGGCCGACGACGCCGAGATCGCGATGCGGGCCCTGCAGGCGGGCGCGAGCGCGTGCGTGGCCCGGCCGTACCGCATCCCGGAACTGCTGCCACTCCTGCAGGTCGCGCCCGGCTCGGAAGAACCGCTGCGGGTCGGCGAGGTGGAACTGGACGAACTGGCCCACGTGGTCCGGGTGGCCGGCGAACCCGTCCACGTGCCGCTGCGCGAGTTCGAACTGCTCGCCTACCTTATGAAGAACGCCGGCCGGGTGGTCACCCGGCACGAGATCAGCCGCCACGTGTGGCACAGCACCGTCTCCCCGCCCAACAACACCATCGCCGTGCACATCAAACGCCTGCGCCGCCGGATCGGCGACGACGAGAAGAATCCTGCCCGCATCCACACCGTGCGCGGCCTCGGCTACCGCTACGCGCTGCCCGACGACCCGGCCCAGGACGCCTGAGAGTGCCGCCGGCTGGGCCTGGCCACCCGCCGCAAACCGGGGATTGCTCGCGAGGGCTCGCCGGCACCACTGGACATGCCGCCCCCACACCCCCAAAAATAGATGAGTGTCTATGTATGAGGTGGGGCGGCCCCTCCTGCCTGCCGCTGAGGCCTGTTCCGGCTCAGCGGCCGGTCCGCCGATTCCTGCGCAGCTGGCCGCCGACCTGGCACGCCGGCTGCGTGTACTGGCCGACCCGGCCCGCCTGCGCCTGATGAGCATCCTGCTCACCCACGAGCACGGCAGAGCGGGCGTGCACGAGCTCACCACCGCCTTTGAGCTGGCCGAACCGACGATCAGCCACCATCTGAAGGTGCTGCGCGACGCCGGCCTGGTGGGCCATGAAAGGACGGGTGTGCGCTCCTTCTACTGGGTGACGTCGGCCGGGCAGGACCTGTTCCAGCACCTGGTGCAACTGCTGGACGACCCGCCTGGCGCCAGGCCATGACGATGACGCTTCCCCGCCCTGGTTGCCGTACCTGAACCACTCCGGCTGTCTTGGAGGTCCGCGTGCCGGAGCCGGACACAACGACGCCGACAGTTGGGCGATCACCGTCCCTGCGATCATCGCGCCCGCGTTCCTCGACGGCTCCGGCACGCTCGGCACCGACGGGCGCGATTCGTGCCGGCGAGGGCCGCCCGGCAGGGCCGGGCCCTCGCCCCCTCGGGGGCGTCTACAGGGGTCCGCGCTGCCAGGGGCCGCGGATGGCGTAGGTACGGCCGGGCGGCTCCAGTGCGGTGGTGCTGCCCAGGGTGTTGACGAACATGGCCGAGCCGTCCGGGCTGAAGCAGGCGCCCGCGAACTCGCTGTCGTCGCTGATGTTGACCGCGAACTCGAACGGCTGGCCGCCCGGATCCAGGCCGATCAGCCGGTTGACGTTGGCCAGGCCGGGTGCGAGCGGGTGCGGGTCGGCGTCGGCGTCGGAGGCGTCGTCCTCGCACAACACGATGCCGCCGCGCGGGGTGAAGACGAGGTTGTCCGGCGAGTCGAGCATCTTGCGGCCGGGCGACTCATACACCAGGACGAGCGTGCCGCCGTCACGCCCGCCGTCATACCGGCCGGGGATGTACTGCCACACCTGACCGTAGCCTTCGACGAAGCCGTCAGCGTTCGGTGCGTCGCCGTTCTTGGCGTCGCCGCCGCTGGTGGAGTTGAAGAAGACGCTGCCATCGCCGTACCAGCAGCCCTCCAGGCGGTTGAACTTCGCGCCGCCCTTCGCGAGCCCCTGCTGGGTGCAGGTCTGAGCGCCGCCTTCCAGGTCGGGGTCGGGGTCGTCGATGCGCACCCACTCGACCGGCAGCCGGGCGCCCATCTTCTGGCCTTCGCGGCAGTCGTAGCCATCGCGGCCCCGGATCTTGAGCATCTCCAGCACACCACCGGCGGCCAGGTTGCGCGGGTCCCGGGGGCGGAAGCGGTAGAAGCCGTCGGGCTTGCCGGAGTCGTCCTCGGTCTCGTACACATACCCGGTGCGCGGGTCCACCGCGACGGCCTCATGAGAGAAGCGGCCCATCGCCGTCAGCGGCTGGGACGCTGCAGGCTTGCCGGGCTTGGGGCCCTGCAGCGGCACCTCGTAGATGTAGCCGTGCTTGCGTTGCCAGCCCTGCGCGGGGCCGGCGGTGGTCTCCTCGCAGGTGAGCCAGCCGCGCTGGTGGATCATCATGCCGCCGGCGCAGTTGACGATCGTGCCGTTGAGGCTGACGAAGTGGCTGAGCACCTCGCCGCTGCGCAGGTCCACCTCCAGCGTGGTGGTGCCGGCCACGCCGAGCTCGTCGTAGCGCTCGGAGCCTTCGACGTACACGCGACCGGTCGGGGAGCCGGGCGTGGTGCGGACCTCGTGGTTGCGGATGAGGCGGACGGTGTGGCGGCGGCTACCGGGGAAGGCCGCCATCCCGTCGTGCGCGATCGGCGTGGGCACCCCGTCGCTCATCGGGGTGCCGGTCTTGCCGAGGACGATGTAGGAGAATCCGGCGGGCAGCGCGAGCAGTTCCTCCCCGGTGTTGCGGGACTTGGTGCGGCGCAGCTGGCCATAGCCGACCTTGTCCGGGTGGAAGGGGGCGCGGCCGTCCTCGGCCCAGGCGGCGTGCCCGCCGAGCGTGGTCGTCGCGACCCCGGCGGCCAAGGCGCCGCCGGTGGTGGCCAGGAAGGACCTGCGGTCTACGGAATCCATGATGATTCCCCTCATGAAGGATCAGAGCCACTCGATCCTTCAAGTATTGACAGACATCTATGTGTCTGTCCGGAGATCACCCGATGAACACGCTTTGATGGACAGATGTCGCCCGCAACGCCTGTGTCTCCGGGCTGCCGGCTGATGAGCTCGGCGGCCGGGCCACCACCCGCGCTGTCACAGCCGCGGTTTCCGGATGCGTGCTACGCCTGCGTCAGCCAGTGGCGGGCCGCGTGCTGCAGGGCGTCCCACGGGCTGCCGAGCGGCGGGGTGTAGGCGAGGTCCAGGTCGAGAAGTGCGCCGATGGTGATGCCGTGGTGGATGCCGGTGGCCAGGATGTCGATGCGTTTGGCGATCACGGCGCCGCGGCGTCCGATCAGCTGGCCGCCGAGCAGCCGCCCGGTGGTGCGGTCGCCGGTGAGGCGGACCTGGATCGGGGTGGCGCCAGGGTAGTACGCCTTGTGGTCGTCGGCGGTGGCCGCCACGGTCAGCGGCGACAGCCCCGCCTCGGCGGCTTCGGTGTCGCGCAGGCCGGTGGCGGCGGCCACCAGGTCGAAGACCTTGACCACCTGGGTGCCGAGCACGCCGGCGAAGATCCGGTTGCCGCCGGCGGCGTTCTCACCGGCGACGCGGCCCTGCTTGTGCGCGGTGGTGCCGAGCGGGAGGTAGGCCGGCTGCTCCAGCAGGCGGTGGTGGGTGTGCACGCAGTCGCCGGCCGCGTAGATGTCCGGGAGGGTGGTGCGCATCCGGCGGTCGACGGCCAGCGCCCCACCCGCTCCGGTCTCGGCTCCGGCCGCGGTGGCCAGGTCGGTGTCCGGCCGTACGCCCGTGACGACCAGAACCAGGTCGCCGTCGTACCGCTGGCCGTCCTGGTCGCTCGCCCTCAGGCCGCCGTCATCGCGGCGGGCGATGGCGGCCACGGTGACGCCGCAGTGGACGGCCACGCCGTTGCCGGTCAGCTCGGCGGTCAGGTGGGCGGCCTGGCCGGCGTCCAGGGAGCGGGCCATCACCTGGTCGAAGCGCTCCAGCACGGTCACCTGCAGGCCGCGGGTGGTCAGGGCTTCGGCCATCTCCAGGCCGATGTAGCCGGCGCCGATGACGATGGCCGTGCGCATGCCGGGCCGCTTCAGCGAAGCCATGAGGTTGGCGGTGTCGTCCATGGTGTGCAACTCGTGCACGCCATCCTCGGGGCCGAGCGCGTCCAGTCCGGCGATCGGCGGCCTCTGGGGGCGGGCGCCGGTGGCCACGACGAGCCGATCGTAGTCGTGCCGCCGGCCGGAGGCGGTGGTGACGGTGTGCGCGGCGGCGTCGACGGCCACGGCCCGCTCGCCGAGGTGCAGCTGCAGTCCGGCTGCCTTCAGCTCCTCGGCGCCGCGGTGGGCCAGGTTTCGGGCCTGCGGCACCTCGCCGGAGACGTGGTAGGGGATGCCGCAGATGGAGTAGTTCGGGTAGTGGTCGGCGACCAGCAGGTTTACCTCGATGCTGTCGTCTGTGGCGCGCGCGCCCAGGCCGGCCTCGATCCCCGCATCGCTGCCCCCGATGATCAGCAGGCGCATGGTGCTCGTCTTTCTGGACCGGTCAGCCGGTCAGCTCGCCGATGAGCTTGTCGATGCGGGTACGGATCTGATCGCGGATGGCCCGGACCGCCTCGATGCCCTGGCCGGCAGGGTCCTCCAGCTTCCAGTCCTCGTACCGCTTGCCGGGGAAGATCGGGCAGGCGTCGCCGCAGCCCATCGTGATCACCACGTCGGAGGCCTCGACCGCGTCGACGGTGAGGATCTTGGGTTGCTCGGCGGTGATGTCGATGCCCACCTCACGCATAGCGTCGACCGCGACCGGGTTGACCTGGTCGGCGGGCGCCGACCCTGCCGAACGCACCTCGATGCGGTCGCCGGCCAGGTGCGACAGCCACCCTGCCGCCATCTGGGAGCGGCCGGCGTTGTGCACGCAGACGAACAGCACGCTCGGCTTGTCGGAAATCTTCTCAGCCACGAATCGGCTCCTTGGGCGCGGTGGTGAACAGGCGGCGGCCGGCCAGGCTGACGTAGACCAGGCCGACCAGGACGGGGACCTCGATGAGCGGGCCGACCACGCCGGCCAGGGCCTGGCCGGAGGTGACGCCGAAGACGCCGACGGCCACGGCGATGGCCAGCTCGAAGTTGTTGCCGGCGGCGGTGAAGGCGAGCGTGGTGGTGCGCTCGTAGGACAGGCCGATTGCGCGGCCGGCCAGGAACGAGCCGCCCCACATGACGAGGAAGTAGGCCAGCAGGGGGAGCGCGATGCGGGCCACGTCCAGGGGGCGCTCGCTGATGGTGTGGCCCTGCAGGGCGAACAGGATGACGATGGTGAACAGCAGCCCGTACAGGGCCAGCGGGCCGATCCTGGGCAGGAGGCGTTCCTCGTACCAGGTGCGGCCCCTGGCGCGTTCGCCCCAGGTGCGGGTCAGGTAGCCGGCCAGCAGCGGGATGCCGAGGAAGATGAGCACGTACTGGGCGATGTCCCACATCGACACGTCCAGCGCGGCCTCGGGCAGGCCGAGCCAGCCGGGCAGCACCTGGAGGTAGAACCAGCCGAGTGCGCCGAACGCGATCACCTGGAAGACGGAGTTGATCGCGACCAGCACGGCGGCCGATTCGCGGTCGCCGCACGCGAGGTCGTTCCAGATGAGCACCATGGCGATGCACCGGGCCAGGCCGACGATGATCAGGCCGGTGCGGTATTCGGGCAGGTCGGGCAGGAAGGTCCAGGCCAGCGCGAACATCAGCGCCGGGCCGGCGATCCAGTTCAGCAGCAGGGAGGAGATCAGCATGCGGCGGTCGCCGGTGACGGTGTCGAGCCGGTCGTAGCGGACCTTGGCCAGCACCGGGTACATCATCAGCAGCAGGCCGAGCGCGATCGGCAGCGAGATCTCGCCGATCTTCACCGCCTCCAGTGCCGTGTCCAGGCCCGGGACGAACCGGCCGAGCAGCAGTCCGGCGGCCATGGCCGCGCCGATCCACACCGGCAGGAACCGGTCCAGCACCGACAGGCGGCCGACGACGGCCGTGGTGATCTCCTGCGCGGGCGCCTGAGCGCGGGCAGCATCCGAAGACATGTCGTTCTTTCGTGGTCGGGCGGCCGTCAGACCGTGGCGGGGACGTTCAGCAGAGCAGACAACTGGGCCAGGCTGTCGGGGACGAGCCGGTAGTAGATCCAGGAGCCACGCCGCTCGGAGGTGAGCAGGCCGACATCGCGCAGCACCTTCAGGTGGTGGCTGATCGTCGGCTGGGTCAGGTCGAAGACGTCGGTGATGTCGCAGACACATGCTTCGCCACCCTCATGGGCGCCCACGATCGACAGGATGCGCAGCCGGACCGGATCACCCAGGGCCTTGAAGACGCGGGCGAGCTCGGCGGCCTTGCCGGTGTCGAGTTGCTCGCGCACCAACGGTGGGCTGCACTCCAGGATCGGCAGCGGCTCCACGTGACCCCCTGATATAGACGTTTGTCGAACTCGGCTCCATATTGACATATGTCTATACATCCTTGTCAACCCAGCCCCCTGCCCTTGACCGCGACCTGGATCGCAGAGGAGGCAATGGCCAGTAAGTCCGCCGCGCGCGGGCGGCCGCCCCAAGGCGCGGTGGGAGCAGATCTCGCCCGGCTGCCACGCAAGTGGTGTCCGCCCTCGCGGGCGCCGGGCGGCGAGGAAACTGTTCATCTTCCCTTCGTCTGCCGGTCCATCGCCGATGTCAGCATGAGCTCCATCACATAGATGCCTATCGATGCGAATGGATGGGAGTGCTCATGAACGGCACCTACAAGCGCGACGATCTGACTGTTGATCAGCAACTCGCCCTGGCGAGCGCGGCCGGGCGGCTGGGCGAGGAGTTCGGCGGGACGTTCGGCACCGAGACCATCGAACGCTTCCTGCACACCAGCTATGACCAGTTCGCCGGCCGGGCCACGGTGGCGCACTTCCTGCCGCTGCTGGCCGAGCGCTTCGCCCGCCAGCGCTTGCGGGCCCTGGCGCGCGTCGAAGGCGAAGACGACGCGGGCACCCCGATCGTGCTGTTCTTGTGCGTGCACAACGCCGGCCGCTCCCAGATGGCGCTCGGCCTGTTCACCCGGCTGGCCGCAGGTCGTGCGATCGCCTGGTCGGGCGGATCCGACCCCGTCGACGAGATCAACCCCAGCGCCATCGAGGCCATGCGCGAGCGCGGCATCGACATTCTCGGCGAGTTCCCCAAGCCCTGGACCGCCGAGATCGTCCAGGCTGCGGACGTGGTGGTCACCATGGGCTGCGGCGACGCCTGCCCCATCTACCCCGGCAAGCGCTACCTGGACTGGGAACTGGACGACCCGGCGGGCAAGACGCTGGAGCAGATCCGCCCGATACGCGACGAGATCGAGCACCGCGTGCGCGCTCTTCTCGACGAGCTCGGCGTGCCCGCCGCTTGACCGCCGAGCCATCACTGGGCGTCGATCGGCGGCAGGGGACCATCCCCCACCCTTGCAACACATCGATATCCGTCTATATTGAGAGCGCGTTCTCCACCTGATGTCGATGGGATGAGCTTCGATGGAGCCTTTCACAGCGCCCGGCCGGGCCGGTCTCCCGCCGCGGTGGGAGCCTGCGGCACCGAGGGCATGCCGATGGAGCTGAGCCGGCCTGATGCCATGCTGCGCAGAATCGCCCAGCAGCTGCTGCCGCGCTTTCCGGGGATCTTCTCGATCGAGACGGTCGAGCGGTACGTGAGCCAGTCCTACGACTCCCTCGCCCGCGGCGCCCGCATCCGGCAGCACCTGTTCACCCTCACCCAGCGTCTGGCCGAGGAGCGGCTCACCGCACTGGCCCAAAGCCGGGGCCAGATCGGCAAACCGGTGTGCGAGGTGCTGTTCGTCTGCACCCACAACGCCGGCCGCTCCCAGATCGCCGCGGCCCTGACCAACCATCACGCGGCCGGCCGCGTCCACGTACGGACGGCGGGCACCGACCCGGCCCACGAGATCGAGCCCACCGTGCTCGAGGCGCTGGCTCTCATGGGCGTCACCGTCTCCACCGAGTTTCCCAAGCCGCTCACCGATGAGATCGTCCTGGCCGCCGACGTGATCGTCTCCATGGGCTGCGGCGACGCCTGCCCCCTCCACCCCGGCAAGCGCTACCTGAACTGGGACTTCTCCGACACCCGCGGCAAAGCGCTGCACGAGGTCCACGACCTGTGCCTGGAGATCGATCTGATGGTGCGCGACCTGCTGGACGAGTTGATCCCACACCCTGCCGCCCAGTAGGGCCGCCTGCTGGCGCCCTTCGGATATCGGGCGTTCGTGTGCGAGGAGGTCGACATGGCCCCTGATGCCTGCCATCGAACTGGCGTTGGCCAAATGATGCCCCAGGTGACGGAAACGGTTCCCCGCTCTGGCGGTCCTCCTAGGCGCTGAGCAGCATGACGGTCGCCACCAGCAGCCGGGCGGCGGCCACCAGCGTGTCCGACTCAATGCGATCTGGGGTCTCAGCCGGAGTCTGGTAGCCGGGCATGCCCATGCCAACGCCGATCGAGGCCAGGCCGGCGGCGGCGTAGCGGCGGTTGTCGGAGGCCATCGCGCCCGCCTTCAGCGGCACGCCGGTCAGGCGGGCGGCCTGGTCCAGGGTGGCCAGCAACGCGTGGGCGGGTCCGCCCGCCTCGACAGCTGCGGCCTCGTGCAGCTGCGCGGCACCGTCGAGGTTGATCACGAGCGTGTCCGGCGGCAGGGTGGGGGCGTGGTGGGCTGAGCCCCACGCGCCCGCCTCCTCCGCGTCCAGGAAGGCCACCGTCAGCTCCAGCGCCCCGCGCCGCGCGGCGGTCAGCACGCGGGCGGCCTCTAGGACCGCGGCCACCCCGGAGGCGTTGTCGGCGGCTGCGGGCAGGCGCTGGTCGGGGTCGTCGCCGACGCCGTCGTAGTGCGCGCTCAGCAATACCCGCAGCCTCGCGTTCCCGCCGACGGACCCGTCGTCGCCACGTCGGTGGCCGCCGGTCTCGGTGCGGGGAAAGCGCGCGTAGATGTTGCGGCCTCGGGTGGCGATCTGCCGCAGCGGCATGGAGCCGGTCACCTGGACCGGGCCGTTGTCCAGGGCTTCGCCCAGATGCCGGTGGGCCTCGGGGCGCACGGCGATGACGGGCACCGCGCGGGCAGGCGGCCCGGCGATCATCTTGGGCATCCAGCCGTCGGTGTCGGTGCCGCGTACGGTCAGCACTCCGGCCGCGCCCTGTGCTTCGGCCAGTTCACACGCTCGCCCCCAGGTGGTGGCGTCGGCCAGCACCCATCGGCCGCGCAGGCCGGTCTCCGGACCAGTCTCGGGGCCGGTCACGAGATCGGTCTCGGGGACCTTGGTCAGCAGGGCGGTGCGCGGGTGCGGCAGTTCGGCGGAGGCCAAGTGCTCGACGAAGTCGCGGCGGTGCTCCAGGTGCCGCGTCCGCCCGGCGCCGCTCCATTCGAGTACGGGCGTCGCGTACAGCTCGCGTACCCCTGCCACGTCGAACTCCGACAGCTGCACTTGGGCGCCCAGCTCGCCGAGTCGCGCGGCGAGCCAGGAGGCGGCGGCGCGGCCGCCGGGCGAGCCCACGCGCCGCCCGGCGTAACGGTCGCTGGCCAGCTCGCGCACCGTGGCGTGCATGCGGGTGGCCGACACCGCCTCCACCAGGGCGGCCAGATCAGGCCCGCCCTGGCCGAGCCGGATGCTGTGCTGGTCATCCACAGCACCCGGAGCCGCCCTGAACCCCGTCCTGAGAGCCGGCCGGGTGAGCGACCGGAGCGGGGGCCTGGCCGCAGCAACCGCTCTGGGCGGCCTGGCTGGCGGCGGCCGGGCTGCCGCAGCAGGCCGTCGCCGCAGCGGCCGGCTCGTTGCTCTCCCCGGCGACGCCGGACGGCTGGCCGGCGGAGGAAGGGGAGCCGCAGCAGCCTCCGGAGGCGGGTGGGGTGAAGGCCTCTTCCAGGTCGCCGAGGAAGCCGCCGCTGGTCTGGTTCGTCATCGTGGTCTCCCTATCGAGCAGAGTGGATCGCCCACCCCACCCCTAAGAGTTAGATGGATGTCTAATCAGTCGTCACGATCTCACGCTGTTTCGATGTCCGTCAAGATAGATGTGAATCTAATTAGAGAATGGTCGGGGTTCGCCAGGCGTGGCGCGAAGCTCTCTACAGCTGGGCGGTGATCTCGGCGGCGAGCTGCCGAGCGGTGCGGCCTGCGCCGATCAGGGTGGCCGAGGCGGGTCCGGTCCAGTCACCGTAGCCGAGCAGGTGCAGGCGGGGTTCGCCGATCGCCTGGGTGCCGCGGGTGGGGATGAGCCCGTCCGGACCGCGCAGGCCCAGGGGCGCCAGGTGGCCCAAGACTGGCCGGAAGCCGGTGCACCACAAGATCACGTCGCAGGCCAGGGTGCTGCCGTCGGCCCAGGCGACGCCGCGCGGGGTGATGCGGGTGAACATGGGCTCGGCCTTGAGCACGCCGCGGTCGCGGGCCTCGCGCACCGGTGGGACGGCGACAATGTCGCCCAGGTCGGCGATGCCCGCGGCGGGCTCGCCCGTCTGGCTGGCGCGGTGGCGGCGGGTGGCCAGGTCGAACAGGGCGCGGCCGTCGACCTCGTCCGGCAGAAGGCGTGGCGGGCGCTGGGTCACCCAGGTGACCTCGGCGAACGTGGACACCTCGGCCAGCAGCTGGGCGGCGGAGTTGCCGCCGCCGACGATGACCACGCGTTTGCCGCGCAACGGCTCGGGGCCGAGGTAGCCGGCGGTGTGCAGGTGCTTGCCGCCGAAGTCACGCAGGCCGGGATAGTACGGGATGTAGGGGCGCCACCAGGTGCCGGTCGCGCTGATCACGGCCTTGGCCTGCCAGGTGCCGTGGCCGGTCTCGACCAGGAGGTGACCATCACCGCGCCGCACCGCATGCACCCTCACCGGGCGCAGCACCGGCAGGTCGTAGCGGCGTTCGTAGTCGGTCAGGTAGGTGACGACCTCGGCGGCGCTGGGGTAGCCGCCGCCGGGTGGGATGGGCATCATGCGGCCGGGCAGCGAGCTGTACTGGGCCGGGGAGAACAGGCGCAGGCTGTCCCAGGCGTGCCGCCAGGCGCCGCCGCCGCTGTCCTGGGCGTCGAGGATGACGAAGTCGGTCTTCGCGCGGCGCAGGTAGTAGCCGGCGGCCAGGCCCGCCTGCCCGCCGCCGATCACCAGGACGTCGACAGTCCGAGGGGCGGCCGTCATGCGGGCAGCAGCTCCAGCTCGCTGCGTCCCGCCGCGGGCTGAGGCACGGGCCCAAGAACGGGCTCGGTGAGGGGGGCGAACAGGGCGCCGAGCCGGTTCACCGCCTCAGGGATGATGCGGTAGTACACCCAGGTGCCACGCCGCTCGCCGTCGATCAGCCCGGCCGTGCGCAGCACCTTGAGGTGGTGGGAGATGGTGGGCGCGGTCAGGTCGAAGGCGTCGGTCAGGTCGCACACGCACGCCTCACCGCCGGCATGGGAGCCGATCATCGACAGCAGCCGCAGCCGTACCGGGTCGGCGACCGCCTTGAGCATGACAGCGAGCTCGGCGGCGGTGTCCTCGGCCAGCGGTTCGCGGGCGATGGGGGCGCAGCACTGGCCGGTGGGGACGGTCATGACAACCCCTCCTGATTCGAAGTCTGTCGAAATTATAGGCGGTGGTAGGCGACCAGCGCGAACGCGGAGATCGCGCAGGCGGCGGCCACCGCACCCATCACCCAGCCATAACCGGCGGCCTGGGCGAGGGCGAGGGCGCCGAGCGGGGCCAGCGCCTTGTCGGCGACGGAGAAGACGGCGATGCGGCCGGCCAGGCTGGCGTAGGCGGCGGTGCCGTAGCGGCCGACCAGCAGGTGCGGCAGGGTGATGGAGGCGATGCCGAAGCCGAGCCCGAACAGCAGCACCGCGCCGATCGCGCCGGCGACGCTGCGCCCGATCAGCGGCAGGGCGAGGGCGGCCACGCCTTGCAGGGCGAAGATGGCGGCGGCGATGAGGGCGGCTGGCAGCCGGGTCTGCAGACCGGTGGTGACCAGCCGTCCGGTCACCGACAGCACCCCCAGCAGCCCGGCCAGCGTGGCGGCCAGCACGGGCGGGTGACCGAGATGAATCAGATAGGTGATGAGCAGGACCGCCACGGTGGCGACCGCGCCGCCGCTGGCGGTGAAGGCGATCACCAGCAGCCAGAACGGCCGAGCGCGGGTGGCCGCCTTGACGATGGCGGCCCGCTCCTGGGCTGTGGCGGACGCCTGTGTGCTTGCCGTACGGGTGCGGCGGCGTAGCACGAGGGCGTGTAGCGGGATCGCCGCCGTCCCGTAGATCAGTGCCAGGATCACCAGCGCCGTACGCCAGCCGTACCGGTCGACCAGCAGGCCGGTCAGCGGCAGGAAGATCGAGGAGGCGAACCCGGCCACGATGGTCAGCGCCAGCAGCCCGTTGGCCCGGCCGCGCTCGTCGGTGGCGTGGAGGGAGACGATGACCGCGAACGCCGCCTCGTACAGCACCATGGAGCAGGCGACCCCGACGAGCGCGAACACCGCGTACAGCTGCGGCAGGCTCTCCACCCGTGACCAGGCCAGCACCGCCGCGGTGCCGAGCAGCGACCCGGCGGTCATCAGGGCGCGCCCGCCGCCGGCGTCCAGCAGGCGGCCGACCAGCGGCGCACACACCGCGGCGATCAGGATCGACAAGGTGAGCGCCGCGGCGATCTGCGCGGGCGTGGCGTGCAGGTCCCGGGCCATGGGAGCGAGGAAGACGGAGAAGGCGTAGTAGAGCACGCCGTAGCCGATGGTCTGGGTGACGGCCAGCGCGGCGATGACCGGCCAGCCGTGCCGCCGACGTCGCTGAGCGCCGTCCCCGAGGACGGGGACGGCGCTCGAAGCGGGGGCGCTCACTCGCGCTCGCCGGGACAGGCGATGAGCTGCCTGCCGGTTGCGGTCGTGGCCCAGGCGCCGCCCGCGGTTTCGGTGATGAAGCCCTGGGCGTGCAGGCGCCAGGCCAGGGTGCCCGCCATCCGGGTGATCGCGCGGGCGTAGCCGGGGTTGGTGCTCGGCCGCCGGGCCTGCAGGAGGTGGCGGCCCAGGCGTTCGGTCTCCAGCCGTCCGTGGTCGCAGATGAGGCGTAGCGCCTCCTTCTGGGCGGCGGTGGGGTAGCCGTCGGACATCGGGGTGGGTCCTTTCAGCCGCAGCAGCCGCCGGACTCGGCAGTGGCACCGACGGTGGCGAGGGGGAGCGGGGTGGACAGCAGGCCGCCGCTGATGCCGGTGGCCAGGCCGACCCGCTGTTCCTGGGCCTCAGCGAGGTTGGAGGAACACACGCCGGTCTCGGGCAGGTCGAGCTGCACGTCGCGGGCCGCCTCCCAGTCCCCGGCCAGCGCCGCCACGACGGAGCGGACCTGCTCGTAGCCGGTGGCCATGAGGAACGTCGGCGCGCGGCCGTAGCTCTTGACGCCGACGGCGTAGTAGCCGGGCTCGGGGTGCGCGAGCTCGTCCACGCCGTGGGCGGGGACGGTGCCGCAGGAGTGCTGGTTGGGGTCGATCAGCGGGGCCAGGGCGCGGGGGGAGCCGAGCACCGGGTCGAGGTCGAGGCGAAGTTCGGAGGCGATGGAGTGGTCGGGGCGGTAGCCGTTGGCCGACACGATGCGGTCCACGGTGACGCTCTGCTCGTGGCCGGAGGGGTCGCGGCTGATCACCTCGACGCCCTGGCCGGTGGGGTGGACGCGGTGGGTGAAGAAGCCGGTCAGCAACTGGATGCGGCCGGAGGTGACGTGGGCGCGCAGCCGGGTGCCGAGCGCGCCGCGGGCCGGCAGCGCATCGGCCTCGCCGCCGCCGTAGGTGCGGGTGGCGTTGCCGGCCCGGATCGCCCAGGTGATCGGGGTGCGCTCCAGTTCGGCCAGCGCGAGCAGGGTGGTGGCGGCCGAGTGGCCGGCGCCGACGACCAGCACTCGCTGGCCCTCGTAGCGGTCGCGGTCGGCACCGAGGACGTCGGGCAGGGCGTGGTCGACGAACACCTCGTTCTCACCGTGGGCGGGCAGGCCGCTCGCGCCGAGCACGTTCGGGCTGGTGTAGGTGCCGGAGGCGTCGATGATCGCGCGTGCCGGCAGTTCGGTGCCGTCGGCCAGGCGGATCAGGAACGGCGCGTCGTCGCGACCGGCGGTGCGGACCCGGTCGTAGCCGAGGCGGCTGATCGCGCTCACCTTCGCCCCGAGCCGTACCTTGTCGCCGAACAGCTTGGCCAGCGGCGCGAGGTAGTCGTCGATGAGCTCGGCGCCGGTGGGCAGCCACTCGGGGTCCGGAGCACTCCAGCCGTCGGCCTCCAGGAGGCGGCGGGCGGCGGCGTCGATGTTGTACTTCCACGGGCTGAACACCCGCACGTGGCCCCACTGGGCCACCGAGGCGGCGACGCGGTCGCCTGCTTCGAGGATCGTGTAGTCGATGCCGCGCTCGGCCAGGTGGGCGGCGGCGGCCAGGCCGACCGGGCCGGCGCCGATCACGACGACGGGCAGGTGGCCCGGCTGCCCGGAGGCGGCCTGCTGAGGGGTGGCGAACTGCTCGATCTCGACGGCAACGGTGCCGCAGCAACTATCACTCATGACGGCTCTCCAGATGGGCGCGGGTCAGCGGAAGGACAGGGCAAAGGTGCGGGCGCGCTCGATGGCGGCCTCAGCGCGGCAGGTGCGGTCGCACACCTCCGCGGTCGCCTCGTTGAAGGTGAAGCCCGAGACGTCACCCGAGGTGTCGGCGGGGCGGCGCAGGCGGGTGAGCAGAGCGCGCATCGCGCACCTCCTGAATAGAAGCTCATCTAAACAGCTCAGATTCTGGACCACTGATTAGAGGATTGTCAAATTAGATGAGCGCCTAAGCTGAGGCGTGCGGCCGGCTCCGTGCCCGGTCAGCCGCAACCGCCGGCAGAGGGGCCGTCTCCCGGCGGGCAGCAGGCGGCCAGGGCGGCCTGCAGGTCGGCCAGCGCCTGCCGTGTCCCGTCGGGGTTGGCGCGGTAGTAGACGGTCTTCCACTCGCGCCGTGAGGTGAGCACGCCGCCCTCGCGCAGCGTGGCCAGGTGGGTGGAGGTGGCCGACTGGGCCAGCGACAGGCGTTCGGCCACCTGGCTGACGGTCAGCTCCACCCCGCCCTCGAACAGGAACAGGATCTGCTGGCGGGTGTCGCTGGCCAGCGCCTTGAGGAAGCCGCGCGCCGCGTCGGTGAGCTGGATGCCGCTGCCTGCCGTCTGCATGGCACGACTCTACCGTATTGTCATTTCTGGATATGAGGATATGATCCGTCGGCATGGACACCATCGTCATCGGCGCCGGCCAGTCCGGCCTGGCCGCCGCCCGCGCCCTGCGCGCCGCCGGCCGCACCCCCGTCATCCTCGAAGCCGGCCCGACGCCCACCGGCTCGTGGAGCAGCTACTACGACAGCCTCACCCTGTTCTCGCCCGCCCGCTACAGCGCCATGCCCGGCCAGGACTTCCCCGGCGACGGCGACCACTACCCCACCCGCGACGAAGTCGTCGCCTACCTGCAGCGCTACGCTGGCAGCCTGGACGCCGAGATCCGCACCGGCACCCGCGTCACCGCCGTGGAAGCCGACGGCGCGGGCGGCTTCCTCGTCCACACCGCCGCCGGGGACACCCTCCGCAGCATGGGCGTGATCGCGGCCAGCGGCTCCTTCGGCAACCCCAACATCCCCGCCCTGCCCGGCAAGGACGGCTACACCGGCCAAGCCCTGCACGTGGCCGGCTACCGCAACCCCAAGGACTACGCCGGGCAGCGCGTCGTGGTGGTCGGCGGCGGCAACTCCGCCGTCCAGATCGCCTACGAACTGGCCGAGGTGGCCGACGTCACGATCGCCTCCCGCCAGCCACTGCAGCTCATGCCGCAGATCGTCGGCGGCAAGGACGTGCACTACTGGCACACCACCACCGGCTTCGACCAGCTCCCGCCCGCCTGGCTGGCCCGCGTCGCCAGCGGCACCCTGGTCATGGACACCGGCGACTACGCCGCCGCCCTGGCCGACGGCCGCCTGCAGCGCCGTGCGATGTTCACCGCCTTCGACGGCGACCAGCTCATCTGGGCCGACGGCGAGCGCGAGCGCGTCGATGCGGTGATCTACGCGACCGGCTACCTGCCGCACCTGGACTACCTGGCCCCGCTCGGCACCCTCGACGAAACAGGGCTGCCCCTGCACACCGGTGGCCTGTCCACCACCCACCTCGGGCTCGGCTACGTCGGACTGGAGTTCCAGCGCTCCTTCGCCTCCAACACCCTGCGCGGCGTGCACCGTGACGCCGAACACGTGGCGGCGCCGATCGCCGCCTACGCCGGCGGAGTCCTGGCTGCCTACGGCCTGTGACATGGATTCTCCGCTGATCACCCTGGCGCTGGTCGTGCTGCTGCTGGCTACCATGCTGACCGTCGGCACCTCGCTGACGCTCGCCGGCTTCGCGGCACTGCTCCGCCGCGCGCTCGCCCTGACGGCGGCCGTGCTGGTGAATGTCGTGGCGGTACCGGCGATCGCGGTCCTGCTCGTCCGCTTGCTGCGCCTGGACGGCGCGATCGCCTACGGGGTGGTCCTGGCCGCCGCCGCGCCTGGCGGCGGCACCGGAGCCCTGCTCACCTATCACGCACGCGGCGACCTGGCCTTGGGAGTGAGCCTGCAAGGCACGCTCGCCGTCCTGGGCCTGCTCGCCGTGCCTGCCTGGAGTCTGGCCGCACCGTACGCAGGCGCACCCGTGGGAGGGGACGCGGGGCTCCAGGTGGTGGCGATGTTGCTGGCCCAGCTCATCCCGATCCTCGCCGGGATGTGGCTGCGCGCCCGATCGCCCGGCACCGCCGACCGGGTACAGAAGGTCAGCAGGCGGGTGGCCGACGTGCTGCTGGTGACCTCGACCCTCTACATCCTCATCACCACCGCAGACCGGCTGACCACCATCCCGATCTCCGGCTGGGCCGCCTTCGCTCTGCTGACGCTCCTGTGCCTGCTGGCCTATGCCACCCCGGGCCTCGAGAGCCCGTCGGCCCGGCGGGCCGTCGCCATGACCACCACCATCCGCAACCTGTCCCTCGCCCTCCTGGTCGCCGGCCTGTCCGCCGACGCGGCCCTCGTCAGCCTAATCGTGCTGGCCTACGGCCTGGTGATGTACGCCGTGGCCGGCCTGGCCCTGGCGCCGCTCCGCAGAACCGCTCGTCTTGGAAAGGACTTCGCCTGATGAACACCGCTTTGCCCGTGGCCGTCATCGGCGCCGGCCCCGTGGGCCTGGCCGCCGCAGCCCACCTGGCCGAACGCGGCCTGCCCTTCGCCGTCCTGGAAGCCGGGCCCGTCGCCGGCTCCTCGGTACGCCAGTGGGGACATGTGCGCATGTTCAGCCCGTGGCGCTACAACACCGATGCCGCCGCGACACGCCTGCTGCGCGCCTCCGGCTGGACGCCGCCCGATCCCGAGGCGCTGCCCACCGGCCAAGACCTCGTCTCCGCCTACCTCGAGCCACTGGCCGGCCACCCCTCGATCGCTCCGCACCTCCGCTACGGGGCGCGCGTGGCGGCGATCAGCCGCCTGGACATCGACCGGCTCCGCACGGCGGGCCGCGAGAACGCCCCGTTCGTCCTACGACTGGAGGACGACAGCGAGATCCGCGCGCGGGCGGTGATCGACGCCTCCGGCACCTGGGCAACACCGAACGTGCTCGGCGCCAACGGGCTGCCCGCCCGCGGCGAGCGCGAAGCGGCCGACTGGATCCACCATGCCCTGCCCGACGTGCTCGGCGCCGACCGCCACCGGTTCGCCGGCCGCCACACGATCGTGGTCGGCGCCGGGCACTCGGCCGCCACCACGCTGCTCGCGCTCGCCGACCTGGCCGAGCAGGCGCCAGGCACCCGCGTCACCTGGGCCATCCGCGCCGACGCGCCGGAGCGCGCCTACGGCGGCGGCGAAGCGGACGCCCTGCCCGCCCGCGGCTCCCTCGGCTCCGGACTGCGCCTGCTCGTCGACAAGGGCCTGGTCGACCTGGCTGAAGGCTTCAAGGTCAACGCCGTCCGCGTCCTGACCGACGGCACCGTCGAGCTCCGCTCCCGGCAGCACGCCGGCTCCGATCGCACCATCAAGGCCGATCATGTCGTGGCCGCCACCGGCTACCGGCCGGACCACTCCATCGCCGCCGAACTGCGGCTCGACCTCGACCCCATCCTCGGCACCACCCGCCTGCTCGCCCCGCTGATCGACCCCAACGACCACTCCTGCGGCACCGTCCGCCCGCACGGCGTGGACGAGCTGGCCCACCCCGAGCCCGGCTACTACGCCATCGGGATGAAGAGCTACGGCCGCGCCCCCACCTTCCTGCTGGCCACCGGCTACGAGCAAGCCCGATCCGTCATCGCCGCCCTGGCCGGCGACTGGGCAGCGGCGCGAGAGGTCCAGCTCGACCTGCCCGAGACCGGTGTCTGCTCGATCACCCTGGCCGTGCGCGCCATCACCGACGACTTCGGCCTGCCGCCCGACACCCCCGCCAAGCTCATGGCCGCCACCACCCGGCACCTCGGCCACCAGGCCAACCCCGCCGACGCGGTCATGGCGGCGGCGACCGAGCTGGGCATAGACCCGGCAGCGGCCGTCAAACTGGCAGCCCTGGCCGGATAGCCGCCACGGCTAGGCGCAACCTAGGCGCTTCATCTCCTGCACCGGCAACGCCGACAGCGTCCCCCGGCCGAGGCCGACCGGCAGGCCACCGCCGCGACGGTCGCCACTGGGCCGCCGGCAGACCTGCGGCGGGAGGCCTCCACCAGCCTGCTGGGGCTGCGCCCGATCGAGGTGATCGAGCCGGTCGACTTGGCCGCCATGGACGTGCGGGAGGAGGGCCGCCCGTGGTGCTGCTGCCCGAGGCCGACCCGCCCGGCGCGGGCAGCAGCACGCGATGAACGGCCCCCGCACAGCGGGGGGCCGGTTGCTTGTGCGGCCGCCTCTTCTCACAAGCCCTCGCCGGAGGCGACGCAAGCGTACGTGCGCAGTTGTGGCAAGCACTAACGCACGCCGCACGGCCGCTCGTTCACACCTCAGACAATCGCAACAGCGCGGCATCGAGACGCGCCAGCGTTTGATCGCGGCCGAGGACTTCCAACGACTCGAACAGGGGGAGGCCGACAGTCCGGCCCGTGACCGCGACTCGGACCGGAGCCTGCGCCTTGCCCAGCTTCAACTCATGTCTCTCGCCGACCGCCGTTAGCACGATCTTCAGCTCATCGGCGTGCCAACCAACGTTGGCATAGGCGGCACGCACGTCGCGTAGCAACTCCGCTGCCCCCGGCTTCATGGCCTTGGACCAGGAAGCTTCGTCGAACACCGGCTCGTCCAGGAACAGGAAATCCACGTTACCGGTGATCTCCGACAGGAGCGTCAGCCGGGTTTGCGCCAGAGGCGCCACTTCGGCGAACACGGCTGCGTCGAACGCCTCAGCCCGCCAGGGCGCACGGGGCTGGGTCAGCCAGGGCGCGCAGGCGGCGATGAACGCCTCGGGTGACAGTGCCCGGATGTACTCGCCGTTGAACGCCGTCAGCTTCTTCACGTCGAAGAACGCCGGCGAAGTGTTCACGTCCTCGATCCGGAACAGCCGCTCCATCTCCTCGTACGGCATGATCTCCCGATCGTCGCCCGGCCCCCAGCCCAGCAACATCAGGTAGTTGACCATCGCCTCCGGCAGGAACCCGTCGGCCAGGTAGTCCTCCAGCGCCACCTTGTCGCGCCGCTTCGACAGCTTCTGCCGCTTCTCGTTCACGATGACCGGCAGGTGCCCCCACACCGGTGGCGTGGCACGCAGGGCTTCCCACAGGAGCTGCTGCTTGGGCGTGTTCGACAGGTGCTCCTCGCCCCGGATCACCTGCGTGATGCCCTCGTCCAGGTCATCGACCACGTTGGCCAGCAGGAACACCGGCGACCCGTCGCCTCGGGCGATCACGAAGTCCTCGATCGAGGCGTTGGGGAAGATCGGCTTACCGCGGACGAGATCCTCCACCACGGTCTCGCCCTCGTCCGGCGTGCGGAATCGCAGCGCCCGCCCCTCGGCGAACTCCAGCCCGCGCTCACGGCAGAACCCGTCGTATCCCAGATGCTCAGACCCGGTCCGCTCCTTGAGCTGCTCGCGGGTGCAGTCGCAGTAGTACGCCCGCCCCGTCGCATACAGCCGCAGGGATGCCTCCTGGTGCCGCCCGGCGTTTTCGGACTGGAAGTACGGGCCCTCGAAGGTCGGGTCAGCGGAGCTGATCCCGATGGCCGCCAAGGCATCGATGATGCCCTGAGTCCACTCCGGCCGGTTGCGTGCTGTGTCGGTGTCCTCGATGCGAAGAACGAACGTGCCGCCGGATTGTCGCGCCACTGCCCAGTTGTACAGAGCCGACCGCGCCCCACCCACATGGAACATTCCAGTAGGGGAAGGCGCAAAACGCACGCGAACCGGAGACGTAGACACGCTGCAACTCTACCGACCGTGATGCGAGAGGTCTGGCTAATATCCGCTGCTCATGGCCATCGAAAAGGCAGTGGCTCCACAGTCCGGTCGAGCCATGGCCCTATACGGGGACGTTGTCGTGGTCGGGAGTCAGCATCGCGCGAAGGTCATTTACCGCGGGACGGCTTCGCTGATCGAACGGTACAGCCCGCAACACCATGCGTCCGGTCTCCATGACGAACACGTGGCGCAGATCCGATGGCAGCGCGTCGATCGCTTCAGCGGCATGGCGCATACCGCTGTCCACGGCTCCTCGGGTGACCATGCCCAGGGCTGCATGAAGATCGGCATTAGTTCGGTAGGGGCTGTTCTCCCGGGCGGCCCAATCGGCAGTCAAGCGGAGCAGCTCCTGCCGGGCAGCTTCGGCGAGCGTCTCTTCTCCTGCTGCGGAGTGGACCCAGCTTCGGGTGAAGTGGGTGTCCGCGCTGGTCCAAACTCCCTGTGCGTCCCCTCCTGCGCCCTGGTCAGCATGACGGAGCAGCACGTGCATCGTCTCGGACGCCTCACCCGAACGGCCCAGCATGGCGAGTGCCTTGGCCTTGGCGCCCACGAGCTTCAAGCACGGGTTGGGGATCACGATGCGGTGCGCATGCTCGACGAGCCGCAACACGGTGGTCGGAGAGCGCTGCCCGTATAGGCCGCAACTGGCTTCTTCAGCGCGGATCAACACGTTCAGGCTGTCGTCGCGGGAAGCGTCGGCCGCCTGGCGAGCGGTGTGCCACCAGCGCAGAGCAGCCCCATGGTCGCCCAATCGGGTCAGCGCGTTGGCCTGGATGGATGACAGCATGGCGGCCGTGCGATGGAGCTCGCGAAGGTCCTTGGCGGTGGACGTCTCCATCTGCTGACGCAGCGCGTAAAAGTCGATCACGAGATCGGTGACCACCTGTGCCGCCGGGCGGGTTCGCAGGCCGTGCAGGTGGTCGGCGCACGCGATGTTCCAGTCTTCCGCGCTCCGTTCAGCGCCGAGCGTCCACTCGAGCATCTGCCGAACCTGTTCGGTGGATCCGAGAGCCCCCATGCCGGCGCTCGCGGCCAACTGAAGTAGCCGTCGGCGTTCCGTGGCGTCCTCCCCAGCGTCGTCACAAATGCCGGTTCCGTCCATAATAGGCGCGGAGCACGCTATGCCGAGAGGGGTACGCGATTCCGTGGCGCGAGATTCGGCAACATCTCTCTCAAAAGCCGCAATAAGCTCACCACGCGCATTCGTGGCGACATCCAGCGCCTCAACCACTCTGATGGACGGCGTTCCGCGCCCGTTTTCTAGCTTATGGACGTAGCTGCAGGAGACACCAGCGGAGGTTGCTACCGCCTGCAGCGTTCTATGGCCGCGCCGACGGCGTAGTGCCTCCCCGAACGTTTCTGCCGACATGGCGCCTCCTTCGCGTCACTGTGTTTCCTGTCTTGCACTCTGCCGGTGAAAAGGAGTGGAAGAAAGTGTCTAGCCACTCTCTGGACGTGGCCCGCGTGTACTGGCCACGCTACTACTCAACAGCGCAAACGTCATTGCGATTCACTCGGGCAGAAGGGGCGACGAAGATGACGGGTGAACCACTGGAACGACGGAAATTCGCACCGGCGGTGGAGCCGGTCCCTTCTCGAACATCTCCCACTGCCAGCGGCCAACACGGAAATTCGGCGCTCGTGTGGGAGCCCTATCAGCCGCGACCTGGCGCACGCCTCCGCATTAGGGGTACCTCATGTTGTGGCAGATATGAGTTCGGTTCCGTGGCCGGCCAGTACTTGATTCTGCGCAGCTCCGCGGCAGGGCACGAGGAGACGGGGCGCGGACGATATCGGCAAGCTCTGGCGATCTGGGATGCGCTTGTCACTTCGGATCATGCCTGTGGGGAAGGCTGAGGCGGCGATCCCCGAAGAGGCGGCCACGGCCTCGCGTCCAAAGGCTTTCCCCAAGCTGTAGGTTGATGAGCAACCCCGGTTCTCGCCTGCAGCGCCCGTCCTGGCGCATCCTGCCTGCCGGGACGGAAGGACCGTGAGGCTGCGCTCTGGGACAGCGCAGCCTCACGGTCTTTTCTGCTGTCTGCCCTCGGCCAACCGGATGACCGGTCGTAGGCCAATGGTCGGCCACCTAAGAGTGGCCGACCTGGTGGTGGTGTAACCCCAGGTCGATGCACTTGGCGGTGCCTCGGCCGCCGCCCCGACTGTGCCGGCGTATCCCAGCATTCAGAAGAGCGGGGGTGGGCTCCTTGCCTATGGATCGACCACCTGAACTTTCGATTTGCCACGACCTCATTCTGTCCACCCATTCTTCTGTATTTTTAGGAATCGGCTGCATGGTTTCCATTGTTGGATCCTCAGTTAAATGCGAATGGACTTCCAGTTTCCTGTTCAGATTAATGGTAAAGACTCGCCGAATGTCGTTGATCCGCGCCTCGTTTCGGGATTGAATTGAAGTGAACAAAGGCAGTGCGGCACAGAATGTGCCGTAGAAATGGAGGCAGGTCATGTCGTACGCGGCTTCTGGTAAGAGCGTTCCCGCCAACGTTCCCGGAGAGAGCCTCACTCCGGAAGACATGGCGCGGGTGACGGCCGAGGACTGGGCAGAGATTCGGCGGTTGTCGGGCGGCTACTGCCGCACGGTGGACGCCACCCGATCCCGTAAGCGGATGGACGGAAGCGCCACGATCGTCAAGCAAGGGCATGCCCCGTACGGCACCGACGACGTTTCGGACGACGTCACTCAGGACGCGGTGCTGCTCTTCGCCCAGCGACTCAGGGACATCTCCGCGTCGTGCCGCAGGGCCACTGAGAGCACGGCAGAGACCCCCGCCTGGGTCTACGTCCGGCGCGACGGAGGCGAAATGACGATTTCTCGTGTGACGCTACGGAGGTGGGCAGTCCGTGACGCCGCTGCAAGGAACGGTTACCGAGTGGACGTAGTTCCCAGCGAGGTCGATGCCACACCTGGTGCGCAGCTCATGCGACCGGTGCCCCGCGCGGAGAACGTCACGCGAGCGGCTACGGCGTTCTGCGCCGCCCAGAACAGCGCCATCATCTTCCGGCAGGCGTTCGGGGACGGTCAGGACTTCCCGATCCTCCAAGACGTGATGGAGATCGCGGCGCAGGCTGACGATCTGGGGCGGGCGGGCATCCTGAGCCAAGTCGCGCAGAAGCGTTACGGCGGTGCATACGGTTCCCGGCGGGCGGTGATCCGGGCACGTGACGCCGCGCGCGCGGAGTGGAAGGAACTGTCCGAGCGTATCGACGACGCGCGGGACGCGCTTACCGGCCACGAATCAACGGAGGATTAGCCGAAGAGCAGAAAGGGCCTCAGAGTATCTCTGGGGCCCTTTTTTGGTGTGGAGGAGAAGGTGTCTGATGGCGGACGGTTGGATGGACTCGGCAGCCGTATTTAAGTGCGAGCGAGAATCGCGGGTTGCCGCCGATGGTGAGCGGTGCCGCCCTTAGATTGCAGCATTAGTCGCTGCGACTACGGACGGTCGAGCCATTCCGGTCCCCGTATTTAGGTGTGAGGCAATGCGCTACCTCGCTCGCAATGCCGCGTAGTCCTGAACAACAGCAGGACTTGTCATGTCTGGGAGGATCCATGAGCACTGCGTCCGAGCTCACCAACGCCATCACGATCAGGAAGCCTGCCGATGCGGTCGCCATCGTCCCGTATCTGCTGGGGTACCACCCGCAACTGAGTCTGGTGGTGCTGGCCATCGATGACGCCCGGGTGAGGGGCACCATGCGCCTGGACCTCGCCCTGGACGCAGCCAAGATGGCGGAGCGCATCCAGCTCCTGACCGACGTGCTGGCCGGTAACCACATTCATCAGGCGCTGCTCATCGGCTACGGAAACGGTTCCCTGGTCACACCGGCTGTGGACGCCGCCATGGAAGCTCTTCGCGAAGCCGGGATCAGCATCAGCGAGGCCCTGAGAGTCGATGACGGCCGCTATTGGTCTTACGTCTGCACGGACGCCACGTGCTGCCCTCCAGAAGGAGTCCCATTCGACCTCAGCGGCAGCGCTCCTGCCGCTGCCGCCGTGGTGGCGGGTATGCGGGTGCTTCCGGACCGGGAGTCCTTGGCCGCGACCCTCGATCCGCCCGCCGACTTCGATCGGGACAGCGCCCGGCGTGCCATGCGCGAGGTGTGCGACCAGGCCAGGCAGGCGTGTAAGGACAGTTCGGACTGGTTCCGGGACGGCGTGCAAAGCATCGTCACTGCCTTGGATCGCGTCCAGGCCGGAGAAGCCTTGGCCACCGAGACGGCCTCCTGGCTCGGCGTTCACCTGACCGCGAAGCCCGTTCGCGACATGGCCATGACGTACATACGCCAATACGGCCCAGAGACACACGTGCGTCTGTGGACCGAGGTGATCCGCAAGGTTCCGCCCGAGTTCGCGGCCGCCCCCGCGACCCTGCTGGCATTCGCCGCGATGTGCAGGCGAGACGGATCGCTGGCGAACATCGCTCTGGAGCGAGCGTTGTCGGCCAGTTCTCGCTACACCCTCGCGCTCCTGCTGCTGGAGGGGCTCAGGGTGGGACTTCCGCCGTCGAAGGTCTTCGCGCGCGACTGGAGCGAGCTGGCCAACGACATCATCGCGCAGGTACGGGAGTGCCCCTCTGCTGCTTGGCCACTGCTTCCCCAGGGCTGGTGATCATCCTGGCCTGCTGGCGTCGCTGTGTACACGGATGACGCTCCTCTGACCCCGCGCCCGCGATGCCGCCGCCGTGCCATTGATCGGCGCGGCGGCGGGCGCCTCCCGCGACTCAACGGCACCGCCTCAAGTCAGCAACGCGAAGGGATTTCGATGGACAACGGCAAGGTGAACGATCTCGTGCCCGAGATCGCCACGCACCTGGACGGCTTCATCACCCAGACCCTATGGGGGACGTCTTACCTGCTGGGACCGGACGGCGCACGCCTCGCCGTACACCCGCTGATGGGGCGGACGGAATGGGTCGTGGTGACCGGGGTCTACCCCGAGGAATCGCCAGACCTGCGACGCCACTCGATCATCGTGGCGGCCACACGCGGCCCGAGGCACGTCGCGAAGAAGATCACGCGACGGCTCCTGCCCAAGTACCTGCGCGACCTCAAGCAGCAGCAGGCCAAGGCCGCCGCCTGCACCGAGCAGGCCGACCTGGTGGGAACCCTGGCCACCTTCCTGCCGGGCAACACCATCACCGCGGGCGAGCAGGCAGTCGTCATCCGGTGGCGACTCGGCTCCATGTTCGGGGTCTTCGAGGTCCGTGACCACGTCACCAGCATCGAGATCAGCAACGCCGACCGCGAGCTCGCTGAACGAGTCGCATACGCGATCAACCACCGCTCGACGTGAACGCGCCGAACACCCCGCCAGGCACCGGTTCCGACCGGTGCCTTTCTCATTTCAACCGTTCGACGGAGAAGGAAGCACACCATGTCCCGTGAGTCCCTGGAATGGCTGAACACCAACACGCTGATCGGCCACACTGACAAGCGCGGCACCGCCTGGCACTACCGGGGAAAGCTGCAAGCGGAGGAGCCCAACCACTACCCGGGCCCGATCCCGGTCGACGATGTCAAACGACGCCTGTTCGGCTGGCAGGCCGTGTCGAGCGCGGTGTACGTGGAGGACCCGCGCGGAGGGCTCGCCCAGGTCCCCGGTCGGCAGGCGATCCTGCGCAGCGACAACGGCCACGTCATGGGCATCTTCTCCGACGGCTACGAGCCACACCCCTACGTGGAATGGCTCGTCGGCAACATCTCCCGCCTCCTGGACTCCGACCTGTCGATCGGATCGGCGGGGCTGCTGAAGGGCGGCGCGGTCGCCTGGGTGTCGGTGGAGGTCCCCGACAACATCCACACCCCTGAGGGAGTGGAGTTCCGCCCGCACCTGTTCGCCGCGACCTCCTTCGACGGCTCCCTGGCCACCACCTTCAAGCGCGCAATCACCAACATCGTGTGCGACAACACGATGGCTGCCGCCCTCGCCGAACGCGGTCAGCAGGTCAAGATCAAGCATTCGCGACACTCGAAGTTCCGGCTCACCGAGGCCCGAGAAGCGCTGAACATCGTCTACACCCTGGCCGATGCGTTCTCCCAGGCCGTAGGAGACCTCTGCCGGGTTCCGGTGAGCCGTCGGCAGTGGAATGCCTTCCTGGACGAACATGCCCCGATGCCGGGCACGCCAGGGCGCAGCCGGACCATGGCCGAGAACAAGCGGGACGCCCTGAGCAGGCTCTGGAACCACGACCTCCGGGTCTCGCCCTGGAGGGGGACGGCATGGGGCGTGGTCCAGGCGATCAACACGTACACCCATCACGAGCAGCACGTGCGCGGCGCCGACCGGGTAGAGCGCAACATGCTGCGCGCGGTCACCGGCGGCGTCGACGACCTCGACCGCGACACTTTGCGCACCCTGTCCACGGTGCTGGATCGACCGCTCGCCTTCGCACGCTGAAGCAACTGACCTGGTACGGCTCCCGCCCTCCTCCGAGGGCGGGAGCCGTTTCGATCGGAAGGAGCAAACACCGTGTTGCAGATACGCGGACGAAGCCGTTTCGCTCATGCCCGGCGCAACAGGCCGCGCCCACGAGAGCGACGACTGCGAAGCACGGAACTGCGCGCGATCCGCACCTGGTCGGGTCCCGACGCCGCGATCACGGCGTCTCCGCACCCACCCGTACGCTGACAGCACGCCTTGTGCCTCATGCCGCACCGCCGGAAAGCTTCTGCGACTTCTGATCCAGCACCGGGCCGTATCTGAAACCCTGGTGTGGCGGAGCACGCCGCGAGTGAGCTGGCCGGAGGCGACATGAACGAGGCGACCGCGCATCTGCTGTTCGACGTGGTGGAGCGCTTGGAGAAGAACATCCTGGCCCGGGAGTGCCCGGCCATGGTCGCCATAGACGGCACGGACAAGCTCCTGCTGAGCGATTACGACTACCTGCGCGACACCGACACGGCGGTGGCGTTCGAGATGAAGGCCGCGGAGAAGGTGCTGCAGCTCGATGCTGCCCGGTGGGTGCTGGCCGTGCCACAGGTGTGGTTGTTCAAGCCGCCGAGCACGATCGCGGTCCGGGCCGTCTCCAACCATCCCCTTCGAGAGGGGGAACAGGAGGCCATCACCTGGATGAGCTTCGATCACGAAGAGGGAATCGACTACGGGCGGGTGGCGTACGTGCGGCGCCCGAGCGGAGAGCCGGTGTTCGAAGATCCAGAGGTCTTCGACGTGGGCGTCAGGCCGGCGAAGGCCATGCCGGGGTTCGTTCTGCTGCAACGGTCTCTGGGCGAAGAGTGAGGGCCGGTTCTGGGAACCGGCCCTCGACCGACTTCACATCTGTGAACAAAGGCAGATCGAGGTCAGTCGCCGCGAGCTTACCGTCTGTTACGGGGTTCCCGGCATCTACCGCGACCCATGAGGGACGCCCCGGATTCACGAGACCGGTCGGATGACGCCGATGAATTCACCTTCGCGGTAAGGATCGCCAACCCAGGTGTCCGTGCGTACGGTGCTGCCGGTCGAGGGTGCATGCACCATCCGGCTGGCGTCGACTGCGATGCCGACGTGGTGAATCGTCGCCGGGCGGGCCGGATCGCGAGCGAAGAAGATCAAGTCTCCTGGACGGATCTGGTCTCGTGGAACGTGAACACCTGCGTTCCACTGCGTGGACGTGTGCCCGCCGATGCGGGCACCGGCCTTGGCCCATGCGTACTCGGCCAGGCCGGAGCAGTCGAACCCGCGGATGTGGGCGCCGTGTTCGATGCCGAAGCCGGGGCCGTCGGGGCCGCCGCCGCCCCAGGAGTACGGGACGCCACGCATGAGCAGGGCCGCCTGAGCGGCGATCAGACCACGTTCCGGTCCGGCAAGCCCTTCAACAGGTATCACGTCGGGGAACTGCCCGCACAGCGTCGCCGAGGCGGAGGCGGGTCGTTGTGTCTGACACATCGCAGAGGTCGTTGTCGCCGTGAGGCTCGCCCCGCCCACGAGTCCTGCGAGAAGTACGACACCGCCCATCAGGCCGGCGGCTGTGGCGAAGATCGGCGCCAATCCGGTTTCCAGGATCAACGGCGTGGTTCCTGCTGGCGCCAATGGTCGCCGAGTTCGGCCAGGCTCAGTCGCTGGTCTCGGCGGTCGTGTGGGAGCCAGACGGGACCGTGCGGGCCGGGGCCTGCGACGGCGGTGGCGCATGGCACCGCCGTCTGGATGGCACGAAGGCGAAGGCGTTCCTGCAAGTTGCCCTCTCTGCGTGACGAGTTCGTCAGGAACAGGACGGGTGTGATGATGCCGGTGGCTGCGGTAAGCGCGGCATAGCCGTCCAATTTGGCCACGACCCGGCCGATGGTCTCGCTGCCGGTGTCGTATTCGAGGAAGAAGTCCACCGTTCGGCCGTTCTCGGTCCAACGGCCATAGGCGTCGGGGCGGACATGCGTCCCCCACTGAGCGGCGCAGCGCCTCTCTGACCACCAGGTGTGCAGGTGGCATCCGCTGCTCCTGCGGGCGGTCCCGTACAGATGGGCGAATACGTCGTTGGTGCCGACCGTGTGGGCGAGACGCTGGCTGTAGGCGATGGACAGGACACGGTCGCGGCGATAGCCGAACTCGGCCAGCTCGGTGCCGTCTTCGGCGGACAGGACGGCGGCTCCGGACTCGCCGAGCACATAGTGCCAGGGGGCGGAGCCTGTGGGTGGCTTTGGGCGGAAGCGGTGCAGGACGCCGAGGTGATGCAGCTTGACCAGGCGGTGCCGCGCCGTGGTCGCGTCGTTGAAGGCGATGCGGGTTATCTGGTGGCTGGTCAGGACCTTGTGTGTCCAGATCAGGCGGAGCAGGTGCCGGTCGCGGCTGGTGAGCTGGGTGGCGAGTGAGGCCATGACGGTGGGCGTGTAGTGCTCGTTCATCCTTGGAGATCCCCTTCGGTGCTGGGTTGCTGTCGCGGGTCGTCCTGCGGCAGGGCTTGAGGGCGGGCTGGGGCACGGCCGTGGGCTTGGGCAGCGGCAGCCCGGATGCGCTGAGCGAGGTCGGGGTCCGAAGCCGGGAGGGGACGGGTGCGCAGGGTGAAGGGCGGGGCTTCGGCGGAGCGGACGACGAGGCGGGCGGCGGCTTGGTAGGCGCCGAGGTGGGCCAGGTCGTGGCGCGTGAGGTAGGGGCTGAAGTGATGCTCGGTGTCGCGGGCGTCTTCAGGTGACAGGCTGAAATAGATCTTGTTGCGGGCATCCGAGCTGACGGCCTGGATGAGGTCGCGGGGGAGTTGGGCGAGGTGCTGGTGGGCGAGCACGATCGACAAGCCGTAGGCACGGGCTTCGGCGAGCATGTCGGACAGGGCGCGGGGGAGATTGAGGAAGTTCTGAGTCTCGTCTACGTACAGGGCGGAAGGGGCGCGGCTGCGGCCGAGGCGGGCGCGGTGGGAGGCGGCTTGCCAGACCTGGGCGAGCAGGAGCGAGCCGAGCAATCGGACGGTGTCGTCGCCGAGCACCCCTTTGGGCAGGCGAGCGAGCAGGATCTTGCCGTCCAGGACGTCGCCGACGTCGAAGGTGGATTGGGCGGAGCCAAGGATGTCGCGGACGAACGGGCGAAGCAGGAACGCGCGGAGCTTGTTCATGATGGGCGCGGTCACGTGAGACTGCGCCTGCTCCGACAGACGCTCGTACCAGGTCCAGAAACCCGCCAGGAACGGGTCGTTCAGGCGGCTGGTGAGCTGATGGCGGTAGGCGGGATCGGTGAGCAGGGACGGAATGTCGGCAAGGGTTCCGCCGCTGCGCGACAGAGTGAGGGCGCAGCCACGCAGAATGTCGTCACTGCGCGGTCCCCACGAGTCGGCGTAGATCTTGTGGAAGATGCCGACCAGGTTGTCTACCAGCGTGTCTTGGTTCGGACCGTTGAGGACATTGAGCGCAGGCCGAGAGTGGGGATCGTCGGGGTCGATGAGCGCGAGGCGTTGCCCGGCTGCTTCGGGGACGAGGCCGAGTAGGTCGGCGACCAGGTCGCCTTTGGCGTCGATGACGGCGACGCCGCGTCCGGCCCGGATGTCCGAGAGGATCATCTGGGCGAGCAAGGTGCTCTTGCCGGTCCCGTTCGGGCCGAGGATGTGCAGATGGTGGCAGGAGTCCGGTACGCGGAGCGCGACCGGCCGCTGGTGGCCCGCGTCTGCGGTACCGAGCACCTTGCCGCTCTGGGCGACCTGCGGCGTGGGAGCGACCGTGTTCGCGCCTGCTCGACGCATCCCCGGGACGGCGGGATCGGTCGGCAGGTGCGCGAGCGAGGCAAGCTCGGAGACCGACAGGAGGAAGCCTCGGCAAAGACGGCGAAACGCCAGTGCCGACGCCGGCCGGAACAGCCGGCGCCGTTCCAGCCTGTTGTGCCCGGAGTACAGCGCGAAGGCGGCGGCAACCGCATGCGCCCGGCCTCGGATAGCGCGGTGGCGCAGCCTGGGCACGCCGCCGTCGTCCGCCTGGACGGCGTAGCGGATGGCCACTTCATAGCGCGGTTGCAGGGCTTTGTCCCGGATGGCGCGGGCCTCGGCATAGTGCTCCAGCCGCAGGGCGTGATCCACTTCCCGATGCTGGTGGGAGGGGCCCGGGATGGCGAGATCGAGGATGGCGCGCAGCGACGCGACAAGAATGCCGCCCGAGCGCGAGAGACGACGACCAGTGGCGGGACGGGCGAGGACCTGTACTGCGGTGTGTTGCCAGGCTGGCATGCCCACTCCTGCACCGAGCAGCGCTCGAAGGGGGTCCTGATCGTGGTCGCTCCGGATCGGCAGCCGCTCCTCGCGCGCGATCACGAACTGCCCGCCGGTCGCTTGCCCTGTCAGCGGCACCGGCGGGGCCGCTTCCACAACCGTGGTGCGCGCCGAGGGCCAGGCGGCCTCGACCGCGTGGTCAACGAGGTGCTGAGGGACGGTGCCCGGAACCCACATGAGGATTCGCACCCCACCGGCGCCGAAGTGGTACTCGAAGGCCAGGTGCGGCTGACCGAAGAGGACACGCTTCCACGCCGGACGGAGCAGCCCGAGCAGGTTGCCCCACAACGCCTCGGCACCGGGAAGCTCCGCGACCGGCGGGGCCAAAATCTCCAAGCAGCGAGCCCCACGAGTCGCAGCGCGATGGCGCAGCCTCAAGAGCAGAAGACGGCCGAGGCCCGCCACGAGGACCCCGGGTGGCAGCGCGACAACGACCTTCCAGCCGTGACCGTGCAGCCACTCTCGTACGAAGGCGAGCAGGACGTCCGGGTCGTAGAAGAGATGGTCGAGAAGCGTCACAGCTCCTCCTCGTACTGGGCGAGTTCTTGGGGGGAGGAGGTCACGAGGCGGTGTTCGGCGGTGCTGGCCAGGACGTGGAAGGCGACTCGGGAGGAGCCGGAGTCGGCGGCCAGGAGGCCGGTGCCGCGTTCGGCGGACAGGAGGAGCTGACGTTCGCCCTCCGACAGGTTGAAGGCGTCGGTGACCGCATCGATGGCCTGGGGCGCCTGGCGTAGCAGAATCTGCGTGGAGGAGTTGGCGATGATCGCCTGCCCGGCCGGCGACCCCAGCAGGTCGGCGGCATCCTGAGTGACGACCGATAGCCCCGCCCAGTGCTTGCGAGCCGCCTTCGCCATTCTGAGCAGAAACTTCGCCCCTTCCTGGTCCTTCATGAGCAGCCACGCCTCATCGACCACGACGAGCCGTGGACGCCGCCGGTCCGGGTTGGACACCCGCCGCCAGACGGCGTCCAAGGTGAGCAGCGTGCCGACGGCCTTCAACTCCTCGGGCAGGTCACGCAGGGAGAACACGATCAGGTGAGCGTCGGGCCGCGTGGTGGTGGGCCCGTCGAAGAGCCGGCGATGGCTGCCCGTCACGTACGGTGCGAGCCCGGCGGCTATGTCAGAGCCATCTTCGGTAAGAGCGGTTACCAGATCGCGCATCAATGGCGGAGGCCGATCCCAGGTGTCCGGATCGAAGGTGATCCCGGCCTGCTTGTAGGCGGCGAGGATGGCTCGATCCAGCGCGGCCTTGCCCGCCTTGTCGAGCGGTTCGCCGAGCATGACCGCGATAAGCGTGTGCAGGAACAGCACCCGGCGGGTCAGCGCATCGCGTCCGTCGGCGGGCAGATCGAAGGGGTTGAGCCGGACGTCCGGCGCGCCGAGATGGAGATAGGCGCCGCCGACCGCCTCACACAGCCGGGCGTACTCGTCCTCGGGGTCGATCACCGCGACCTCGACTCCGGTGTACAGCGAGCGCAGCGCCTCCAGCTTGGCCAGGTACGACTTGCCGGCCCCGCTGCTGGCGATGATCACCGAGTTGTGGTTGGGCTGGGCGAACCGATCCCAGGTCACCAGAGAGGCGCTGGCTGCGTTCGCCCCGTACAGCACGGCGGTCGGCCCCGTCGCGGCGGTCAGGTCCGGGCTGGTGAAGGGAAACGCGGCGGCCAGGGCCAGGGTGTCGAACGTACGAGTGGCTTCAAGGTTGTCGAAGGCAACCGGCAGGGAGGAAACCCAGCCTTGCAGCTGGCGGAAGGCGACCTGGCGGGCGTCCAGGAGCAGGGAAGCGGCCAAGGCACGAACCTGGGCACACGCCTCGTCCAGCTCGTTCTGCGTGGTGGCATGGACGGTCAGATAGATCGAGACGCGGAACAAGCGAGCCTGGCCACGCGCGATCCGGGACGCGAGCTCCTGGGCGTCCTCGGCGGCCACCTCGGCGCTCGGATCGAGGAGACGCCCATGCTGTTGATCGCTGCGCAACCCGGACTCGAGCCGAGCCTGTTGCCTGCGCAGCCGATCGGCGGCCACCAGGGACGGGATCGGATCGATATGGAGCGACACGTCCAGACGACCGGGATAGGTGAGTAGCGGCTCCAGCCATCCTGGGGCGACCTCACGCGGATACCCACTGATGGCCAGGGTCGTGCACAGCCCATCGCCGACTCGCAGGTGGGATGGCCGGACGAGGATCGCGTCCGGCCCGAGCCCATCGGGTGCCGGCTTCGCTCGTCGGAGTTTCACTGATGCTCTCCCCTCGTGACGACCTCGCCGGGATCGGCGAGCTGGCCGATGCTCAAGGGCGGCGCCGCCGGGTCGAAGCAGGACGCAAGTACAGCGCTGGTGGCGTCATCGTTCAGCAGCTTCACCGTGACGCCGCATGCCGGGAGCAGCCGCGTCGCCTCCTCCACCCGTCGCAGCGCTCGCGCCGCTGCGGCTTCCTGGCCGCCGCCGGTGGGTTCACGGACGACGAGCAGGACCTGACGGCGCAGTAGGTCATGCTGGGCGGACAGCTCGGCGAGGAACGCGGCATGCTCGTGCGCGGCGGCTGTCAGCGCCGGATGGGCGAGAGCGCCGGCGTCCTCCACCAGTTGGTTGATCGTCGGGGCGAGGTCTACTCGCTGAGCACGTACCAGGATCTGCGCCGGGCCGGACAGCGAGTTGAGCCAGCGCCCGAACGTCGCGACCAGCGCGTCCTGCTCTTCGGGCGTGCGCAGCGCGAAACTGACCGTGGACACCTCCGCCACCGCGGCGACGCCGTCCGGACCAAGATCGATCAATCCGTCGCCGAGCACGCCCCGCGCGGGCAGCCGCAGCGGCGCAGGCCGGGCGCTGGATCGGACGGCCATCCAGGCCGGAGCCGCAGGCGCTTGCTCCGGTGAGTGGGCCAGGCCCTTCGGCGAGATCAAGTGGCGCAGGGCGGCCAGCAGGTATCGATCCAGCGGGACGCCGTCACGCCGCCCCATTGCGAGCAGCAGCCCGGCCACCGCGATCGGCAACGACCCGGCTGCGAACATCAGCAGGTCGATATGGTCGCCGGCTATCACATACACGCCGTAGAGCAAGGCCGCGGTGCCGCCGAGGATGGCGACCTGACGTGCGGTGCATGGGCCGACGATTCGGTCGTCTTTTTCTACATCGGCGGGAATCCGCACTGACCAGCTCACTTGCGCTCACCTCCTGTTTGAGGTCGGGTACGCCGCTCTGGGCTTGTGGGGTAGACGGGCGGTAGGAACGTGGCAGGAGGAACTGACTGGCGGGTGGTCCGCGAAGGAGGTGCCTGGCCAGGTCCTGTAGGCCCGATGAAGAGCGGAGGTTGTTGCCACTGGGGCTGGGGCACAGGGCCCCTGTTCACGACCTGGACCGGTGGAGGGGGCGATGTAGGGTTCCGATGGCTGCTTGGGCGGCGAGAAGCGGCCGGTGACTGGTGGCCCTGGCCCGGTCCTCCGCGGGGAGCCGGTCCGACGGGTGGCCGAGGATTGCCTGAACCGGCCGGGCCTCTTGGCCCAGGCCGTCCGGGCGGGCGGCCAGGGGGCAGTGCTCTGCCTTGCACTGCACGGGTCCGCGCGCCGGTTGAGGCGCGGACGCCCCGGCCCAGGTGCAGAGCGTTCAGTACAGGTGAGGTGAGCTTGTAGGCCAGGGCGTACTTGATGATGCGCGTGATCGTCGAGCTGCCCCCGGCCGTTCTGGCGAAGATCGGGCGCATGATCCAGCGGGGGATGCGGACCAGGATGATCAACAGGCAGAGGGCGAGGACCAGGTTGATGAGCTGGCCGGACGGTATGAGTCCGAGTATCAGCCGGCCGTCCTGGTTGAAGAAGATCCGTACCATCATCACCAAGGTCAGCGACTGGGCCACCTGTGTGATCAGCAGCCCCGTGAAAGCGCGCCACCAGAAGCGGGCCAGCCCATCGGTGTAGGGGAGCGCCAGACAGGCCAGAGCGAGCGGTGCGGCCACGACCAGCAGCAGCACCATCGCGGCCCGCATCACGAAAGCGATCAGCAGCAGGACCATCAAGATGACCGCGACCAGAGCGAGCAAGATGTAGAAGCTCTCGTCCTGCGCCGGCGGCAGGATCATGGACCGTAGTGTCGTCAACGCGCGCCGGCCGTCGAAGTCCTGTCCGAGCAGTGCCTGTGAGAGCGCGTTGGCAAGCTCGATGACTTTGCCGCAGATGGTGAAGCTCGTGTTGGCGGCAAGGGCGGCAACCAGGAGGCGGGGCAGGACCTCCTTGACCGCGTATCGGGTTTGAACCGTCTCGTGGCCCATTGCCGCGATGGCACCGAGGGTGGCCAGCAGGACGAAGCCGCTGTTGGCAATCACGGTGCTGGCCTGCCACAGGTCGAAGACCCTGGCGTTGCCGGTTACGTCCGGGGTGGCAAGCAGGGTCACCGAGAGGACCTTCAGCATGGGCTCGATCGCCAGGGCCACGAGGTTGGAGAACCACGAGTTGATCCAGCCCGCGATCCAATCCCCGATGCCGAATCCGAGCCCCGGAGTCTCGACCGTGACGTCCGCCGGCGACGGAGACGGAGACGGAGATGGCGTGGCGGCAGCGGCGGCAGTCGTCGTGGCAAGACAGACGGCAGCGGCGGCAGAGGCCAGCAGCACCATGCGCGGCATCGGATCACTCGCCCACGATTCGCTTCAGCACGCTCATGAACAGCGGCGCCAGGACGGCCAGGGCGTAGCCGAAGGCCGCCGCCTTCAACGCGCCCTTGGCCTTCTGAATCTCTCCAGGGTCACCGCCTGCGATCAGATAGCGAAGCCCGCCGATGGTCAGCATGAGCGTTGCCAGCGTGGCAAGCATCCCGATCAGCCAGTTCCGCAGGTTGGTGAAGACGGTGTTCAGATTGGCGGGAGCGGCAGCGACGAGATCAGCGGCCAGAGCCCTGGTTGCCACCACGGCAACCAGGAGAGCGGCGACTGCCGCTGCGGCAAGGAGCGAGGCGGCAAGGCCGCACGGGCAGCGCTTCCTCTGCCGACGTGGCTGCCCTGCTTGCCGCCGCTTGGCCCGGCCGGCAACGGATGGGTGGTTAGGGGAGATCCGCGCGGAGCCAGGGATAGTGTCCCCGCCTCCTTTGCTGTCGGTTGCTGGGTCTGCATCCGGAGTTGCCTGACTCCGCGCGGAATCTGTGGGCGCGGCCCCTGGAGGTGGGGACGCGGAGTTACCGGCCCGCTGGCACAACTCGTGCAGCAGGGCCATGTCCTGGGAGGACGGTTTATGGGTGGGGTCCGAAGGGCGTAGGGGTGAGGGCTCCAGCCGGGTCAGGCTGATGAGATCGGCCTCGTGCTCGCTGAGGACGCCGTCGGCGATGGCGTCGATCAACACCAGCTCGGGGTGATACCAGGGACGCAGTGCCGCAGGCGGGTCACCCGCCGGAGCGCGGTCGACGAGGTAGCGGCGAGCGCGCTCTCCCGACCAGAGTGCTGCTTCGCACAGGCGCGGACGGATGTCCGTGAGCTGCGTGTCTACGCGGTGCAACCCCCGCAGGAAGCCCGCCAGGACCGCGATGTCGACGTCCACCGGATCTCCGCAGGGCAGCTCGCGGGTCAATGAGAGCGCGATCCGGCGCAGCTGGGGCATCGCCATGCCGACGGCCGCGACTGTCCAGGACGGCCCGGAACGGCGCGCCCGCGTGACGAGCTCCCGCCAGACGGCATCCCGTGCGTCATCGGTGATCTCACGGCTGGTGAGCAGCTCTCGGAGCTTCAGCAGCGCGATCGAGCCTCGGGGCAGACCTGGTGCGAGGGCAGTGCAGTCCAGGGCCAGGCTTCCCGGGCCGATGGTCAGCAGCCGGAACGAGGTTTCCGCAGTGTCCAAGGGCGATTCAGCAGGGCGACGAGCGCTCATGTGGTACTCCGGTCGAGATGAATCTCTGTGGTCTCGAAACCGGTCTACGCAGCCCCTCAGAAGCGGCTGAGAAACGCGATGGGCGTCCGCTCAGAAATTCGTCAGAATCTCGCCTTTCTGAGCGACTCGCGAATCCGATAAGTCGGCATTCCGGATCTTCGTACTCAGGCTTCTGAGTAGATTCTGAGCCTGCTGCTTGCCTGGTCAGCAGCCGCTCAGGCCCAATGTGGCCCTGGGTGGCACGCATCCGGAAACGTGTCCCGACAACAACGATGGAGAATTTCAATGAGATTCACGCGAACGACTGCCAGGCCGTCTCAACCTGCCTGCGGAGCCAGCAGCTGACGGTTTCGCCGGTCGCAACACAGACCGCACGGGCATTCACCGCCTGGACGCATCGCGACCTCAATCCGCCAACCCAGGCCGAAATCGTCCTCGGCGCCTTCACCGGAAACGGAACTCTGGTCGGCGTCGTGTTCGCCAGCGGCTCGGAGCACGGAGACGAGGCCACGGCTGAGGTCGTCTGCCTGTCCACCGACGGGACGCCCAGCGCAGACCGCGCGCTGCTCGGCGCTGTCTGGTGGGCGGCTCAGGTCAAGGGCTACCGGCTGATGTCGGTCGGCGCCCACCTGCGCACAGCCGGCTCCCAACGCGGAGGCGGCGGCGCGCCGGGGACGTTGTGGGTGGCCCGGACGATCGGGGGCTGCCGATGACCGAATTGAGGCAGCCGTACTGGAGCGACGGACAGGCCGCCGTCTACCACGGCGACGCGAGGCAGGTGCTCTCGGAGATGCCCGCTGGTTCGGCCGACTGCATCGTCACCAGCCCTCCCTACTGGGGGCTGCGGCACTACTGCGACGGCCAGTACGGCCAGGAACCCACGATCTGGGCGTACGTGGACACCCTGCGGGCCACCTTCGCCGAGGCTCGCAGGGTCCTGGCGGACGACGGCACCTGCTGGCTCAACCTGGGAGACGTCTACGCCGCCAACTCCGACGGCTGCGCCCGCGGCGCGACGTTCAACCCGCGTCAGCCCCTCGTTCGGCCCAAGGCCCGCCAGTCGGTACCGCCGAAGAACCTGCTCGGCATGCCCTGGCGAGTCGCCTTCGCCCTCCAGGACGACGGCTGGATCCTGCGCAACGCGATCATCTGGCACAAACCCAACGCGATGCCGCAGTCCATCCGAGACCGCCTCTCCAACCGCTATGAGCTGATCTTCCTACTGGTCAAGCAGCGGCACTACTGGTTCGACCTGGACCCGATCCGTGAGCCCTACACCGGAGACCGCCCGATCACCAGGAGGGCCCGCTCGGGCGGCAACAAACCGAACAGCATCTCCACCGCCTGGCCACCACCCGGCAAGTACGGGGACGGGACGGCAAGCCCTCGCCACGGAGCGGCAATGTGCCCCACGGGGAGACGGCATGCCGCCGCCCATCCGGATGGCAGGAACCCCGGGGATGTCTGGTCGATCTCCACCCGCCCGCTACGGGCGGCACACTTCGCCGCCTTCCCGATCGATATCCCGATCAAGGCCATTGCCGCCGGTTGCCGCCCTGGTGGCATGGTCCTGGACCCCTTCATGGGCAGCGGCACGACGGGCATTGCCGCCCGGCAACTCGGCCGCGCCTTCTCCGGCGTGGAGCTCAACGCCGACTACTGCGAGCTGGCCCGTGCCCGTCTCGTCGAGGAGGCAGGGGGCCAGGGTGTCTGACCGGCCACAAAGGGCCTGCTCGGGGCCTCCGCAACGAAGCCCTGAGGCGTACCCTGCAGGGCCCGAGGGCCCACAGGAGCTAGTCGATCTCCAGTTGCCGGATCGGCCGCCTCCGTTGACTCCGAGGGCCGCGAGGGCACTTCTGCGGCTGCTGATCAAGGCTCGCGCGGCCGAGTGAGTGACTTGTGCGCCAGCGCCCGAGGTGGACGCTGGCGCACACCCACAGAGAGAAAGGAATTCACTAGAGTATGAAATTGGCTTTCTGGGGCCGGTGCTCGACCGAGGATCGACAAGATCCCGAGGCGTCCCGCGCATGGCAGATGAGCAGGGCGAAGGCACTGATCGAGCCGCGCGGCGGCGTGATCGTCGTCGAGTACTTCGACATAGACAAGTCCCGATCGATCCCGCCCGCCCGCAGACCCAAGGCCAGCGTCTTGCTGGCAGACCTGGGCAACCCTGACCGTGGTTTCGACGCGGTCGTGGTGGGCGAACCGCAGCGGGCGTTCTACGGGAATCAGTTCGGGCTGACCTTCCCGCTGTTCGAGCACTACGACGTCCCGCTCTGGGTGCCCGAGGTCGGCGGGCCGATCGATCCCGCCAACGAGGCACACGAGTTGATCATGTCCATGTTCGGCGGGATCAGTAAGGGCGAGCGAAACCGGATCAAGATCCGCGTGAGATCGTCCATGGCTGCCCTCGCTCAGGTGGAGGGACGGTTCCTCGGAGGCCGCCCACCCTACGGATATCGCCTCAAGGATCTTGGACCACACCCCAACCCGACGAAGGCGTTCGACGGCAAGCGGCTCCACGGACTCGAACCAGACCCCTACACGTACCTGGTGGTAGTGAGGATCTTCGCCGAGTTCATCGCCGGAAAGGGTCTCTACGCCATCGCTGAAGGACTCACGAGCGATGGAATCCCGTGCCCCTCCGCCTACGATCCTGGCCGGAATCGCCACCGCAACACGCTGGCCTGGGGGAAGAGCGCCGTACGCGTCATCCTCACCAACCCGCGCTACACCGGTCGCCAGGTCTGGAACAAGCAGCGGAAGGACGAGGTCCTCATCGACGTGCAGGACGTCGCCCTCGGGCACATGACGAAGCAGCGCTGGAACCCGCGAGACAAGTGGATCTCGTCCGACCAGCTCACCCACGAGCCGCTGGTCAGCACCGAGGACTTCGAGCAGGCACAGGCGATCCTGGCCAGCCGCGGACGAGGCCCGGCCGTCCACAAGCCTCACCCGACCCGCCGCCCCTACGCCCTGCGGGGCGTGCTCTTCTGCGGCTACTGCAAGCGCCGGATGCAGGGCAACTGGAACAACGACCAGGCCTACTACCGCTGCCGGTACCCGGCCGAGTACGCCATGGTGAACAACGTCGACCACCCCAAGGTGGTCTACCTCCGCGAGATCGACCTGCTCGGCCAGCTCGACGCCTGGCTGGCCCGCGTGTTCGAACCCGGCCGGCGTGAGCAGACGATCAGGACTCTCGCCGAATACGGCCAGGACGCCTGTACGCCGGACAGCGCCTTGGAGACGGCTCGCTCGAAAGTCGCCGAGTGTGATCGAAAACTCGCTCAGCACCGGGCGGCGCTCGAAGCGGGAGCCGATCCGGGGGTCGTCACCCAATGGATCGCCGAGACTCAGACGCAGCGCGTGGCCGCCCAAGCTCAGCTACGGGAAGCGAGCGGGACGCGGCGGATGAGCAGGAAGGAGATCGACGCCCTAGTGACGTCCCTCGGGGATCTCGTGGGCGTCATCAGGAACGCCGACGCGAACGACAAGGCCGACATCTACTCACAGATAGGACTCAAGTTGACCTACCGACCCCAGAAACAACTAGTGGAGGCCCGGGTTGAACCCGACCTCCACATGTGCAAAAGGTTTGTGTCCGAGGGGGGACTTGAACCCCCATGCCCATCACTGGGCACTAGCACCTCAAGCTAGCGCGTCTGCCTATTCCGCCACCCGGACTTGGTGCCTGCACGCGAGACCGTCATCCCGCGTCGGCTCAGTAAGGTTAGCAAACTCTGAGGAGTGCGTCATACCAAGAATCGGTACCCCGGCAGAGAGATGTCTCATCGCCTACGGATAGGGCGGTCCAGGGCTCTGGATGGGGGTCTCGTGGGGGCCGGTGCGGCGGGATGTGGGGGTTGGGGTTGGTTCGCGGGCGGGGGAGTTGGTGAATTCCTGGGACTCAGGTGAAAAGCCCTTGCGACAACCTTGAGTGCTGCTACGGTTACGGACCGTTGAGGGGTGAGTCCACGGACCGGCCTCACGACGTGAGGCCGGTTCTGGAGCTCGGGAGGGCATGTGACGCGCGTGGCGGTGCAGCGGCTGAGGGCGATGGCCCGTGCTGCGTGCCGCCCGCGCGTGACTGTCCAGGCTGTCCCGGCTCCGGGCCCGACCACCGAGCTGGGTGACCGGATGGCGCGGTTCGCGGCCGGTGCCCGGCGGGTCGTCGTGCGGGCAGTCGCGATTGGCGCCCTGGTGGCCGCCGGGTGGCTGCTTGCTCTCGTGTTCGGCATGCTCACCGCCGCTCCGGCGGCCGCGGACTCCACCGCGGCGACAGGGGCGGCCGAGAGCTCCGACGCGACCCCGGCGGCCGGCAGCGTGGCCGCGCAGCACGGGCTCACCGCTCCCGTTCGTGTCTCGGCGTCGGACAACGCCGAGGCCATGGCCGGGCGTACGGTCGACGGTCTCAACAGCCAGCGGGACCCTGGCCTGCCCGCACCTTCCTCCGCCGGGAAGATCCTGGACACCGATGGTCTGGTGCCCAACGGCGGCGGCAGTGGTCCCTTCGGCCCTGCGACCGGGGATGCCGTGAGGTCCGGTTTCGACCCACGGCTCCAGGCCGGCCGTGCCCCCGTGGCGCGCCTGCTTCCCCCCGTCGTCCGCACAGCGGCGGACGACCCCTCCTTCTCACCTGACTGATCCCCGCACCTGGACGCCGGCTCGAATCAGGCCGGCCGGGGCGACGACGGCCCGGAGCGCTCGCTGAAGGCGACGCCTCAGTGAGCCCGGAGTTCAGCGTCAAGGCGCCGACGGTCCTGGTTCCCGGCAGTCCGAAATTTCACGGTAGAGCGGCGGAGTGTGGCATGAATCCCTCCGCCCGCGGGTGAAACACGTCAGTTCCCGTTCCACCGGTTCGCGCATCCCGAGACCCGCTGTGCACGTGCTCGACGCGTGCCCTCGGGCTGCCCGCGAACCCGTTCAGGTAATCCCCCCAAGAACCACTAGGAGCATTCATCATGCGTACGTGGGCGAAGGCATCGAGCCCCGCGGCCCTGCTGGCCGTGGCCGTCATGTCGTTCGGAGCCGGCGGCACCGCGCTGGCCGACACCTCGGGCAACGGGTCCGTCGGCGGCGGCAACCAGGTCGACCTGCCGATCTCCGTGCCGATCGACATCAGCGGCAACTCCGCCGCCGCGATCGGCAAGTCGGAGGCCACCTCCCAGGGCGGCGCCGAGGTCGTCGACCAGAGCCGTCCCGGCATCCCCAACGACACCTCGGGCAACGGCTCCGTCGGCGGCGGCAACCAGGTGAACGCGCCGATCAGCGTCCCCGTCAACGCCTGTGGCAACGCCGTCTCCCTGATCGGCAAGTCCGACGCGGGCTGCAAGGGCGGGGCCACGGTCCGCACCCAGGGCAGGGGCGGCGCGGGCGGCAACCGGACCTCGGGCAACGGCAGCGTGCTCGGCGGCAACCAGATCACCGCGCCCATCTCGGCCCCGATCAACGCCTGCGGCAACGCGCTGGCGATCTTCGGTGACGCGACGGCCGGCTGCACCGGCGGCGCCACCGTCAACAACACCGGGCGGGGCGCGGGCGGCAACCGTACGTCGGGCAACGGCAGCGTGCTCGGCGGGAACCAGATCGTCGCGCCCATCTCCGCGCCGATCAACATCTGCGGCAACTCGATCGCGGTGGTCGGGCGGGCCTTCTCCGGCTGCCGCGGCGGCTCGACCGTCACCAACAACGGCGGCCCGGGCCAGCGCTACCAGACCCGGCACATGGCCGCGGGCTCGACGGGCAACGACACCGACGGGCGGTTCGGGGCCGGCAGCGGCAACCAGGTGGTCGCCCCGATCAGCCTGCCGGTCGACGTCTGCGGCAACGCCGTGGGGAACGCCTCCGCCGGGTGCAAGGGCGGCTCGAAGGTCGAGCACTCGGGCTCCGGCGGCAACCGCACCTCGGGCGCGGGCGGCGTGCTGAGCGGCAACCAGGCGGTGGCCCCGGTCAGCGCCCCGATCGACGTGTGCGGCAACGCCGCGGCCGTGCTCGGCCACGCGTTCGCCGGATGCAAGGGCGGCGCCACCGTGCAGAAGTCCGGCAGGAACGCGGGCGGCAACCGCACGTCGGGCGCCGGTGGCGTGCTGAGCGGCAACCAGGCCGTCGCGCCGATCGCGGCGCCGATCAACGTCTGCGGCAACGCGGCCGCGGTGCTCGGCCTGTCCGAGGCCCGCTGCAGGGGCGGGGCGGGCGTCTGGGCGCACCACGGCGTCGGCGGGGGCGGTAACCGTACCTCGGGCGCCGGCGGGGTGCTGAGCGGCAACCAGGCGGTCGCGCCGATCGCGGCGCCGATCAACGTCTGCGGCAACGCCGCGGCCGTCCTGGGCGACGCCGCCGCCGGCTGCCTCGGTGGCTCGAACGTCGGCAGGCCCGGGCCCGGGCGTCCCGACGGGTTCGAGCGCTTCGCCCGCGCCAACAGCAAGGTCGCGGCGGCCAAGGGCGGCATGCTGCCCATCACGCCCTCCCTGCCGGTGCTGGGCGGCGCCCAGGAGGTCGGCGGCAAGGTGGCCGGGGTCACCCACCAGGTCCAGGGGCTCGGCAGCGCGACCGAGCTGACCAAGCAGGTCCCGGGCGTGAGCACCGTCACCAAGCAGGTGGAGGGCTACGGCAACGTGGCCGAGGTCACCAAGCAGGTCGAGGGTGTGGGGAACGTCACCGGCCAGCTCCCCGTCGTCGAGGACGCCTCCAGGACGCTCGGCCTCCCGGCGCTGCCCGAACTGCCCGGCCTGCCCCTGAGCCCCGAGAAGCCGAAGCGCACCGCGGTGTCCGCCCCGGTCGACGGCAAGGGCCGCGCCACCTCCTCGCGCTCGTCCTCCCCGCTGGCCCCGGCCACCGCGCTGGTCGCCTCCACCCCGGCCGGCGGCGCCGTGGCCTCGGCCACCCGCAGCCTGCCCGTTCCGGACGTCGGCCTGATGAGCGCCGAGCAGCCCGCGGGCGTGACCGGCATGAACGCGAGCTCGCTGCTCGCGCTGCTGGTCGGCTCGATGCTCGCCGCCTCGGCGACGATGTTCGCCACGGCTCGCCGGTTCCGGTTCGGCCGGAAGTAAGGAATTCAGCGCATACGTAACACGATGCGGCTACCGCTCACAGCCCGTGAGTAGTCCGCCATAGACGCTTTGCCCGTTCCGGGGGCGCGGCCCGGGGCGGGCAAAGCCATGTCCGGGTTCAAAGGGTGCGGCGTACTCGCATGATCTTCCTGCGCAGGCGTACGTGACGGCTGCCGTCGGGGTGCACGCGGACCCGCGCGAGCTCCCACTGCCCGTACTCTGCGTGTTCGGTGAGCAGTTGACGTGCTGCTTCGCGAGTGAGATCGCGTGGAATGAAGATATCCATGTAGGAGTAGTCGAGCACAACGATTAGTCTCCAGGGTGAGTCAGGGCGCCATGCCGCTCGATGGGCCTTATTCTGCGTGCTTGTGGGTGGACCCGGAAGCGAGTGGGTAGCCCGGGGGAAGGAAATTTCCGCGAGTCGGGTTACCTTTCAGTCTGTGCCGACTCCCGGCAGGGGGATTTGCAAGCGAACAGCGAGGTAGGAAGCAGCGTGCCAGCCAAGAACGGCAGCGCCGGCGGAACACGCCTGGTGATCGTCGAGTCGCCGGCCAAGGCGAAGACCATCGCCGGGTACCTCGGGCGCGGCTACATCGTCGAATCGAGCATCGGCCACATCCGCGACCTGCCGGAGAGGGCCGACGACATCCCCGAGAAGTTCAAGGGAGCCCCATGGGCCCGCCTCGGGGTGAACGTCGAGAGTGGGTTCGAGCCGCTGTACGTCGTCAACCACGACAAGCGCTCGCAGGTCGCCAAGCTGCGGCAGCTGCTCAAGGACGCCGACGAGCTCTATCTGGCCACTGACGAGGACCGCGAGGGCGAGGCCATCGCCTGGCACCTGCGCGAGGTGCTCAAGCCCAAGGTGCCCGTGCACCGCATGGTGTTCCACGAGATCACCCCGCAGGCGATCAGGGACGCCGTGGCCAACCCGCGCGACCTCAACCTCCGCCTGGTCGACGCCCAGGAGACGCGGCGCATCCTCGACCGGCTCTACGGCTACGAGGTCAGCCCCGTCCTGTGGAAGAAGGTCAAGCCGAAGCTGTCGGCCGGCCGGGTGCAGTCGGTGGCGACGCGGCTGGTGGTGGAGCGCGAGCGGGAGCGCATCGCGTTCACGGCCGCCCACTACTGGGACCTGCAGGCGCTGTTCGACACGAACAAGCCGGAGGAGCGCCCGCGCGACTTCACCGCCACCCTGACCGTGGTCGACGGCAAGCGGGTGGCGCAGGGGCGCGACTTCGCCAGCACGGGGCAGCTCAAGAGCGGCGCCGACGTGCTGCACCTGTCGGAGGCCGCCGCGGGCGAGCTGGCCGGGCGGTTGCAGGGGGTCTCGTTCGCGGTCAAGTCCGTGGAGCGCAAGCCGTACACGCGCAAGCCGTACGCGCCGTTCCGGACGACCACGCTGCAGCAGGAGGCCAGCCGGAAGCTGGGGTTCTCCGCCAAGTACACGATGCAGGTCGCGCAGCGGCTCTACGAGAACGGGTTCATCACCTACATGCGTACCGACAGCATCACGCTGTCGGAGACGGCGGTGGCGGCCGCGCGGTCGCAGGCCATCAAGCTGTACGGCGCCTCGTACGTGCCGGACAAGCCCCGCGTCTACGCCAGCAAGGTGAAGAGCGCGCAGGAGGCGCACGAGGCGATCAGGCCGTCGGGCGAGGAGTTCCGCACGCCGGGCGAGACCGGGCTGTCGGGCGACATGTTCCGGCTGTACGAGCTGATCTGGCAGCGCACCGTGTCCTCGCAGATGAAGGACGCGGTCGGCGAGTCGGTCACCGTGAAGGTGGGCGGCAGGTCGGCGGCCGGCGAGGACGTCGAGTTCAGCGCGTCCGGGCGGACGATCACGTTCTACGGGTTCCTGAAGGCGTACGTGGAGGGGGCCGACGATCCCGCCACCGACCGCGACGACTCCGAGAAGCGGCTGCCGAACCTGGCGGAGGGCGACGCGCTCAGCGTGACGCGGCTCGACGTGGCCGGTCACTCGACCAAGCCGTCCGCGCGTTACACCGAGGCGTCGCTGGTCAAGGAGCTGGAGGATCGGGAGATCGGGCGGCCTTCGACGTACGCCTCGATCATCGGCACCATCCTCGACCGCGGTTACGTGTTCAAGAAGGGCACGGCGCTGGTGCCGTCGTTCCTGGCGTTCGCCGTGGTCAACCTGCTGGAGCAGCATTTCGGGAACCTGGTCGACTACGACTTCACGGCCGAGATGGAGAAGGTGCTCGACGACATCGCCAACGACCGGGCGGAGCGGGTGCCCGAGCTGCAGCGCTTCTACTACGGGGCCGACGGCGACGAGGGCCTGAAGGAGATGGTCACCGACCTGGGTGACATCGACGCCAAGGAGATCAGCTCGTTCCCGGTCAAGGGCACGGACATCGTGCTGCGGGTCGGGCGGTACGGGCCGTACCTCGACAGGGACGGCGCGCGGGTCAACGTGCCCGAGGACATGACGCCCGACGAGCTGACGGCGGAGAAGGCCGAGGAGCTGTTCTCGCGGCCGACCGGCGACCGGCAGCTCGGGCACGACCCGGTGACCGGGCACATGATCGTGGCCAAGGACGGGCGGTACGGGCCGTACGTGACGGAGGTCCTGCCCGAGCCGGCGGCCGACGAGGAGGCTCCGAAGCGGCGTACGAAGAAGGCCGACGCGCCGAAGCCGCGGACGAGCTCGCTGTTCAAGTCCATGTCGCTGGACACGATCACGCTGGACGACGCGCTCAGGCTGCTGTCGATCCCGCGGGTGGTGGGCGAGCTGGAGGGCGAGGAGGTCGTCGCCCACAACGGGAAGTTCGGGCCGTACCTGAAGAAGGGCACCGACTCCCGGTCGCTGGCCACGGAGGACGATCTGCTGACGGTCACGATCGAGCAGGCCAAGGATCTGTTCGCGCAGCCCAAGCAGCGCGGGCGGGGCCGGGCCGCGGCCGCGGCGCCGCTGCGCGAGCTGGGCGACGACCCCAACTCCAAGAAGCCCGTCGTGGTCAAGGAGGGGCGGTTCGGGCCGTACGTGACCGACGGCGAGACGAACGCGTCGCTGCGCAAGGGCGACACGGTCGAGGACATCACGATCGAGCGGGCGGCGGAGCTGCTGGCCGAGCGGCGTGAGCGGGCGCCCGCGCCCAAGAAGGCCACCACGAAGAGCACCACGAAGAGCACCACGAGGAAGGCGCCCGCGAAGAAGGCTCCGGCGAAGAAGCCCGCGACGAAGTCGTAGGGTGCCCGTGTCGCAGGGTGCCCGCTTCGTAGGGGTGCCCATGTCGCAGGGTGTCCGTGATCACGCCGTGAACTGGGACGCATGCGCTGTTTCCGGGTTTTCCGGAAGTAGCATCGAGGTGTGTTCGTCCTGATCTTCGTGGCGCTGGTGTTGCTGGCGCACTGGTACCTGTGGCATCGGCTGGTGCGTCGCACGACCCGCCCGGGGCGGCTGCGCAAGACGCTGACCTGGAGTCTGGTCGCGCTGCTCGCGGTGCTCGTGACGACCTTCGTGGGCACGAGGATGGGGCTGGAGAGCTGGGTGGCCTGGCCGGGCTACATCTGGCTGGCGGTGATGTTCTACCTGGTCGTCATCCTCGTGGTGCTGGAGGTGCCGAGGGCGGTGGCGGCGGCGTTCCTGCGCCGGGCCGAGCGGCGGGAACGGGCGGCCGAGCCGGAGCCCGAGCCGGAGCCGGTCGCCGTGCCGGTGGGCGCGGCGGCGCCCGTCGAGGCGGCGCCCCCGGCGGAGGCGCCGCCTCGGCCCGCGGAGAGCCCCGCCATGAGCAGGCGGCTCTTCCTCGGGCGGACCACCGCCGCCATCGCCGGGGTGAGCGCGCTGGGCACGGTCGGGTACGGCATGTCGAGCGCGCTGGGCGACCCGGTGATCGAGCCGGTCAGGGTCACGCTGCCGAAGCTGGACCCGCGGCTGAGCGGCCTGCGGTTCGCCGTGGTGAGCGACATCCACCTGGGGCCGCTCACGGGCATCGGGCACACCGAGCGGATCGTCCGGATGATCAACGGGCTCGAGGCCGACGTGGTGGCGATCGTGGGCGATCTGGTGGACGGGACGGTGGCCCAGCTCGGGGCGCTGGCGCGGCCGCTGCGGAACCTCGAGTCCCGCTACGGGGCCTATTTCGTGACCGGTAACCACGAGTACTTCACGGCCGAGGGCCCCGGCGAGTGGATCGAGGAGCTGAAGGAGCTCGGCGTACGTTCCCTGCGGAACGAGCGCGTGGAGATCAGCCATCAGGGCGCCGTGCTCGACCTGGCGGGCGTGAACGACATCGGCGGCGCCGCCGGCGGCGACGGCCCGGACTTCGGCAAGGCGCTCGGCGGGCGCGACACCGGCCGCTCCACGGTGCTGCTTGCGCACCAGCCGATCCAGGTGGACCAGGCCGCCGAGCACGGCGTCGACCTGCAGCTCTCCGGGCACACGCACGGCGGGCAGATCGCGCCGTTCAACCTGGTGGTGGGGCTGCAGCAGCCGGTGGTGTCGGGGCTGGCCACGGTGGGCGGCACGCAGGTGTACGTGACCAGGGGCGCGGGCTTCTGGGGGCCTCCGGTGCGCGTCGGGGCGCCGCCCGAGATCACCATGCTGGAATTGCGTGCCTGACTTCCGGTAATCCGGTGGTCACGCGATGCCATGATGGCGTAGAGTATCCGCCCGGATACTTTGCGGAGGTGGTTCGTGGTCTCGTCGCCTGTGGAGCGGGTGCTGGGCCAGGAGGTCGCCCTCTGGGCCAGGCGCGGCGGGCTGCTGTTCAGGCAGGCCAGGCATGCCGCGAGCCTCAACCAGAAGGCGCTGGCCAGCGTGAGCGGCACGTCGCGCACGACGTTGTCGGCCTACGAGCACGGCAGGAAGTCGCCGACGCTGGAGACCGCGGGGCGCATCCTCGACGCGGCCGGGTTCAGGCTGGTGCTGGAGGCCAAGGTCGAGTGCGCGGCCCACACGTGCGCTGACGGGCGGGCGTTCCACGTGCCCAGCCGGCTGCGGCGGCTGCCGGTGGCGGCGGCGCTGGGCGCGCTGCGGCTCGGCGGGCGGGTCTACGACCTGTCCGACCGCGACGAGCGGCGGGCGGCCTACACCGCGTTGCTGTGCGGGGGCGGGCCTGGTGAGGTGCTCGGTCACGTCGACGGCGTGCTGCTCATCGACCTGTGGGACGAGCTGGTCCTTCCCGACGAGATCAGGGGCGCGTGGCAACCATTGGTGGAAGAGGCGCGGCAAGAGTCCGGAGTTATGAATTGATGATGTTTTTGTGGGCCTATTCGAGGTGTGTAACCTGCGCTTGGGGTCGTACACGTAATACCCTCGGCCACGAGCGGCCGGGAATATCCGGCTCGTCTCTTGTCCACCCACTTCCGGTCAACACCTGGATACGCTGAAATCATGACTGCCCTTGGCCGAAGCCGCCCGACCCATGTGCTGGCCAACGCGCCGTTCCGCCGGCTCTGGACGGCCATGTCGGTGTGCAGCCTGGGCGACTGGCTCAACCTGCTGGCGCTGACCGCGCTCGCGGGCAACCTCACGCAGGGTGACTACCGGGTGCAGTCGCTGGCCGTCGGCGGCGTGTTCGTGGCCAAGATGTTGCCGGCCGTGCTGCTGGGGCCGCTGGCTGGCGTGTTCGCCGACCGGTTCGACCGGCGGCTGACGATGTTCTGCGCCGACCTGGCCAGGTTCGCCGTGGTGCTGTCGATCCCGTTCGTCGACAGCTACCAGTGGCTCATCATCGCGACCGTCCTGGTCGAGTGCGTGAACCTGTTCTGGGTGCCGGCCAAGGAGGCCACGGTCCCCAACCTGGTGCCCAAGGCGCAGCTCGAGTCGGCCAACCAGCTCAACCTGCTCGTCACGTACGGCACCGCGCCCATCGCGGCCATGCTCTTCGCCGCGCTGTCGGTGGCGGGCGACCTGATCGCCGGCATCGTGCCGTTCCCGCTGGGCCGCGACGCGACGGGGCTGGCGCTGGTCGTCAACGCCTGCGCGTACCTCGTGTCGGCCTTCCTCATCTTCACCCTGCGCGGCATCCCCAAGCGCGACGGCGCGATCTCCACGCCCTCCGTGCTCAAGCAGGTCGTCGAGGGCTGGCGGTTCGTGGGCCGCGACCGCCTGGTGCGCGGCCTGGTCATCGGCATGCTCGGGGCGTTCGCCGCGGGCGGGGCCGTGGTCGGCGTGGCCAAGGTCTACGTGGCGGCGCTCGGCGGCGGCGACGCGGCCTACGGCGTGGTGTTCGGCGCGGTCTTCGTCGGCATGGCGCTGGGCATGTTCTTCGGGCTCAGGCTGCTGCGCGAGCTGTCGCGGCGGCGGCTGTTCGGGCTGTCGATCACCGTGGCGGGGCTGGTGCTGGTCGCCATCGCGCTGGTGCACAACCTGGTGATCGTGGTCATGCTGACCGTGGTGCTGGGGGCGTGCGCGGGCATCGCCTGGATCATCGGGTACACGCTGATCGGGCTGGAGGTCGAGGATGCCATCCGGGGCCGGACGTTCTCGTTCCTGCAGTCGACGGCGCGGGTGACGCTGCTGCTCGTGGTCTCCCTGGCCAACCCGCTGGCCGCGATCTTCGGGCTGCACGTGCTGGCGCTGGGCGAGTTCAGCTACCGTTTCGACGGCACCAACCTGGTGCTGGTGATCGGCGGGGCGCTCGCGGTGGGCGTCGGCGTGCTGGCGCTGCGGCACATGGACGACAGGAAGGGCATCTCGTTGGCGGCCGACCTGATCGCTGCGGTGCGTGGCGAGCGGTTCCCCGCCGAGGCGCCCGAGCACGTGCCCGGGCTGTTCGTGGCGTTCGAGGGCGGCGAGGGGTCGGGCAAGACCACCCAGTCGCGGCTGATCGCCATCTGGTTGCGCGACCAGGGCTTCGACGTGGTGCAGACCCGCGAGCCCGGCTCGACCAAGATCGGCATGCGGTTGCGCGCGATCCTGCTCGACGCGGCGGAGCGGGGGCTGTCGGCGCGTTCGGAGGCCCTGCTGTACGCCGCCGACCGGGCCGAGCACGTGGAGAAGGTGATCAGGCCGGCGCTCTACCGGGGCTCGCTGGTGATCACCGACCGGTACGTCGACTCGTCGCTGGCCTACCAGGGCGCCGGGCGGGCCCTCGACCCCAAGGACGTGTCCAAGATCAACGCCTGGGCGACGGGCGGGCTCGTGCCGCACCTGACCGTGCTCATCGACACGCCGCCCGAGGTGGGGCTGACCCGGCTGGGCGGGGCGGCCGACCGGATCGAGTCCGAGCCGCTGGAGTTCCACGAGCGGGTGCGCAAGGAGTTCCGCGCGCTGGCGGCGTCCGCCCCCGAGCGGTACCTCGTGGTGGACGGCACGCAGCCGCAGGACGTGATCACCCGGCAGATCCAGGACCGGATCAGGGAGATCCTGCCCGACCCGGTGCCGCGGGAGTCAGAGGACATCACGGGGACGATGCCCGCCATCCGCGACTAGCCTTGTGCCGTGACGGTTTTCGATGACCTCGTTGGGCAGGACCAGGCGGTAGCCGTGCTGTCGCGGGCCGCGGCGGCGGCCGGCGAGGTCGTCGCGGGCGGGCGCGGCGCCGGCATGACGCACGCCTGGTTGTTCACCGGCTCGCCGGGCTCGGGCAGGGAGGCCGCCGCCCGGGCCTTCGCCGCCGCGCTGATGTGCCCCGACGGCGGCTGCGGCCACTGCGACCAGTGCCACCAGGTGCTCATCGGCTCCCATCCCGACCTGGAGTCCGTACGCCCCGAGGGCCTGTCCTACAGCGTCAAGCAGACCCGCGAGCTGATCCTGCGCGCGGCCGGGGCGCCGACGCAGGGGCGGTGGCGGGTCATCCTGTTCGAAGACGCCGACCGGGCCACGGAGTCCGCCGCGAACGCCCTGCTCAAGGCCATCGAGGAGCCTCCGCCGCGTACGGTGTGGCTGCTGTGCGCGCCCGCGCCCGACGACCTGATGATCACCATCAGGTCGCGCTGCCGCCTGGTCACCCTCACCACCCCCGCCACCGAGGCTGTCGCCCACGTGCTGGCCACCCGCGACAGCGTGCCGTGGGAGACCGCCAGGTTCGCGGCGCGGGCCGCGCAGGGGCACATCAGCCGGGCGCGCGCGCTGGCGCTGGACGAGGGGACCAGGGCGCGGCGGGAGGCGGTGCTGAGCATCCCGCGCTCGCTGACCGGCGTCGGCGAGTGCGTGTCCGCCGCCGAGCGGCTGGTGAAGACCGCCGAGGAGGAGGCCGCCGCCGCCACCGCCGTGCTCAACGACAGCGAGACCTCGGAGCTGCGCAAGCTGTACGGCGAGGGGTCCAGCGGCAAGGGGCTCAACCGGGGGCTGGTGCGGGGCGGGGCCGGGGCGCTGAAGGAGCTGGAGGACCGGCAGAAGTCGCGGGCCACGCGGATCAAGCGCGACTCGCTGGACGCCGCGCTGCTGGAGCTCGTGTCGTTCTACCGCGATGTGCTGGCCATGCAGTTCGGGGCGGCCGGGGTCGAGCTGGCCAACGACGATCTGCGCTTCGATCTGGACCAGCTCGCCAAGTCGTCCACACCCGAGGAGTCGCTGCGGCGGATCGATGCGATCATGCAGTGCCGGGAACGGCTGGCGGCCAACGTCAATCCGCAGATGGCCGTCGAGGCGATGATGCTGTCGCTGCGAGCCTGACCGCGGCGCCGGTCCGGTGGAGGTCGCTGGTGCGGGTGAACGGCGGGGTCGTGCTGCCCTCGGGTTGAGGGCCCGTGACCACCGCTTCGGCGGTGCGCGGACGCCGGTGGCCTGCGCCTCCTGGCGTTGTCCACAGGCTGTGGACAGCCGAGTCCGGCCGGGTGCGAGCGAGCGGAAGATAATCGGGTGACCCGAGCAGCAGATGAGGCCGCGAGGCGTCTCTGTTATGTGGAAGTCGAACTACTCACCCAGCAAGAAGACCTCGCGCGGCAACGGGTCGACGTGGCGTCGATCTTCGCCGAGCACCACGTCGGCCTGGTGCGGCTGGCCCTGTTCATGGTCGGAGATCAGGCCACCGCGGAAGACGTCGTGCAGGAGGCGTTCGAGCGCACACACGCCGGCCGGGCCAGGCTGCGCGATGCCGACAAGGCGCTGACCTACGTGCGTTCGGCGGTGCTCAACGGGTGCCGGTCGGTGCTGCGCAGGCGGGCGACGGTGTTCCGGCGGGCGGTGCCGTACGAACCGCCGGTCTGGTCGGCGGAGAGTGCCGTGCTGCTGGGTGAGGAGCGGCGCGAGGTCCTGCTCGCGCTGCGCCGGCTGCCACGCAGGCAGCGCGAGGCGCTGACCCTGCGCTACTACTTCGATCTCGCTGACCAGGAGATCGCCGAGACGATGCGGATCAGTGCGAGCACGGCCAGGTCGACGATCGCGCGGGGGCTGGCGGCCCTTGGCCGAGCGCTTGGGGAGGATTCATGAACAGCCCGGTGGAAGAAAGACTGCGGGAGGCCCTCGCCGAGGTGGGCGCGGCGGTGGACACGAGCACGCTGAGGCCGCTGCGGGCGCCGGAGCGCAGGCGGTTCAGGGTGGACTTCCGGATGGTGACCGCGGCGGCGGCCGTGGTGGTGGTGGGGTCGGCGACCGCCGTGCTGGTGGGCGGCGGCGCGGTTGGAGGCGGCGACGGTGGACGCGTGACGGCGGCGACGGCCGCTGACGTGTTCACGCAGGGCGAGGCGGACATGACCGTGTTCCTGTGCACGGCGACGGCGCCGAAGGATTCTCGCTGTGCGGGAGCCGCCGACGCCGGGCAGCGCGAGGCGATCGAGCGCGTGGTGGAGGAACAGCTTCCGCAGATCGCCGCCGGGCAGTGGGTGAGCCAGGCCGTCGCCTACGACGCCTTCCGCAAGCGTTATGCCCACAACCAGGCCTTGCTGGACGAGGTCGAAGCCGCGGACCTGCCGCCGTCGTACCGGCTCAAGCTCCGGCAGGGCGCTGACCGCCGGCAGGTGGCGTCGGCATTCCAGCAGGTGGCGGGGGTGTCGGCCGTCGTCGACCACGCTTCCGGCCCGGCCGCCGAGGTAACGGCTCAAGAGCGGAAGTGGGAAGTCAGCGCCTTCCTGTGCAAGGCGGGGACGCGGCTGCCGGCGTGCCAAGCGAAGCCGGCGGACAGGAAGAAGGGCGACTCGAAGACCACCGAGGCAGGGATGGCGGCGACGCCCGCTCAGACGAAGGCCGTCCGGCGGCTGATCCAGAGGATGCCCGAGGTGGAGAAGTTCTCCTTCGAGGACGAGGCGACCGCCTACGAGAACTTCAAGGAGGCGTTCAAGGACAACGAGAAGCTCCTCCGGGCGACCCGCGTGGAGGACATGCCCGAGTCGTTCAGGATCAAGCTGAAGGCGGATGCCGCGGTGTCGGAGGTGGTTGACGTGCTGAAGCGGCAACCAGGCGTGGCCCAGGTCACGAGCAACCAGTGCGTTGCCGACCGGGCGGCCCTGTACACGGAGTTCGGACTGCAGCTACCGGATGGGGTGGTTTGTCCCGCGGGCGGGTGACCGGGTGACATCCACCCGCCCGCCCCTGACTTCTGGCGCATGGACCCACGTAATCTGGCAATGAAGGCCGTACGTACCCCCTAGGCCGTCAGGAGGCGAGCTCGAGCCCATGGGAATGATCATGGCCGTGAGCTTCACCCGCTACGGGAGGCTCTACTACCTCGATCCCGGCGAGCACAGCCCCAAAGTGGGCGACAAGGTGCTCGTCCCGACGGACTCGGGTTCGGAGGTGGCGGAGTGCGTGTGGGCGCCGCAGTACACGAGCGAGGACATCGACGGGCTGCCGGTGTGCGCGGGGATGGCGGGCGAGGAGCACCTGACCCGGGACGAGTCGAACAAACGCCGCAGGGCCGAGGCGCGCAGCGTGTCCAAGAGGCTGATCAAGCGGCACACACTGCCGATGAAGGTCGTCGGCATCGACTACCTCGACCAGGACAACGTCTACACCGTCTACTTCTCGGCGCCGCACCGGGTGGACTTCCGCGCCCTGGTGCGCGACCTGGCCCGCAACCTGCGGGCCAGGGTCGAGCTGCGGCAGATCGGGCCGAGGGACGAGGCGCGGCTCCAGGGCGGCATCGGTCCCTGCGGGCGCGACCTGTGCTGCGCCACGTTCCTGAAGGACTTCGAGCCGGTCTCCGTTCGCATGGCCAAGGACCAGGACCTGCCGGTCAACCCGCTGCGGATCGCGGGGGCGTGCGGGCGGCTCATGTGCTGCCTGAAGTATGAGCACCCGCTCTACCAGGAGTTCCGCGCCTCGGCTCCCCGGGTCGGGGCGAGCGTGGAGACGCCGCAGGGGGATGGGACGGTCGTGGGGCACAACGTGCCGTCCGACTCCGTGGTGGTGCGGCTCAACGACGGGGGACGGAGGTGTTCGTGCTCCAAGGCGAGTGTGTGCGGGCCGCGGCAGGCGTACGACTCGGCGTATGGGGGCGAAACGGGCGGAGACTCGGTCTAACGCGCCGTCACCGTCGGAGTTCAGCACCGCGTTCAAGCGGGAGGTGGGGGAGGCGCCGCTGCGGTACCGGCATCGGGTGCGCGGTGGTGCAGCATCAGACCGCGCCGAGCCGGTGCGGGTGGACGTCCACTGAGGCGGTCGGGAAGGGCTCGCCGAGGACGTGCCGCGGTTGATGCGCGGCAGGTGGTGCCGGGCGGCTGTTGTCGCCGGGGTGCTGACGATGGCGACGGCGACGGCGATGGCGATGGCGATGACGGGCCTGGAGCGCGGGCCGGAGCGCGCCGGGCGGCCGGTTGGCGCACTGACCTGGACGGACTGCGGTGGTGGCTTCGAGTGCGCGACCTTGCGAGTGCCGCTGGCACACCGGCGACCCGGCGAGCAGGTGGGGATCGCGGTGATCCGGTTGCCTGCCAGTGGTGGTGCGGGGGAACGGATCGGGTCGTTGGTGGTCAATCCGGGCGGGCCTGGGGCCTCCGGGGTGGAATATGCGAGGGCTGCTCGGGTCGTACTGGGGGCGGAGGTACGGAAGCGGTTCGACGTCGTGGGGTTCGATCCGCGGGGAGTCGGGAGGTCGGCGCCCGTCGAGTGTTTGAGCGACGCGGAACTGGACGCGTTCGTCGCGCTCGACGGCACACCTGACACGGCCGGGGAGCGGCTGGCGCTGGAGGAGGGGGCCAGGCGATTCGCGGAGGGGTGCCGCAGGCGGTCCGGCAGGCTGCTGCCACACCTCGGGACCGTGGACGTGGCGCGCGACCTGGACCGGCTGCGGCAGGCGCTGGGGGAGCGCAGGCTGACCTACCTCGGCAAGTCGTACGGCACGTTGCTGGGGGCGGTGTACGCGAGCCTCTTCCCTGGGCGCGTGCGGGCCATGGTGCTGGACGGGGCGCTCGACCCCGGCGGGTCACGGGTGCGGCTCGGCGTGGAGCAGGCAGCCGGGTTCGAGCGGGCGCTGCGGGCGTACGCCGAGGACTGCCTCGCGGCGGGAGGGTGCCCGTTCAGGAGCCGCACCGTGGGCGGGGCGGTGCAGGAGGTGAGCGGCCTGCTCCGGCGTGCGGACGAGCGGCCGCTTCGTGGCGACGGGAGGCGGAGGGTGACGCAGGCGGTGGCCGTACTCGGGCTGCTGGGCCCGCTCTACGACCGCGCCCTGTGGCCGGAGCTGACCGAGACGCTGCGCCGCGCCTTCCAGGGTGACGGTGCGCTGCTGCTGCGCAACGCCGACCAGCTCACCGGACGTCACGACGACGGGACCTACTCCAACGAGACCGAGGCCAACATGGCCGTCAACTGCGCGGACGGCCCCCATCCAAGGCAGCCGGCGACGTACGGGAGGAACGCGGCGGCGGCGCGCGAGCGGGCGCCGCGATTCGGGCCGTACCTGGTGTGGTCGTCCCTGCCGTGCGCCTACTGGCCGCACCCTCCGGCGCTCGGCCCCGTGACGGCGAAGGGCGCCGCCCCGATCCTGGTCATCGGCACCGAACGGGACCCGGCCACACCGTACGCGTGGGCGCGCAGGCTGGCCGGCGAGCTGGGGTCGGGGGTGCTGCTCAGGTACCGAGGCGATGGTCACACCGCCTACTCCAGCGGGTCGAGGTGCGTGGACGAGGTGGTGGAGGGGTATCTGGTGGCGGGGGTGGCACCGGAGGATGGGGCGGTCTGTCCGGGCATCGGGTGATCGATGGAGCGAGAAGTGCCCGAGCTCCTGTAGACTCTTTCAAGCTGCACAGCGCACGCCGCCTTAGCTCAGTCGGCCAGAGCACTTCACTCGTAATGAAGGGGTCTGGGGTTCGAATCCCCAAGGCGGCTCCAGCTCAGAAGCCCTCCGAGACTTCTCGGAGGGCTTCCGCGTGTCCATCCGCGAACAGGTGCACGCTTCTTTTTTCTGCGCGACGAACCGCTCCGGCCGAGTGGTCGGTGAAGGCTTCGGCGTGACTGGCGGCGTCTGCGCCCCCGGGGCGTCGGAGCAGACAGGGATGAAGCAGCTTGCGGTGGATCACGGCGTTGCCACAGCCGTGTCGCTCGATGCGCCGTTTCGGGTGCGATTCGCGTTGTCGCAGTCCGCGCTTATGGCCCATGCCGAGGCCGTGGCCCGGAGCGGCACCTACTCGCACGAATGTCAGGCGCGTGCGGGACCCGATCCCGACCGGCTGGTGGAGGAGATGCGGAAGGTGGGGCTGGATCCCGACCACGACTGGGAAGGGCCGGGGATCGACGGCACGTTCCCGCGGAGCTTCGCGCTGGCGAAAAGGATCACGGGTTTCCCGTTCTCCAAAGCCATGCTGGAGATGCGGTTCCTCGCTGCCGTGATCAAGAACGGGTGATCGGCCGTCAGCGAGCAGTCCGGTGATCAGAACGCACGGCGCGGAGAAGCGCGCGGTCAACGGAACAGGGGCACGACCGGATGTCCCTCGGCTCACACCCCGTTCGGGGCGGTCAACGGCGTACCCGGTAGCGCAGGTGGAGCACGCGGTTGCCTTTGATCACCACGTGGGCGTCCTCCAGCAGGTGCTGTGCGTCGACTGACCCGAAGTAGCGCTTGCCGGACCCGAGCACCACGGGCGCCACGTCCATGGCGACCTCGTCGACGAACCCGGCGGCCAGCACCTGGCCGCCGACGTCGCCGGCGGCGACCTCGACCGTGCGGTCGCCCGCGAGCTCCTGCGCCCTGGCCATGGCGGCCTCGACGCCGTCCACGAAATGGAACGGCGCTGCGGGGTCCCAGCCCTCGGGCATCGGCCGGTGCGTCACGACCACCATGTGGGCGATCCCGCTCGGCGGCTTGCCGTTCCAGCCGTCCGTCATGTCGAAGACGTGGCGGCCGACGACCGTCACTCCGATCTCGTCCCAGTACGGCTTGATGTAGTCGTAGGACGCCTGTGACACCTTGACGTCCCCCGACCCGTCCAACGGCACGTCGCCGCTGGACAACCAGTCGAACAGCGGTCCGACCTGGTCGTTCTTGTCCGCGATGAAGCCGTCCACCGACACCGTGCTGTACATGACGACCTTGCCCATGGGCGTTCTCCTCTGCTCGGGGAGTCCCCATACTGGCGTGCGGCAGCCGCCGGCTCTTGTAAGAAATCAATCGGCCGGGAGCGGCCCGACGTCGAGCGCGTGGCCGGGGTGCTCGCGCAGGAACCGCCGCCGGACGTCGACGTACCGGGTCGGCGTGAGCCCCGTGAACGTGCGGAACTCGTGGCCGAAGTGAGCCTGGTCGAAGTAGCCGGCACGAGCGGCGAGGTCGACCCAGTTGACCGGTCCGGCGGGGTCGATCGCGAGCACGGCGGCGGCGAAGCGGTAGGTGCGGGCGAGCCGCTTCGGCGTGACGCCGACGAGCTCCTTGAACCGCTGTGCCAGATGGGTGCTGCTGACGCCGGCCGAGACGCTCAGGCCGCCGATCGGCACCGCTCCCGTGGTCGCCGCGATGACGCTGCTCGTGTGGCGGACCAGCCCCAGGCCGGTGGTCTCGCGGAGCCGTCGCATCAGCTCGCCCTCCAGCATCGTCAGCATGACGTCCGGCCCGGCCGCCGCGGCCAGCCGCTCTCGCAGCTCAGCGGCTCTGGCGCGGCCCCAGACCTGCTCCACCGTCACCGGCAGGTCGCACAGCTCGGCCGCGGGCATCGGCAGGAACGGCGCCAGCCCCCACGGCTTGAAGTGCACGCCGACCGACCGGGTCGACGGGGGATAGCCGAACTCGAGGGCGCGGGTGGGCATGGTGACCACGCAGCCGTCGGCGTAGTCGGTGGGTTCGGCGCCGGCGCCGGCGCGGATGTGGAACGGCGTCCCGAGGTTGAGGACGAGGAGCGCCGACGGCATCGGCGGCAACGCCAGCCTGGGGTACGGTGGCGCGCCCTCCAGGTAGTAGAGGTCGTCGATCAGTCCGGCCAGCGGCGGCCGCGGCACTCTGGACACGTACTCCACGTGTCACAGCATCACCGATGCGAGAGCGCCGCCGCCAGGCCGGTGGAAATGGGGCATCATGGCGCGATGAGCGTGCGCTACGACGATGTGATCGGTGCACTCCGAGCGGCCTACGACGGTGGCGCGGAGCGGCGTGAGGCCGGCGGCAAGAGCCCGTGGAAGCTGGCGGAGCGCGAGGCGTTCCTGGGCCGGCTCAAGGAGCACGGGTTCAGGCGGCTGCTGGAGGTCGGCGCCGGCACGGGCCAGGACAGCCTCTACTTCCAGGAGAACGGGCTGGAGGTCGTCGCCGTCGATCTGTCGCCCGCCATGGTGGCTCACTGCCGGGAGAAGGGCCTCGACGCCCATGTCATGGACTTTCTGGGGCTCGACTTCGCGCCCGGGTCTTTCGACGCGGTGTACGCGCTCAACTGCCTGCTGCACGTGCCCAACAGCGATTTCCCGGCGGTCCTGGACACGATCCACACGCTGATGCGGCCCGGCGGGCTGTTCTTCGTCGGGGTGTACGGCGGGGGCCCTCTGCAGGAGGAGGGATTCTTCGAGGAGGACGACCACGACCCGCCCCGGTTCTTCTCCTTCCGCAGTGACGAGCAGCTTCAGGAATTCGCGCGCGCGTCCTTCGACATCGTGGACTTTCACATCGTGGGAGCCGATGAAAGCCGGTTCCAGTCCCTGACGTTGCGGCGCGTCCGTGAGCCCGGCGCAACCTGAGAGACAGTCCTTGATAGGTGTTCGGACGGGCATTAGCGTCGTTCCTCGACTCCGATCTCCCAGCATGGTCAAAGGGGTTGGTCACGTGATCGGGAACCTGCGCAGGGCCGTGGCGGTGGCGTTAGCCGTCGTCCTGGCCATGACCTCCGTGGCGTCGCAGGCCGGGGCCGGGACGGCGAGCAAGCCGAAGCGGCCGAACATCGTCTTCATCCTCGTCGACGACCTGTCGGCCGAGTTGCTCCAGTACATGGACGCTGTGCGCGGCCTGGCCAAGGACGGCACGACGTTCGGCAACTACTACGTCTCCAACTCGCTCTGCTGCCCGTCCAGGGCCTCCATGTTCACCGGGCAGTTCCCGCACAACACGGGCGTGGCCACGAACAAGGGCAGCGACGGCGGCGGCTATCAGGCGTTCAGGAAACACGAGGGCCGGACGTACGCCGCCGCCCTGGACCAGGCCGGCTATCGCACGGGTTACCTGGGCAAGTACATCAACGAATATCCCGTGCCGGCCGATTATCACGTGCCGGTCGGGTGGGATGAATGGCACGTGGCCGCCGGGGGCGGATACAGCGAGTTCAAGTATCAGCTCACCCGGTACATCAAGGAGGAGACGGCACAGGAGAAGCCGATCGATCCCTCCGGTGGCAAGTATCTGACGGACGAGCTCGGGCAGCGGGCCGTGGACTTCATCGACAGGTCACGGCGGTACGCGCCAGGGGAGCCGTTCTTCCTGCAGATCTCGCCGTTCTCGCCGCATTCCAGGATCGGCGCCGAGGCCGGGGACAAGGAGCCGCGTTTCCCGCCGGCGCGGCGGGACCGGCCGAAGAGCCAGTTCCCCGCCGGGGAGTTCCCGCACGGCGACTGCGGCGGGCCCGACTGCACGAGCATCGACGTCGCGGCGCTGCCGGCGTTCAACGAGGACACCGCCGACAAGCCCTCCTGGGTACGGCGGGAGCCGATCGGGGCGAACGCCGTCAAGGAGCTGCGCAAGGATTTCCGGGATCGCATCCGCATGGTGCAGTCGGTGGACGACATGGTGGAGCGGGTGCTCGCGGCGCTGAGCCCCGAGGAGCAGCGCACCACGTACGTGGTGTTCACCAGCGATAACGGGTTCCACCTCGGGCAGCACAGGCTGCTGCGTGGCAAGTCCACCGCCTACGACCACGACGTACGGGTGCCGCTGCTGGTCAAGCGGCCGGCGGCGGGGCGGCACGGCGATCTCGCCGTCGACGCCATCGCGCAGAACGTGGATCTCTTCGCCACCTTCCTCGACATGGCGGGGATCCGGGGCGAGCCGCGTGACGGGCGCAGCCTGCTGCCGCTCATCCAGGGGCACAAGGTGAAGGGCTGGCGCGAGGCGGCGCTGATCGAGCACGTCAGGCCGGATCCGGACGCCGCCGGCGAGCCGGATCCCGACGCCGACGAGCTGCAGGCGCCCGCGAACCCGGGGCCGCCCGGCTACGCCGCCGTCCGTACGGCCGGTGAGTTGTACGTCGAGTACGAGGGTGATTCGCGGCCCGAGTACTACGACACCGTGACCGACCCGCACCAGGAGTCCAACGACCCGGACAACGCCAGGACGGGCGAGCTGGCCGAGGTGCTCGACCGGCTGGCCGGGTGCGGCAGGCCCGGCGCGGTGGACTGCTGGAGCGCGGCACAGCTGCACTGAGCGGGGCGCAGCCGCACCGCGCGGGGCGCAGTCGCGTTGGGCGGGGCCCGCGCTGGGCGGGGCCGCGCAGCGCCGCGACCGTGAGCGGGGCCCGTCCGGCATCCGTGACGGAGGCGGGGCCCGCCAGGCGCCGCGACCGAGGCCGGGCAGATCAGCGTCGCAAGAGGTCTCTGGCCTCGGCCAGCAGGTCCACCTGTGCCCGCCAGTCACCGCCCGAGACGCCGAGTACCGCGTGACCGGCCCCGGCCGCGCGGTACTCGGCCAGCCTCTCGGCGACCTCCTCCGGCGGCCCGGTGAGCGGGATCCCGGCGACCTCCTCCAGCGGCCGCCCGTAGGCGCCGCTGATGCCGGACGCGATCTCCGCCTGCGCGGCGGGCCCGCCACCCACGTGGGCGGCCCCGCCGATGGCGATGACGGGTGCGGGCCGCCCGTGCCCGTCCGCCAGCTCGGCCAGCCTGACCCGGCCGCGGGAGACCTCCTGCGGCGAGATCAGGGACGGGAACCAGCCGTCCCCGAGCCGGGCGGCCCGCCGGATCGCCGCCGCCGAGGCGTTGCCGACCCACACCGGCGGCATGGGGACGGCGGGCGCGAGCTGAACGGGCTGGTCCGTATCCGCGGCGACGGCCTCGGGCAGCCGCACGGGCTCGCCCGCCAGCAACCGCGGCAGCAACTCCAAGGCGGTGTCCGTGCGCCGCCCCCGCTCCCCGTACGGCACCCCGGCCGCCGCCCACTGCGCGGGCCCGCCACCGGACCCGACCCCCAGCACGAGCCGCTCGCCCGAGACGTACTGCAGGGTCGCCACCTGCTTGGCCGCCCACGCCAGGGGCCGGATGGCGGGGATGAACACGCTGGTGCCGATCCTGACCCGGGTGGTGGCCGCGGCGGCGGTGGCCAGGGCGATCGGCGCGTCCAGCACCGGCCCGCCGATCGCCAGGTGATCGCCGTGCCAGACCCCGTCGAGCCCGGCCCGCTCGGCGTGCCTGGCGGCCTCGGCCAGGGTGAGGCCGTCCCGACGCTGTACGGCGACCCCGGGCAGGATGACGCCGATCTCGAAGCTTTCCATGAGACCAACGGTGCAACCTCCAGCAAGGTTGAGGTCAAGGCGGAAAACCCGTGGCGAACGGGGCGGGTCACGGGCCATCATCACCGGATGACCTCGACCACCATGGAAACGCGGCCGCTGTGAGCGGCGCCGGACGGCGGTTCGCGGGCCGCACAGAGCTGGCCGCCCTGGTGCGCGAGGTCTTCGGCGGCGATCGCCGCCTGGCCCACGTCGAGCGGCTGACAGGCGGCTCCAAGAAGGGGGTCTACCGCCTCTCCTTCCAGGACGCCGGCCCGACCGCCATGCTCTACGCCTGGTCCGGCGACGAGGACTACTGGGACTCCGCCCGCGTGGAGAGCCGCGAGCCCTTCGCGCACGGCTCGGGGCTGGCGCTCTTCGAGGCGGCGCACGCCCGGCTGAGCTCCGTGGGCGTACGCGTCCCCGACCTCTACTTCGCCGACGGCGCCCGCGAGCTCTACCCGGCCGACGTGGCCGTGATCGAGGACGTGCGCGGCGGAACGCTGGAGGCGCGGCTGGGCGGCGAGGACCCGAGGCCCTTGGCGCGGCTGGCGGAGAGCCTGCGCGCGATGGCCGGGTGCCGGTCGCGCGAGCTCGGGAAGGTCGCCCTCGTCGAGAGCGGCCAGGGCATCGGCAGGCCCGCCCGCCCAGCACCTGTCGCTGGTCGCGGGGCCGCTGCTCCTGCTGGACGGGGACTTCCCGGACCGCGCCTTCATGCTCGGCATCGCCAGGCAGCACACCGAGGAGACGCTCGCCTTTCTCCGCAAATAGCCCCATACCGGACGGCGCCATCGTAGGGTGAGAACCGGCCGCCGGCCCTTGCGTCGCCGGTCGATTTGGTCAACTCTTAGGAAGGTTTCCTAACAGTTGAGGAGGGCCGGTGCGCGGAAGACGTGTCCTGGCGGGCCTGAGCCTCCTGGTGGCCGCCGCCTGCGGCCAGGCGGCGAACGACGAGCCTCCGGTCAACGCCGAGGACGTGATGTTCGTCCAGATGATGGTGCAGCACCACCGGCAGGGGATCGAGATCGCCAAGGTGGGCACGTCCCGCGCCACCACCCCCGAGCTCAGGACGCTGACCGCGGCCATCGAGAGCACCCAGCAGAGCGAGGTCGAGATGATGCTGCGCTGGCTGCACTCCTGGGACCAGCCGCTCACGCCCGCCACCAGCGCCCACGACCACCACGGCGGCATGCCGGAGACGGACGCCAAGCAGATCCAGGCGCTGCGGAAGTCCGGGAACTTCGAGTACGACCTGTGCAACCTGCTCATCGCCCACCAGGACGACGCCGTCCAGATGGCCGCCGCGGAGGTGGCGGGCGGTGCGAACCCGGCGGTCCAGCAGTGGGCGGCCCAGGTGCAGAGCTCCCGCAAGGGCCAGATCGACATGATGATGGAGCTCATCAAGAAGTAGGAGCCGTCGAGAGAAGAATCGTAGACGCCGTGCCCATTAAGTGATTAGATCACTTGATATGTCCGAGGTAGCGCGGCCCACGCTTTCCGACGCTCTGACCGAGCGCATGCTGGAGCTCATCCGTACGGGAGGGCACCGGCCGGGCGACAGGCTGCCCTCGACCAGGGAGCTCTCCCAGCGCTTCGCCGTCACCACCCCGACCCTGCGCGAGGCGCTACGCAGGCTGGAGGCCACCGGGGCCATCGAGCTGCGGCACGGCTCCGGCATCTACGTCGGCGCCGCCATCGAACGGCTGGTCCTGCCCAACCCCAACATGCGCGAGATCCACGCCGCCCAGCTCCTGGAGCTGCTCGACGCGCGGATCCTGATCGAGCCGCCGCTGGCCGCCCTGGCCGCCCGGCACGCGGGCAGCGACGAGCTCGCAGCGCTCAGGCAGGCGCTGGACGAGGCGAGCAGGCACCTGCGCGGCGAGGACGCCGAGCTGCACGACGCGAACATGACCTTCCATCGGGCCACCGCCCGGATGGCGGGCAACAGCGTGCTGCACGAGGTCGTCGACTCGCTGCTCACGGTCCACGGGCCGGAGCAGCGCGAGATCCTGCAGATCTTCGACGACCGCCGCCGCGACCACGAGGAGCACCTGGCCATCCTGGAGGCCGTCGAGGCGCGTGACGAGGCGCAGGCCGAGCAGCGCATGCGGGCCCACCTGGTGGACGTGAAGACGGTGATCGAGCACCGGATGCAACCCCCCCGATGAGAACCAAGGAGGCCGGCCCATGTACCGGTCACGTGTGGCCACGCTCGGCGTGGCGGCGCTCGTCCTGGCCGCCTGCGGCGGCAACGGCGCCGAAGCGCCCCAGAAGAAGACCGAGCTGACCCTCTACAACGACAAGGGCGCCTGGACCAAGTACTTCGACGAGATGGGCGCCCTGTCCAAGCAGAGCATCGGCCTGGGCATGAAGCCGACGGGATACACGGACTCGGCGCAGTACCAGGCCTTCATCAAGGCGTCGTTCCGCACGAACGTCAAGCCCGACCTGTTCACCTGGCAGACCGGGGGGATGCTGGAGGAGATCGTCAAGCAGAAGCAGGTGGCCGACACCACGGCCGTCTGGCAGGAGGCGATCAAGGCGGGTGACCTGTCGCAGGACCTCGCCCCGTACTACACGATCGGCGGCAAGCAGTACTGCGTGCCGATGAACGTCGCCTACTGGGGCATGTTCTACAACAAGAAGATCTTCGACCAGTACGAGCTGAAACCGCCCCAGACCTGGGACGACCTCGTGAAAACGGCCGAAACGCTCAAGAAGAACGGCGTCAAGGCCTTCTACCACACCAGCGTGCTGTTCTCGTTCGTCTGGTTCGAGCAGCTCATGGCCGGCACCGACCCCGACCTGTACGACCGCCTGTCCACCGGCAAGGCCAAGTACACCGACCCCGGCGTGGTGCAGGTGATGGAGCGCTGGAAGCAGCTCATCGACGCCGGCTACTTCATCAACCCGGGTGACAAGACCGACCCCGGCGACGTGCTGAAGACCGGCAAGGCGGCGATGGTCTCGTTCGGCACCTGGTTCAACACCAGCATGACCACGCGCAGCATGAAGGCCGGCGCCGACTACGACTTCTTCGTCATCCCGAACGTCAACCCGGCGCTGCCGAAGACGTCCATGATCTTCGAGAGCGGGCCGCTGTGCTCGCTCACCAAGGCGGCCGACCCCGACGCCGGCATGAAGTACCTGAAGTGGTGGACCACCTCCGAGGCGCAGGACAAGTGGGCCAAGAGCCGGGGTGACGTCAGCGCCAACCCGAAGGTGACGATCGACGACAAGGTGCTCGGCGCGGTCACCAAGGACGCAGGCAGCGGGAAGTACCGGCTGGTCAACCGCTACTTCGAGGCGACGCCGCCGCCGATCCTGACCGCCGCGCTCGACGGGTTCAGCAAGTTCGTGACCGAGCCCGGCACCTACCAGGAGGTCCTGCAGACGATCCAGAAGGCGGCGGACGAGTACTGGAGCACGCATCAGTGAGTCGCGCCGCTCCCATCCTCGGCAGGTTCAGGTACGGCTACGTGGCGCCGGCGGCGCTGCTGGTCGCGGTGCTGCTGTACGCGCCGTTCGTGTGGACGGCGTACCTGAGCCTGACCCGCTACGACGGCCTGGAGTCGCCGGCCTGGGTGGGCCTGGCCAACTTCGCCGAGCTGTTCGACGACGCGGCGCTGATCACCTCGACCCGTAACACGCTGATCTGGGTGATCGGCACCATGGTGCTGCCGGTCGGGCTCGGGCTGCTGGTGGCGGTGCTGTCCTACGACATCAAGGGCGGCGCGTGGTACCGGGTGCCGTTCATGCTGCCGTACGCGCTGAGCGGCGCCGGGCTGGCCATGGTGTGGAGCCCGATCCTGTCGCACGGCGGCATCGCGAACCTGCTGATCGGCGTGGACACCGCGTTCCTGCAGGAGGCGCCGGCGAACACGTTCGCGATGCTGGCGGTCTGGACGTGGCAGCAGCTCGGCGTGAACACGCTGCTGTTCGTGGTGGGGCTGCAGTCCATCCCGAGGGAGCCGATCGAGGCGGCGCGGCTGGACGGGGCGTCGGGCTGGCGGCTGTTCCGGCACGTGATCTGGCCGCTCATGCGGCCGCTGACGGCGGTCGTGGTGGGGCTGGCGCTGGTGTCGAGCCTGAAGACGTTCGACATCGTCTGGGTGCTGACCCAGGGCGGCCCCGGGCGCAACTCCGAGACGCTGGCGGTGACCATGTACAAGGAGACGTTCGTGGCCAGCGACTACGGTTACGGCTCGGCCGTCGCGGTGATGCTGACCGTCGTGACGGGGCTGGCGTCGTACCTGTACCTGCGCAGGCAGGTGACGGCCGCATGATCAGGCGTGCCGTGCTCGTCCTGCTCGGGCTGGTCTGGCTCGGGCCGACGTACCTGCTGCTGGTCAACGCCTCGCGGCCGGCGGACGACTACGACCCGGCCGCGGCGTGGGTGCCGTCCGGCGACTTCGCGCTGCTGGAGAACTTCGCGCGGGCCGTGGACGGCGCGAACCTCGGCGGCAGCCTGGCCAGCACCGCGCTCTACAGCGTCGTCTCGCCGCTGCTCGGCGTGCTGATCGGGGCGCTGGCCGGGTACGTGATCGTGGTGCTGCGGCTGCGGCACGGGTTCTGGTGGTTCCTGCTGATCTTCGGCGGCACCGTCTTCCCCTCGCAGATGTTGCTCGTGCCGCTCTTCGTCGGCTACAGCGACGCCGGTCTGTACGACAGCCGCCTCGGCCTGATCCTCGTCTACACGGCGATCAACGTGCCGCTGGCCGCGTTCGTGCTGCGCAACTTCTACTCCGGCATCGCCTTCTCGATCTTCGAGGCCGCGCGCATGGACGGCGCCTCGACCTTCCGCGTCTTCTGGCGCATCTACCTGCCGATGTCGTTTTCTGCGTTGACGGCCGTGTTCATCCTGGAATTCACCTTCATCTGGAACGACCTCGTCTTCGGCCTCACCCTCACCCAGACCGAGGACGTGCGGCCGGTCATGACGGCCATCGCGGGCCTCATGACCGACGTCTACGCCGGCACCCCGGTCCCCGTCGGCCTGGCGGCGGGGCTGGTGGTCTCGCTGCCGACGGTCGTGCTGTTCCTCGCCACCCAGCGCCTGTTCGCCAGGGGCCTTTCTCTAGGGAGTGTTCAATGACCAGCCGGTTGCTCCAGCGCAGCCTGGGAAGCCCCGACTACGACGGGATCAGGCAGGCGCTGCGCGACGACACCTCGACGCCCGTGATCAGCGTGCGCGGGCTGGAGGTGCGGGTCGCGGTGCTGCCGCTGTTCACCCATGACGGCCGCCAGGCGGTCAGGGTCTCCAGCACCGAGCCGCTGACGCACGTGCTGGTCGGCGTGGACAGCGCGTCCGGCAGCGACGTGACGCTGCTGGTGCCCGAGGTGGACGAGCCGCGCGTGCTGACCCTGGAGTGCCGCGACGACGCCGGGGTGGTCGGCAGCGCGCGGATCACGGTGACGCCGCAGCGCAAGTGGCACGTGTTCGTGGTGCACCACTCGCATCTCGACATCGGTTACACCGACCCGCAGGGCACGGTGCTGCGCCACCACCTCGACTACCTCGACGCGGCGCTGCGGCTGGCGGAGGAGACCGCGTCCTGGCCGGACGACGCGAAGTTCCGGTGGACGGTCGAGTCGTCGATGCCGGCGCTCAGGTGGCTCGACAACCGGCCGAAGGAGATGGTCGACTCGTTCGCGGCGCTGGCCAGGGCGGGCTCGATCGAGGTGACCGCGCTGCCGTTCCAGCTCCACACCGAGGCGTGCTCGACCGAGGAGCTGCGCCGGCAGCTCCGCTTCACCACGCAGCTCGAACAGCGCTACGGCTTCGCCACCCGGTCGGCCATGCACACCGACGTGCCGGGGGCCGTGGTCGGGCTGGTGGACGCGCTCAGCGCGGCGGGCGTGCGGTATCTCGCGGCGGCGCACAACTGGGCCGGCCGGTCGGTGCCCTACCTGCACGGCGGCGACAAGCTGACCAGGCCGTTCCGGTGGCGGGCGCCGAGCGGGAACGAGATCCTCGTGTGGTTCACCGACACGCCGCACGGGATGGCGTACATGGAGGGCAACACGGTCGGGCTCACCGACTCCTACGAGCTGGCCGACGACCTGCTGCCGCGGTACCTGTCCGCGCTGGCGACGCGGGGTTACCCGTACGGTCCCGGCACGTTCGGCTGGCAGGGGCCCGACGCGCCGAAGGAGCCGTACGAGCTGGACGTGCTGCACCTGCGCGTGCAGGGCGCGCACGCCGACAACGCGGGCCCGTCGATCGTGCCCGCGACGATCGCCCGCCGGTGGAACGAGCAGTGGGCCTACCCGAGGCTGCGCTCGGCCGTGAACAGCGACTTCTTCGAGCACGTCGAGGAGCGTTACCACGACCGGCTGGCCGTGCACGAGGGCGACTGGACCGACTGGTGGGCCGACGGGCTCGGCTCCGGCGCGCGCCCCCTCGGCTACGTCCGCCGGGCGCAGTCGGCGCTGCGCGTGGCCGAGACGCTGCACACGCTCGCCGGGGTGGACGCCACCGAGCAGGTGGACGCCGCCTACGACAAGGTCGCCCTGTTCAACGAGCACACCTGGGGCGCGGCCAACCCGTGGGAGGACGCCGAGGAGGCGGGCGACTCCGGCGGCCTGCAGTGGACGCGCAAGTCGTCCGGCGCGTACGCGGCCCAGGACGACGCCGCCGACCTGCTGCACGCCGGGATCCGCAGGTTCGCCGCGGCGCTGTCGGAGTCGGGCGTCGAGGGCGGCGCGCTGGCCTCGTTCGCCGTGTTCAACCCCGGCACCCGGGCGCGCACCGATGTCGTGCGGGCCTTCCTGCCCAGGGACGTGGTGGGCGTGGACGTGCCGATCGCGCTGGTGGACGCCAGGACGGGGGCGACGCTGCCGCACCACGAGGAGTTCGTGGACCCGGACGACTGGCCGACCCGGCCGATCGGGCGGCACATCCACGCCGTCGTGCCTGACATTTCCGGATACGGCTATGTACGGGTGGACGTCGTTCCCGGCGAGAGCCAGGCGCCGGAGCCGGTCGAGCTCGACCTGAGCGGGGTGATCGAGAACGAGTTCTACCGGGTCGCGTACGACGTTCGCGAAGGGTACGTCTCCTCGATCTTCGACAAGCGGGCGGGCCGGGAGCTGGTCAACGGCGACGCGGCGGCCGGCTTCGGCCAGTACGTCTACGACCGCTACGCCACCGCCCCCCATTTCAACCACCTGTCGGGGCACGTGGGCGCGCACGACCGCACCCTGCTCGGCGACCGCGCCATCGGCACCCACGCCACCATCAAGGAGGCCAGGCGCACGGCCGTCGGCGAGAAGCTGGTCGTGGAGCTGCGCGGCAAGGGCGTCGACTGGATCCGCACCACGATCGAGCTGCACTACGGCGTGCCCCGCCTCGACCTGACCTACCAGCTCGCCAAGCAGGGCACGCCCGCCAAGGAGGCCGTCTTCCTGGCCTTCCCGTTCGCCGCGGGACCGGCCACGGCCTGGGAGCTGACCGGCGGCGTCGGCGGCCCCGACGTGCCCAGGGTGCCGGGCTCGGCCGAGTACATGCTGCCGATCAGGCACTGGATCGCCTTCGAGGACCCCGAGCTGACCGTCGCCTGGGCCACGCTGGAGGCGCCGCTGGTGCAGCTCGGCACCATCCACATGCCGTACGCGCCGTTCCCGCCGACGCTCGACCAGGAGGACGGCACCGTCTACTCGTGGGCGCTCAACAACATCTGGGACACCAACTTCCCCGCGCAGCAGCAGGGTGAGACCACCTTCCGGTACGCGGTCACCTCCCAGGCGGGCGCCGTGGGCAGGCGGCTGGGGACGGAGGCGGCCTCGGGGCTCACCGAGCCGTTCGTCGGCGCGCTGATCACCGACAGCCCCGCGAGCGAGGAGACGTACGTCCGCGTCGATCATCCTGACGTCCTGGTCACGTCCCTGGGCTGGGACGGCGTGCGGCTTCAGTCGCTGGCCGCGCAGCCCGTCGAGGTCAGGGTGTCGCGGCCGGGGCACGAGACAGCCGAGGTGACGCTGCCCGCCTGCGGGGTGGCCGTGGTCAGGGGGACGCGCCAGTGAAGATCGCCGACATCCGGGCCACCACGGTCGCGGTCCCGCTGGAGGCGCCGCTGCGGCACAGCAACGGCGCCCACTGGGGCCGGTTCGTCCGCACGCTCGTCGAGGTCGAGGCCGACAACGGGCTGGTCGGGCTGGGGGAGATGGGAGGCGGGGGCGAGAGCGCGGAGTCGGCCTTCCGGGCTCTCAAGCCCTACCTGGAGGGCCACGACCCGTTCCAGCTCGAAGCGCTGCGCTTCAAGATCGCGAACCCGACGGCCTCGCTCTACAACAACCGCACGCAGCTCCTGGCCGCCATCGAGTTCGCCTGCCTCGACCTCATCGGACAGCACCTCGGGGTGCCCGCCTGCGACCTGCTCGGCGGGCGGCTGCGGGACGCGGTGCCGTTCGCGTCGTACCTGTTCTTCCGGTACGCGGCCGGCGGCCACGGCGAGATCCGCACCCCGGAGCAGCTCGTCGAGCACACCAGGGGGCTCAAGGAGGCGCACGGGTTCACCGTGCACAAGCTCAAGGGCGGGGTGTTCCCGCCGGACTACGAGCTGGAGTGCTACCGGGCGCTGGCCGAGGCGTTCCCCGGCGACCGGCTCAGGTACGACCCCAACGCCGTGCTGTCGGTGGCCGAGGGGCTGCGCTTCGGCCGTGCCATCGAGCACCTGAACAACGACTACCTGGAGGACCCGGTCTGGGGGCTCGAAGGGCTGCGGGCCGTGCGCGAGCAGGTCAGGGTGCCGCTGGCGACCAACACGGTCGTGGTCAACTTCGAGCAGCTCGCCTCGAACGTGCTGCGCAGGGGCGCCGACGTGGTGCTGCTCGACACGACGTTCTGGGGCGGGATCAGGCCGTGCGTGAAGGCGGCGGCGGTGTGCGAGACGTTCCAGCTCGGCGTGGCCGTGCACTCGTCGGGAGAGCTGGGCGTGCAGCTCGCGACCATGCTGCATCTGGGCGCGGTGCTGCCGAACCTGACCTACGCCGCCGACGCGCACTACCACCAGCTCAAGGACGACGTGATCGAGGGCGGCAAGATGGCGTACGCGCAGGGCGCCATCGCCGTGCCGGAAGGCCCCGGGCTGGGGGTCCGGCTGGACCCCGAGCGGGTCGCCCGCTATGCCGAGTTCTACCGGGAGACGGGGGGCTATCCGTACGACCGCGATCCCGGGCGGCCCGGCTGGTACGCCACGGTCCCCAACGAGCGATTCGCCGATCCGGATATGTCTGTCGAAGTCACACCATAATTGGTCTACATGTCTGAAGAGTCGAAGCCGGCCACCCCTGCCGACAACCTCGTCACCACCTTCCACACCTTGCCGTCCGGGCAGTCCTACACCGCCACGACCGGCACCGTCGTGCTGCGCGAAGAGGTGACCACGGACGGCAGGTTCGAGGGATTGCGCCCGAAGGCCGAGGTGTTCGTCACCGCGTACACGATGGACGGTGCCGACCCGCTGAGCAGGCCCATCACGTTCGCGTTCAACGGCGGGCCCGGGTCGTCCAGCGTGTGGCTGCACCTGGGGGTGCTCGGGCCGCGCCGGGTCGTGATGGGCGACGCGGGGGCGCTGCTGCCGCCGCCGTACGGGCTGACGGACAACGAGGAGAGCCTGCTGCGGGTGAGCGACCTGGTCTTCATCGACCCGATCTCCACCGGCTACTCGCGGGTGGCGGAGGGGGAGAAGGCGGAGCCGTACCACGGCTTCTCCGGCGACCTGGAGTCCATCGGCGAGGTGATCAGGTTGTGGACCACCAGGAACGGGCGGTGGATGTCGCCGAAGTTCCTGGCGGGCGAGTCGTACGGGACGGTCAGGGCGTCCGGGCTGGCCGAGCACCTGCAGTCGCGCTACGGCATGTACCTCAACGGGGTGATGCTGATCTCCTCGGTGCTCGACTACATCACCGGCGAGTTCAACGAGGGCAACGACCTGGCCTACGCCCTGTACCTGCCGACGTACGCGGCCATCGCGCACCACCACGGCCTGCACGGCGACCGGCCGCTGGCCGACGTGCTGCGCGAGGCCGAGGCGTACGCCGATCGCGACTACCTGTGGGCGCTGGCCCGCGGCAACCGCCTCTCGGGGCAGGAGCGCGCGGCCGCGGTGGCGAAGGTCGCGGCGCTGACCGGGCTCAGCGAGGACTACGTGGACCGGGTGAACCTGCGCATCGAGCACATCCGCTTCTTCACCGAGGTGCTGCGCCCGCGCCGCCAGATCGTCGGCCGGCTCGACGGCCGGTTCACCGGCTGGGACCCCGACGCCGGCCGCGAGCACTTCACCACCGACCCCAGCATGGACGCCATCATGGGGCCCTACAGCGCGGCGCTCAACCACTACCTGCGCACCGAGCTGGGCTACGCCAACGACCTGCCGTACGAGATCCTCACCTCGCGCGTGCACCCCTGGTCGTACAAGGAGTTCGAGAACGCGCACGTGCAGGTGGCCTCCCGCCTCTCCTCGGCCATGCGCATCAACCCCCACCTGCGGGTGCACGTGGCCTGCGGCTACCACGACGGCGCGACGCCGTACTTCGCGGCCGAGCACACCTTCGCCCACCTGGCCGTGCCCGCCGAGCTGGCCGCCAACGTCGAGTTCAAGTACTACGAGGCCGGCCACATGATGTACGTGCACGAGCCCAGCAGGCTCCAGCAGTCAGCGGACCTTGCGGCCTTCGTGCTCGGCGAGCAGGCGTGAGGCCCGCTCCAGGCGCTGCCTGAGGTTGACGCGCAGGGCGGTGAACCGTTCGGGGTTGTCGCGGATGACGGCCCGCTGCAGTTCGGCGTCGGCCGCGTACCAGGCGGCGACCAGGCCGGACGACCACTTGCACGCGGTGTCGGCGGTCGCGGTCTGCTTCTCCTCCTCGGTGACGGCCGGCTCGTCGAGGTCCCAGCGGCTGTCGGCGATGGCCGCCTCGGGCGCCGGGTACGTGTGCCCGGCCCTGCTCATGCAGGCCGACCAGCGCTTGACCGCGGCGGTGACCGACGGGTGCTTGGCGGCCTGCTCCAGCGTGAGCGAGTCCTGCAGGGCCAGCCACGGCCAGTCCGCCTTGCGCACCCCCCTGTCCAGGTTGAGCGTCGCGCGGTCGAGGCAGCCGCGGTCGGCGGCGGTGCCGTACAGGCGGTGGCGGGTGCGTTTGGGCAGCTTGCCCGCCCAGGTCCCGGTGGTGTCGGGCGAGGGCGGCCTGGCCAGGTGGTAGCCGCTGCGCCTGGCCGCCTCGGGGTCGGTGACGCCGTAGCGGCGGGAGTTGCCGGGGTCCACCGCGGCCAGCATGGACGGGTCCTCGGCGGGCGGGGAGATGGCGATGCCCTGCTTGCGCATGCACCGCACGACGAGACGGTTGTGGGCGTTGCCCAGGACGGCCCGCTGCTGGGGAGTGGTCTTGTAGGCGTCGAACGGCAGCGTCAGCTCCGAGACGGAGGTGACGCCCCGTACGGGCGCCGGTGGCGCGGGCTGCTCGGCCCCGCAGGCCGCGGTGGTCGTCATCAGCAGCAGCGTGCTCGCGATAAGTCCGCGGCAGCCGGTTTCCGGCGGCCAAGCCCGGAAACCGGCACTCCCCTTAATGCTCAGTGGCACCAGATGTCGATCGCGCTGGCGCGGTTGTTGCCGATGGCGTTGTTCGCCAGGAAACCGTCGTTCGAGTTGTGCGTGAACGTGCTGTGGGCGCCGGTGTAACCGGGGTGCTGCCAGAGGGTGGCGCTGCAGCCGACCCGGTTCCTGATCGAGCTGGTCTCGTTGTTCATGCTGTGCCAGGAATTGCTGAAGTCCCAGTTCAGCCAGTTGTTGTCGGCGAAGTTCGAGTCGTCCTTGGTGAAGTCCCGCCAGTGGTCGACCTGGCCGCGGTTGTAGTCGAACCCGGCGTACAGGCAGACGCGACCTCCGTAGCAGGTCGAGCGGGGGCTTGCCGCCGCGGTGGCAGCGGGGGCGACCACGGCGAACATCGCGGCCGCGGCGACGAAGCCGGCGGCCTTCTTGAATAGCCTCACAGGTCTCTCCTCGATCGGTGAGTCATTTCGACCTCGTAACTTAGCGTGCAGAATCGAACACGAGTCGTTGTGACTCGCTGATCCCGTAAAGGCTTCGCGCCCGGGTGAGGGTCGCGTGCCCGGCCCGCCAGACCCACTCGTATCGTGCGGTGACCTGGGTGTCCGTCGCATTGACGCAACTGTTGCCACCTCGGGTGGGCGAGCGGAGGAACCCGTGACCCAGCCGAGGGGCAGTTATTTCGAAGTTGTCATTCGGGAAGGGCCGCGGGATTCTGCGCCAGCAGCCCGCCGTCCACGCGGTGCTCGGCTCCGGTGATGAACGAGGAGCGCGGCCCCGCCAGGAACGCCACCAGCTCCGCCACCTCCTCCGGCCTGCCCACCCGGCCCAGCGGATGGGACCGGCCCCACTGCGCGACCTGCTCGTCCTGCGACAGCTCGCCCCGCCACAGGTCCGCCGCCCAGCGCAGCATCGGCGTGTCCACCGAGCCGGGGCAGACCGCGTTCACCCTGACGCCGTCGGCCGCGTGGTCCAGCGCCATGGCCCGCACCAGGCCGTTCAGCGCCGCCTTGCTCGTGCTGTAGGCCGCCACCCGCGCCTGCGAGGCGAACGCCTGCACCGACGAGACCACCACGATCGAGCCGCCGCCGCGCTCGCGCAGCCTGGGGACGGCGGCCTTGCAGGTGAGGTAGACGCCCTTGAGGTTGATGTCCATCACCTCGTCCCAGACCTCCTCCGGGGTGTCCTCGACGGTTCCGTAACGTTGCACGCCCGCGCAGGTCACCACGACGTCGAGGCCGCCGTACCGGGTGACGGCCAGGTCCACCAGGTCGCGCAGCTCGCCGGCCCTGCGCACGTCGGCGATCCTGCCCGTGACGCGCTCGCCGTCCTGCTCGGCCTCCTTGTCCACGCCGCAGAACACCACCGACGCCCCGCCGGCGGCCAGCCGGTCCACCACCGCGCGCCCGATGCCCGTCGAGCCGCCCGTGACCAGCGCCACCTTGCCGTCGAACTCCTTCACGCCAGCACCTCCGCGCGCACCCTCAGTACCTTCGTCTCGTGCGGGTCCAGGACGAGGGCCGTGCCGTTGGCCACGGCGGCGGCCAGTCCGTCGGTCGGCATGCCGGCGAACGGCTCCAGCCCGACCGTGTACGCCCGTCCCCACCACGGGTAGCAGGTGGACGCGCCGAGCTCCTGCCACATCCACAGGTAGGGCAGCACCGTCGCATCCCATTCCACCCGCATAGCGATATCCCCAGAAATTTCGTACCAACCCTCGTCGCCGAAGCCGGTCAGGTAGACGATGTCGCTCGGCGCCCCCGGCCCCGGCACGACGCTCAGATCCGTCTCGCCGGCCCCGCTTTCGTGGGTGGGCACTGTAGGCCACGTCCATGGCCCTCCCGCCCGCACCCTGCGCTCCGGAGGATTGATCGCGCTCTCGTGCGGGATCACGGTGACGCCCGCGGGCAGCCTGATCCGGGCTCCCGGGCGCAGGAACGGCGGGCCGTACACGATGTGCTGGCCCCACATGGCGTGCAGCCGCAGGCCCGACTCGTTCGTGGCCCGCCCCTCGATCTCCAGCGCCGCCGTGCCCGACCGCAGCCGGAAGACCTTCTCCATCCGGTACGGCAACCGCCGCGTCCGCACGCTCAGCCGTACCGCGACCTCCTCGGGGGAGTCGGCCACGACCTCGCAGTCCCACGGCAGCCCCGACACCTCGCCGTGCTGCGCCAGCCGCGCGCCCCGGTACTCGCTCGGCGCGCCGCCGCTGGGGAAGATCTCCTGCCAGCCGCCCTCGTAGTGGTCGATGAACTGGGCGACGTCGTCGGCGGCGCCCTGGAGGTGGTCGCGCGGGTCGCGCAGGCCCTGCGGCGCCAGCCAGACGAAGTCGGTGTCGGTGGGCTTGTGCAGCAGCTCCACCACGTCCCCGCCCTTGCCGGGCAGCACGGTCACCCGCAGCCGCTCGTTCTCCAGGGTCACCGCCCGCAGCCCGTCGATCGTGCCGTGCCGCAGCCGGGCCGCCCAGTTGCGTCTCAACGGAACGTCACGTCCAGGAACCGGGGGCGGTAGATGGTGACGTCGCGGTAGTGGTCGGTGTTGACGAAGCTGTTGACGTTGTACGACACCACGAGCCCCGGGCCGTCGATCTCGGGGTGGGCGTGGGCGTTGTAGGTGAAGATGTTCCCGCTCGTCTCGGGCGTGGTGTAGACGTGCTGCTTGCCGGTGAACGGGCCGAAGGGGGAGCACGCGGAGTAGGCCACGATGTTCGGGCTCAGCACCTCGGTCGTGTCGTGCGTGATCAGCACGTAGCCGTCGCCGACCCGGCTGACGCTGTACTCGTTCGCCACCCCGCTCATCACCCTCGCGGAGTCGGCCTCGTTCGCCGACCAGGTGCCGTCGGCCTTGAGGTACTCCCAGCGCCCGAGCAGGCTCTGCCCGCGGACCCGGGCGACGTGCATGTACTTGGGCGAGCCGAGGTCCTCGACCCCGTAGACGTAGGTGTAGCCGCCGTCCTTCAGGATGCCCGAGGCCCAGGCCACGCCGTGCCCGCTCGGCAGGTCGTGCACGCTGATCGGCCGTTCCAGACGCCCCGGCGCGAACCTGGCGACCACGTTGCGATGCCAGCGCCAGTCCCACGCCCCCGTGCCGAACCGCTCGTACTCCTGGTAGGTGACCTCGACCACCCCGCCGGCGAGCGTCGCGTCACCGGCCCAGAACCAGTGCTTGGAGTCGCGCGGCGGCATCACGGCCGTCGGCTTCTCGGCGGTGCCGTCGTGGATCGTGGACAGCCGCCCGTTGCGCTCGACGGCGAAGGAGTTGTTCAGGAACACGGTCGTCCCGCCCTCCTCGACCACCGGCGGCCGGGACCCGTCGGGGTTGACCTGCCCGAGGAAGGTGTCGGAGAACACCCAGAGCTCCTTGCCGCTGGGGAGTCTCAGCGAGTAGGTGCCGTCGGCGCCCGTCCAGTCGTCCAGGCGGCTGTTGTCGTTGCCGTGGGCGGTGAACAGGCTGGTCAGCCGCGCGTTGGTGGCGGTGCCTCGCACGCTGGGCGCGCAGGCGGAGGCGGCCGTCGCGGCCTGCTGCTGCTCCTGGGCGGTGGGCACCGGCCTGGGCGGCGCGGCCCAGACGGGTTGCGGCACGGCCGTGAAGCCGGCCAGGGCGATGGCGAGGGGTGCCAGGGCGGTGCGGAATCGCGTCATCACACGTCCTAGGGGGGAGGGGTTCCCTACAGTTCTAGTCATTAGATCACTTACTGTCCAGAGTCCCCGCGAACGCGCGAAAATCCGGATGACCGCGTGGCGGGCCGCCCGTTAACCTGCCGGGATGGGCCACGTTGAAGTAGGACATCTGACGTACGTGCTGCCTGACGGGCGTCCCCTGCTCAACGACGTGTCCTTCAGGATCGGCGAAGGCGTCAAGGCGGCGCTGGTCGGGCCCAACGGCGCGGGCAAGACCACGCTGATGCGCCTGATCGCCGGCGACCTCCAGCCGGTCGAGGGCAGCGTGGCCAGCTCCGGCGGGCTGGGCGTGATGCGGCAGTTCATCGGCAGCGTGCGCGACGGCAGCAACGTGCGCGACCTGCTGCTGGGCGTGGCGCCGCCCGCCGTGCGGCAGGCGGCCGAGCGGCTCGACGCGGCCGAACTGGTGATGATGGAGCGCGACGACGAGAAGACGCAGATGCGTTACGCGCAGGCCATCAGCGACTACACCGACGCCGGCGGTTACGACATCGAGGTGCTCTGGGACACCTGTACGGTGGCCGCCCTCGGCGTGCCCTTCGAAAGGCTGAAATATCGGGACGTGTCGACGCTGTCAGGCGGCGAGCAGAAGCGCCTGGTCCTGGAGGCGCTGCTGCGCGGCCCCGACCAGACCCTGCTGCTCGACGAGCCCGACAACTACCTCGACGTCCCCGGCAAGGAGTGGCTGGAGCAGCAGCTCAAGGAGACGCCCAAGACCGTGCTGCTGGTCAGCCACGACCGCCAGCTCCTGGCGAACTCCGCCGACCGCATCATCACCGTCGAGTCCGGCAACATCTGGATCCACGGTGGCGGCTTCACCACGTACGCCGAGGCCCGCAAGGCCCGCAACGAGCGCCTCGACGAGCTGCGCAGGCGCTGGGACGAGGAGCACGCCAAGCTCAAGGCCCTGGTCAACATGCTGAAGAACAAGGCCCGCTACAACGACGGCATGGCCCCGGCCTACCACGCGGCCCAGACGCGGCTGCGCAAGTTCGAGGAGGCCGGGCCGCCCGAGGTGGCGCCGAGCGAGCAGAACATCAAGATGCGCCTGCGCGGCGGCCGCACCGGCAAGCGGGCGGTGATCTGCGAGGGGCTGGAGCTCACCGGCCTGATGCGCCCCTTCGACCTGGAGGTCTGGTACGGCGAGCGCGTCGCGGTCCTCGGCTCCAACGGCTCCGGCAAGTCGCACTTCCTGCGCCTGCTGGCGGGCGAGCCGGTCGCCCACGAGGGCGGCGCCAGGCTGGGCGCCCGGGTGGTCCCCGGCCACTTCGCCCAGACCCACGCCCGCCCCGACCTGCTCGGCCGCACCCCCGTCGAGATCGTCATGACCGAGCACGCCAGGCTCAAGAACGAGGCCATGAAGATCCTGGCCCGCTACGAGCTGGCCGGGCTGATCGCCGAGCAGCGCTTCGACACGCTGTCCGGCGGGCAGCAGGCACGCCTGCAGATCCTGCTGCTGGAGCTGTCGGGGGCCACGCTGCTGCTGCTCGACGAGCCGACCGACAACCTCGACCTGGCCAGCGCGGAGGCTCTCCAGGCCGGCTTGGAGGCGTTCGACGGCACGGTGCTGGCGGTCACCCACGACCGGTGGTTCGCCGCCGACTTCGACCGTTACCTGGTCTTCGGCTCCGACGGCACGGTCTACGAGTCGCCGGAGCCGGTCTGGGACGAGTCGCGGGTGGTGCGCCCGCGTTAAAGGTTCGGTACGGCTGGCGCGTGTCCCGCCCCGGCCGGGCCCATGCTCGGGTTATCACGGCAAAGTGATCCCGCGCAGCCGTACCGTCAGCCTTCTTGTCGCACTGGGGGCGATCTCCTTGTCCGCGTGTGCGAGCGAGGAGAAGCCCGTCCAGCAGCTCAAGCCGCTCGCTCTCAAGGAGCAGGCCTCCAACATCGTCAAGTCCGCCGACGGGTACGCCGTCACCTGGGCGGGCGTGCTCAGCAACGCCAATCCGTGGCACTTCGGCGAGCACGTGGTGGCCACGATCGTCGGGCACGACGCCCGGGGCGCCGAGGTGGTCAGGATGGACCAGCCGCTCGACGCCGTGCCGCCGGGCGGGTCGCTGGCCTTCACCGGCCAGGCCAGCGCCACCCAGAAGCCGGCGAAGGTGACGATCCAGTACCGGCCCGCGCAGTGGCGGCAGGCGGCGCGGATCGCCTCGGCGTTCCAGCGGTTCCCGACCTCGCGTGTCCAGACAATGCGCCAGAAAGATGGCACGTACCTTATTACGGGATATGTGGATAACCCTTATAAAATACCGGCGAGCACGCTGGTCGTGAACGCGCTGCTGCGCGACAAGGCGGGCAAGCTGCTCGGCGGCGGCAGCACGTTCGTGGACGAGGTGGAGGCGGGCAGCCCGCCGCGCTTCATCCTCACGGTGAGCGGCCTGCCGAAGGGCGCCGCCGTGGCCACCACCGAGATCACCGCCAGGACCTGGGGATCCACCGGCCGCCCCTACGAGGAGCTGGTGCTCAGCGGGGCCGTGCCCGTGCACACGGTCAAGCCGACGACCGAGCCGTTCGCCGTGGACCGCAGCACGCAGATCGTCTCTGAATATAAGCAGTGATTTCCGCAAAAATCGGGCCATCGATGGTGACCGTGCGCATTATGCGTACGAAATCCGGCCGCTCCGCCAGACAAGCCCATGCCATCGTCGTGAACAGGTAGAACTACTAGTTACCGATCCATTACCTTAAGTCACATGAATGACCGCGTCCTGGTCGAAGCACTCCGCGCCCGTGATCCAGGAGCACTGTCCGCGCTCTATGACGCCCACGCGGAGAGCGTCTACCGCTACTGCTGGTCCCTGCTGCTGAGCGCCGAGAGCGCCCAGGTGGCGCTGCGTGACACGCTGATCGCCGCCGAGGCGCACGCCGGCGCGCTCGCCGACCCCGAGCGGCTGCGCCCCTGGCTGTACGCGCTGGCCAGGGTCGAGTGCCTGCGCCGCCGCGCCGCCGCGCCACCGGGCGCCGCCGAAGGCCTGGCCGAGGCGCCGCCGCTGGACGATCCTGCGGACGCCGACGTGCGCGTCATGGCCTGGAACGCCGTCCAGAGCCTGCCCGTGGCCGAGCGCGAGGTGCTGGAGCTGGTCCACCGGCACGGGCTGCCCGCCGACGACCTGGCCCAGGTCGTCGGCCTCCCGCCGCGCCAGCTCGGACTGCTCCTGGAGGAGGCCGGCGAGCTCCTGCGCGACGCGATCACGGCCGAGGTCCTGGCCAGGAAGGGCCCGTACGACTGCCCGCGCCGCGCCCGCATCCTGGCGGGCTTCGCGGGCGAGCTGACCCAGGAGATGCGCGAGCACCTGGTCAAGCACCTGCCGCGCTGCGAGACCTGCGCCCCGCACCGCACCCGGGAGGTGTCGCCCGCCAAGGTCTACGACCTGCTGCCCGGCGCCGTGCTGCCCGAGTCGCTGCGCATCAGGGTGATGAGCTGCTTCGCCGACCCCGAGCTGCTGCCCTACCGCCGTTACGTCGCCAGGCGTACGGGTGTGCTGGGAGCCGCCGGGTTTCCCGTTCCAGCGGAACGGCAGGTTCGGCGGTGGCCTCAGGCGCTGGCAGGCGCGCTGGCGGCGGTCGCGGCCGTGGTGGCGATAGCGATGATCTTCGATCGGATCGGAAGGGACAACGGTGGGGTCACAGGCATCGCGACGGCCGCGTTCCCGGCGACGGGCGAGCCGCCGGGCATCCGGCTGCCCTGGCAGGCGAACCCGCAGGATGAGCCGCTGACCGTGGTCCCCATCGTCGACAACGCCACCACGCAGCCCCTCGGGGTGACCGGTTCGCCGTCACCTTCGACGCAGGCGCCGCCCCCCGCCGTGCCGTCGCACGTGCAGTCGTCGCCGACCAGCGGCCCGCCGCCCACGGAGCCTCCGGACGAGTACGAGGAGCCCGAGCCCACGGATCCCGGCCGGCCGTCGGAGCCGCCGCCCGGCAGCCCCCCGGAGGAGCCGAAGCCGTCCGACCCGAGCACCCGCACCCCCTGCCCGACCCCGACCCCGACCCCGACTCCCACGCCGACCCCCAGCCAGACCCCCACCCCGACCGCCACGCCGACGGAGCCGGCCACCCCCACGCCCACGGAGGAGCCCCCGGGCACGCCCTCGCAGACGACCTCCTGAGGCTGTCGGACCTTTACGTTACGTGCGCGAACCGGCGGGAACTGTGTGCATAGAGTAACCATTGGTTTCAGGGGGACCTATGCGCGCATATCGGGCGGGGCTCCTCGCAGGCTGCCTGCTGATGAGCCTGTGCCCGCCGGTGGAGGCCGATCGGGGGCCCTCCTCCCGTGATGTCCAGAAGGCCCGGCAGACCGTACGTGAGCGCTCCAAGGAGCTGAGCCGGACGACCGCCGAGCTGGCGACCGCCCAGTCGCGCCTGGACGCGCTGGCGGCCGAGGTGGAGCGGCTGGTGGAGGCGTACAACGGGGAGGTCGTCCGGCTGCGGCAGGCCGAGCTGGCCCACCAGCAGGCCGGGGTCCGGCTGGCGGCGGCCGACGCGGAGGCGGAGCGGGCCAGGCAGGCCGTGGCGCTGCTGGCGTCGGAGAGCTACGGCGGGCTCGGGATGGTGCACCCGATCGTCGGCATGCTGTCCGACCGGGGCGGCACGGACGGGTTCCTGCACCGTGCGGGCGTGCTCGGTCACCTCAACGACGAGCGGGCGGCCGTCCTCGGCCGGATGCGTGACGCCCAGGAGGTCGCGGCGATCCTGCGAGCCCAGGCCGCCGCCGCCCACACGGCCAGGCAGGAGGCGGCGGAACGCGCCCGGCAGGCCAAACTTGCCGCCGAGGAGGCGGTGCTGGGCCAGCGGCGCGAGACCAGGCAGCTCACGGCCCGCAAGGAGAGCCTGCAGCGCGCGGTGGACGCGGCGCGCAGCCGCGCGGAGCTGCTGGCCAGGCGGCGCCAGGTGGCGCTGTCGGGGCTGGTCGGCGGCGGCTCGGCGATGGGCGACGTGGCGGCCAACTGGGCGCTCACCCAGCTCGGCAAGCCGTACGTGTGGGCCGCCGACGGGCCCGAGACCTACGACTGCTCAGGGCTGTCGATGCGGGCCTGGGAGAAGGCGGGCGTCCGGCTCGACCACTGGACCGGCACCCAGTGGACCTCGGGCCCGCACGTGCCGCTCGACCAGCTACGCCGCGGCGACCTGCTGTTCTTCGCCCACAACGGCGACCCGTCGACCATCCACCACGTCGGGATCTACGTCGGGCGCGACCAGATGGTGCACGCCCCGCAGACCGGCGACGTGGTGCGGGTCGCCTCGATCTGGCGCGGGGACCTGGTGGGCGCCACCAGGCCCCGCTGAGGAGGCCTAGTGGTGGCCCTCCTCCTTGGCGCGGCGGAAGGAGCGCTCGATCTCGGCCTCGGCCTCGATGCGGCCCACCCAGTTGGCGCCCTCGACGGACTTGCCGGGCTCGAGGTCCTTGTAGACCTCGAAGAAGTGCTGGATCTCCAGCCGGTCGAACTCCGACACGTGATGGATGTCCTGGATGTGGTGCATCCGGGGGTCGGTGGACGGCACGCACAGCACCTTGTCGTCACCGCCCTTCTCGTCCGTCATCCGGAACATCCCCACCGCCCGGCACGTGATGTAGCAGCCCGGGAACGTCGGCTCCTGGAGCAGCACCAGCGCGTCGAGCGGGTCGCCGTCCTCGCCGAGGGTGTTCTCGATGAAGCCGTAGTCGGCGGGATACTGCGTGGAGGTGAACAGGAGCCGGTCAAGCCTGATCTTCCCGGTCTCGTGGTCCACTTCGTACTTGTTCCGTTGCCCCTTGGGAATCTCAACGACAACGTCGAACTCCACCGCGGTTCCTCCGCTCAGGCCCCCGGGCACCCCCGGCTGGGCGTTAATGTCTCGTAGGCGAACACAGAGAGAGGGCAGGCGACGTGGCGCGGCGCGACCGGTTGGTGATGCTGACCACCCTCGCCGTGCTCCAGATCCTCACGATCGTCATCGGCGTTTACGCGATGACCACCGAGTTCAGCCTGAGCGCGCTGACGAGCGGGTCTTCACCGACCAAGCCGACGGCGTCACCGGCGGAAGGCACTCCCTCCGTCCCCGTCGTCACCGCGGGGCCTGTGCTGGCCCAGCTTCCGGTGAAGCCCGGAGACGGACCTCTCCCGACTAAGGGTACTTTGACGAAGCAGTTGGCCAGCGCGCTGGGTGACGATGCGCTCGGCGACCGCGTCGGCGTCGCGGTCATCGACACCGCCACCGGGGAGCAGCTCTTCGCCGCCAACCCCGACGCCGCCGTCACCCCCGCCTCCACCACCAAGATCATCACCTGTTCCGCGGCCCTGGCTGCGCTCGGCCCCGACACCCGCTTCTCCACCAGGGCCGTCCAGGGCTCCGCGCCCGGCACCGTCGTCCTCGTCGGCGGCGGCGACCCCCTCCTCGCCGGCCCCACCGCCAAGCAGAGCGGCTACCCGAAGCAGGCCAGCCTCGCCACGCTCGCCTCCCGCACCGCCGCGACGCTCAAGTCGCAGGGCGTACGCAAGATCACCCTGTCCTACGACACGTCACTGTTCACCGGCACCGCCAAGGCGGCCGGCTGGAAGCCCAACTACATCCCCGACGGCGAGGTGGCCCCGGTCCACGCCCTGACCATGGACGTGGGCCGCCAGGACCCCCGCTTCCGCAGCCCCCGCGTCCCCGACCCGCCCCGGTACGCCGCCGACGCCTTCGCCAGGCTGCTCACCAAGTACGGCATCAAGGTCACCGGGTCCGTACGCCAGGCCAAGGCCCCCGCCGGCGCGGCGGAGCTGGGCCGGGTGGACTCCGCCCCCCTCTACGCCCTCGTGGAGCACACCCTCACCCACAGCGACAACGACATGGCCGAGGCCCTGATGCGCCACGTCGCCATCAAGGAGGGCCAGGAGGCGTCCTTCGCGGGCGGCGCCAAGGCGGTCGCCGCGGTCATGCAACGCCTCGGGATCGCCCAGGGCGTCTCCCTCGACGACGGCAGCGGCCTGTCCATCCGCAACCGCATCAGCCCCAACGCCCTGGCCAAGGCCATCGCCCTGTCCGGTTCCCCCGCCCACCCCGGCCTGCACGCCGTCGCCTCCGGCATGCCGATCGCCGGCTTCTCCGGCACGCTCGGCAACGGCCGCCGCTTCGTCGGCAGCGACAGCAAGGGCCAGGTCGGCCTCGTCCGCGCCAAGACGGGCACGCTCAACCACGTCAACACGCTGGCCGGGCTGGCCACGACCAAGGACGGACGGCTGGTCACGTACGCGTTCATGGCCGACCGCGTGCCGGTCAACGCCGAACCCGTACTCGACCGCCTGGCCGCCATCGTCGCCCGCTCCTGAACCGACCCGCGCGGAACGCGTACGGACTCCTTCGCCCACGCTCGGCCAGAAGCACGTACGGTGGACGGTATGCAGGTGATCGACTGGGATCTGGCCGTCACGACCGGCACGCGCCTGGTGCGCCCCGGCCCTCAGGTGAGCCGGGAGGAGGCCAGGCAGGCCGTCGCCGAGCTCCGCACCCTGTCGCGCGAGGCCGAGGGCCACGTCCGGCAATTCACCAAGATTCACACAGAGGCCGCGCCACAGCCGGCCACCGTCGTCGACCGGCCCGGCTGGATCAAGGCCAACGTCCAGGGCTTCCGCGTGGTCCTCGAGCCGCTCACGCAGCGCATGACCTCCGGGGCCAACCAGGCGCCGGCCATCGTCACCGCCGTCGGCTCCCGCATCACGGGCGTCGAGGTCGGCGCCGTCCTGGCCTTCCTCGCCTCCCGCGTGCTCGGCCAGTACGAGCTCTTCCTCCCGCCGGACCCCACCGGTCAGGAGCCCGTCGGCCGGCTGACGCTCGTCGCGCCCAACATCGTCCACGCCGAGCGCGAGATGAACGTCAACCCGCACGACTTCCGCCTGTGGGTCTGCCTCCACGAGGAGACGCACCGCGTGCAGTTCACCGGGGTGACGTGGCTGCGCGAGTACGTCCGCTCGCAGATGACCGAGTTCCTGCTCGCCTCCGACCTCGACCTGCCCACCCTCCTCGAACGCCTCCGCAACGCCGCCGACACGGTGGCCGACGTGGTGCGCGGCGGCGAGGGCAACCTCATCGACGCCATCCAGTCGCCCGGCCAGAAGGAGATCCTCGACCGCCTCACCGCCGTCATGACCCTCGTGGAGGGCCACGGCGACTTCGTCATGGACGCGGTGGGCCCGTCGGTGGTGCCGTCGGTGGCCGAGATCCGCTCCAAGTTCGCCCAGCGGCGCGAGGGCGGCTCCCGCCTCGACCGCACGGTGCGGCGGCTGCTGGGGATCGAGGTCAAGATGAAGCAGTACGCGGAGGGCTCGGCCTTCGTGCGCACGGTGGTGGACCGGGTGGGGATGGACGGCTTCAACAAGGTCTGGACCTCCCCGGAGACCCTCCCCACCACCCAGGAGATCGCCGACCCGAACGCCTGGATCAGCCGCGTCATCGGCACCCCGGCACTCCCGGCCTGACCCTCGCCACGCGCCGCGCTCGCAGCGCCGCGTCGGCAGGCTTACCGTGCGCCCACAACACACGTTGCACTCGCACGGCCGCGGCGGTGGGACGTGGTGCGGCGGTGTCCGGCGCCCTTGGACGGTGCCGGGCCCATACGGGTGGGCGAAGCGCCGGAGCCGCGTTGGATCGCGCATGACGCGTCAGGTGCGACGATGTCACCCGTGGGCCCACATCCAGCCGTAGCCGACGTCCGCCGAGCAGTCCGCGAGGCCCTGGCCGACGTGGACCAGGACGCCCTGGTCCTGGCGGCCTGCAGCGGCGGAGCCGACTCCCTGGCACTGGCCGCCGCCCTGGCCTTCGTGGCCCCCCGCATGCGCCTGCGCGCCGGCCTCCTCACTGTCGACCACCAGCTCCAGCCCGGTTCGAAGGACCGCGCCGCGACGGTCAGGGACCTGGCGGAGGGCATGGGCCTGACCCCGGCGGAGGTCCTCACCGTCACCGTGGGCAAGGAGGGCGGCCCGGAGGCGGCGGCCAGGGAGGCCAGGTACGCCGCGCTCGACGAGGCGGCCGGCAGGCTGGAGGCGGCGGCCGTCCTGCTCGGCCACACCAGGGACGACCAGGCGGAGACGGTCCTGCTGGGCCTGGCCCGGGGCAGCGGCACCCGCTCCCTGTCCGGCATGGCCGCCAGGTCGGGCCGCTACCGCAGACCCCTGCTCGGCCTCCCCAGGCAGACCACCGAGGCCGCCTGCCGTGCCCAGAACCTCACCCCCTGGGACGACCCCCACAACGAGGACCCGAGGTACACGCGGGTCCGCGTCCGCCGCACCGTGCTCCCGGTCCTGGAGGACGAGCTGGGCCCCGGGGTGGCGGAGGCGCTGGCGCGTACGGCGGCGCTGGCGCGGGAGGACGCGGACGCGCTCGACGAGTGGGCCGAGTCGGCGTTCCAGAATTGCGCTCTTAGCGATATCGGCGAGTCGGTAAAGCTGACCGTGGCCGAGTTGGAAAAACTGCCCGCCGCCGTGCGGCGCCGCGTGTTGCGGCGGGCGGCGATCGCAGCCGGATCCCCGTCCGGCGGTCTGTCGGCCACCCATGTACTGGCCGTGGACCGGCTGATCACGCACTGGCGCGGGCAGAAAGCCGTTGACCTGCCGGGGGGTCTGTCGGCCGTCCGGCGGTATGGCACCCTGATATTCGCCATCAGTCCCATCGCGTAAGGAACCACAGGTGGACGCTGCCGACATGGGCAATGACCTGGAAAAGGTGCTCATTCCAGAGGACGAGCTCCAGGCCAAGATCAAAGAGCTTGCCGGCCGGATCGACGAGGATTACGCGGGCAAGGACGTCCTGCTCGTGGGCGTGTTGAAGGGCGCCGTCATGGTGATGGCCGACCTGGCCAGAGCTTTGCACGTGCCGGTGCAGATGGACTGGATGGCGGTGTCGTCGTACGGAGCGGGCACCAAGTCGTCCGGCGTCGTCCGCGTGCTGAAGGACCTCGACACCGACATCTTGAACCGTCACGTGCTGATCGTCGAGGACATCATCGACTCCGGCCTGACCCTGCACTGGTTGCTGGAAAACCTGAAGTCGCGCAATCCGGCGTCGCTGGAGATCTGCGCCGCGCTGCGCAAACCCGACGCGGTGAAGGTGCCCATCGACGTCAAATACGTTGGCTTCGACATTCCCAACGAGTTCGTCATCGGTTATGGCCTCGACTACGCCGAGCGATACCGGAACCTTCCGTTCATCGGAACTCTGGCCCCACACGTTTACAAGTAGCAATCTCTGCCATGGCCGGGAACACCGCCCAACGTGACGTACGTTGATAGGGCAAGACCGGTGTAGCGGGCGGTCCCTCCGTGCGCGCTGCCGGTGTACCTTCAGACTCCGGGAGGGTGACCACGCGTCCCCTTCGGGTAGTCAGAAGTCGCGGTGCCGGATGCCGCGGCCCCGGGCGTGCCCGGGGTTCCAGGCCATGGTCAGGAAGGGACGGGCCCGCAAGGGGTTCCGCATCGGATGGATCTCAAGCGATTTACACGTGGGCCACTGCTGTGGATCCTGGGCATCGTCGTGCTGCTCCTCCTCGTCACCCAGCTCTGGAGCGGGGGCGGGAATTTCAAGACGGCCGACACGTCCTTGGTTCTTCAGCAGATTCGGTCCGGAAACGTCAGCAACGCCAAGGTTATCGACAAGGACAACCGGATCGAGGCGACGCTGGTCAACCCGATCTCGGTCAAGCCGGGTGACGCGCCGACGAAGCTGATCCAGTCGAGCTGGGTCACCGGGTACGGCAGCAAGCTGACCGACGAGCTCCAGGCTCAGGTGGACGCGGGCAAGACGAAGAGCTTCACCACCGAGGTGCCTCAGGAGAACATCCTGCTCAGCCTTCTGGTGAGCTTCCTGCCGATCGTCATCATCGTGCTGATCTTCCTGTTCATCATGAACCAGATGCAGGGCGGCGGCTCCCGGGTGATGAACTTCGGCAAGTCGAAGGCGAAGCTGATCACCAAGGACACTCCCAAGACCACGTTCGCCGACGTGGCCGGCGCCGACGAGGCCATCGAGGAGCTCCAGGAGATCAAGGAGTTCCTTCAGGCCCCGGCCAAGTTCCAGGCGATCGGCGCCAAGATCCCCAAGGGTGTGCTGCTGTACGGCCCGCCCGGCACCGGTAAGACGCTGCTGGCCCGCGCGGTCGCCGGTGAGGCCGGCGTGCCGTTCTACTCGATCTCCGGTTCCGACTTCGTCGAGATGTTCGTCGGTGTCGGCGCCTCGCGTGTCCGCGACCTGTTCGAGCAGGCGAAGGCGAACGCCCCGGCGATCATCTTCATCGACGAGATCGACGCCGTCGGCCGCCACCGCGGCGCCGGCCTGGGCGGCGGTCACGACGAGCGCGAGCAGACGCTGAACCAGCTGCTCGTCGAGATGGACGGCTTCGACGTCAAGGGCGGCGTGATCCTCATCGCCGCGACGAACCGGCCCGACATCCTCGACCCGGCGCTGCTGCGTCCTGGTCGCTTCGACCGTCAGGTCACCGTCGACCGCCCCGACCTGGAGGGCCGCAAGGGCATCCTCAAGGTGCACGGCCGCGGCAAGCCGTTCGCGCCCGACGTCGACCTCGACGTCATCGCGCGCCGCACGCCCGGCTTCACCGGCGCCGACCTGGCCAACGTGATCAACGAGGCAGCCCTGCTCACCGCGCGGGCCGACCAGAAGCTGATCACGATGGACGTCCTGGAGGAGTCGATCGACCGTGTCATGGCAGGGCCCGAGCGCAAGACGCGGGTCATGTCCGACAAGGAGAAGAAGATGATCGCCTACCACGAGGGCGGTCACGCGCTGGTGGCGCACGCGCTGCCGAACTCCGACCCGGTCCACAAGATCACGATCCTGTCCCGCGGCCGCGCCCTCGGTTACACGATGACGCTGCCGATGGAGGACAAGTTCCTGGCCACCAGGTCCGAGATGATGGACCAGCTCGCGATGCTGCTCGGCGGCCGCGCGGCGGAGGAGCTCGTCTTCCACGAGCCCACCACCGGCGCCTCCAACGACATCGAGAAGGCCACGGCCGTCGCCCGCCGCATGGTGACCGAGTACGGCATGAGCGAGCAGCTCGGCGCCCGTAAGTTCGGCACCGGCCAGGCGGAGGTCTTCCTGGGCCGCGAGATGGGCCACGAGCGCGACTACTCCGAGAAGATCGCCTCCACGATCGACGAGGAGGTCCGCCGGATGATCGAGTCGGCGCACGACCAGGCGTGGGACATCCTGGTCGAGTACCGCGACGTGCTCGACAACCTGGTGCTGGAGCTCATGGAGAAGGAGACCCTCTCCCGCGACCAGGTGCTGCAGATCTTCGCCCCGGTGGTCGTCAAGGAGCACCGCCCGTCGTACGCGGGTTACGGCAAGCGGCTCCCGTCCGACCGCCCGCCGATCCTGACCCCGAAGGAGCAGTCGGCCAACGGCTCGCTCACCACGGGCCGCCAGGACGCGCTGCCTTCCGGGGACAGTGCGTGACTCAGCACGACGTCGACCTCGGGCGGATCGAGAAGGCCGTACGCGAGATCCTCTACGCCATCGGCGAGGATCCCGACCGTGACGGCCTGATCGAGACGCCCGCCCGGGTCGCCAGAGCCATGGCCGAGCAGTATTCGGGGCTCGGCCAGACGCCCGAAGACGTGCTGAACAAGGTCTTCGACGTCGACCACGACGAGATGGTGCTCGTCCGGGACATCGAGGTCTACTCGACCTGCGAGCACCACCTCGTCCCGTTCCACGGCCTGGCCCACGTGGGCTACATCCCCAACGAGCGGGGCCAGGTCACCGGCCTGTCGAAGCTCGCGCGCCTGGTGGACGTGTTCGCCCGCCGCCCCCAGGTGCAGGAGCGCATGACCTCCCAGATCGCCGACGCGCTCATGCGGGTGCTGGAGCCGCGCGGCGTCATCGTGGTCGTGGAGTGCGAGCACCTGTGCATGACGATGCGCGGCGTACGCAAGCCGGGCGCCAAGACCGTCACCTCGGCCGTCCGCGGCGACTTCCGCACCAGCGACAAGACCCGATCCGAGGCCATGGCGCTGATCCTGGGGCGCTGACGAGCCGCTGGAGACCGAACGGGGTACCCACGATGTCACCAGGTGTGGGCAAGCGCCTAGGCTTGGCCCATGACTAGCGTGCCCATCAGCGTGCCGGGAGGTGCGGAGCGGTGCCTCGTCATGGGTGTGGTCAACGTGACGCCCGATTCGTTCAGCGACGGCGGCATGTGGTTCGACGAGGCGGCCGCCATCCAGCACGGCTTTGAGCTGGTGCGCGAGGGCGCCGACATCGTCGACGTGGGCGGCGAGTCCACCCGCCCGGGCGCGGCCAGGGTGTCCATGGACGAGGAGCTGGCCCGGGTCGTCCCGGTGATCAGGGCGCTGTCCGCCGAGGGGGTGGTGGTCAGCGTCGACACGATGCGCGCCGAGGTAGCCAAGGCCGCGGTGGAGGCGGGCGCGCGGATCGTCAACGACGTGAGCGGCGGCCTGGCCGACCCGGAGATGCCGCGCGTGGTCGCCGCGACCGGGGTCACGTACGTCGTGATGCACTGGCGCGGCCACAGCCACGACATGTACTCGCGCGCCGTCTACGCCGACGTGGTGACGGAGGTGCGGGAGGAGCTGAGCAAGCGGGTGGACCTGGTGCTGGCCGAAGGGGTCACGCCGGAGCAGGTCGTGCTCGACCCCGGCCTCGGCTTCGCCAAGAACGCCGAGCACAACTGGGCCGTGCTGGCGGGCATCCCGCGCCTGGCCGAGCTGGGCTTCCCGCTGCTCATCGGGGCATCGCGCAAACGTTTCCTGGGGCGGCTGCTGGCCGATCCCGACGGCACGCCACGGCCGTTCAGCCGCAGCGACGACGCCACGCTGGCGGTCACCGCGCTGGCGGCGCACGCCGGCGCCTGGTGCGTACGCGTGCACGAGGTAGGTCCCAACGCCGATGCCGTGCGCGTGGCGGCCGCATGGAAGAGAGCCGGAGCAGGCACATGAGCGTCGACACCGCCGCGATCGAGACGGTCAACCAGGAGTTCTACGCCGCGATAGAGAGCGCGGACCTGGACAAGATGACCGAGATCTGGGCCGAGGACACCACTGACGACCAGGTGAGCTGCGTGCACCCGGGCTGGACCCTGCTGGCGGGCCGCCAGGAGGTGCTGCGCTCCTGGGCCCTGATCATGGCGAACACCACCTACATCCAGTTCGTGCTGACCGACGTCAACACGACCGTGCTGGGTGACGTGGCCGTCCTGACCTGCGTGGAGAACATCCTGACCGCGGGCGAGGAGGGCGAGGCCAGCTTCGCCGCGGGCAAGGTGGTGGCCAGCAACGTCTACATCCGCACCTCGCAGGGCTGGCGGCTGTGGATGCACCACGGCTCCCCGGTCCTCCAGGGCGACGACGACGAGGAGGAGGAAGGCGAGCTTGAGCCTTGATCGCATCGCTCTCAAGGGCCTGCGGGCCCGGGGCAGGCACGGCGTGCTCGCTGCCGAGCGGGAGCTCGGGCAGGAGTTCGTGGTGGACGCGACCCTGTTCCTCGACACCGCGCCGGCCGCGGCCGGCGACGACCTGACCAAGACCGTCCACTACGGGGAGCTGGCGCAGGCGCTGGTCGAGGTGGTGGAGGGCGAGCCGGTCGAGCTGATCGAGACGCTCGCGCAGCGGCTGGCCGACGTGTGCCTGGCCAGCGAGCTGGTGCGCAAGGCCGAGGTGAGCGTGCACAAGCCGGCGGCGCCGATCCCGCTGCCCTTCGACGACGTGGTCGTCACGATCGAGCGGAGCCGCGCATGAAGGTGGTGCTCTCTCTCGGCAGCAACCTGGGACGCCGGTTCCAGACGTTGCAGGGTGCCGTGGACACGCTGTTCGACGCGCCGGGGCTGGAGTTCGTCACGGCGTCACCGGTCTACGAGACCGACCCGGTCGGCGGGCCCGGCGGGCAGCGCCCGTACCTCAACGCGATCGTGGTCGCCGAGACCACGCTCGCCCCGCGCACGCTGCTGGAGCGGGCGCAGAGCGTCGAGAACGCCTTCGGCCGCGAGCGCGTGGAGCGCTGGGGGCCGCGCACGCTCGACATCGACCTGATCGTGGTGGGCGAGACCGTCTGCGACGACCCCGACCTCACGTTGCCGCACCCGCGGGCGCACGAGCGCGCGTTCGTGCTGGTGCCCTGGTCGAAGGCCGACCCGGAGGGCGAGGTGCCCGGCCGCGGCCGGGTGGCGGATCTCCTCCAGGAGCTCGACGAGCAGGGCGTACGCCTGCGCGAGGACCTGAAGCTGCAGAGGCCCGATTGAAACCCACCCACCCCGGCCCCCTGGTCGGCATCGTCGTCGTCATGGCCCTGCTCACCTGGGTCGTGATCAGGCCGATCTACTCCGACCTGCCGCTCATGCCCTGGACGGCGATCCCCACGGTGCTGCTGCTTGCTCTCGGCGAGGCCTACAGCGGCTGGGCCACCAAGGCCAGGATCGCCAGGAAGCCGGGCACCAAGCCGGTGGAGCCGCTGGCGGTGGCCAGGCTGGCGGCGCTGGCGAAGGCCTCGGCGTACGCGGGGGCGGTGTTCGGCGGGGTGTTCGCCGGGTTCGCCCTGCACACCGTGCAGATCCTCGATCGGGAGACGCCACGCGGCGAGTTCTTCGTCGCGACGGGCTCGTTCGTGTCGTGCGTGGTGCTGGTCTGCGCCGCGCTCTACCTGGAGCACGCCTGCCGCATCCCCAAGGAGCCGGAGGACCGTCCTCGCGACTAGCGCTCGTCCGGCAGGCCCTCGACCGGGCGGAAACTGCCGGTGAGCAGGCGGTCGTGCCACATCTCGCGCTGCAGCAGGCGCAGCGCGCGGCGCAGGACGTCGCTCGGCCGCTCACCTTCCCGCAGCGCGGTCCGAATGATCCGCTCGTCTTCGGCGTTGGCCCGGAAGGCGATGTCAGCCATGGTCAGAGCTTATGGATCCGCTGACATCCGTGTCCTGCGTTTGCCTGACGGGGGCCCGCCGGCGGCCGAAGAGGTAGATGACCGGGGCGGTGCAGATGAGCGGCCCGATGATGGCGATCGGCCGCTCCAGCCACCACACCGAGTCCGGCGGGATCCGGTCCTCCAGCGTGCCGAACAACCACCACGACAGCCCCAGGGAGATCGCCATCCCGGTGGTGTGGAACAGGAACAGCGGCAGCGAGTACCGGTTGATGAAGCCGTTCAGCCGCCGCCAGCGCGGCCGTTCCAGCACCCGCTCCATGGCCGGCCGGAGCACCTCGACCAGCCCGATCTGGAACAGCAGCAGCGCCACGATCACGAACGTGGGCGGCGCCATGTTGGAGAACTTGTCGCCGGGGACCCCCACCATCGAGCCCGGGTAGATGCCCGAGTAGACCAGCCCGAACAGGGCGAACAGCCCGGTCCACAGCAGCGCGATGTCGTAGCGCCTGGGCAGCGCCACGACGCGGTCGTAGAAGAAGCCCGCCTGGTGCGCCAGCCCCCAGACGATGATCATGTTCAGCCAGGCCGCCCACTCGATCCCGTACCGGAAGCGCAGCACGTCCACCACCAGTGCCGCGCCGCCGAGCCAGATGAGGGTCAGCACGTCGTAACGCTGGTGCAGCCAGAGCGCGAGGGGCAGCAGCGCGATGAGCACGAGGTAGACGCCGAGGAACCACAGCGGGCTGAGCACCAGCAGCACCACCCGCCACATCCAGTCCACCTCGAAGGTGTACGTCACCACCGCCCCGATGACGATCCACACCCCGGACAGGAACAGCGCGGGTAAGGCCAGCGCGCGGATGCGCCGCCAGACGAACGCGCCGATGCCGGTGCCGCGCGCCCTGGCCCGGTGCCAGGACAGCAGGTGCACGTGGCCGCCGACGTAGAAGAACAGCGGCAGCACCTGCAGCAGCCAGGTGAGGATCCACAACCCGCTGGTGAAGCCCAGCGGGCTGGTGGGCTCGGGCCCGTGCGGCTTCCAGTCGAGGATCGTGAAGGCCCAGTGCCAGACCACCACGACGATCAGGCTGAGCGCCCGTAGCCAATCGACGTACTTGTCGCGTTCCTGGGCGTTCACTTATCGATGTCACCCACCACGAAGAACATGGAGCCGAGGATCGCCACCATGTCGGCCACGAGATGCCCGGGGAGCATCTCGCGCAGCACCTGGAGGTTGCTGTAGGAGGCCGAGCGCAGCTTGAGCCGCCACGGCGTCTTGTCGCCCTTGGAGACCAGGTAGTAGCCGTTGATGCCGAGCGGGTTCTCCGTCCACGCGTACGTGTGGCCCTCGGGCACCTTGAGCACCTTCGGCAGCCGCTGGTTGATCGGCCCGGGCGGCAGCGAGCGCAGCCGGTCGACGCACGCGTCGGCCAGGTCGAGCGAGACCTTGAGCTGTTCGAGCAGCACCTCGAAGCGGGCGTGGCAGTCGCCGGCGCCGCGGGTGACGACCTTGACGGGCAGCTCGGGATAGGCCAGGTACGGATCGTCGCGCCGCAGGTCGAGGTCCATCCCGGAGGCGCGGGCGATGGGGCCGCTGACGCCGTACTGCATGATCTGCTCGCGCGTCAGCACCCCCACGCCCTTGGTGCGGGCGATGAAGATCTCGTTGTGCAGGATGAGGTTCTCGATGTCGGGGACCCGGCTGCGGGTCTGCGCGACGGTGGCGGAGACGCGGTCGAGCCAGCCGTACGGCAGGTCCTCCTTCAGCCCGCCG
>NZ_JBGNUV010000009.1:0-359067 GCF_041950525.1 Nonomuraea sp. GTA35 | reverse complement strand
GCGGGCGATGAAGATCTCGTTGTGCAGGATGAGGTTCTCGATGTCGGGGACCCGGCTGCGGGTCTGCGCGACGGTGGCGGAGACGCGGTCGAGCCAGCCGTACGGCAGGTCCTCCTTCAGCCCGCCGACCCGGTTGAACATGTAGTGCATGCGCCCGCCGGAGATCTCCTCCATCACGGCCTGGATGCGCTCGCGCTCGTTGAAGGAGTAGAACAGCGGCGTCATCGCGCCCAGTTCGAGGGGGTAGGAGCCGAGGAACATCAGGTGGTTGAGCGCCCGGTTGAGCTCGGCCAGCAGCGTGCGCGCCCACACGGCCCGCACCGGCGGCTCCATGCCCAGCATGCGCTCGGCGGCGATCACCACGCCCAGCTCGTTGGCGAAGCCCGACAGCCAGTCGTGCCGGTTGGCCAGCATGATGATCTGACGGTAGTCGCGCACCTCGAACAGCTTCTCCGCGCCCCGGTGCATGTAGCCGATGATCGGCTCGGCGGTGGCGATGCGCTCGCCGTCGAGCGTCAGCCGGAGCCTGAGCACGCCGTGGGTGGACGGGTGCTGGGGGCCGATGTTGAGGATCATGTCCTCCGTGGCCAGCTCTTTCGCGCCCGCGCCGATTCCGACCACACGTTCCGTCATACGGGCCATGCTGCCACTCGGCCTGGGGATGATCCAGCGGGGGGGACAGTCAAGACATGGTATGGAAACGCATCGTGAAGCCGGACATGGGGAGGAATACCGGGAACGGGGGGAGAAAACACCATGAAGAGAGTTCTCTTTGATGTCGCGGCACTGATCGCGCGCGTCGCGACCGGCGTGATCTTCGTGGCGCACGGCTGGCAGAAGTGGCAGAGCGGGCTAGGCGCCACCACACAGGGTTTCAGGGAGATGGGGATCCCGATGCCCGAGCTGGCCGCCGGGTTCGCGACCGTCGTCGAGACCGTAGGCGGCATCTTCCTGATCCTCGGCCTGCTGGTACGCCCGGTGGCGCTGCTGTTGCTGATCAACATGCTCGGTGCGATCGCGTTCGTGCACGGCACCAAGGGCGTGATGGTCGGTGAGGGCGGCTGGGAGCTGGCGGGTGCCCTTGCCGCGCTCAGCCTGCTGTTCCTGGCGCTGGGCGGCGGCCGGATCGGACTGGACGCCATCTTCGGCGCGATGTTCCGCAGGCGTGCCGACCGGCGCGCGGCTGAGGAGGAGCTGACGGCGTACGGGCCGGGCGGCAGGGCGACCACCGCAGGCACGATGGCAGGCGGGGTGGCGGGCACGACGACCGCCGGCGGCCCCACGACGCCCACACCCGCGCCCGGCGAGACGCCCGAGGTGCCCCGGCAGCCGGCCGCGCCCAGCTCGGGCAGGCTCAACGACGAGGACATGCGGGAGATCGACGCGCTCGTCTCCGACGAGCCGCCCCAGCACCGCAAGCCGCCGAACGGGTAGAGAGGCCTAGAGGCGGGCGACGAGGTCGCGCACGGCCTCGACCAGCCGGTCCACGTGCTCCTGCGTGGTGCCGATCCCGATCGAGGCCCGCACCGCCGACGCGGTGCCGTCCTCGCACCCGCCGTCGGCGGTGCCCAGGAGATGCCGCACGAAGGGGTGCGCGCAGAACTTGCCGTCACGCACCCCGATGCCGTACTCGCCGGACAGCGCCTCGGCGACCTCGCGAGCCGAGTACCCGGCCACGGTGAACGACACGATGCCGACCCGCGGGTGATCGTCCCCCCACAGCGACAGCTCCCGTACCCCCGTGATCGCGGCGAGCCCGGCCCGCAGCCGGGCGATCAGCCGCTCCTCCTCGCGCACCAGCTCCGTCCACCCGGTGGCGGTCAGCGCGTCGCAGGCGGCGGCCAGGGCGATGGCGCCCAGCACGTTCGGGGTGCCCGCCTCGTGCCGCGGCTCGGGGTCGTCGTGCCACTCGACGTCGTCCCCGACCGCGCGCACCGCGCCCCCGCCCTTGAGGTACGGCTCCCCCTCGGCCAGCCAGTCCCGGCGCCCGACCAGCACCCCCGCGCCGAACGGCGCGTACAGCTTGTGCCCGGAGAAGGCCACGTAGTCCAGGTCGAGCGCGGTCAGGTTGAGCTTGCGATGCGGTACGAGCTGCGCCGCGTCCACCAGGATGCGGGCCCCGTGCCGGTGCGCGATGTGGGCCAGGGCGGCGATCGGCCACAGCTCGCCGGTCACGTTGGAGGCGGCGGTGACCACGAGCAGCTTCGGCCCGTCGATCCCGGCCAGCGCCTCGTCGGCGGCGCGCACGGCCTCGCCGGGGAAGGCGGGCGGCGCCAGCCGTACGGCCTCGGGCCAGGGCAGCAGCGAGGCGTGGTGCTCGGTGTCGAAGACCACGGTGGTGGTGCCTTCCGGCAGGCAGCCGGCCAGCAGGTTCGTGGCGTCGGTGGTGTTGCGGGTGAAGATCACGGCATCGTCGGGGCGGGCGCCGACGAACGCCCTGACCGTGTGGCGGGCCTGCTCGTACCTGGCGGTGGTGAGCTGCGAGGCGTAGCCGGCGCCGCGGTGGACGCTGGAGTAGGCCGGGAGCGCGGCGGCGACGGCGGCGCTGACCGGCTCCAGACAGGGTGCGCTGGCGGCGTAGTCCAGGTTGGCGTACCCCACGAGCCTGCCGCCCTTGACGGGCACCTCCAGATCGGCACCGAGCACGGCGGGGATCGGCCGGCCCGCCGAGGCGTCCGGAGCGGTCGTGGCGGCGTCACGGGCGGAGTTGAAGATCGTCAGCGTGGACACGGCATGCCTCCTGCAGGGTCATCGGACCCCTGGGAGCAGCCACAGAGCCCGCGCTTGCCCGCCACACCTCGTGGCGGACCAGGTCCTCACCCGGGGCACCCCGCCGCGGACGCGAGGGTTGCCGGCCAGCTAGCCGGGGCTTGTCGCTGGCACTCATGACCTACGTCCGGAACTATAACCGACAGCCGGGGAGGAAACGCAAGACCGCGAACTATTGCCGCCCATGACTCGTTGCTACCGGGAAACCCCCGTCAAGTCCCCCTGAGTCATGGAGGTGAGCAGATGTTGGATTGGGTGACCGACCCGAACATCTGGATCGGCTTCTTCACCCTTGTCGCCCTGGAGATCGTGCTCGGGATCGACAACATCATCTTCATCTCCATCCTGGCCGGCAAGCTACCCCCTGAACAACGGGACCGGGCCCGGGTGCTCGGCCTGGCCGCGGCTCTCATCAGCCGGCTGCTCCTGCTGCTCGGCCTGTCGTGGGTGGTCCAGCTCACCGAGCCGCTGTTCTCCGTCCTCGGCCACGAGATATCGGGACGGGACCTGATCCTGCTGCTCGGCGGCCTGTTCCTGCTGGGCAAGAGCGTCACGGAGATCCACCACAGCATGGAGGGCCCCTCCGGCAAGGACGGCAAGCAGGCCGCCGCGGCCTCGTTCGCCTCGGTGATCGCGCAGATCATGGTGCTGGACATCGTGTTCTCGCTGGACTCCGTCATCACGGCCGTCGGCATGGTGGACGAGCTCGGCGTGATGATCGCGGCCGTCGTGGTGGCGGTGGCGGTGATGCTGTTCGCCTCCGGGCCGATCAGCAGGTTCGTGGACCAGCACCCGACGATCAAGATGCTGGCGCTGGCGTTCCTGGTGCTGATCGGCGTGGTGCTCGTCGCCGAGGGCCTCGACCAGCACATCCCGAAGGGCTACATCTACTTCGCGATGGCCTTCTCGGTCATCGTGGAGCTGCTCAACATCCGGATGCGTGGCAGGCACCCCAAGCAGGAGGATGTCACTCCTAAGATGAAATAGTGGCCTTTGATCCTTGGAATCCGGATTTCGTGGCATACCCGTACCGGGTCTACGACGAGCTGAGGCGCCAGGCGCCCGTCAGCTACTTCGAGCCGACGGGCCAGTGGCTCATCGCGCGGCACGCCGACGTGAACGCGCTGCTCAGAGACCGCCGGCTGGGCCGCTCCTACCTGCACGTGGCCACCCACGAGGAGTTCGGCAGGCCGGCGGAGCCGGAGTTCCAGGAGCCGTTCTGGCGCGTGATCAGGGCGGGCATGCTGGACGTGGAGCCGCCGGTGCACACCAGGTTGCGCCGGCTGGTCTCCAGGGCGTTCACGCCCCGCATGGTCGAGTCGCTGCGCCCCCGCGTCCGGGCCATGGCCGGGAGCCTGGTGGACGCGTACGTGGACAAGGGCGGCGGTGACCTGATCGCCGAGGTCGCCGAGCCGCTCCCGGTCACCGTGATCGCGGAGATGCTCGGCATCCCCGACCATGACCGCCACCTGCTGCGCCCCTGGTCCGCCGACATCTGCGGCATGTACGAGCTCAACCCGTCGCCCGAGGCCCAGCACACCGCGGTCCGCGCGGCCTCGGAGTTCGCCGGCTACCTCAAGGCGCTGGCCGCCCAGCGCCGCAGGAGCCCCGGCGACGACCTCGTCAGCGCGCTCGCCCAGATCGACGAGCTGACCGAGGACGAGCTGGTCGGCACCTGCGTCCTGCTGCTCAACGCCGGCCACGAGGCCACCGTGAACGTGACGGGCAACGGCTGGTGGTCCCTGTTCAGGAACCCCGGCGAGCTGGCCAGGCTGCGCGCCGACCGCTCCCTGCTGCCCACGGCCGTCGAGGAGCTGATGCGCTGGGACACGCCGCTGCAGATGTTCGAGCGCTGGGTGCTGGAGGACATCGAGGTGCACGGGGTGAAGATCCCGCGCGGCTCGGAGGTGGCGCTGCTGTTCGGCTCGGCGAACAGGGACCCGGCCGTGTTCGAGGACCCGGACCGGCTCGACGTGGGCCGCGCCGACAACCCGCACATCTCCTTCGGCGCCGGGATCCACTTCTGCCTGGGCGCGCCGCTGGCCAGGATCGAGCTGATGGAGTCGTTCGGCGCGCTGCTCGACCGGGCGGCCACGCTGGAGCTGCGGCAGGAGCCCACCTGGAAGCCGGGCTACGTGATCCGCGGCTTGCACGCGCTGGAGCTCACCGCGACTGGCTGAGCCAGCCGAAGCCGCCGAGCCCCGACGCGTCGATCAGCTCGCCCTCCTCCGAGGCCCTGGCGAGGGCCCGGAGGTAGCCGCGCGGATCGGTGCGGGCCAGCTCCAGCGGCGGCCGCTCACCGGTGAGCCCCAGCTTCCGCAGCGCCTCCCGCTGTGTGGACAAGGTTGTGGATATCGCACCGGCCCGCCGCCCGGCCTCCGCGCACGCGTCGAGCGCGACGTGCGCGGTGATGTCGCAGGTCCCGTCGGGTACGGGGGTGACGACCGCCCCGTCGCGGTACCCGGTCAGCGTGCCGTGCAGCGGCCGGTTGTCCACAGGGTGTGCATAATCGATGGCGATCGCCCGGCCCCTGGTGAGGCGTACCAGAACCGAGGCCCACGCCTCGTCGCGGGGACGCCCGATCTCGGCCCGCGAGCCCACCCGATCGAGCGGCCACCACCGCTCCAGCCAGCTCCGGTCGGCCGGCCGCAGGGGGCCGCCGATGCGCTCCTCGCCCGTGTGCACGTCGACCATGACCAGCCGCGGCCCCTCGGGGGTCTGCTCGGCCACGTCGAGCGGCACGTTGTCCAGCCACTCGTTGGCGATGGCCAGCCCGGTGATCTCCGTCGGCAGGCTCGGCGACCACTCGATCCGCTCGGGCAGCCCCGCCGGTCTGGGTGAGAGATCCACGGCCGTGACGCGCAGCCGATCGCGCAGCCGTGGCCCGGCCGCCTCCAGCACCTGCGTGACCAGCAAGCCCTCGCCCGCGCCGATGTCGACCAGATCGAGCACGTCTGGTTCGCCCAGCTCCGCGTCCACCTCCGCGAGCAGCCCCAGCACCGCCTCGGCGAAGGCCGCCGAGGCGCTGACCGAGGTGCGGAAGTGGCCCGACGGGCGTTCGCGGAGGTAGAAACCCTCCTCGCCGTACAGCGCGCGCTCCGTTGCGACGCGCCAGGTGAGCCACATGCCCTGGACTATCTCATGACTCGCGACAGACACGCACCGTCATCGTTTGACTACTCAAGGTCGTGAGCTTGCGGTAGCGTTTACCCATTGTCACCGAGTGGTCGCGTTCGGCCAACCCCCAATTGGCCGATCCCGATCGCTCCCGAACATGCACCCGCGGCTCCGTGCCGCGAAACCGAGAGGAGCCCTCATGCTGAAGAAGGTCCTGGTCGTCACCGGAGCCGTCGCCATGATGTCGCTGGCCGTCCCGGCGCACGCCGACATCATCACCGACGGCGGCGGCGGTGTGATCTCCGGCAACCAGGTGGTCGCCCCGATCACCGCCCCGATCAACATCTGCGGCAACGCCGTGGCCGTCATCGGCGTCGCGGTCGCCGGTTGCAAGGGCGGCGCCGGCGTGCACGCGCCTCACCACTACTGATGGGAAAGAGCCCGGGCCGACGCAGGTCGGCCCGGGCTCGTCCCCCGGCCGGTCAGTCGGCGGATGACCGGCCGGCGCACCTCCAAGAGGTCGCATCGCGCGGGCGTCGGGCCTCGATCCGGGACTCGGCGCCCGCTGCCATGCGATGAACCCCTCTCCTCATCTCTTCCGACAGGGGGTGCACGTTTTGTATGCCCTTGTCGCATTTGCGAATAACTCAACGCGCGGCAAAACACCGGTCACGCTCGTCACTCGGAGAGGCCGTTACGCTGGTCGGCAGTGCCATCACGGTCGACAGGGGTGAGACGTCATGGACGCAGGGGATCGCCCGGCACGGCTGACCGTCGGCGTGCTCGGGGCGGGCAAGGTCGGCTCGGCTCTCGGCGCCGCGTTGGCGCAGGCCGGGCACAGGGTCGTGGCCGCCAGCGGTGTGTCCGACAACTCGCAGCGATGGGCGGCCGAGCGCCTCGGCGTCAAGCCGTCCCGGCCCGACGAGGTGGTGGCGGCGGCCCAGCTCGTCCTGCTCACCGTGCCCGACGACGCGCTGCCGCACCTCGTCAGCGGGCTGGCCGGCACCGGCGCCGACCTCCGGGGCAAGATGCTGGTGCACACCAGCGGGGCGTACGGGCTGTCCGTGCTCGATCCGGCCGCCGAGGCCGGGGCGCTGCCGCTCGCGCTGCACCCGGTGATGACGTTCACCGGCAGGGACGACGACCTCAACAAGCTGACCGGCATCTCCTACGGCGTCACCGCCCCCGAGGTGCTGCGGCCCGTCGCCGAGGCCCTGGTGATCGAGATGGGCGGCGAGCCGGTGTGGATCGCCGACGCCGACCGCCCGCTCTACCACGCGGCCCTGGCCAACGCGGCCAACCACATGGTCACGCTCATCGCCGAGTCCTCCGACCTGCTGCGGGGCATCGGGGTCGATCATCCCGGCCGCATGCTGGGCCCGCTGCTGGGCGCGGCCCTCGACAACGTGCTGCGGCTGGGCATCGCCGGGCTGACCGGCCCCGTCGTCCGCGGCGACGCGGGCACCGTGCGCAAGCACGTCGACGCGCTGATCCTGGCCGCTCCGGAGGCGGCCGACGCCTACGTCGCGCTGGCCAGGCTCACCGCGGACCGGGCGCTGGCTGCGGGGTTGCTCAAACCGGAGGAGGCGGAGCGGCTGCTCGACGCGCTGGGGGGCAATATATGGACCTGACCGTCGCGTTGGGAGGGCTGTTATGGAGCTGATCGTCGCCAGGGGCCGGGAAGACCTGGTCAAGGCGCGCCGTGGAGGCACGGTGGCGCTGGTGCCGACCATGGGCGCGCTCCACGAGGGCCACCGGTCGCTGATCAGGCAGGCTCGGGTGCGGGCCGATCAGGTCGTGGTCAGCATCTTCGTCAATCCCCTCCAATTCGGTCCTAATGAGGATTTTTCGCGATATCCACGTACATTTGACGCCGATCTTGATGTGTGCCGGGCCGAGGACGTGGACGTCGTCTTCCACCCGGCGGCCGAGGACATGTACCCGCCCGACCGCCAGGTGAGCGTCTCCGCCGGCGAGATGGGCCGCATCGTCGAGGGAGCCTTCAGGCCGGGGCACTTCGACGGCGTGCTCACGGTCGTGCTGAAGCTGTTCAACCTGGTGCAGCCCGACCTGGCGGTGTTCGGCCAGAAGGACGCCCAGCAGCTCGCCCTGATCCGCCGCATGGTCGCCGACCTCGACCTGCCGATCGAGATCCTGGGCTCGCCGACCGTGCGCGAGTCCGACGGCCTGGCCCTGTCCAGCCGCAACCGCTACCTGTCCGGCGACGACCGGCGGGTGGCGCTGGCGCTGTCGCGGGCCCTGCGGGCGGGCGCGGCCCAGCTCACCCCGGCCGAGGTCCGGCGGACCGCGCGCGCGGTGCTCGACGAGGCCGGCCCCGAGCTCGACGTCGACTACCTGGCCCTGGTCGATCCGGCCACGTTCACGGAGGTGGACGAGAGCTTCGAGGGCATGGCCGTGCTCGCGGTGGCGGCCACGGTCGGCTCCACGCGGCTGATCGACAACGTCACCATCACCTTGAATCCCGCCTGAGGCGGATTACCGTCGGGAGCATGACGGATGAGGAGCTGAGGGACGAGCTGCTCCGGCGTGTGGAGATGGACCAGGCCATGCGCGACCCGGCCAAGGGCTCTCCCGGCGACAAGAGGCTCGCGCGCCTGCAGCGGCTCGACGAGGGCAACACGGCCTGGCTCTACTCCGTCGTCGCCACCCGCGGCTGGCCGTTGATCTCCCAGGTGGGGGAGCGGGCGGCGCGGGCGGCCTGGCTGCTCGCGCAGCACGCGACCTCCCGTGACGTGCAGCGGCTGTTCCGCGAGCTGATGGCCGACGCCGTGGAGTCGGACGAGGCCTCGCCGCGCGACTTCGCGTACCTGGTGGACCGCGTACGCGTGCGCTCCGGCCGTCCCCAGCTCTACGGCACCCAGTTCCACGACGGCGCGGACGGCCTGGAGCCCATGCCGATCGAGGATCTGGAGCTGCTGGACGAGCGGCGCAGGGCCGTGGGGCTGGAGCCGTTCGCCGAGTACGAGGCGTTCATCAGGAAGAGCGGGAGTCACTGAGCACCCCGGGGCATGTTCACGTCGCCCCAGGCGTTATCGTCATGTTGACGAAATCACTACTCCAGGGATTATCGTCATGCTGACGAGATTGCCCCAGTGAGGAGACCCCCATGAGCGCACCGGTGATTCCCCTGCGTCTGACCGCGCCGGAGCCCGGCTGGACCGTCGAGGCGGACGTGGTCGTCGTGGGCTCCGGCGTCGCGGGACTGACCGTGGCCCTGCGCTACGCGGAGCTGGAGCCGGCGGCCAAGGTCCTGGTCGTCACCAAGGACGTGCTGTCGGCCGGCTCCACCCGCTGGGCCCAGGGCGGCATCGCGGCCGTGCTCGACCCGCACGACACCCCTGACGAGCACCTGAACGACACCCTGATCGCCGGGGTGGGCCTGTGCGACGCGCGGGCGGTGCGCACGCTCGTGACCGAGGGGCCCGGCGCGGTGCGGCGGCTCATGGCGCGGGGAGCCCGCTTCGACCGGACGCCCGAGGGGGAGCTCCAGCTCACCAGGGAAGGCGGGCACCGGCGGCACCGGATCGTGCACGCCGGCGGCGACGCCACGGGCGCCGAGGTGCAGCGGGCGCTCGTCGAGGCGGTCAGGGCGAGCCGGATCGAGGTGATCGAGCACGCGCTGGTGCTCGACCTGCTCAAGGACGCCAGAGGCCGGGCCAGGGGCGTGACGCTGCACGTCATGGGCGAGGGCGCGCGTGACGGCGTGGGCGCGGTGCGCGCCCGGGCGGTGGTGCTCGCCACCGGCGGGATGGGCCAGGTCTACGCGGCCACCACCAACCCCACCGTCTCCACGGGCGACGGCGTGGCGCTGGCCCTGCGGGCCGGGGCCGTGGTGCGGGACATCGAGTTCGTGCAGTTCCACCCCACCGTGTTGTGGCTCGGCGAGGGCTCGAAGGGCCAGCAGCCGCTGATCTCGGAGGCGGTCAGGGGCGAGGGGGCCTTCCTGACCGACCACGAGGGCAACAGGTTCATGGCGCAGGTGCACGAGCTGGCCGACCTGGCGCCGCGCGACGTCGTGGCCAAGGCCATCCTGCGGGTGATGCGCGAGACGGGGCGCGACCACGTGTACCTGGACGGCCGGCACTTCGGCCGCGACAAGTGGGAGTCCCGCTTCCCGACGATCTACGCGGTCTGCCGCGAGCACGGCATCGACCCGGCCACGCAGCCGATCCCCGTCTCACCGGCCGCCCACTACGCCAGCGGAGGCGTCCGTACGGACCTGCACGGCCGCACCTCCATCGACGGCCTGTACGCCTGCGGCGAGGTCGCCTGCACGGGCGTGCACGGCGCGAACCGGCTGGCCTCCAACTCCCTGCTCGAAGGGCTGGTCTTCGCCGAGCGCATCGCCGAGGACATCCACGCCGTACGGCCCGCGCCAGGGGAGCCGGTGCCGGGCAGCGCCGCGGAGGGGCTGGTGGACCCGAGGGTCAGGCCCAGGATCCAGGCCCACATGAGCACCGGGGCGAGCGTGCTGCGCAGCCGCGAGTCGCTGATCACCACGGCCAGGGCGCTGCGCGACGCCCGCTGGACCCCGGTCCAGGTGCCCGCGTGCACCGAGTCCTGGGAGGCCACGAACCTGCTCACCGTCGCCACCGTCCTCACCGGCGCGGCGGCGGCCCGGCTGGAGACGCGCGGTTCGCACTGGCGCGAGGATCACGACACCCGCGACGACAACGAATGGCTGGGTCACCTGGACGTGACCCTGACGGAGGAGGGCCCGCGCATGACGTACACACCGCACGGCGATGCGATGCCGCCGCGCCTGGCGCACGAGCTGACCGCCGCCGGGCTGGACCCGGCCGAGGTGGACGCGCTGATCGACCGGGCGCTCGCCGAGGACCTGCAGGAGGCGGGCGACGTCACGAGCCTGGCCACCATCCCGGCCGGCCAGCGCTCGGTGGCCGACGTGGTGGCCCGCAAGGACGGCGTGGTGGCCGGGCTGGCGGTGGCCGAGGCGGTGTTCGTGCGGCTGGGCGCGGCCCGCGCCGAGCGGGTGGCCAAGGACGGCGAGCAGGTGAGGGCGGGCGACGTGCTGATGACCGTCGAGGGCCCGGTGCGGGCCCTGCTGACGGCCGAGCGCACCGCGCTCAACCTGCTCACGCACCTGTCCGGGGTGGCCACGCTGACCGGCCGCTGGGTCGAGGCGATCAGCGGCACCGCGGCCCGCGTGCGCGACAGCCGCAAGACGCTGCCGGGGCTGCGGGCCCTGGAGAAGTACGCGGTCCGCTGCGGGGGCGGGGTCAACCACCGGATGTCCCTGTCGGACGCCGCGCTGATCAAGGACAATCACGTGGTGGCTGCCGGGGGCGTGGCCGAGGCGTTCCGGGCGGTCAGGGAGCGGTACCCGGATCTGCCGATCGAGGTGGAGATCGACCGGCTCGACCAGCTCGACCCGGTTCTGGACGAGGGCGCCGAGCTGATCCTGCTGGACAACTTCACGGTCGAGGACACAGCTCGTGCCGTACATTTCGTGAAAAATCGGGCGAAAAATAGGGTTGCGCTTGAAGCGAGTGGGGGATTGACCTTGGAATCGGCCCGTGATGTGGCGGAAACTGGCGTCGACTACCTTGCGGTGGGAGCGCTAACGCACTCAGCGCCGGCCCTTGACATCGCACTGGATCTGCGGGGGTAATTGATGCTGCTCACGATCGACGTCGGCAACACGCACACGGTGCTGGGCCTGTTCGAGGGCGAGGACGTCATCGAGCACTGGAGGCTGGCCACCGACGCCCGCCGCACCGCCGACGAGATCGCTGTCGTGCTCCAGGGTTTGCTGGCCCAGTCGCCGCTGCTCAAGGGGGCCGACGTTGACGGCATCGCCATCTGCTCCACCGTGCCGAGCGTGCTGAACGAGATGCGCGAGATGTGCCGCCGCTACTACGGCGACGTGACCGCGGTGATCGTGGAGCCGGGCATCCGCACCGGGGTGCCCGTACGCATGGACAACCCCAAGGAGGTCGGCAGCGACCGCATCGTGAACGCGCTGGCCGCCATCGACCAGTACGGCGGCCCCTGCGTCATCGTCGACTTCGGCACCGCGACCTCCTTCGACGCGGTCTCGGCCAAGGGCGAGTACGTCGGCGCCGTCACCGCCCCCGGCATCGAGATCTCCGTGGACGCGCTGGCCGCCGCCGGCGCGCAGCTCCACAAGGTCGAGCTGGTCAGGCCGCGTTCGGTGATCGCCAAGAACACCGTCGAGGCGCTGCAGGCGGGCATCATCTACGGTTTCGCCGGCCAGGTGGACGGCATCGTCGAGCGCATGGCGGCGGAACTGGCCGACGATCCCGACGAGGTCACCGTCGTGGCCACCGGCGGGCACGCCGCCCTGGTGGTGGGCGAGTCGCGCTCGATCGACGTGCACGAGCCGTGGCTCACCCTCATCGGGCTCCGGCTGGTCTACCACCGCAACGCCTCATGAGAAAGGAAACGGCCCCCGCGCGACGCGGGGGCCGTTCCCTTTTCTAGGTCACTCGCCCTCGGCGGTGTAGAGGTACTCCCAGGGACCGCACTTCTTCGGGTAACCCCCGTGCGGGCTGATCTGGCAGACCTTCGCCCGCAGGCTGTAGACGTCGTGCTCCTGGAAGCCGAACTTCTTGTAGCCGGGGTAGCCGCAGTACTTCTTGGCGTAGACCGGGGACCATTCGTGGTCGAAGTCGCTGGCCTGGAACTGGACGTACGCGCACTTGCCGCCCTCTTCGTAGCTGCGGTCGTCCAGATCGAACAGCTTGCCCCTGACCTTGACCACGTTCGAGTCGCCGTGGTGGTCCCAGTCGACGCCGACCCAGCCCTGCGCCTTGGCCAGGCCGTGCTTGGCGTAGGCGGGGCCCCAGTCCTCGGAGTAGTCGTACGAGCTCGCCTGGGCCGAAGCCGGCAGCGACAGGGCCACAGCGGTGGTCGCGGCGACAGCGGCGAGACCGGTCGCGATCTTCTTGAACATCTTTGTCTCCTCGAGCTCCCCATGGGCCGGTTCCCTACCGGCTCCCCCCCGAGCTCGTAAGGAAGTTGTAAACCGGGGCTCTTGCAGCGCTCCTTCAGCGACCCTGCAGGGGGCCGACGAGCCCTTGCAGTTCGCCATATCCCCTACTCTTTGTTGTTGTGAGCGACGAACTTCCCGAGCAGATGCGCATCCGGAGGGAGAAGCTCGACCGCCTTCGCAGCGAGGGCGTCGATCCTTACCCGGTGAATTTCCCACGCACGGCGACCAACGCCGAGGTCAGGGAGAAATACCAGGGCCTGGAGCCCGACACCGCGACCGGCGACCAGGTCGCCGTGGTCGGGCGCGTCATGCTCAACCGCGTGGGCGGCAAGCTCTGCTTCGCCACGATCCGCGACGGCGGCGCCGATCTGCAGGTGATGATCTCGCTCGACAAGGTGGGCGAGGAGTCGCTGGCGAGCTGGAAGCGCGACGTCGACCTGGGTGACCACGTCGGCGTGATCGGCGAGGTGATCACCTCCCGCCGCGGCGAGCTGTCCATCCTCGCCGACAGCTGGCAGATCACCGCCAAGTGCCTGCGCCCGCTGCCGGAGAAGCACATCGGCCTCACCGACCCCGAGGCGCGGGTCCGCCAGCGTTACGTCGACCTCATCGTCAACGACGAGGCCAGGAAGATGGCCCGGCTGCGCAGTGCCACGGTGCGCGCGGTGCGCGACTTCTGGCACGAGGAGGGTTACCTCGAGGTCGAGACGCCGATGTTGCAGCCGATCCACGGCGGCGCCGCGGCCCGGCCGTTCAAGACCCACATCAACGCCTACGACATGGAGCTCTACCTTCGCATCGCGATCGAGCTCTACCTCAAGCGGCTCGTGGTGGGCGGCATCGAGAAGGTCTTCGAGATCAGCCGGACCTTCCGCAACGAGGGCGCGGACTCCACGCACAACCCCGAGTTCACGATGATCGAGGCCTACGGGACGTACCTCGATTACCACGACATGGCCGACCTGACCCAGCGAATGATCCAGCGTGCCGCCCTGGCCGCGCTGGACGGCACGGTGGTCGTGCACGACGGCGCGGAGGTCGACCTCGGCGGTGCGCAGTGGCCCCGCATCCCGCTCTACCACCTGGTCTCCGAGGCGGTGGGCGAGGAGATCACCACCTCCACCACCCTGGAGGAGCTGCGCAAGATCGCCGACCGGCGCGAGATCCACTGGGATCCGAAGTGGGGCCCGGGCAAGCTCGTCCAGGAGCTGTTCGAGGAGCTGGTGGAGCACACGCTGATCCAGCCCACGTTCGTCATGGACTACCCGCTGGAGACCTCCCCGCTGGCCCGCGTGCACCGCGACAACCCGCTGCTGACCGAGAAGTGGGACCTGATCGGCTTCGGCACCGAGCTGGGCACCGCCTTCTCGGAGCTCAACGACCCGATCGACCAGCGCCGCCGCCTCGTGGAGCAGTCCATGCTGGCCGCCGGGGGCGACCCGGAGGCCATGCAGCTCGACGAGGACTTCCTCCAGGCGCTGGAGTACGCCATGCCGCCCACCGGAGGCATGGGCGCGGGCATCGACCGGCTGATCATGGCCTTCACCGGCAGGAACATCCGCGAGACCATCCTGTTCCCGCTCGTCAAGCCCACCCAATAGGCCGGTCAGGAGCGCCGCAGCCGCACCGGCAGCGAGGCGAGCCCGCGCAGCACCACGTTCTCCTTGTACGGCGGCGCGGGCTCGGCCAGCTCCAGCCGGGGCGCCGCCGAGGCGAGGGCCGACAGCGCGATCTCGCCCTCCATCCGCGCCAGCGTGGCCCCGAGGCAGAAGTGGATCCCCAGCCCGAAGGCGAGGTGCCGCTCCGGCGAGCGGGTCACGTCGAAGCGGCCAGGATCGGGAAAGACCGCCGGGTCACGATTGGCCGCGCCTATCACGGCCATCACCGGCGTGCCCTTCGGCACCGGCGTCCCGCCCAGCGACACGTCCTCCAGCGCGACCCTGACGGTGAGCTGCACCGGCGGGTCGTACCGGAGCACCTCCTCCACCACTTCCCTGGGCCGCCGCGCCGCCTGCGCCAGCAGCCCGTGCCGGAGCAGGGCCAGGACGCCGTTGGCGATGAGGTTGACGGTCGTCTCGTGGCCGGCCACGAGCAGGAGCACACAGGTGGCCAGGAGCTCGGCCTCGGTGAGCTCCCGCACGCCTGTCAGCGCGCTCAGGAGGTCGTCACCGGGCCGCTCCCGCCTGATCGCGGCGAGCTCGCGGAAGTAGTCGCCGAACTCCCTTCTGGCCCGCCCGGTTTCCGATAAGAGGCCTTCTGTAAGCATCGGGTCAAGGCCGCGGGCAAGCTTCTCGCTCCAGCCGCGAAAGCGTTCGTGGTCCTCTGGAGGCACCCCGAGCATCTCGCTGATCACCATGACCGGCAGCGGGTAGGCGAGCCCCGACACGAGGTCGGCCTCGTCGGGCAGCGCGCGGATCAGCGACGCGGCGATCTCCTCGACGCGCGGGCGGAGCCGTTCGATCATGCGCGGGGTGAACGCCCTGCTCACCAGGGCACGCAGCCTCGTGTGGTCCGGTGGATCCAGCCATAGGAACGATGCAACGGGCTGACCTGGGTCGGCGCCGTTCTGCCTGCCGGAGCCGCGGCCGAAGCGCGGGTCGCGGAGCAGGGTCGTGCACAGCTCGTGCGTGGTGGCGACGAGCAGACCCCCGCGCGTACGGAAGAGGGCGCCACGCGCGCTCAGCTCCCGATAGCGGGAGTAAGGATCATGCAGAAATCCCCGATCGAACGGATCAAAACCCAGGACATCAGCCGGGCTCAGAGCCGCCGGATCCGGAGCACCGGGAGGCCCCATGAGATCGCTCATCCTGGACTGATCGGCGCCGACATATCGCGAGTAGGTCACATATTTCGGATCATGTCAATAGTGCTGGTCAAGCGCGGCGATTGTAATGCTTGACGACCTTTCCAGGATGCGTTTACCGTCTGCGAGGAGCGACTTCGGCCCGGTGAAGAGGCCCAAGTCAGCTGTTGGGGGGGAGGGCTCCCGATGGATGTGCTCACTGAAGGTGTTGAGCTGAGCCATGCGGATCTTGCATTGCTCGCGGAGCTGGCCAAGGGGGTCACGGTCGACCGGGTGGGCAGACGGCTGGACATCAGCGGGCGCACAGTGCGCAGGAGACTACGTGGCATCTGCGACCGCATCGGTGTCGCCACGGCGATCGAGGCCGTGGCATGGGCGGCCCGCCGCCAGCTGATCTAGCGGCGAGCGGCCAGGGGAAGGGGGTCCGGGGTCAGTCGGCGATGCGTACCGCGCCGGCGAACGGCCTGTTGGCGATCGAGGCGATCCGTACGACGTCACCGGTCTGCGGCGCGTGCACCATCATGCCGCCGCCCAGGTAGATGCCCACGTGGTGCAGGTCGCTGTAGAAGAACACCAGGTCGCCGGGGCGCATCTCCTCGCGTGAGATGTGCCTGCCGGCGGTCCACTGGCTGCCGGTGTAGTGCGGCAGGGAGATGCCGACCTTCTGGTAGGCGGCCATGACCAGGCCCGAGCAGTCGTAGGAGCTGGGGCCCTCGGCGCCCCAGACGTACGGCTTGAGCTGCTGCGTGAGCGCCCACCGCGCGGCCTGGGCGGCCTTGCCGCTGCCAACGATCGGCAGGTTGACGCGCTGCGCCCGCGTGCCGGGACGGCCGGCCTCGCCCAGCGCCCGCCTGAACAGGTTGCTCTCGACCTTGGTGACCAGCTTGGTGATCTTGTCGCGCTTGGTGTCGAGCTCGGAGACGATCTCCTGGACCTCGTCGATGCGTGCCTGGGCGCCGGCCCTGGCGCGCTCGGCGGCCTCCCTGGCCTGGGTGACCTGGTTGACCTCCGCGCCCTGCTGCTGCTCCAGCACGTCCATGGTGGCGGCGCGGTCGAGGAAGGAGTCGGGGTCGCCGGCGGTGGCGAACGCCAGCATCCGGTTCAGCCCGCCGGTCATGTACGCGTTCTGGGCCAGCAGCGCGACCTCCGTACGCTTGGCCTCGAGCTCGGCCTCACTGGTCGCCAGCGTCTTCCGCGCCGCGTCGGCGGCCTTCTTGGCGGTCTTGAGCTTCTCGCGCTGGCCGTTGTACTCCTCGGTCAGCGTCTCGATCTCGTTGTGCATCTTCTCGACCTGCTTGGCCAGGTCCTGGAGTGAAGGCTTGGGGTCCGCGGACGCCGGGCCGACGGGAATGGCGATCAGGAGCGCCGCGACTGTGAGACTCACCACACCGCCGAGGCGGCGTGATCGCCGGAGCCGTTCCTGAGGGCGCGCGTGCTTGCCCGCCGTCTTCTCCCCGCCGTTGCGCGTGCGCTTCACCAACCAAGCTCCCTTCCTCGACGCCTACCGGGTTAGCTGACGGGTTCGGGCCGGAGCAGCCCTACCGAACGACTCGGATTCACCCCTGGCGGCGGGCGATGGGGGTCGCCGCCGGTGGGTCCCCGGCTCCCCTCGCGGGGATTGGGCGTGTTCCTCGCGCGCGACACGCGGGGAACATCGTCGCTGGACACTAATGCACTCCGAGTTCGTGCTCAACCGGAACTGCCGAGTTCATAGAGGTTTCACAACCGAAGGGTCACAAGGTGATCTCGTGCCTGACTGTGCTGATCGGACTTTATGTCCCCTTCGTTGCTGCTTCAGCCGGATGTGGGGAGCGTGCTCATATGGCCACCACATGTAACAGGATGGGCCCAGAGATGGGAGTTAAGTCTGAGCCGTAATGACATCTGTACTCTGGAGGGCCATGGAGCAGGTGGCCGAACTGGCAACGTCCGAGACCGGGCCCGAGACCGCGGTGGTGGTCCGGCGTGCCCGCACGCCCGACGTCCGGACGGTCAGGCGGCTGGTCGACACCTACGCGGGCGCAGGTCCTCGGCTCCTGGAGAAGGCCACGGTCACCCTGTACGAGGACGTACAGGAGTTCTGGGTGGCCGAGCGGGGCGGGCAGGTCGTCGGCTGCGGTGCGCTCCACGTGCTGTGGGAGGATCTCGCGGAGGTCCGCACCGTGGCGGTGGATCCGGAGTGCCGCGGCATGGGCGTCGGCCATCGGATCGTCTCGGCGCTGATACAGCACGCGAAGGATCTGGGTCTGCGACGTGTATTCTGTCTGACTTTTGAGGTGGACTTCTTCGCGAGGCACGGCTTCCGCCCGATTCAGGGCACGCCGGTCTCTCCCGAGGTCTACGCCGAGCTGCTGGCCTCGTACGACGAGGGTGTGGCGGAGTTCCTCGACCTGGAACACGTCAAACCGAACACCCTGGGCAACACCCGCATGCTGCTCCATCTGACATCGGGTGACGCAGACCTTGACCAGATGGAAAGGTGATTGTTGATACCTATGTCGATACGTTGGGCAGCACAGGCATGTGTCCTGACACGTGCCACATGCGCACTCGAAGCGAGGTGACACGGTGAGCACCGGACAGCCGCCGTATCCGCAGGACGAATCCGGCGAGAATTCCGCGCCCGGCACCCCTTACGGGCAGCAGAACACGGGCCGCCACCCTGGCGAGCCCGACCCGGACGTGACTGTGGTCGGCTACCGGGCGGACGACGCCTACGGCCAGCAACCCCAGTACGGCCAGCAGCAGGGTTACGGCCAGCAGGGTTACGGCCAGCAGCAGGGCTATGGCCAACCCCAGCACGGCCAGCAGCAGGGCTACGGCCAGCAGGGCTACGGACAGCAATACGACCAGCAGCAGTACGGTCAGCAGCAGGGCTACGGCCAGCAACAGCAGTCCCAGCCCGACTACGGCCAGCAGCAGGGCTACGGGCAGCAATACGACCAGCAGCAGTACGGTCAGCAGCAGGGCTACGGCCAGCAACCCCAGTCGGGCCAGCAGCCCCAATACGGCCAGCAGCAGGGCTACGGACAGCAGCAGCAGTCCCAGCCGGGTTACGGCCAGCAGCAGTACGGCGACCAGCAGGGCTACGGCCAGCAGCCCGGCTACGGCCAGCAGCCGCAGTCGGGCCAGCAGCCCGGCTACGCCCAGCAGCCCCCGTCGCAGCCCGGCTACGGGCAGCAGGCCGCTTACGGCCAGCAGCAGCAGTCCCAGCCGGACTACGGTCAGCAGGCCGCCTACGGGCAGCAGGCCCCGTCGCAGCCCGACTACGGCCAGCAGGCGCAGTACGGTCAGCAGGCCCCGTCGCAGCCCGACTACGGTCAGCAGGCCGCTTACGGCCAGCAGCAGCAGTCCCAGCCGGACTACGGTCAGCAGCAGCAGTCGCAGCCCGACTACGGCCAGCAGGGCCAGTACGGTCAGCAGCAGGGCTACGGCCAGCAGGGATATGGACAGCAGCAGCAGTCCCAGCCCGGCTACGCCCAGCCCGGTTACGGCCAGCAGCAGTACGGCGACCAGCAGCAGTACGGCCAGCAGGGCTACGGGCAGCAGCCGCAGCAGTACGGGCAGGGCGGCTACGGCCAGCAGCCCGGCTACGGGCAGCCCTACGGCCAGCCGGTCGGCGTGCAGCCTCCCGGGGCGCCGGCGCCGCTGGCCGAGTGGTGGCAGCGCCTGGTGGCGAGGATCATCGACGGTGTGATCTTCGGCGTCGTGATGTGGGTGGTGTCGCTCGCCCTCACCCCGCTGTACCCGTCCTACAGCTCGATCACCGGGCTCACGTCCGGGCTGACGTTCGGGTTGCTGTACTACCTGGCCGTCGCGATCGTCGTGACCCTGATCTACGTGGCCTACGACTTCCTCCTGGTCAAGCTGAAGGGCCAGACGGTCGGCAAGATGGTCATGGGCATCAAGGTCGCTCAGGTCGGCGGCCCCGTCCCGCCGGAGGGCCTGCCCAACGACGTCTCGCTCAAGCGGGCGCTCGTCACGGTGGGCGGCTACATCGTCTACTGGGTCCCCCTGGTCGGCCCTCTGCTCTCCGCCGTCGCGTACGGGCTGAACGGTGCCTCGCAGCTGTGGGACAAGCCGCTGCAGCAGACCTTCGCGGACAAGTTCGCGAAGACGGTGGTGGTGAAGATCAAGTAGTCTTCCGGAGACGCGACATAGGGGCCGGCCTCGCCGGCCCCTATGTTTTGTGTGTGGACCTGTACCAGAATTAGTTGGCGACCCGAGCCCCCGACGACGCGAGGTGGCAGTTATGGCCGGGACGGCACCGCGGACGGACGTGCTGCCCGCCGAATGGTGGGAACGCCTCGGCGCCCGGCTGATTGAAGCACTCGTCTTCGGGGTCTTCTATTACATTCTGTTCATCGCGCTGTGGGGCATCTTCCGGACTGTCGGGATGGCCGAGGTCTTCGGCGGCCGGCTGCCGGGGGTCTTGGCGTGGCTGGTGGCCGGCCTGGCTTATGCGGGCTACGACTGGTGGGCGCATTCCCGGCGCGGGCGGACCTTCGGTAAGGCGATCATGAGGATTCGCCTGTCCCCGGAGGGGCTGCCGTCCCGGGTTCTGCTCAGGCGGACCCTGGTCTATCCCGCCCCGATCATGCTCATGGGCATTCCGGTCGTCAATCTCGTGGCCGGAATGCTGCTGTTCGGGGTGGGGCTGCTCATCCTGATGGACAAGCCCCTGGAGCGGGGCCCGCATGACCGGGCAGCGGGAACGAGGGTGGTAAAAGATCTTCGCTGAGCTACCCGTACCTGGGGCGATGCCTTTTCGCAAAATTTTCGGTTGATCCGGTAAGGAGCCTGGAGAGACTGGCATTAGGCTATGGGGCGTCCGGGTTGCCGGATGTTGGCGCCCCTGCGGCACGCAGGGTATCTGTGTGGCGCTATGGTCGGTTGCGGGTGGTTGCCGCCCTGGGTGTGCATGAGGGGGCCAGGCTCCCCGTGGTCACGCTCCCAGCGCTTAATGCGCCCCCGAAACCCCGCAAGCCGTGGAGGCGAGGACGAATGGAAGCCCTAACAGACGTATTGTCAGCGCTCATCCCCCCGGTCGTGGTGGGTGGCGCCTTCATCTTTGGCGTAGTGAAGCTGGTCCGGTCCGAGGCGCTGGGAGGCCGGCGAAACCGCGAGGATCAGCCCGAGAGCCAGAACTGATCGGCTAGTCAGCCGAATCCCCGTAGCGCTGAATTGTCTCCACGCCTTTCCGGGTATATGTTTGGGCAGGCGAATGAAACAATGCTCCGCGAAAGGATTGCGTACATGGCCAAGCAGATCCAGGAGATTCTCATCGATGACCTCGATGGGGGCGAGGCCAATGAGACGGTCAGCTTCGCTATTGACGGCTCCACCTATGAGATTGACCTCAGCGACCTTAACGCGAAGAAGCTGAGGGACGCTCTGACGCCTTTCGTGCAGCATGCGCGCAGGGCGGGCGCCGTGTCCACGCGCCGGCGCGGCCGGGGCGGCAACCGTGCGATGAGCCGCGAGAAGAGCTCCGAGATCCGGCAGTGGGCCAAGGCTCACGGCCTGCCGGTCAGCGAGCGCGGCCGCATCGCCTCCACCGTCGTGGAGAAGTACGAAGCCGCCCACTAAGGTGCCGGCTCCCGACCATGCGCTTATGATGCTCGCCTCGGACCCCGGCGGCCGCCATAAGCGCATGATCGTTTCCGTGGCGCTCCCGAATGCGGGACGTTCCGGAAGATGATCTCCTGAGGCGCCCATATGTGGGCGTTTTGGGCGCACGCGTTCCGGCCCCGTCCGCGGCACCGTTTGACCGGCGGTGCCGGCATAAGTGATGGCGGCGGGCGCGAATGCCGTGTGGGGCGGCCATGCCTCATTCGACGTACGCCGGGCGCGTACGAACTGGGCGGCGGCCGCCCACATTGGCTTGTGCGGCGGGCATTGAGGTTCGCGCGGAGGTTGTAGCCCGTCGCATCGAGCGCTTCGCATGCCGCCCCCGTGGAACGGGCCACGTGAAAAAGCCGTGGCGCTCGCTCTTCACTCGCTGTAACGCTTAAGCCGGGCTCGGGCAGACCCGCCGCCGCCGAAAACCCTGTCCCTGCGCGGATGTGGCGTGCTCCGGATTACCGGCAAGCCCGCTGCGGCGAGCCGGGCATAAGCGGCAAGTGCGAGCATCCCTCACACAATGCCGCATCTGGTCGTCATCCACTCCCGCAATGCCGCCATCCTGCGCGGGTACGGGATTCGGATTCCGCGTACCCGCGAGTGCGGGAGAGAGTAGCGGGAATGCCCGCGGCTCGGCTGTCATGCGGGGGAAGGGCGGCTATGGCGCGGATACCGTCCGGTAACCGGGCTGACCGGATGGCGGATTAGTGATTACCGTCTGTGCGGGATGCGTGCTCGAGGCCGACAGGGGCCCTACGCCGTCAAGATCGTGAATTGTCGCCCGATCACCGGCATGCGGAAGGATGGAGCGCATTGACCGGTCTGTCCGACTGCAATGTGAGGAGCGGCGAGTTGTTCGAGAGGTTCACCGACCGGGCGCGGAAGATCCTCGTCCTGTCCCAGGAAGAGGCCAGGGCGCTCGACCACCACCACATCGGCACCGAGCACCTGCTGCTCGGCATGATCCGCGAGGGCGAGGCCGTGGCCGCCAAGGCCCTGGAGGGCTTCGGCATCGGCCTGGAGGGTGCGCGCCGGCAGGTCGTGGAGCTCGTCGGCCGCGGCGAGTCGGCCGCGCAGGGGCACCTGCCGTTCACGGCGCGGGCGAGCCGGGCCCTGCAACTGGCCGGCCAGGAGTCCGCGGACCGGGGCCTCGACTACATCGGCACCGAGCACCTGCTGCTCGGGATCGTCCGCGAGGGTACGGGCACGGCGGTCCAGGCGCTGGTCAAGCTCGGCGCCGACCCCGACGGGGTCCGTCAGGCCGTGGACGCACTCCTCGAGAAGTACCGGGCCCCTCGCTCCTGAGCGCCGCGACGTGCCGGGTCTTGGCCCCCCAGCGTGGGGGAGTGCCGGGTCTTGGCCCCCGAGCGTGGGGCAGCGCCGGATCTCCGTCGCGGACCGGGGAAAGTGCCGGGTCCCGGCCCTTGAGCGGTGTGTGCCGCGTTGTGCTCAGGGCGTAGCGGGCCCGCTTGGTCTTGTATCGAGCCGCGACATAAGATGATTGCGTAATAGATACGGACGCGGCATCTCCAGATGCAGGGGCGGAAACGGCGTCCCCGCGCCGGCTCCGCGCCAGGCGTCCGATGGACGATCCGTGTGGGTCCGCATGCGTCGCGGGCGGCCATTCACCGCCGCTTTCGTGAGCGTCCTAAACATCGTTCGCTTGCGGCGTATCGGGAACACGTCACCCCCGAACAGTAGTTGGATGGAGGGTGAACGCCCTGCTCTCGGGGAACGTCTCTGTTATAGAGCGTGTCAGCGGCAGTGGGCACGGTTCGCCGAGCCAGGGCTAGCATGCGGGAGGACGGGACCGGATTTACCGGCCTGACTGACCGCTCTGTGAGGAGCGACGAGATGTTCGAGAGGTTCACCGACCGAGCGAGGCGTGTTGTCGTCCTGGCCCAAGAAGAGGCCAGGATGCTCAACCACAACTACATCGGCACTGAGCACATTCTTCTTGGTTTGATCCATGAAGGTGAGGGCGTGGCCGCCAAGGCTCTGGAGAGCCTCGGCATCAGCCTTGAGGGTGTGCGCCAGCAGGTCGAGGAGATCATCGGCCAGGGCCAGTCGGCTCCGTCGGGGCACATTCCGTTCACCCCGCGGGCCAAGAAGGTCCTCGAGCTGTCGCTCCGTGAGGCTTTGCAGCTGGGTCACAACTACATCGGCACCGAGCACATCCTGCTCGGGCTCATCCGCGAGGGTGAGGGTGTGGCGGCCCAGGTGCTGGTCAAGCTTGGAGCTGATCTCAACCGTGTCCGGCAGCAGGTCATCCAGTTGCTCCACGGTTACCAGGGCAAGGAGCCGGCCGCGGCGGGCGGTCCGCAGGAGTCGGCCCCGTCGACCTCCCTGGTGCTCGACCAGTTCGGCCGTAACCTGACCCAGGCCGCCCGCGAGGGCAAGCTGGATCCGGTGATCGGCCGCGAGAAGGAGATCGAGCGGGTCATGCAGGTCCTGTCCCGCAGGACCAAGAACAACCCCGTTCTCATCGGCGAGCCCGGCGTCGGCAAGACCGCCGTCGTCGAGGGCCTGTCGCAGAAGATCGTCAGGGGCGAGGTGCCCGAGACGCTGAAGGACAAGCAGCTCTACACGCTTGACCTCGGCGCCCTGGTCGCCGGCTCCCGTTACCGCGGTGACTTCGAGGAGCGCCTGAAGAAGGTGCTCAAGGAGATCCGCACGCGCGGCGACATCATCCTGTTCATCGACGAGCTGCACACGCTCGTGGGTGCGGGCGCCGCGGAGGGCGCGATCGACGCCGCCAGCATCCTCAAGCCGATGCTGGCCCGCGGCGAGCTGCAGACGATCGGCGCGACCACGCTCGACGAGTACCGCAAGTACCTGGAGAAGGACGCGGCGCTGGAGCGGCGCTTCCAGCCGATCCAGGTGGCCGAGCCCTCACTCAGCCACACGATCGAGATCCTCAAGGGTCTGCGCGACCGCTACGAGGCGCACCACCGCGTGTCCATCACCGACGACGCGCTGGTCGCCGCCGCGCAGCTGGCCGACCGCTACATCAGCGACCGCTACCTGCCCGACAAGGCGATCGACCTCATCGACGAGGCCGGTTCCCGGATGCGTATCCGCAGGATGACCGCGCCGCCGGACCTGCGCGAGTACGACGAGAAGATCGCCAACGTCCGTCGCGACAAGGAGTCCGCGATCGACGCGCAGGACTTCGAGAAGGCCGCTGCCCTCCGCGACCAGGAGAAGCAGCTCCAGCTCAAGCGCGAGCGGCGGGAGAAGGAGTGGAAGGCCGGCGACATGGACGTCGTGGCCGAGGTCACCCAGGAGCTGATCGCCGAGGTCCTGGCGACCGCCACCGGTATCCCGGTCTTCAAGCTGACCGAGGAGGAGTCGCAGCGTCTGCTGCGCATGGAGGACGAGCTCCACAAGCGGATCATCGGTCAGGACGACGCCATCAAGGGTCTGTCGCGTTCGATCCGGCGTACGCGCGCCGGGCTGAAGGACCCGCGTCGTCCCGGTGGTTCGTTCATCTTCGCCGGTCCCTCGGGGGTCGGTAAGACCGAGCTGTCCAAGGCTCTGGCGGAGTTCCTCTTCGGTGACGAGGATGCGCTGATCAGTCTGGACATGTCGGAGTTCATGGAGAAGCACACCGTCTCCAGGCTGTTCGGTTCGCCTCCCGGTTACGTCGGTTACGAGGAGGGTGGTCAGCTCACCGAGAAGGTGCGGCGCAAGCCGTTCTCCGTGGTGCTGTTCGACGAGATCGAGAAGGCTCACCCGGACATCTTCAACTCGCTGCTGCAGATCCTGGAGGACGGTCGTCTGACCGACGCCCAGGGCCGGGTGGTCGACTTCAAGAACACGGTCATCATCATGACCACCAACCTCGGTACCCGGGACATCTCCAAGGGCATCGGGGTCGGGTTCGCGAAGTCCAACGACACCGAGTCCAACTACGAGCGGATGAAGGCGAAGGTGCAGGAGGAGCTCAAGCAGCACTTCCGGCCCGAGTTCCTCAACCGTGTCGATGACATCGTGGTCTTCCACCAGCTGACGCCGAACGAGATCATCAAGATCGTGGATCTGATGCTCGCTCAGGTGGATGCCAGGCTGAAGGACCGCGACATGGGGCTCGAGGTTTCGCCCGAGGCCAAGCAGCTGCTCGCCGACCGCGGTTACGACCCGGTCATGGGTGCCCGGCCGCTGCGGCGTACGATCCAGCGCGAGCTGGAGGACTCGCTGTCGGAGAAGATCCTCTACGGCGAACTCCGGCCCGGCCAGGTCGTGAAGGTGACGATCGAGGGCGAGGGCGACAACGCCAAGTTCATCTTCAAGGGCGAGACCGCCTCGAAGATCCCGGACTCGGCTGCCGCGATCGCCGCTCCGATCCAGAACTGACCCTGGGTCTGACGGAAGCCCCCGCGCGAGGATGCCTCGCGCGGGGGCTTTCCGCATGTCAGAAGGGTGATACGGGCGGGACCGCGAGGCAACGGGTCGTGACCGTCCATGACGGGAAGCGATGGTGCGGCGCGGGCATCACCGCATGAGGAACATCCTCAACGGAAGGCTCGCCATGCGCTGCTTCCTCAGCCGTCCCGCCGTGCTCCTGGCCGCCGTCGTCCTGCCCGTCGCGGCGCTCGCCCCTACTGCACACGCGCGGGTGCAGCCGCCCGTCAACGTGGCGGGCCTCAACGTGGCGGACGTCATCCACGGCACCGATCTCAACGTCCCGGTCTGCGGTGGCGGGGCGAATCTCGTCGAGGTACTCAACCCGGAGGCCGTCGTGGACTGTGTCGGGGTCCCGCTGTCCTGAAGCCGCCGGCGGCCCGGCCCCGTCACGGGGCCGGGCCGCTGTCACATTCTGGCGGGCTATCCAGTCATAGCTGTGGACGGTGGCGGCGCTGAGGCCGCCGTTGGGGCCGTGGGAGGTGCCGGATGGAGCCGAGGTCGCCTACTTGTCCGATGGCGCCCGGACGGGGCCATGGGCGGCATGTACGGCATCTTTGGGGATCTTCACATCCCACCTGGGGAGAAGTGAGAAGGTTGCCGTCGTTGCGTAATTGTTGGGTCAGCGGGTATACCACCACCGCGAGTAGTACTACACTGCGTAGAGCTTCGCCAAGTCTCATCCAAGTGAGCCACAAGAGCGTGCTCCCAAGCTGGGGGCCTGCTCCCTGGGGAGTAGCAAGAAGTCAACTCAGGGCGGACGCGCGTGCCACCACCTGGCAGGCATGCTCACATGGTTCGCACGTCCGAGGCGGGCGACGGGAACACTAATGCAAGCCCTGGAGGAAACCGATGCGCCTGCGTCACGATGACGGAACGCTCGTTCACCTCGCCTACAACGCAGGCGTCCACCCCGCTGAGGACCTGGAGAACCTCATCGCGCACCTGACCCGCTACGCGGTCCCGGTGCGCAAGCGGCTGGGCGTCGAGCGGATGGGGATCGGGCTGTGGCTGTCCCCCAGCGTGGCCGACCACCTCACGGCCGACCGCATCGAGCTCGTACGCCTGCGCCGCTCCCTGGAGGAGCGCGGCCTGGAGGTCGTGAGCCTCAACGGCACCGGCGGCCGCAACCAGGAGGTCCCGGGCCCCGACTGGGCCAAGCCCGAGCGCTACCGCTACACGATGGCCCTGGCCAAGATCCTGGCGTTCCTGCTCCCCGAGGACGTGCGCTTCGGCAGCATCTCGACGATCCCGATCGGCTGGCGCCGCGACTGGCCCGCCGACCTGCACTCCATCGCCACCCGCCGGCTGGAGCGGCTGGCCCGCGAGCTGCGCGGCATCTACAGCACGACCGGCAAGACGATCAGGGTCGGGTTCGAGCCGTGGCCGGGATGCGTGCTGGAGACGACCGAGCAGGCGCTGGAGCGGGTGCTCGGCATCGACTCCGAGCACCTGGGTGTGTGCCTCGACGCCTGCCACCTCGCCTGCGACGCCGGTGAGCCGGGTGCGGCGCTGAAGGGTCTGGCCGAGGCCGGGGCGCCGGTGGTCAAGGTGGGCCACGTGCACAACCACACGGGCGATACGCCGGGCACGGGGGCCGTGCTGCAGGACACGCTGACGGCCATGCTGTCGGGCGCGGTGAGCGGCAGCGCGCACATCGAGGTCGAGACGCACAACCTGCTCGTCCCCGGCCGGGCCAAGGGACCGGGGGCGCTGGTGTCGATGCTGGCCGAGGAGCTGGCCTGGGCACGTACGAACCTGACCAGCCTGGGTCTCCAGCTCGCCGCCTAGAGCCCTACAGATTGCCGAACCAGCCCGGCGTGTCCAGCCGCCACGGATTGCCGGGCGTCATCCTGCGCAGGTCCGATTCGAGCTCCCGCAGCCGCTCCTCGCCGAGCTCGGCCGCCCAGCGGGCGCGCAGGGTGTCGAAGACGCGGGCCGAGCGGTCGAGGGCGTCCACGCCGTAGGGGGTCAGGCGCACGATCTTGCGCCTGGTGTCCTGGGGATCGGTGGTGCGCTCGACGTAGCCGATGCGTTCGAGCGTCTCGATCGTCTTGCCTGCGGCCTGCTTGGTGACGCCGAGCGTGCGGCCCAGCTCGACGGCCGTGGTGCCGTCGGGCCCGATGGCCTGCATGACGAATCCGTGCATGGGCCTGATGTCCGGATGGCCCTGCCTGCCGAGCTCGGCGTGGAGCTCGTCGATCAGCAGCCTGAACGCGAGCAGCAGGCGTAGCGGAAGCTCGAAGCCGGGAACGTAGCTTGACACGATAGACAACCTGGTTAACTATATGGACAACGTAGTTGCCTATCTTAGGGGGTGCGGCGGCATGGCCGTCATACGTGGGGCCGAAGCGCGGCGGTCGGAGACTCCAACCGGGGTCATGACGACCTTCGCCTCGCCGACGCAGGGAGGGGCCTCACGGTCCCTGTGGAAGGTCGAGGCCAGGCCGGGCGCCGTGGGGCCCGTGCACGACTTCGACAGCGAGCAGGTGTGGAGCTGGGTGGCCGGGGCGGCGACCGTGGAGCTGGGCGGCGAGACGTACCACGTCGCCGCCGGCGACACCGTCGTCATGCCCGCCCGCACGGTGCGGCGCGTCCTGGCCGACCCCGCCGCCGGCTACACCGCCGTCGTCACCGCGCCGGGCGGAGCCAGGGCCTCGGGCCCCGACGGCGCCGACTTCGGCGTTCCGCCGTGGATCGCGTGAGAGGAAAGACCGATGACCGTTGTCCTGGGAGCGGACTCCCGCAAGGTCGACACCCCGAACGGGGTCATGACCACCCTCGCCTCGCCGACGCAGGGCTCCGCCGGGCAGGCCGTCTGGCGGGTGGAGGCCAGGCCCGGCATGGTGGGGCCGGTGCACGCGTTCGACGCCGAGCTGGTGTGGACGTGGCTCGACGGGGCCGCCGTGGTCGAGCTGGACGGTGAGCGGCACGAGGTGGGCGCGGGCGACACGATGGTGCTGCCCGCGGATGTGAGCAGGCAGATGTTCGCCGATGCCGAGCACGGGTTCGTCTCGATCGTGGTCGCCCCGGCCGGGGCCCAGGTGTACAACCCCGGTGGCGTGTCGGAGCCGGACGCCTGCGACCTGGCCCCCAAGGACGCCGAGCGGCTCGTGCCGCCCTGGGTTCGTTAGGGGGCCAGGGACGCCCGACCATCACCGCGCTGAGCCGGCCTCCCGGCCCTGACCCGGAAGGCGGGCCGGGCGTGCGGGGCCGTCAGGAGGAGAGTGGGCCGGGCGTGCGGGGCCGTCAGGAGGAGAGTGGGCCGGGCGTGCGGGGCCGTCAGGAGGAGAGTGGGCCGGGCGTGCGGGGCTGTCAGGGGGAGTGGGGCAGGCGGTAGGTGCCGTCGTCGAGGGCCTCGGCCAGGCCGTCGGCGACCAGGCCGTCCAGGGCGCGCTCGCGCTGCACCGCGTCGTCCCACACCACGTCGAGCGCCGCCTTCGGCACCGGGCCGTGGGCCTCGCGCAGCACCGCCAGCAGGCGGCCACGGCACTGGCGGTCGGTGCCCGCGTACGTCTGGCCCTTGCGCGCGGGGCCGGCGTGCGGCGGCTTGCCCGCCAGCCGCCAGGCGCACACGTGCGTGATAGGGCAGTCGGCGCAGCGCGGGGCGCGCGCCGAACACACCAGGGCGCCCAGCTCCATCACCGCCACCCCCCAGCGGGCGGCGCCCAGCTCGGGCAGCAGGCGCTCTGCCAGCCGCCGCTCGGCCGCCGAGGTGGCGGTCGGCGGGTACTCCTCGGCGCTGATCGCCCTGGCGAACACCCGCCGGACGTTCGTGTCCAGCACCGCGTGCCGCCCGCCGAAGGCGAAGCTGGCGACGGCGGCCGCGGTGTACTCGCCGATGCCGGGCAGGGCCAGCAGGGTCGCGTGGTCGGACGGCACCTCGCCGCCGTGCTCGTCGGTGATGGCGCGGGCACAGGCGTGCAGGCGCAGCGCCCGCCGCGGGTAACCGAGCCGGCCCCAGTGGCGTACGGCCTCACCGGGCTGCTCGGCGGCCAGCGCCTTGGGGGTGGGCCAGCGCTCCATCCACTCGTGCCAGATCGGCAGCACGCGGACGACGGGGGTCTGCTGGAGCATGATCTCGCTCACCAGCACGCCCCAGGGGGTCGCGTCGGGTGCCCGCCACGGCAGATCCCGGGCGTTGTCCTCGTACCAGTCGAGAACGGCGGTGTGCAGGACGTTCGGCTCAACCACGCGGTCAAGGGTATGGGGCGATGACAACCCTTGGCGTGTCGGCGTTCCAGGAGATGCCATCCCCCGGCGTGTCGTCACTACGCGTCGTTGCCCGCTCACCATCCTGTGCTGTATGGACCCGGATACGATGCGTGGCGACGGCGGTGACATCTACTGGCGGCGCCGGATGAGCGTGCTGGTGGCGGTGCTCGTCGTGGTGGCCGTTGTGGCGTGGGCGTGCTCCAGCGGCGGCAGCGGCCCCGAACGAATGTCCAGCGCGCAGTCCTCACCCAGCGCGAGCGGCAGTACGGCCGCGCAGACCACGCCGGCCGTCGACCCGCTGCTGGCGGGCCTGCGTACGCTGGCCATGGGCACCGCGAGCCCGTCCCCCACGCCCACCCCCAAGGCGGCGCCCTCGGAGCGGCCCAGGCGGCCGGGGGAGCCGTGCGAGGAGAAGGACCTGGTGCTCAGCCTCCAGGGCGGCAGGGAGCAGATCTACGCCGGCGGCTCCCGCCCCACCTTCCTGGTCACGCTGGTGAACACCGGCTCGGTCATGTGCACGGCCGACGTGGGGCCGCGGGCCATGGAGATCAGGATCACCTCGGGCGCCGACCGCATCTGGTCGACGGCCGACTGCGTCAGCGGCGAGGGCAGCGAGGTCAAGGAGTTGCAGCGCGGGGTGCCGTACGTGCGCTCGCTGGAGTGGGACCGGCGGCGCTCCAGCCCCGACTGCCGCTCCACGCCTCCGGCCGCCCTGCCGGGGACGTACGTGGCGGTGGCGCGGATGGGCAAGATGCGCACCAACAAGGGGGTCTTCCACCTGCGCTAGCGTTCCGCGGTCGCCGGGGCGGCGCCGCGCCGGCCCGGGCCGGTGCCCAGGCCGGCCTCCGACGTCGATGACATGGCCCGGCTGTGTGGGGACCGTGTCCGGCTCGTCGGCATGACAGGGCCTGCTTGCCGGCATCGACGCCAGGGCTCAGACGTAGCGCTCCAGGATGGAGGATTCGGCCAGGCGGGAGAGGCCTTCGCGGACGCTGCGGGCCCGGGATTCGCCGACGCCGCCCACCGCCTGGAGGTCGTCGATGCTGGCCGCCAGGAGCTTCTGCAGGCTGCCGAAGTGGTTGACCAGCCTGTCGACGACCGTGGCCGGGAGGCGGGGGACCTTGGCCAGGAGGCGGAAGCCGCGGGGGCTGACCGGGGTCTCCAGCTGGTCGGTGCCGTTGTGGCCGAGGACGTGGGCGACGGCCGAGAGGTCGAGGAGGTCGGCGCCCGAGAGTTCGTCCAGCTCGTGCAGGGCCTCCAGGAGGCGTTTCTGGCGGCGGCCCGCGGGGGCGGGCAGGTAGTCGCGGATGACCAGCTCGCGTTCGGAGTCGACCCCTGCCACCAGCTCGTCCAGTTGCAGCGACAGCAGGCGGCCGTCCGTGCCCAGCTCGACGACGTAGCCCTTGATCTCGTCGGAGATGCGGCGGACCATTTCGAGGCGCTGCGCGACGGCGGCGACGTCTCTGACCGTGACCAGGTCCTCGATCTCCAGGGCCGACAGGGTGCCGGAGACCTCGTCGAGGCGGTGCTTGTAGCGTTCGAGCGTGGCCAGGGCCTGGTTGGCCTTGGACAGGATGGCGGCCGACTCCTCCAGGACGTAGCGGATGCCGTCGAGGTAGAGGGCGATGATGCGCATCGACTTGCTAATGGCGATGATGGGCAGGCCGGTCTGCCTGGCCACGCGCTGGGCGGTGCGGTGGCGGGTGCCGGACTCGTCGGTGGGGATGGCGGGGTCGGGGACGAGGTGCACGGCGGCGCGTACGATCTTGTGGTCGTTGCTCAGCACGATGGCGCCGTCCATCTTGGCCAGCTCGCGCAGCCTGGTGGCCGAGAAGTCGACGTCGAGCTCGAAGCCGCCGCTGCAGACCTCTTCGACGACCCTGTTGTAGCCGAGCACGATGAGCCCGCCGGTCTGCCCGCGCAGAATCCGTTCCAAGCCGTCGCGCAGAGGTGTGCCCGGCGCTACCGCGGCCAGGGCTTCGCGACGGCGGTCGTCCAGACTCCTATCCACCTGACCCCCGTGTCGATCGGTCACCTCAGCTTAGCCGCGCTCATGTGACGTGTGTGAGGGCGTCCCAGACGTTCTCCGCCTGGACCACCTCGAACCCGGGCGCGAACGCCACCGGCCCGACCGGCACCAGGGCGCGCTGGCCGCCGCGCCTGCGGCCGCCTTCCTCGAGCGATCCGGCGGGGACGAGGGCGCGCTTGAAGCCCAGGCGGGCCGCCTCCGTCAGCCGCCTGCGCACGTCCTTGACCGGGCGCAGCTCGCCCGCCAGGCCCACCTCGCCCAGCGCGACGAGGCCAGGGGGGAGCGGCTTGTCGCCGGCGGCGCTGGCGACGGCGAGCATGACCGACAGGTCCACGGCGGGGTCGGCCAGCTTGATGCCGCCGACGGTGGCGGTGAACACGTCGCAGCCGCCGAGGCGGGCGTTGAGCCGGCGCTCCAGGACGGCGAGGATCATCTGCACGCGGTAGGTGTCGAGCCCCGACGAGGTGCGCCGGGGCTGCTGCGCCTCGGTGCGGGCCACCAGCGCCTGGACCTCGGCGGGCAGCGGGCGGGTGCCCTCGACCGTGACGGTGACGCAGGTGCCGGGGACCGGCTCGCTGCGCCGGGAGACGAACAGCCCGCTCGGGTCGGTGATGCCCTCGATGCCCCGCTCGTGCAGGTCGAAGCAGCCGATCTCGTCGGTGGGGCCGAACCGGTTCTTGATCGCGCGGACCATGCGGAGCCTGGAGTGGCGGTCGCCCTCGAAGTTCAGCACGACGTCGACGAGGTGCTCCAGGGTGCGGGGGCCGGCGATGGAGCCTTCCTTGGTGACGTGGCCGACGAGGACGGTGGCCATGTTGCGCTCCTTGGCCAGCCGGACGAGGTTGGCCGCCACCTCGCGCACCTGGGTCACCCCGCCGGGCACGCCGGTGGCCTGCGCGGAGCCGATCGTCTGCACCGAGTCGACGACCAGCAGCTGCGGCTGGACCTTCTCCACGTGCGTCACCAGCGCCGACAGCTCGGTCTCCGCCGCCAGGTAGAGCTGGTCCTGGATCGCGCCGATGCGGTCGGCCCGCAGGCGCACCTGGGCCGCCGACTCCTCGCCGGTCACGTAGAGGACGGTCGCCCGCTCGGCGATGCGCGCCGCGGCCTCCAGCAGGAGCGTGGACTTGCCGATGCCGGGCTCGCCCGCCAGCAGCACCACCGCGCCGGGCACCAGGCCGCCGCCCAGCACCCGGTCGAGCTCGGCGACCCCGGTGGTGCGGGCGGTCGCCACCTCGGCCTTGACCTGGCCGATCGGCAGGGCGGGCGCGGTGGTGGCCCCGGCCTGGACGACGTTGACGCCGGCCCTGGCGCCCTCCTCGTCGACCGTGCCCCAGGCCTGGCACTCCCCGCACCTGCCGACCCATTTGGTGGTGCGCCAGCCGCATTCGGTGCAGCGGTATCCGGGCTTCTGGGCAGTCTTGGCCATGCGGAGCAGGCTAGCGGCTGCTACCGACAATCACGCCAGGCCGAGCTCCGACACGAGCATGCGCTTGGGCTTGGCGCCGACGACCTGCTTGGCAGGCTCGCCGTTCTCGAACAGGATCAGCGTCGGGATGCCCATCACCCCGTAGCGGGCCATGATCTCGGGGTTCTCGTCGGTGTTCAGCTTGCCGATCGTCAGGCCGTGCTCGGCCTCGATCTGCTCCAGCACGGGCGCCACCATCCGGCAGGGTCCGCACCACTCGGCCCAGAAGTCGACCAGGATCGGCTTGTCGCTCCTGAGCACCTGCTCCTCGAAGTTGTCGGTGGTCAGCGTGATCATCTTCATCCCCTCACAAAGCAACCCGGGCACGACTGGGCGAGCTGGGCGGCCACCTCGGCGCGGCGGGCGAGCAGCACGCGGATCTCCTGGTCGATCTCGCTGAGCTTGCGCTCGTAGACCTCGACCGACTCGGCGCAGGAGCCTCCCGTGCTGTGCCCCTGGCGCAGGCAGTCGACGAACGGGCGGGTCTCCTCCAGCGTGAAACCGATCTGGAGCAGGGCCCGGATCTCGGAGACCAGCCTGACGTCGTCCTCGCTGTAGGCGCGGTAGCCGTTGGAGGCGCGCCGGGCGCGCAGCAGCCCGTGCTGCTCGTAGTAGCGGAGCGAGCGGGTGCTCACCCCGGTGCGTTCAGCCAGCTCACCGATGCGCATGCCTCCAAGGTAAACGTTGACGTCAGTGTCAAGGTCAAGCCCTCAGAAGTAGCGCCAGCGCAGCACGTTCGGATAGGCCAGCTCCAGGCCGGGCGTCTCGGCGATGGCCTGCTCGGCGACCTCGGGGGTGAACTCGATGCGCAGCACGGCCTCCAGGTCGGCGCGCCGCTGGAAGACCATGCGCAGGTCGAGCTCCTTGCGCTGCCAGCCCTGACGGTCCCAGAACGACTCGACCTCCCGCGGCGAGTACGTCGGCACCGTACGCGAGAACCACCGCCCGAACGACCCCCGGGTGGCGTCGAGGTCCAGGACGAAGGCGGCGCCGCCGCGCCGTACGATCCGGGACAGCTCGCGCAGGCCCGGCTCGCAGCCGGGCCCGAAGAAGTACGCCCAGCGCGCCATGGCCACGTCCACCCCGGCGTCGGGCAGCGGCAGGTCCTGGGCCGCCGCGGCGTGCACGGTCACGTTGGGCAGGCTCGCGCAGCGGCGGCGGGCCAGCGCGGCCAGGTCGCCGTGCGGCTCCACGCCGATCACCCGGGACGCCTCGGCGGCCAGGACGGGCAGGTGGTAGCCGGTGCCGCAGCCGATGTCGAGCACGGTGGCGCCGTCCCACGGGCGCAGGGCGCGCATCGCCGCGTCGGCCGCGCCATCGGGATCGGCGGCGCGGTTCTCCAGCTCGTAGATCTGGGGCGTGTTCCAGATGTTCGGGCTGGGGATCGCACCTTTCGCTATCCGGGTCATGCCCCAACGCTAGGGGCTGACGCGCCAGATCGGCTTCTCCGGCTTAGGCTGGCAGCGTGGCTGATGTCATCCGCGTGCCCAATGCGAAGATCGCATTGTCCACCGCCTCGGTATATCCGGAACGTACTCCTGACGCGTTCGAGCTGGCCGCGCGCCTGGGTTATGACGGCGTCGAGATCATGGTCGGCGCCGACCCGGTGAGCCAGGACATCGATGTGATCGAGCGTCTGTCCGACCACTACGAGGTGCCCGTTCTCGCCATTCACGCGCCCTGCCTGCTGGTCACCCAGCGGGTCTGGGGCCGCGACCCGTGGGCGAAGCTGGTCAAGGCCCAGAAGGCGGCCGAGCGGCTGGGCGCCTCGACGGTCGTGGTGCACCCGCCGTTCCGCTGGCAGCGCGACTACGCCCGCGACTTCGAGACCGGGCTCGCCAGGATGCGGGACGAGACCGAGGTCACGTTCGCGGTGGAGAACATGTTCCCGCTGCGGGCCAGGGGCAACGACGTGGTGCCCTACTCGCCCGACTGGAACCCGATCGACTACGACTTCCCGCAGGTCACGCTGGACCTGTCACACACCGCCGTGTCCGGCTCCGACGCCATGGAGATGGCCGTCAAGCTCGGCGACAGGCTGGCGCACCTGCACCTGGCCGACGGCCTCGGGGTGACGAACAAGGACGAGCACCTGGTGCCCGGCAGGGGCAACCAGCCGTGCGCGCAGATGCTGGAGCGGCTGGCGAACACGGGCTACTCGGGCCTGGTGGTGCTCGAGATCAACACCCGCAAGGCGGCCAGCAGGACCGAGCGGATCGACGATCTGGCGGAGGGTCTGGCCTTCGCCAGGCTGCACCTGGCGGCATCCACATGAACACGGGACCGATCAAGGATCTGGGCAGGACGTTCGACCTGGTGGCCGACGCCTACGACGCGGCCAGGCCCGGCTACCCCGACGAGGTCTACCGCGCGCTGACCGAGCTGTCGGGCGTCGAGCTCGACGGCGCCACCACGGTGGACGTGGGCGCGGGCACCGGCATCATGACGCACGCGCTGCGGGCGCGCGGCTCCCACGTGATCGCGGTGGACCCGGGCGAGGCGATGCTGTCCCGCCTCGTCTCCAAGGCCGGCGCCCCGAACGGCACGCGGGTGAGTGCCGTGCTGGCCGACGGCAACGCGCTGCCGCTGGCCGACCAGGTGGCGGACCTGGTGACGTACGCCCAGTCGTGGCACTGGCTGGACCCGGTGGTCTCCATCGCCGAGGCCCGGCGGGTGCTGCGGCCGGAGGGCGCCATCGTGGGCTGCTGGAACCTCAACCACGCGGCGCAGGCCGACTGGCTGGCCGCCTACGAGGCCCGGCTGGCGGAGGAGGTGCCCGCCTACTGGGGGCCGGCGGTCGAGCAGTGGTCGGTGCCGCCGATCGCCTCGTCCTTCGAGGTGATCGAGGAGCGCTGGATCCCCTGGACGCGGCTGATCGGCATCGAGGACTTCCTGCTCGACCTGCGCTCCCACTCGTACATGGCGGCGCTGTCGCCGGACCGCGCGGACGAGGTGGTGGAGCGGCAGCGGGCGGCGTTGCGGGCGGAGTTCCCCGAGGGGCTGCTGTCGGTGCCGATGCGGGTCTACCTGGCGGTGGGTAGGTGACGGACAAGCGCAGGCCCGGGCGCAGGCCGGGGTCGGCCGACACGCGCGGCGAGATCCTCACCGCCGCCAGGAGGGTGTTCGCGGAGAAGGGGTTCGACAAGGCGACGGTGCGCGGCATCGCGCGGGAGGCCCAGGTCGATCCCGCCCTCGTGCACCACTACTTCGACACCAAGGAGGGCATGTTCGCCGCGGCCATGGAGCTGCCGATCAACCCTCAGCAGATCATCCCGGTGCTGCTCGACGGTCCGCGCGAGGAGATCGGGGAGCGGCTGGTCCGGACGATCCTGCGCCTGACCGCCGACGAGAAGACGCGGGCGCCGGTGCTGGCGCTGCTCCGCTCGGCGATGAGCAACGAGCAGGCGGTCGGGATGGTCAGGGAGTTCTTCACCTCGGCCCTGCTCTACCAGGTGGCCGACCGGCTGGAGGTGCCGCAACTGCGGGTGGAGGCGGCTTTCGCGCAGATGCTCGGGATCGTCCTGGCCCGGTACGTGCTCAAGCTGGAGCCGCTGGCGAGCGCCGGGCACGACGAGCTGGTGGAGATCCTGGCGCCGACCATCCAGAGGTACTTCACGGGATAGAGCATTGTTCTGGAGACGGCGATGACCTTAGGGTATGTCGCGTAACCCAGTAAAGTTACTCGTGGGTAGGATTGCTGCTACATGCCTGCGCAGCGGGTGACCGTACGCTGACAGCAACGTCGTCTGTGGGAGGACCCCGTGCTCTGGGTAGCCGTCATCGGGCTCGTCATGACCGTCGCGGCGGTGGCCGTGGCCGGTCGCAGGGTCATGTTCCTGTTCAAGCTCGCCACCGTCGGGCCGCCGGCGCCCGAGCGCATCGAGTACGCCAGGACGCACGTCGGCGACGAGGTCAAGGCGCAACTCGTCGAGGTGTTCGGGCAGAAGAAGCTGCTGAAGTGGACGCCGTCGGGCGTCGCGCACTTCTTCGTCATGTGGGCGTTCTTCATCCTGCTGACCGTCTACATCGAGGCGTACGGCGCGATCATCCAGGGGGCGATCACCGGCACGCCCGACTTCCACATCCCGCTCATCGGGACGTGGGCCGTGCTCGGCCTCCTGCAGGACTTCATCGCGGTGGCGTGCCTGCTCGGCCTGGTCGCCTTCGCGATCATCCGGGTCAAGAACTCCCCGAAGACGCTGGGCCGCGACTCCCGCTTCTCCGGCTCGCACCTCGGCGGCGCCTGGCTCGTCCTGTTCATGATCTTCAACATCATCTGGACGCTCTTCCTGGCCAGGGGTGCGGCGGCGGCCAACGGCAACTTCCCCTACTCCTCCGGCGCGTTCGTCTCGCTCGCGCTCGGCGACGCGCTGCCGCAGAGCGCGCTGCTGGAGGAGATCGCGCTGCTCCTGCACATCGGCTTCATGCTGGTGTTCCTGGTCATCGTGGTGAACTCCAAGCACCTGCACATCTTCACCGCCCCGCTCAACGTGCTCTTCTCGCGCCGCCCCGACGGCCTCGGCGGCGCGCCCGAGATGCGGGTGGACGGCAAGCCGGTCGACTTCGAGGACGAGGACCTCGACCCGGAGCGGCTGGGGCGCGGCAAGATCGGCGACACCACGTGGAAGGGCTTCCTGGACTTCTACTCCTGCACGGAGTGCGGCCGCTGCCAGTCGCAGTGCCCGGCGTGGAACACCGACAAGCCCCTGTCGCCGAAGATGCTCATCCTCGACCAGCGTGACCACGCCTTCAAGGTGGCCCCGTACCTGCTGGCGGCCTCGGCGGGCGTCGAGCACAAGGACACCGACGTGCTGGCGCTGCTGGAGAAGCCGCTCGTCGGCGAGGAAGGCGTCATCCACCCGGACGTGCTGTGGTCCTGCACCAACTGCGGCGCCTGCGTCGAGCAGTGCCCGGTGGACATCGAGCACATCGACCACATCCTCGACATGCGCCGCTACCAGGTGATGGTGGAGTCGTCGTTCCCGTCCGAGGCGGGGGTGATGGTGAAGAACCTGGAGAACAAGGGCAACCCGTGGGGCATGTCCGAGATGAAGCGGGCCGACTGGATCGAGGAGCTCGACTTCGAGGTCGAGGTCGTCGAGGACAAGATGCCCGAGGGCACCGAGTACCTGTTCTGGGTGGGGTGCGCGGGCGCGCTGGAGGACCGGGCCAAGAAGACCACCAAGGCCGTCGCGGAGCTGCTGCACATCGCGGGCGTGAAGTTCGCGGTGCTCGGCCCGATGGAGGCGTGCTCCGGTGACCCGGCCCGGCGGCTCGGCATGGAGTACCTGTTCAACATGCTGGCCCAGCAGAACATCGAGACGCTCAACGAGGCCGGCGTCAAGAACATCGTGGCCACCTGCCCCCACTGCTTCAACACGCTGGCCAACGAGTACCCGCAGCTCGGCGGCACGTACGAGGTCGTGCACCACACGCAGCTGCTGTCGAAGCTGGTGGACGAGGGGCTGCTCACCCCGATCACGCCCATCGAGGAGAAGATCACCTACCACGACCCGTGCTTCCTCGGCCGCCACAACAAGGTCTACTCCCAGCCGCGCGACATCATGTCGAAGGTGCCCGGCGTGCAGACGCAGGAGATGCACCGCCACAAGGACCGCGGCTTCTGCTGCGGCGCCGGTGGCGCGCGCATGTGGATGGAGGAGCGCATCGGCAAGCGCATCAACACCGAGCGCGTGGACGAGGCGCTGACCACCAATCCTGACACGGTCTCCACCGCCTGCCCGTTCTGCATGGTCATGCTGGGCGATGCCATCAACGAGAAGAAGAACAACGGCGAGGCCAAGGAATCGCTGGAAGTCGTGGACGTGGCGCAGCTTCTGATCAAGTCTGTCAAGGGCGCTTCCTGACGGGAGATGTCGGACTCCTCCACACCTGGTGTGGAGGAGTTTCGCCTGTCAACGGGTGTGGTTGGAAGAAATCTGCCATCCACATAACGGGAAAATCACGGTAACCTCAACGTCGCATGGCCTTATTCGACGGGGAGGGGGCTCGTGATGGGCGTCGTCGTCACGGACGCCGAAGTCACCCTGGCCGACGTGCTCTCCCTGCGACTCGCCATCGACGAACCACTGGAGGACGGCACCGAGCTCGTTCTCCGGCATCGCACCACGGGGGTGGAGCGCGACGTGCTGCTCGGCAGTCCAGGCGCGCGGGCGCGCGAGGCCACGCTGGCGGTCTCGCTGGCGCCGCTCGAGCTCAGCGCCGGCCGCTGGGACGCGTACCTGCGTCACGAGGGCAAGCGCAGCCGGCTGCGCAGCGTCGATCCGGGGTTCTCGCTCGACCATCTCGACGCGTACGCATTGTGCAAGCGCACGCTCGCCTACCGGTCCTATCGAACGCGCAACGGTTTCCTCGCGCTGAAGATCTCCGACGCCGAGCCGGTGGCGGAGGTGCGCTCCATCTGGTTCAGGGAGGGCCGCTTCGAGGTGATGGGCCTGCTGGCCTACACCGGCCTGGAGGACGACGACTTCCGCCACGAGGCCGTGCTGACCCTGGAGCGCAGGCAGACGGGCGCCCACCTGAAGGCCACGGCCACGGTGCAGGGCGTGCGCTTCCACGCGGCGGTGTCGCTCGTGGACGTGCTGGCCGCCGACCCCGAGGGCTCCGGCCTGTGGGAGCCGGCGCTGCAGGTGGAGGGCGTGCCCGCGGAGCTGCGGCTCGGCTCGCGGCTCGACGACGTGGACGGCAAGCGCCGCCGGCTGCACTACCCGTCGGCCCGGGTGGACGGCGTGCTGATCAAACCCTGCTACACCGCCGACGACGAGCTGCGGATCGAGGTCGGCGGATGAAGGTCAGCCTGGTCCTCCCCTCCGCGTACGCCATGCGGGGCGACGTGCGCGCCACGCTCAACCTGGCCACCGCGCTGGCCGAGCGGCACGACGTCGAGGTGATCAGCGTCAGGCGGCAGAAGGAGAAGCCGTTCTTCCCGGTCGGCCCCAAGGTGAGCATGCGCAGCGTGGTCGACGTGCGGCCGGGGGTCAGGCACCTGCTCCCGCGCGGGCAGGTGCGTACCGAGGTGGCGTTGTGGCGGGTGCTGCGCAACCTCAGGTCCGACGTGCTGATCACGACCAGGCCCGGGATCGGCGTGCAGGCCGCCAGGCACGCGCCGCGCGACACCATCAAGATCGCCCGCGAGTGGAGCAGGCCGGCCGTGCCCGGGCCCGTGCAGCGCTTCTACCCGCGCCTGAGCGCCGTCGTGACGGCCACGGAGTCGGCGCAGGAGGAGTGGAGCAGGCTCCTCGGCGGCGCGCCCGCCGTGCACAACGTGCTGGACGCGCTGCCGAGCGGCCCCTGGCCGCGCTCCCGCATGGACAACAGGATCGTGGCCGCCGGCGGCCGGTGGGTGCCGGTGAAGGCGTACGACCGGCTGATCAGGTCGTTCGCGATCGTGGCCGACAAGCGGCCCGACTGGCGGCTGCGGTTGTACGGCGGCGGCCCGGAGGAGCGGCGGCTGCGCTCGCTCGTGCGCGACCTCGACCTGCACAACCACGTCTACTTCATGGGCACCACGCCGGACCTGGCGGGCGAGTTCGCCAAGGCGTCGATCGTGGCCACCACCTCGCGCAGCGAGGACCTGGGCATGACCGTGCTGGAGGCCATGGGGTGCGGGGTGCCCGTGGTGGCCTTCGAGGGCGCCCGAGGGCCCAGGGAGTTCGTGGCGACGGGCTACAACGGGGTGCTGGTGCCCGAGTCCGAGGGGGACCTGCAGTTCTTCGCGGCGGCGCTGCTGGCGCTGATCGACGACGAGCGCAGGCGGCGCTCGCTGGCGGCCGGCGCGCTCGACACCGCGGTGCGGCACTCGGCCGACGAGGTGGCCGAGCAGTGGGAGAAGCTCATCACCGACCTTCGCTAGCCCATACTCCTTACGGGTACCGTAGAAGCATGCATGGGTACAGCGGAGACAAGCAGGCATATCTGACGCGCCTGCGGCGAATCGAGGGCCAGATCAGGGGTCTGCAGCGCATGGTCGACGACGATGCCTACTGCATCGACGTGCTCACCCAGGTCTCCGCCGCCACACGGGCCCTGCAGGCGGTCGCGCTGGGGCTGCTGGAGGAGCACATCTCGCACTGCGTGGCCGACGCGATCAACACGGGCGGCCCGGAGGCCGAGGCGAAGGTCAAGGAGGCGTCGGCGGCGATCGCCCGCCTCGTGCGTTCCTAGCGGGGTCTAGCCCTCCGTCGTGAGGGCCTCATCCGTAAGTCGGATGATCCAGCCGTGGATTGACTAGTTATGTGAAACCCCGGGAACTAGGTCCCCGGGGTCTTGGTAATCGAGTTGGTTCTTCAGCGACTCGCCGAAGTCCGCAATCCGAGCGCGTCGTCGAGTTCGTCCAAGGTCAGCCGCCGCTCACTGACTGCCACGGCGGTGAGCACCTCGGCGTAGAGCGCAATCTCGTCCAACGCGACACGGTCGTGGACCCGAGAGTCCAGGTCGTCGTGCCCCACCGCGTCGTCCTTCCTTCCGCAGCCCACACCCTCTACGAGGTTACGGCGCAGGCCCCTTCCGGCGACATGGCCCATCGGAGTCATTCCTTTCTGCACCGCGGGGGCCCCGTCAGGATCATTTCCCGAATCCGAGATCACAATTCAGCGAAATTGCTGTTATCTGTGGGGTTAGAACGATATAGGAGGAGTAAGGGGGAAATAGCGGCATTAGTGGTTTACATGTGCCCTGTGTGGTGGTCGTCCCGTTCGTGGACGATCTTCCGTACGAGTGCCGACTGCCCCGCCAGACCCCGCTCCGGCAGCTTGGCCCCCGTCAGCCGGCCCCACGCCAGCCCCATGGCGTACGCGGCCCCGAGCACCGCCGCCGCGCTCCCCCTGTCAGGCGGCTCCACCTGGAACACCGGTGCTGCCTCGGCCGTGCGTACGGCAAAGCCCTCCGGCTGCGTCGTCTCGGCCGCGGACGTGCCCGTGAGCCCGGCATGGCGCAGCTCCTCGTACGCCATCCGCAACCGGTGATCCAGCCGCCCCGGCAGCGTCCCCTTGGAGTCGGACAGGTCGGCCAGGAGAGAGGCCGCGGCCCGGCGCGGCTCCGGCGTGAACGACAGGGCGTCCACGAGGTCGTAGACGGTGTGGGAGAAATGCGCCTCGGGGTCGTTCTCCACGAGCAGGGCCCGGCACAGGCGGGCGGGGCAGCGCTCCAGCCACTCGCGGCGCATCACCGCGTCGTCGTCGTACGGGTCGCCGAACCCGGGGCGGCGCAGCATGGGCTCCACCATCGTGAGCAGCGCCAACGCCCGCGGCCTGAACCGGGTGTCGAGCAGCAGGATCTGGGCCGTGTCCGCCATCACGGCGGCGAGCCTGAGCGCGGCCCGGGGACGCCCCGCCCGCATCCGCTCGGCCACCAGCCTGACGAGATCGAGCAGGGGCGGCGCCTGCAGCCAGCGCACCCACTCGTCGCCCGGCAGGGGGCGGCGCAGGTACTCGCCGAAGACGGTGATCAGCCGCTCGTTGCCGTCGAAGGCGGGCGCGTACGCGCACCACATGATCGTGCCCCAGGCGGCGGCCACCGTGCTCGGCACGTCTGTGGCGAAGATCTCGTCGAAGGACGACAGCGGGTAGTCCAGCTCGGACTTGCGCCCGCAGCCGCGTACCAGCACCCTGAGCTGCTCCGTGAGGCGCTCTGGCACGTCCGGGCCGATGAACGACTGGGTGGAGCCGGGCTCGGCGTGGAAGTCGTGGCCGGGCGGCACCACGGCGTCCGGCAGGACCGCCGCGGCGTGCGTCACCCGGCGCACCCGCGTGCCGCGCGGCGGCGGGGCCGGGTGCCAGCGGCCGTCGGCGGGGTCGTGCAGGTGCCAGCGCGCGTGCGCGCCGAACAGCCACCGGTCGCCATCGGGGGTCACCAGGATCCTGGCCGCCAGCACGTGAGCGCGATCGGGCACGGAAAGCCCTCGCCAGCGCGGGTCCGCGACCATCGCGCGGACCTCCGCCTCCGTGGCGGTGAACGCATCCCAGGGTGGCACGGCGGTCATCGTACTGGGGGTACTCGGATCATCCATCGGCATTTCACGGCAGAATGGCCGCTATGAGGGCGAAGGTAGCAGGGACGTTGGTGGTCGTTGGCGTGCTCTCCGGTTGCGGTACGACGACGGCGGCGCAGCCGACACCCACCGGACCGGGCATTCTCACGCTACAGAACGCCACTCCGCCCGCTCCCGGCGGGGAGGTGGGCGAGGCCTCCACCGAGTTCGACGACGCGGCCGACCTGAAGGTGTGGACCAAGCTCAGCGAGACCGAGAAGGACATCGACCGGCTCGCCAAGTTCGACGTGAACAAGACCGTGAAGGGCGCGATGTACCTGGAGCCCAACGTCTCGGCCTGGTTCGACGGCTTCCGCGGGCCCTTCGTGTACCAGGAGCTCGCCGGCGACATCGTCATGCACGCCCGGGTCAAGGTCGAGGGCAGGAGCGGCGGCCAGCCCAAGCGGAAGTTCTCGCTCGGGGGTCTCATGGCCCGCCAGCCCGGCTCGTACGCCAAGCCCAACTGGGTCTCGGTCACCACCGGCACCGCTGAGAAGAGCGGCCAGGTCGAGGCCAAGCTCACCCAGGACGGCAGCTCCAAGCCCAAGGAGGTCGGCGTCAGGAGCGGCTGGGTGGACCTCGCGCTGGCCAGGGTCGGCCGGGTCTTCGTCGCGCTGTACAAGGAGGACAAGGGCACGTGGAAGGTGGCCCAGCGCTGGCCGTCCACCCTGCCCGACGTGCTCCAGTGGGGCGTGACGGCCTACACCGACTGGGACAGCTACAGCACGCTCAAGAAGGACGCGGCCAAGGGCAACGCCAAGCAGGTCAAGGGCACGCCCGACCTCAAGCTCACGGTCGACTTCGTCCGTTTCCTGAGGCCGGAGCTGCCTGACTACGCCGACCCGCTCAACACGGCGTCGGTGTCGGACGAGGTCCTGATCAAAGCGATGACGCCTGCCGGTGCCTGAGTGCCTTGGCCATGTAGTTGTCGGGCGTGCGGGCGAAGGAGTCGCGATCGTCGTCGGTGAGCTCACGTACGATCTTGCCGGGCACGCCCGCGACCAGCACGCCCGCCGGGATCTTCTTGCCGGGGCCCACGAGGGCTCCGGCCGCCACCAGCGTGCCCGCGCCGATGCTGGCGCCGCCCAGCACGATCGCCCCGATGCCGATCAGCGCGCCGGACTCCACGTGGGCGCCGTGGACCATGGCCTTGTGACCCAGGCTGACGCGGTCCTCCAGGATCGCGGGCTCGCCCGGGTCGGAGTGCAGGCACGACAGGTCCTGCACGTTGCACTCCGCGCCGATCTCGATCCGTTCGTCGTCCCCACGGAGGACGGAGCCGTACCAGATGCTGGACGCCCGGCCCACGCGTACGTTGCCGACCACGACCGCACCAGGCGCTATGTACGCTTCAGGGTGTATGTCCGGGACTGCTCCGTTGTCCAACGCTGCTATGTACATTCGAGACATCGTAATTCCAGCTCTGGGTATGGCGTTCGGGTTGCGGACGTGGGCAGATGGCAGGAAAGTCGTTTCCTGACGTCCCGTTGCCAGACCCTCACAACCCGCTAGTTTTCCCCCGCCTCACGACGAAACCCCCAGGTAATCGCCATGATGAACCAGCACGAGAGCATTCCCGATCTGATGCAAGAGGACACCTTCGAGGTCGTGATGCGCGGCTACAACCGCCGCCAGGTCCACGACTACATCATCCGCACCCGTAACCAGATAAGGGATCTGGAGGAGCGGCTGGCACGGGCCATCGAGCAGGCGGAGCAGGGCCGCATCGAGCTGGCCGAGGCCAGGCGGCGCATGGTCGAGACGCCGCAGAGCTACGAGGACCTCAGCCCCAGGCTCGCGCAGATCCTCAGGCTCGGCGAGGAGGAGGCCGCGGCCAAGCGCGAGGACGCGGAGGCCGAGGCCGCCAGCGTGCGCGACGCGGCCAAGTCCGAGGCCGAACGGCTCGTCACCACCTCCCGCGAGACCGCCGACAAGATCCTCACCTCCGCCCAGGCCGAGGCCGAGCGGCGGGTGAGCGAGGCCACCCAGGCGGCCGAGCGCATGCTGGCCCAGGCGGGCAGCGACGCGGAGGAGCAGCTCACCTCCGCCCGCACCGAGGCCGAGGAGACGCTGCAGGAGGCCAGGGCCGAGGCCGAGCGCACGGTCACCATGGCCAGGGCCGAGTCCGAGCAGCTCATGCAGTCCGCCAACGCGCAGGCCGAGCAGGTGCTGTCCGGGGCGCACCAGGAGGCCGAGAACATGCTGGCCACCGCCCACCAGCGGGCCACGGCACTGGACGAGCAGGCCGGGCGGCGGGTGGAGTACCTGAGCAACACGCACACGGAGGTCGTGCGGCGGCTGACGGAGATCAGCTCGGTGCTGGGTGACCTCATGCGTGCCGAGGCGAACGCGGGGTCGCTGGTGCCCGAGGCCATCGCGCCGCCGGCCCAGCCTGCTCAGCCTGCTCAGCCTGCCCAGCCCGTCCAGCCCGCCCAGCCCGAGCCGCAGAACGGCGAGGACGACCCCGAGCAGACCGTGCGGGTGATCGTCAAGGACGACGACCCGGAGCAGCGGGAGGGTGTCATCTCCGACGACACGGACGTGAACATCGGCCGGCTGTCGGAGTCGCGCAAGTAACGGCTCAGCCCCTGGCCGGCAGGTAGGCCGTCCGTAACATCCGCGGCCGAGGTCACCGCCACCGAGGTGACCTCGGCCATCAGGCCGGAGCCCGGGCGATCGCGACCGCCGCTCGAACAGCATGCCCACACCCTGGGGGTGGGGAGCGGAAGCCCCCGCCCCCGATCGGGTCGGGGACTTCCGCGTTCGTGGCCCCTCCTGAATCTTGGAGGCCCGGTGCCGGGGCCGCCGAGACGCTGGACCCGGCACCGGGCTGCTCGTGGACGCGGGCCGCGGAACGCTCCACGACCTGCGTCAAGGTGGTGCGGGGCCGGCTCGCCACGTGTGCTGCTCGCCGGCCCGCCTTTCCTGGTCCCGGAGCCGGTCGCGCAGGCCGTCCGGGTCGTCCGCGTCGATGGTCATCGCACATCCGGCATCGCGCTGCGCCGCGCTCAGCGGATGGTGTCTCGTGGCCCACCAGCGGCCCGCATCGCTCCGCCAGATGGTCCACTGGGGGTACTCCCGGGCGATCTCGGCGAGATGCCGATCAAAGGACATCGCTGTCCGCCTTTCCCGGGTCCCCAGGCGAGGTTCCATCTCCTTAGAAGATGCGGCACTTCTCTAGAGAGCACAATGATCGTCAGGGACAGGTCAACCTATCGCTTGACAGATCGGCTTGATTCAAGCGTCGAAGTCGTACTGAAGTACGTACGCCGCCGAATCCAGCACCATCTCGTTGACCTCGACCGGCAGCCCGCCCGACGTGTACGCCGTACGCGCGATCACGATGACGGGCGTGCCCGCGGGCAGGTCGAGCAGCGTGGTCTCGCGCGGGCTGGGCATGCGGGCCCGTACCTCCTCGGTGAAGTGGGCGGGGGGCAGGCCCAGATCGCTGAGCCTGGCGTAGACGCCGCCGGGGCCAGTGTCCGGGAGGGTGATCGCGCTGCCCTCCACCTGCCGGGCGGGGAAGTAGGAGGTGGCCAGTTGCACGGGCCTGGTGTCGACCGAGTAGCGGCGCCGGCGTACCCAGACCTCGCCGCTCTCGAGCACGGCGGCCACATCCTCGGTGGCTCGCTCCAACGTCACCTCTAACGCGTCGACGGTGAAGGGGCGGCCACGCGTGTCCGCGTCCCAGATGGCTCGTCCCTGGCCCCACTGCTCTCGTGACAGGCGGCGTGAGCCGTGCCTGCGTATCGGTTTGAACAGCCGCACGTAAACCCCCGAGCCTCGTCTGGGCACCGCCAGCCCTTCGTTGATCAGTACGGCAAGCGCCTGCCTGGCGGTGGCTCGTGCGATTGCGTATTCGGCCATAAGCGCGTTCTCGCCCGGTAGTCGGTCCCCGTCGCGCAGTTCGCCGGACAGAATCCGGGCGCGGAGACCGTCGGCGATGCGTCGATAGATAGGGGGCTCGTGGGGTACCGGGGATTCAGACAACTTTGATCACCCTCTGTCACCAACCAGGTTGTGGCGTCTCCAGAGAACTTGCCCCGTCTTGTCCACGATCGCACAGAAGCAGGCCATGGTCGTGGGCTGATTTTGAGAGGATCGTGCCCGAGTGGTGAATTCCGCGATGTTTTAGCTGGCCGTAATCATGGAACGAGCCCGGCCGGTATCCGACCGGGCCCACCAGCGGCGAGTAACCAAAGCGAAGATCGCCGCACCCGTCGCATTGAGGATGACGTCGTCCACGGAGGACAGACGCCCCAGACGGAACACGTACTGGAGGGCCTCGACCAGGACCGAAAATGCCGCCGCGACCGCCGCAACGCGGCCGAGTGAGGACATCGCGTGGCTGCGTACCGGCAGCAGCGCGCCCAGCGCCGCGAATACCAGCAAGTTGCCTCCGACCTGCACCAACACCGCTTCCCGCGGTGCCTCGGCCAGGTCCGCGAGGTCGGTGAACGGCACGAGGTTCACCCCCGAGGGGCCGGCCGACGGGGTCAGGATCATCCATGTCCACGGCGCCGTCCCGAGCGGGATGCCGACGTCGGCGAGGGAGGCGCGCAGGGGCGCGGGATGGCCGGCGCGGGCGCGGTGACGGGAGAGAAGCATGATTGCTAGCAAGCCCAAGGGGAGTGCAAAGGTACCAGCAATAATGACGTTTCCCCACAATTCCCACGTCCGCGCCATTCGCCCAGCATGGCGGTTGATCTAGGGATACCGGAAGCTGTCCAATCGGACAGGTCTCACCGGGCCGGCAGATGCTCGTTCAGGAACGCGATCGCCACCTCCCAGGCACGCGCCGCGGGCTCCGGCTGGTGGAACATCGGCGACTCGCTGTTGTGGAAGGCGTGCCCGGCCTCCTCCTCGACGTGCATGACCACGTTCGGCCGGCCCTCGGCGGCCTTCTCCACGGCGGCCACCCGCTCGCGCGGGATGTACGGATCGCTGCCCCCGAACACCAGCAGCAGCGGCGACTGGATGCGCTCCATCAGCCCGGTCGCGTCGGGCACGGCCGAACCGTAGAAGGACAGCACAGCGGCCAGCTCGACCTGGGTGGCGAGCATGTAGTCCACCGAGCCGCCCAGGCAGAAGCCGAGCGCTGCGACGCCGCCGCTCACCTCCGGCATGGCGCTCAGGTGGGCCACCGTGAGCGCGCAGTCGGACACGCCGTGCGCGATGTCGAAGCCCTGGGACAGCTCGATCGCGGCCTGCGTGCCCTCGGGCGTGTGCTCGCCGCGCCAGTGCGGCTGCAAGCGCCAGAACAGATCGGGCGCGGCCACCACGTAGCCGCGGGAGGCCAGGTCGACGGCGACCTTCTCGATGTACGGTCCCACGCCGTAGATCTCCTGGACCAGGAGGATGCCGGGGCCCGAGCCGGAGTCGGGCAGCCACACGTGGACGTCGAAGGTGCCGTCGTGGGCGGCGATGTGATCTGTACGGGTCTGCATGTCCACCAGCATCGCTCATGGCGCGCGCCGCGTTCGGGCGAGACGATGCGATCGGAGGTTCCGTGTCCCGGAACATCCTGTTGTCCACGAGCCGCACAACGATCTATACCGGGAGGCGAGGGAGAAATGAGGAGACAGTTGTGCTGACCCATTTCATCGGTGGCCAGCCGGTGGCCGCGGGCAAGACGTTCCCCGTCCACGACCCGGTCACGGGCGCGGTGGTCAGGCAGGTCCACGAGGCCGATCCCGAGGTGGTCGACCGGGCGGTGCGGGCGGCGCGGGAGGCGGCCCGCGACTGGGCGGCGATGCCTGTCGGCGAGCGCGCCGGGTGGATGCGGCGGCTGGCCGAGGGCATCGAGGCCCGCTTCGACGACCTGGTCGCGGCGGAGATCGCCGACACGGGCAAGCCGCTGGACCAGACCCGTACCCTCGACATCCCGCGCGGTATCGCCAACTTCCGGGCCTTCGCCGAGATCGCCGCGCAGCGTCCGGAGGACGCCTTCCACCTGTCGGGCGTGCTCAGCTACACCGTGCGCAGGCCGCTCGGGGTGGTCGCGGTGATCGTCCCGTGGAACCTGCCGTTCCTGCTCATGACCTGGAAGCTCGCGCCCGCCCTGGTCTCGGGCAACACGGTCGTGGTCAAGCCGTCGGAGCAGACGCCGGGCTCGGCCGCCGTGTTCGCCGAGCTCTGCGCCGAGGCCGGCCTGCCGCCCGGCGTGGTCAACATCATCTTCGGGTACGGCTCCGCCGGCCAGCTCCTCGTCGAGCATCCCTGGGTGAACGCCGTGACGTTCACCGGCTCCACCGCCACGGGCACGACGATCATGAAGTCCGTGGCCGACCGGGTCAAGCCGATCTCGTTCGAGCTGGGCGGCAAGAACGCGGGGCTGGTCTTCGAGGACTGCGACCTGGACAAGGCGGTCGAGGGCGCGGTGAAGTCGGTCTTCACCAACGGCGGCCAGGTCTGCCTGTGCACCGAGCGCCTGTACGTGCACCGCTCGATCTTCGAGGACTTCTGCGCCCGGCTGGCCGCCCGCGCCCAGGAGGTGGAGCTCCAGCCCATGATCTCGGCGGAGCACCGCGAGAAGGTGCTCTCCTATTACGCCTTGGCCCGCTCGGAGGGAGCCAAGGTGCTCGCAGGGGGCAGTGTCCCCGTGTTCGGCGATCATCGCGATTCCGGTTATTTCGTGGAGCCGACTGTGGTGACAGGCTTGTCTGAATGGTCGAGGTTCAACAGAGAAGAGATCTTCGGTCCCGTGTGCCACGTCGCGCCCTTCGACAGCGAGGCCGAGGCCGTCGACCTGGCCAACGGCAGCGAGTACGGCCTGGCCGCCACGCTGTGGACCACGAACCTCGACCGCGCCCATCGCGTGGCCCAGCGCCTGGAGGCCGGGCTCGTCTGGGTCAACACGTGGTACCTGCGCGACCTGCGTACCCCGTTCGGCGGTGTGAAGCTGTCGGGCATCGGCAGGGAGGGCGGCACCCGCTCGCTCGACTTCTACTCCGAACCCACCACGATCACCATCAAACTGGAGCAGCCCGATGCATGACGAATGGTCCCAGGCAGTGGACGCGCGCTCCCAGGCGGCCGAGCGGCTGGCCGAGGCGGCGCGTACAGGCCGCCCCTGCGCGCCGATCAGGGACCTGGTGGGCACGGCGGCCGACGCGTACGCCGTGCAGGAGCTCGGCACCAGGCAGGCGCTCGACGCGGGGCGGCGGCCGGTCGGCAGGAAGGTCGGCCTGACGAACCCGACGGTGCAGCAGCAGCTCGGCGTCGACCAGCCGGACTTCGGCACGCTGTTCGCCGACGCCTGCTACGGCGACGGGCAGCCCATCCCGCCGGACCGGTTCCTGCAGCCGCGGGCCGAGGCCGAGGTCGCCCTGGTGCTCGGCAGGGACCTGAAGGGCGGCCCGTTCACGGTGGCCGACGTGATCAGGGCGGTGGAGTTCGCGCTGCCGGCGATCGAGATCGCCGACTCGCGGATCGCCGGCTGGGACATCACGCTGGTCGACACGGTCGCCGACAACGCCTCGTCCGGCGCGTTCGTGCTCGGCGGCACGCCCGTGCCGCTGCTCGGGCTCGACCTGCGGGCGGCGCGGATGACGATGACGCGGGGCGGCCAGGAGGTCTCGGCCGGCTCGGGCGAGGCGTGCCTGGGCAACCCGCTCAACGCCGCCGTCTGGCTGGCCACCCGCCTGGGCCGCACCGACCACCCGCTGCGGGCCGGTGACGTGGTGCTGACCGGCGCGCTCGGGCCGGTGGTGCCGGTCGAGCCCGGAGACGTGTTCGAGGCGCGGATCGAGGGCCTCGGCCCCGTGCGGGCGGTGTTCGGCAAGTGAGCCCCCAAGTAAGACCGAGGGCCATGCGCGTGCCCGGCAAGGCCACCCCGCGAGGCAGGTTCCCCCACGTCAAGCGGGCCGGAGACTTCCTGTACGTCTCGGGCACGAGCTGCCGGCGCCATGACGACACGTTCGTGGGCGTCGAGGTGGACAAGCACGGCGCGACCAGCCTGGACATCCGCGCCCAGACCAGGGCGGTCATCGAGAACATCGGCGACATCCTCAAGGCCGCGGGCGGTTCGCTGGCCGACCTGGTGCAGATCACCACGTACCTGGTGAACATGAACGACTTCAAGGGCTACAACGAGGTCTACGCCGAGTTCTTCGACGAGGAGGGGCCCACCAGGACCACGGTCGCGGTGCACCAGCTCCCGCACCCGCACCTCCTCATCGAGATGCAAGCCGTCGCCTACCACCCCCAGGAGATCTCATGATCCCGCCCATCGACTTCACCGCATGGATCGACGAGCACGCCCACCTGCTCAAGCCGCCCGTCGGCAACAAGGTGGTCTTCGAGGCGGCGAACGACTTCATCGTGATGGTGGTCGGCGGGCCCAACTCCAGGACGGACTTCCACGTGGATCCGTACGAGGAGCTGTTCTACCAGGTGCGCGGCAACATGCACGTCAACGTGGTCACGGAGAACGGCCCGCAGACCGTGCACATCCGCGAGGGCCAGATGTGGCTGCTGCCGCCGCGCGTGCCGCACTCGCCGCAGCGGCCGGAGGCCGGGTCCGTGGGCCTGGTGGTCGAGCGGATCCGGCCGGAGGGCGAGCTGGAGAAGTTCCAGTGGTACTGCATGGCGTGCGGCGCCCTGGTGCACGAGGCCGAGCTGCAGGTACGTGACATCGTCAGGGACCTGCCGCCGGTCTTCGAGGCGTTCTACGGCGACGAGAAGGCCCGCACCTGCGGTCGATGCGGCGCGCTACATCCTGGCAAGGGCTGAATGTCCATCGACGAGCGCGCGCTGCGGCTGCTCGTCGGCACTCTCGGGGAGGACCATGTGATGCTCGGCAGCGACTTTCCCCACCCGCTGGGCGAGTCACCCTCCGGTGACCTGATCCGGCGTGCCCCCTTCCTGCCCGGCACGGCCCGCGCCAGGCTGCTCGCAGCCAACGCCGAGGCGTTCCCGGGCTGAAGGGAGCTCCCCCATGCGCGCACCCGTGCTGGGGCTGCCCGTGGTTGGCCTGGCGGTGCTGATGGCCGCCGGTTGCGGCGGGACGGTACCGCCGCCTGACGAGGACAGGCTCCCGGTCAAGATCGGCGCGATCATCTCGCAGACCGGCGTGTACGCCATGCTCGGCGACGACATGGAGACCGCCATGCGCCTCTATCTCGACGACCACGGCGGCCGCCTGGGCGGCAGGGCGGCCGAGCTGGTGGTGGCCGACGACGGGGGCAACTCCGAGCAGGGCAGGAAGGAGGCCAGGAGGCTGATCGACGAGGCGGGCGTGGACGTGCTCACCGGCCTGATCGCCTCACCCGTCGCCGTGTCGGTGGTGGAGGAGGCCGCCGGCGGTACGCCGGTGGTGGTCGCCAACGCCGGCTCCGACGAGCTGGACGGCCCGAACGTCTTCCGCGTCTCCTACACCAACCGCGACCACGGCCACGCCGCGGGCCGCTACGCCGCCGAGCGGTACGGGCGGCGCGGCGCGGTGCTCATGGCCTCCGACTACTCGGCCGGCGTCGAGACGCTCGACGGCTTCGCCGAGGGGTACGGGGCCGGGCCGCTCCAGCGCATCCTGACCCCGCACGGCCGGGTCACCGACCTCAAGCCGTACCTCGACCAGATCCCGCCCGAGGCCGGGCTGCTGTTCGCGTTCTACGCCGGCGGCGAGGCGGTCGCGTTCGCCAGGACGTTCAAGCAGCTCGGCTACGACACCAGGATCGAGCTGCTGGCCTGCATGAACCTCACGGACGAGGACGTGCTGCGGGCCGTCGGCCCCGACGCCGAGGGCATCACGAGCGTCGGCATGTACTCGCCCGCGCTGGACAACCCGGACAACGCCGCGTTCGTGGCCCGGTGGCGGGCCAGGACCGGCGGGAACCCCTCGGCCGTGGCCCTGCAGAGCTGGGACGCCATGCGCCTCATCGACGCGGCGCTGTCCAGGGGCGGCGAGCTGACCCGCGCGCTGGGCGAGGTGGGCGAGCTGGCGGGCCCGCGCGGCACGTTCCGGCTGGACGCGGCGCACAACCCGGTGCAGAACTGGTACGCCCGTCAGTACCAGAATGGTGTGAACAGGGTGATAGCCACCATTCCTCCATGACGGGAGTGACCTTGGATCGCGACCAGTGCCTCGCGCTCGACGCCGCGGACCCGCTGCGGGAGTTCAAGGACGAGTTCGTGCTGCCGGAAGGGGTGATCTACCTCGTCGGCAACTCGCTCGGCGCGCCGCCCCGCCGGGCCGCCGAGCGGCTGCGCAGGACCGTCGAGGACGAGTGGGGCAGGCACCTCGTCGGCGGCTGGAACCACGCCGGCTGGTACGAGCAGCCGCTCACCGCCGGCGACCGGATCGCCCCGCTGATCGGCGCGGGACCCGGCCAGGTCGTCGTGGGCAACACCACCTCGATCGCGGTCTTCCAGGCCGTGGCGGCGGCGCTGAAGCTGCGGCCCGAGCGGCGCGTGATCGTCTCCGACACCCGGAACTTCCCCACCGACCACTACATGGTGCAGGGCCTGGCCTCGCTGCTGGGCGGCTACGAGCTGCGCGACCTCAGCGAGGGGTTCGACGACGCGGCCGTGGTGCTGCTGTCGGAGGTGGACTACCGGACGGGCGCCCGCCAGGACGTGCCCGCGGTCACCGCCGAGGCGCACGCCGCCGGCGCGCTCATCGTGTGGGACCTGTGCCACAGCGTGGGCGCCATGGAGGTGGACGTCTCGGGGGCGGACTTCGCCGTGGGATGCACGTACAAGTACCTGAACGCCGGTCCCGGCGCGCCCGCGTTCCTCTACGTCAACCCGCGCCACCAGGCCGCCGCCGAGAACGTGCTGTCCGGCTGGTACGGCCACGCCGAGCCGTTCGCGTTCGAGAGCGGTTACCGGCCGGCCGAGGGGGTGCGCCGGTTCGCGGTGAGCACCCCGCACGTGCTGTCGCTGGCGGCGCTGGACGCGGCGCTGGAGGTGTGGGAGCGGGTGCCGATGGCGCAGGTCAGGGCCAAGAGCATGGCGCTGGGCGAGCTCTTCGTGAAGCTGGTCGGCGACCGGCTGGAGCTGGCCTCGCCCGCCGACCCGGCCGCGCGGGGCAGCCAGGTGTCGCTGCGCCACCCCGACGGGTATCCGGTGATGCGGGCGCTGATCGACCGGGGCGTGCACGGCGACTTCCGGGCGCCGGACGTGCTCAGGTTCGGCTTCGCGCCGCTCTACATCGGTTACACCGACGTGTACGACGCCGCGACCACGCTGCTGGAGGTGCTGGACAAGGAGCTGTGGCGGGAGGAGAAGTACGCCACCCGCCTGGCCGTCACCTGAGATCGAGCTCCTTGACCGCCCGCTTGGGCGCGATGGCCCGGTAGCTCTCTTCCACCCAGTCGAGCAGCACCTCGGTCTCCGGGAGCCGCGACAGGAACGGCACGGTCACCCAGCCCGCCTTGCCCAGCCCGTAGCCGCTGGGCCGGGCGCCCTCGACGGTCAGCGCGTGGCCGTGCGCCTGCGACAGCAGCTTCACGCCGAACGAGGGGTCCCACTTCTCGGTCTGCTCGTCGACGCCGAGGAAGAGGAAGACCTTCTTGTTGACCTTGATGACGGTGTCGCCCCAGGGATGGTCCTCGTGGGCCTCCGGCAGGCCGAGCGCGAACGCGCGCAGCTGTTCCCTGACGTCGTGCCAGTCGTGGCTCATGCTCCCGACCTTAGCCCGGACGGCGGAACTCTTCGAGCTTGCGTTCGATACCGGCCCTGATCCGCTCGCGGGCCTCCATCCGGGGGACGCCCGACATGAGCAGGTTGTCGTAGTCGGTGTCGAGGTGGCGGATCGAGGCGATCACGGCGAGCGTGATCGCGTTCTCGTCGAGCGCCCTGGCCGCCGCCGACCTGCCCACCCGGCCGCTGCCGCGCTGGCCGGCGTGCTCGGCGATCTCCCGCGCCCGCTCGTCCGGACAGCCGGGGAACAGCCGGGCGATCTCGGCGGCCATCGCGGCCTGGTACTCCACGTCCTGCTCCGCCCTGCGCACGCGGTCGCGCTCGCGGCGGCGCCGCCGTACCTCCTCGTCGGCCAGGCAGCGCTCCTCGGCCGCGGCCAGCGCGGACTCCTCCACCAGCAGGCCCATGCGCTGGTAGACCTTGCGCCGCCGGTTGTACTGCACGACCACCGCGGACAGGCCGCTCTCCTGCTTGGCCCGGCGGCTGAGCGCCGCGTTGCCCGACGGCAGGAACACCAGGTGGTCCAGGTCCGCGCACGTCAGGCAGTGCGGCCGGTCGTCCTCCATGATCAGGTAGGGGCCGGTGTCGCCGCAGGACGCGCACGTCCACGCCTCCAGCGGGGCCACCGCCACCAGATCCGGCGCCTTGCTCTGCGCCTCGGTGAGCCGGCGCACCCTGGCCTCGCTGAGATCGGGCGAGAGCCAGTGCACCCGGAACGGCTCCTGCTCGTGCCGGGCGGTGAAGCGCAGCTCTCGGCGGTCGCGGGTGCCCGCCACGTACGGGGTCTCCACCGGCCGCAGCCCCCTGGCCCGCGCCCAGTCGCGCAGCAGGCCGGCCGCGGTGAGCAGGCGGTCCTCGTCCACGGCCGCCAGCTCCGCCAGCGTGGCCGCCCGGCCCTGCCGCCAGGTGTCCACATGCCTGGAGTGCAGCCAGCGCAGGCCCGTCACCACGTCGATGAACGTCACGTACTTGCGGGTGGTCAGCGCGATCTCGGCCGCCTCCGCGACCCGCCTCGCCAGGTTGGGCTTACTCACGGTTCAAGTTTGTCGTGAGATGGCGAGCCCCGAAGCTTTCCTTGGAACAGTTGCGGCAAGTAACTCCTCTGGATCTGGCCCTGGAGGAAATCGTGCGTCTGTTCTGGCCTGCGCTCCTCGTGCTCACCACCTCGTGCGGTGTGGCGGAGGAGGGCACGCAACCCGTCGTGACGGGAAGGTTCGGCAGCAAGCCGATCGTCTCCATACCCAAGGGCCAGCCGGGGCGCACACCGCGGATCACGGTCCTGTCGGTCGGCAGCGGACGGCGTACGGTGCCGGGGGACGTGGTGCTCGCCGACGTGGACATCCGGCGCTGGTCGGACAACCGGCCGTACCTGAGCACCCACGACGGCAACCAGCCCACCACGGTCGTGTTCGACGGCAGGCAGGTGGCGGAGACGTGGCGGCAGTCGCTCATCGGGCGGCCGGCCGGCAGCCGCGTCATGCTGGTCAGCCCGGCAGGGGAGGCCTTGGGGCCGAACGTGCCGCTGACCGGCGTCTCGCCCGCCGACACGCTGGTGCTCGTCTTCGACATCCTGGGCGGCTATCCGCCCGACGCGCGCCTCGTCGGCCGCCCGCTGCCGGTCGTCCCCGCCGACCTCACGCCCGCCGCGCCGCCGCGCACCCTGATCGACGGGTCCGGCCAGGAGGTCGTGGCGGGGTCGAGGGTGGTCGTCCAGTACGTGGCCGCGTCGTGGCCGTCGAGGGTCGTGGTGGACTCCTCGTACCGGCGGGGCGGGCCCAGCGCGTTCACGCTGGAGGCGGGGTCGGTGCCGGCGGCCTGGGTCGGCGCGCTGGCCGGCCGGCGGGTCGGCAGCAGGGTGGCGGTGCCGTCGCCGGGCCCGCGGCCCATGCTGTACGTCATCGACATCCTCGACACGATCACGCGCGCGTAGGCCGGCGGCTCCGTCGCCGCCCGGCCTGCCCTCGGCCGAGGCGGGCGCCGATCACGCCGGGGAGCGTCCGGCGGGGCGCGGCGGAACAGTCATGATCGCGACACGATGCGGCGGACGAACCGCCTGAGCCGGGAGCCCTGGGCGGGCGTGCTGCGCAGCATCTCCAGCGCCTCGGCCGCCGACGGGCGCTTGGCGGGGGAGTGGTCGAGCATGCGCCGCACCACCTCGGGCACGTCGGGCCCGTGGGCGTCGCCGCTGGTGGGGAACTGGCCGGTGAGGAGCTGGTAGGCGATGACGCCGGCGGCGTACACGTCGGAGGCGGTCGTCATCAGGTCGGCCCGCTCCTGGCACTCCGGCGCCACGTACGCGGCGTCGAGGATGTTGCCCAGCTCGTGGGCCACGGTGTAGTTGCGCGGCCCTGGCTTGGCGTAGTCGAACCCGGTCAGCACCGCGTGCCCGTCGTCGGTGACCAGCACGGCGGCAGGGGTGAGCGCCCGGTGCACCACGCCGTTGGCGTGGGCGTGGGCCAGCCCGCGCAGCAGGTCCTGGATCACGCCCAGCGGCGCGCCCTTGCCCAGCGCCAGGTGCAGCGCCTCGCCGTGGACGTCGTCGAGCACCAGCACGAACCGGCTCTCGTCGTCGATGGCGAAGAAGTCGCGCGAGCGCACCACGCACGGATGGGGCGGGATCCTGGCCAGCGTCTGGTAGGCGTTGGCGATGCGCTGCCGCTCGGCCGCCCGCGCCTGCTGGTCGGCCAGCGGATCGGCCTGGTAGACCCGCAGCAGCACGGTCTCGCTGCCCGGCAGCGTGACGTTGAACGCACGGTACTCGGTGACCTTGGAGTCGCCGCCGAGCTGCTCCTCGACCTCCCAGTTGCCGTACCTGGGCGGGGCCGTGCTGCGGCGTACGGTCTGGTTGAGCGCGTCGAGGATCGCGGTGAGGTACGGCCTGGCGTCGGGGCTGCACCCGCGCCTGACCCGGGAGACGTCGCTCAGCGTGGCCAGCAGGCCGGGCAGGTCGGTGACGTTGACCGCGTCGCGCCCCGCGGGGTCGACCAGCTCGGCGTCGGGCGAGGTGAGCACGACCAGGCTGTCGACGTAGACCCGCTCCAGCTGGGTGGCCCTGGACACCAGCAGGCCCTTGAGCGCCTTCGCGGTGCCCCGCAGCTTGGTCACCGGCGATCCGAACGCCTCCCTGCGCGGCGGGAACCAGCGCGTGCCCGACACCTCGATGCGGCCCCGGGTGCCCTTGACGTCGACCACGACGAGCGAGTGGCCGGTCAGCACGATCAGGTCGACCTCGAAGATGTCGGAGCCGCGTGGGACCTCGACGTTGTGCAGCAGCAGCCAGTCGGCGGGCGCGTGGTCACGGAGATAAGCGATCACGCGCCGTTCGGCGTCGTTGACCGGACGTCCTCCGCCGACGATCTCTGCCATGCGGCCTATCCTTCCACGGTTATGAGTTGACAGCATGTTGTCGTAATGACAAGATGTTGTCATGCAGAAAATCGTTCACCACGCCGTTTACGACACGCTCGCCGACTGGGAGACCGGTCACCTCACGGCTCACCTGCGCAACGGCAACTACCAGCGCGAACCGGGCGGATACGAGATCGTCACCGTCGGCCTGACGACCGACCCGGTCGTCAGCATGGGCGGCCTGCGCATCACCCCCGATATCGCGCTGGCAGACCTCTCCCCGGCCGACAGCGCGCTACTCCTCCTGCCGGGCGCCGACCTGTGGGACGCGGGTGACTCGCTGGTGCCGTTCGCGCGCAAGGCCCGCGAGTTCCTCGACGCGGGGGTGCCGGTGGCCGCCATCTGCGGCGCCACGGCGGGGCTGGCCCGCGAGGGGCTGCTGGACGACCGCGACCACACCAGCGCCGTGGCGCAGTACCTGGAGGCCCAGGAGGGGTACGCCGGAGCCAAGCGCTACCTCGACCGCGACGCGGTGCTCGACGGCGACCTGGTCACGGCGGGCCCGACCGAGCCGGTGGCCTTCGCCAGGGAGGTCTTCCGCCGGCTCGACGTCTACCGGCCCGAGGTGCTGGACGCCTGGTTCCGGCTGTTCTCCAGGAGCGACGCCTCGGCCTTCGAGGTGTTGATGACGGCGTGAGCGAGAGTAGCGAGCTGTTGTCGGGGATGGCGCTGGGGGCGTTCCGGCTCAACGGGCAGTTCCTGCAGGTGGCCGAGGAGCTGGCGCGGCCGGCCGGGGTGACGGCCGCGTGGTGGCAGGTGCTCGGCGCCGTCCTGCGCGAGCCGCTGCCCGTCGCGGGGATCGCCCGCGTCATGGGGATGACCAGGCAGGGGGTGCAGCGCATCGCGGACCTGCTGGTGGAGCGGGGCCTGGCCGAGTACCGGCCCAATCCCGCGCACCGGCGGGCCAAGCTGCTGCAGCCCACGCAGGCCGGGCGGGAGGCGATCGCCAAGATCGACCCCGGCCACCAGGAGTTCGCCGACCGGCTCGTGGGGGAGCTGGGGGCAGAGGACGCCCGGCGGTGCCTGGAGGTGCTCCAGCGGCTCTCGGCCGCCCTCGACCGCCTGGCGGAGGATTCGTGACCCGGCGCCGGCGGCGAACCGCCGGCGCCGGCGAACTCCCAAAGCGCCGGTCGAACTTTGTCCAAAGAGCGGTGAACGAATTCCCCGTGCGCGTCTCGCCGGGGCGTGAAACCGGTTGAATGGCGGATCGCCGAAGTCCTGTGCAGGGGCGGTGCCGTGGCGGGCCGGGAAAACCGACGCCAAAAAATAGAGGCGGCACTTTGACCTAGCCGAGGCCTTTCCGAGTTGCGGTTTTCGTCGCCTCCCATGAGGGTTATTCGCGGCACCTCACAGCCCTGCACGAACGACCACGGCGCCGGAATTCCGCGCCGATCCACGGAGGAAAGCAATCATGATCCGTCGTATTCTGGCCGGTGCTGCAATCGCGGCCGCCGCCTTCGGGCTCCCCGCGACCACCGCGTCCGCCGACGTCGGCCCCAACGTGCGCAACGAGGGCGCCGCCATCCTCAGCCAGTTTCAGATCATCGACGATGCGCTGAACAAGGTGCTGAACCACTCGGCCAACAACATCGAGGTCCAGATTATCAACATCCTGGACGAGGTCAACGTCCCGCTGCTGAACAACAACCAGCCCACTGTCGGCGACCACAACAAGGACACCGACATCGACAACGGCTCGGCCAGCGCCGAGTAGGCCCAGGGCGTTCATGGGCGGAGGGGGCGGCGGCCGGGAGCCATGACCGGCCCCCCTCCGGCCCCCGCGCGTATGCGAATGAGCCGGCGGTGGCGATCCGCGAGGCCATGGAAAGACTTAAGCGCCGTCGATGTTTCGGGTGGGCAACCGCGCTGCACGGATGCCGGTTTCCTGACCGCGAAAACCTGACACCAAAAAATCGAGGCGGCTTCTTGACCTCCATAAGGCCTTTCCGGGTTGCGGGCTACGCCGCCCGCCGCAATTGTTATTGGCGGCACCTCACAGCCCTGCACGAACGACTATGGCGCCGGAATTCCGCGCCGATCCATGGAGGAAAGCAATCATGATCCGTCGTATTCTGGCCGGTGCCGCTATCGCGGCCGCCGCATTCGGGTTCTCCGCGACCGCCGCGTCCGCCGACGTCGGCCCCAACCCGTACAACGGCGGCCAGGCCATCCTGAGCCAGTTCCAGATCATCGACGACATCCTGAACGACGTCGCCAACCACTCGCTGAACGACCTCGAGGTCGAGATCATCAACATCCTCGACGAGGTCAACGTCCAGGCGCTGAACAACAACCAGCCCTCCGTCGGCGACCACAACAAGGACACCGAGATCGACAACGGGCACTCCAAGTCCGAGTAAGTCTCGGGAGGCGGGGGAGGTGCGGCGGCACCGCACCGGAGCGGGCCGCGTGGCCAACCGCCCTCCTCCCTCCCAGGTGCACGAAAGAATCTGATCGTGGAGACTCGCGAGGCCACGGAGCGGCTTTCGGGGCACTGAGGCGTTCGGCGGCCGTACGTCCTCAGCGTGACCGGGCGAAGGTCACCTGGGGACGTACGGCAGACGCTTCCGCGCTTTGTGCCGGGGCCGGCCGGGAATATCGTGAGTGACACGGACGCCGATATCCACGGACACCGATACTCAACGACGACTTCTCCGGTCGCCGAAATCCAGTGCCAAAGAATCCAAGCGCCTCCTTGACCTCCATGAGGGCATTTCGAGTTTGCCATCTCCGATGTCCGCCACGATCGTTGACTGCGGCACCTCACAGCTCTGCACGTATGAACACGGCGCCGGGAGCCCCGCGCCGATCCATGGAGGAAAAGCAATCATGATCCGTCGTATTCTGGCCGGTGCCGTTGTCGCGGCCGCCGCCTTCGGGTTCTCCGCCTCCGCCGCGTCCGCCGACGTCGGCCCCAACCCGAGCAACAAGGGCCAGGCCCTGCTGTCCCAGTTCCAAATCATCGACGACGCGCTGAACGACGTGCTCAACCACTCGGTCAACGACCTCGAGGTCGAGATCATCAACATCCTGGACGAGGTCGACCTCCAGCTGCTGAACAACAACCAGCCTGCGGTCGGTAACCACAACAAGGACACCGAGATCGAGAACGGCCAGGCCAAGTCCGAGTAGCACCCCTGGGTGGGCGGGAACGCCGGCCGTGGTGACTCGCGAGGCCACGGCGCGGCTTCCCGGACATCGAGACGAACGGCGGCCGCACGTCCCCCGGCGCGCTTCGGGTGAGGAGCGCCCGAGGGGACGTGCGGCAGGCAGCCGGCTCACAGCTCCACATCGCCGCGACCCCGATCCGGCCGCACCACGCCGAGCAGGTCCGGCCTGTCGAGCGGGTCGATCCGCACGAGCGCGCCGGTGTACGGCGCGTGCACCATGCGTTCGCCGTCCAGGGCCAGCCCCACGTGCTCCGGCCCCGGCCGCTTCCGGTCGTTGTCGTAGAAGACCAGGTCCCCTGGCTCCAGCAGGTCCTCAGGCACCCGCACGCCCGAGCGCCACTGCTCCGTCGTGGTCGTGCCGATGGGGATGCCCGCCCGCGCGTACGCGTACTCGGCCAGCCCCGAGCAGTCGAACCCCTTGGTCCTGGCGCCCCGCCCGATGCCGTAGCCGGGCCCGTGCACCCCGCCCCCGCCCCAGGAGTAGGGCACCCCGATCATCTCCAGCGCGGCCCTCAGCGCGATGCCCCCTGACGCGGACGCCGCCGTCGCCGGCGCCGGCCAGGCGACGCACCCGATCGTGCACACGATGGCGCACGCCGCCGCCGCTATCCGTCGAATCCCTTTCTCTTTCATGGCTTATCAGCGCTCCCGTTCCGAGCGGCGTCCGGGGGCATGACCGCCGACCTGTACGCAGTTGTCTTATCTGCGTCTTTTTCTCGCTTCTATTGCTACAAAACGCCCTCTCATAGCGCACGCAATAAGCGGATATTTCGCGTTATTTGGCGGCGAGGGGTGGGCGGCCGACGGAGCCGGCCGCCTTTCGGGAGATCCTCGGTAAGCCCGCTGACGCCACGCGTATGCCGGGAGTACCGGTGCTCGGCTGAAGCCGCCTGGCGGAGATGTTCAGGATTGTCCGAAAAATCGGTCATTTTCCTACGAAAATTACATCGTCAAACATCTGTCGTGTAATCTGGACTCGGGTCAACGGCCGGCGGCGCGTGCCGGCGGCCATCCCGATCGGCAAGACGACCCCCAGAGCGCGTGATGGGGGGTGCGAGGAGCGTGAGCGTCCAGGAGCAACTGCTCTACCAGGACAGGCAGCTGACCATCGTGATGGCGAAGGCGCCGGGGGTGCCGGCCGTCGCGCTCATCGGCGAGATCGACGCCTCCAACAGCCCCGCGCTGGCCACCACGCTGGCCGGCTGCCGCAGCCCGGCGCAGGGCGCCTACATCGTGGTCGACACCGGCGAGCTGCGCTTCATCGACGTCTCGGGGCTGCGCGTGCTGGTCATGCCCACCCTGCCTCCCTCACAGCGGTGGATCCGGCTGCACAACGTCACGCCGTACCAGCGGAGACTCCTGCGCATGATGGGCTGGTTCTACCAGCCCAGGAGCCACCACGTGCCCCTGTAGGGCCGATCATGGCGGCCGAGGTGCCCAGGCCGCTGGGCCCGCCGAGCCACCGGCGCGGCGGGAGGTTGTGACGCAGCAGCGTCGGCTCGTCGTAGCGGAAGCAGCCGCGGTGCCAGTTGAGTATCCCGGCCAGCCAGTTGTGCAGCTCGCTCACGTACGCGTCCACCTCGCGGCGCGCCTCGGCGTCGAGGCCGAAGTCGTCGCAGACGACCGGCAGCTCGTGCTCGACGATGTGCTGGAACTGCCGCACCCGCGACTCCTGCAGGTCCCTGACGATGCCGAGCGCCGTCGGGTAGTCGCAGTCGAAGAAGCTCTGCACCACCAGCACGCAGTTGTGCACCTCGCCCTCGAACTCGATCTCCTTCTGGTACGAGAACACGTCGTTGACCAGGGCCCCGGCGTCCATCATCGCGTTCTCCAGCGCCACCACGGGCCCGCTGGCGTAGAACTCGCCGGGTATCCCCCTGGCATGCCGCAACCGGCACAGGCTCATCGTGAAGTGGGAGCCGAAGGTCGCCCGGCGCATCTCCATGTAGTCCACCGGGTCGGGGACATGCCTGGCGATCTCGTTGGCCAGCTCCCACAGCCAGCCCTCGCACATCTCCTCGATCGCCGCGCGCAGCTTGCCCCGGTCCTCCGGCGGCATCGGCCCGGTCGTGCGCGCCCACACGTCGGCCAGGCCCCGCTCCAGCGCGTTCGCGGGGGGCGGCGGAGGGGTGCCGTCGAGCGGCATGAACAGCCCGAACCTGTCCACCGTCACCTTGGCCGCCGACAGGTTACGTGTCCGGCCGAAGACGACCGGGAAGTAGTCGTCCCCGTACGTCCCCCAGGCCAGCCAGAAGGAGGCCAGGTCCAGCTCCTCCGGCGAGGCGTCCGGATGCAGGCCCGCCGCGCACAGCGGCAGGTCGATGTCGATCAGCTTGGCCTCGTCCCACACGGCGGACCCGGCCACCCCGTTCTGCGGCTCCAGCATGCCCATCGCCGCGCACCAGGCCACGACGTTGCGCCGGGCGGCGTCCAGGTGGGGCGAGAGCTTCAGGTCGAACGGCACGTGCAGCTCGGGGATCACCGACGGCCCCACCCGCTGGTGCGGCACGTGCGCGAAGTTCCGCAGCCGCTTGGCCCCCAGCAGATCGACCAGCGACGACATGCCCAGCGGCCGGGTGGCCCGCGCCCGCTCGTTCATGTAGCGGCTGGAGCGCAGGTGCCACTCGTGCCCGCCCGACTGCCAGTCCTGCAGCCCCTTGACGTAGGCCAGCACGCCGGCCGCGCTGAGCGGATCGACGGCGTGCTCCACGAACAGCGGCCCCAGCTCGAAGACCGCCGTGTGCTCGAACTGCTGCATCCGCGAGGTCAGCAGGTCGTTGACCGCGTCGGCGGCCTCCTGCGTGGTGCAGCCGAGGAACTTCTCCAGCACCAGCACCCCGTTGCTCAGCTCGCCCTCGTCGCCCACCTCCCGCTGGTAGGAGAACAGGTCGTTACGCAGGTGCACGGCGTCGGAGAAGGAGTCCTTGAGCACCCGCAGCGGCCGCGTGGCCGCGAGCACGGCCGGCACCTCGGCGCGTACGGCGTGCTCGACGAGCCCCGCCGACCAGGGCGCGCCGCCGACCTTGCGGCGCATCTCGATGTACTCCACCGGGTTCGCCACCCGGCCGCTGTTGATGTTGGCCAGCTCCCAGAGAGACTCGTTCAGCAGGTTGCGCGTGCTCTCCGCGAACCGGCTCCGCCAGTCCAGGGACATGCTGGGCACCGTACGCGGCCACAGGTCGGCCAGGCCCGCCTCGACCGGGTTGGTCGGCTCCGGCACGGTCAGGTCGGCGCCCATCGGCATGAAACGGGCCAGCCGGCTCAGGTACTCCTTGCCGCCCCGCAGGTCGCCGGTGCGCTTGAAGACCTCCAGGAAGTGGTCGTCGAAGAAGAAGACCCAGACGTACCAGTCGGTGATCAGGCCGAGCTCCACGGCGTCGCACTCGGGATGGGTGTAGGCGCACATCAACGGGTAGTCGTGGGCGTCGAGATCGGCCTCCTCCCAGACGCCCGAGCCTTCGAGCATGCCCATGTCGCGAGCCCACTGCTTGGAGTGCGCGCGTGCCTCCTCCAGATGCGGGTTGAGCCGGGCCGGGTACGGCACGTAGAAGTCCGGCAGTTCGAACGGCTGGGACATCATCACTTCCTTACCTGTTTACCTCGACGTTCTCCAGCGCCCCGAGCGCATCCGGCACCAGGACCGCGGCCGAGTAGTAGGCGCTGACCTGGTACGACGCGACGGCTCTGGCGTCGATCCCGGTGAACTTCACGCTGAGCCCCGGCTCGCGCTCGTCGGGCACGCCGCTCTGGTACAGGCCCACCACCCCCTGGTCCTCCTCACCCGTGCGCAGGACGAGGATCGTGCTCGTGCCGTGGCGGGCGATCGGGATCTTGTCGCACGGCAGGATGGGCACGCCGCGCCACGCGGTCAGCCTGGAGCCGTCGAGCTCGACGCTGTCGGGGTAGACGCCCCTGGCGCTGCACTCCCGGTGGAAGGCGGCGATGGCCCGCGGATGGGCCAGGAAGCAGCGCGACTTCTTCCTGCGGCACAGCAGCTCGTCGAGGTCGTCGGGGCCCGGCGGGCCGTTCCTGGTGTACAGCCGCTGGCCGGGGTCGGCCTGGTGCAGTAGCCCGAAGTCGCGGTTGTTGATCAGCTCGCGCTCCTGCGACTCGCGCACGGCCTGGATGGTCAGCCGGAGCTGCTCCTCCCTCTGCTCCATCGGCTGGTTGTACAGGTCGGTCACCCGGGTGTGCACGCGCAGCACGGTCTGCGAGACGCTCAGCTCGTACTCGCGCGGCCCCGGGTCGTAGTCGGCGAACGTGCCGGGCAGCACGGTCTCGCCCCGGTGCCCGGCGGCCGTGACGATCTCGGCCTCGCCCCACTTGTTCCGCGGCGCCGCCCGCCGGGCGCGGTAGCGGTCGAGGTGGGCGCGCAGCGACGGCGACCGGCCGGCCACCGCGTGGAACTCCGCCCACGGCAGGGCCAGCACCGTGCACGCGGTGCCGGCCTCCAGCGTGTACGCCCACACCTCGCCGTCCGCGGGCAGGTCGGCCCCCGCGTGGTCGCCACCGGCCAGCGAGCCGAGCAGGACGCGGTCGCCGTACGCGCCTGCCTGGAGCTTGTCCGCCTTCCCGCGGGCGAGGAGGATCAGCTCCCGCGCCGGCCGTCCGGCCCGCACGATCGTGTCACCGGGTGCGAACTCCCGCTGCTCGAACAGCCCCGCCAGGCTGTCGAGCACGCGGTCGTCCTGGAGCCCGTGCAGCGGCGGCAGCTCGGTCAGGCTCGGCGGCACCACGCGGACCCGGGCCCCGGTGTTGGCGAAGCCGACCCGGCCGCCGCCGACCCGGTACGTCAGCCGCCGGTTCACCCGGTAGACCGCGCCCGCGACGCTCACCCACGGAAGCACCCGGAGCAGCCAGCGGGGGGAGATCTCCCGCATCTGCGGGGGTGTCTTGGTCGTCGTGGCGAGTCGCCGCGCCGCCCCGGTGTCGAGGCTCAGCCGCTGTTCGGACTCCAATGACATGGTCACCACCGATCCATGGGGCCGGACGGACGAGAGCGGGGCCGGGTCAGCCGTTCCTGCCGAGCTCGACGTCCTCCAGCACGCCGAGCGCGTCCGGCACCAGGACGGCGGCCGAGTAGTAGGCGCTGACCAGGTAGGAGATGACGGCCCGCTCGTTGATGTTCATGAACCGGACCGACAGGCTGGGCTGGTACTCGTCGGGGATGCCGGTCTGGTGCAGGCCGACGACGCCCTGGTTCTCCTGTCCGGTCCGCATGAGCATGAACGACGTCGTGCGGGTGCCGCTGATCGGGATCTTGTTGCACGGGAAGATCGGCACGCCCCGCCAGGCCGGCACCCGGTGCCCGCCGACCTCGGTGGACTGCGGGTAGATGCCGCGCTTGCTGCACTCCCGCCCGAACGCGGCGATGGCCTGCGGGTGCGCCAGGAAGAACGAGGGTTCCTTCCACACCGTGGACAGCAGGTCGTCGAGGTCGTCGGGGGAGGGCGGGCCCGAGCGGGTGCGGATGCGCTGGCCGAAGTCGGCGTTGTGCAGCAGGCCGAACTCCTTGTTGTTGATCAGCTCGTGCTCCTGGCGCTCGCGCAGGGCCTCGACCGTGAGGCGGAGCTGCTGGTCGAGCTGGCTCATCGGCTGGTTGTACAGGTCGGAGACCCGGCTGTGCACGCGCAGCACGGTCTGGGCCACGCTCAGCTCGTACTCGCGCGGGGTCTGCTCGTAGTCCACGAACGTGCCGGGCAGCACGGCCTCGCCGACGTGGCCGGACGACATGTTGATCGCGGCCTCGCCGTAGTCGTTCTGGTCGCGGTCGCCGCTGGTACGCCAGGCCTCGATGTGCTCGCGCAGCGCCGGCGCCCGCTCGGCGACCTGCTCGAAGTCCGCCCTGGACAGCGTGAGCACGGTGGTGGCCGTCCTGGCCCGCGCGCTGTACTCGAACTGTCCGCCCTGGACCAGCGCCTGCTCGCCGAGGTAGTCGCCGTCGGCCAGCACGCCCAGGTTCTGGTCGTCCCCGTACGCGCCGCGCCCGATCTTGGCCACGCGGCCGTGGGCGATCAGCACGAGCTGGTCCACCTGGCCACCCTCGGAGACGATCTCCTCATCCGTCTCCACCTCACGCTGGGTGAAGCGGTCGGCCAGGGCTTCGAGCACCTCCATGTCGTCGAAGCCGCGCAACATCGGCAGCTCCGTCAGCTCGGCGGGGATCACCCGCACGTCGGCGCCTGTGGTGGTGAAGGTGATCCGGCCATCGCCCAGCGTGTACGTCAGCCGCCGGTTCACCCGGAACACACCGCCGGAGCACTGCACCCACGGCAGCAGTTTCAGCAGCCAGCGGGTGGTGATCTCCTGCATCTGCGGCGGAGTCTTGGTGGTCGTCGCGAGTTGCCTGGCGGCATCGGTGCTGAGGCTGAGCTGCCCGTTGCCGTTCTCAGGTGCGGTTGAGTGGGTCGGTTCGGTCATCGTGCTGCACCACCAATCTCGGTGTGGGCCCTAGCCCGGCTTGCGGTTGGAGCGGAGTTCGAGTGGAAGGGAGAAGGTCAGGGTCTCCTCGGTCACGGTCACCGGCTGCACGTCGGCGAAGCCGCGGGCGGCGAGCCAGTCCAGTAACTCGGTGACCAGCCCCTCCGGCACCGAGGCGCCGGAGCTCACGCCGACGGTCCGCACGCCGTCGAGCCAGCGCTCGTCGGCGTGCGCCGCCCGGTCGACGAGGTAGGCCGCGCCGGCGCCCGCGCCCAGCGCCACGTCCACCAGGCGCTGGGAGTTGGAGGAGTTGGCCGAGCCGACGACGATGACCAGCTCGCAGCGCGGCGCGATCCTGGTGATCGCCACCTGGCGGTTCTGGCTGGCGTAACAGATGTCGTCGCTCGGCGGGTCGACCAGGTCGGGGTGGCGTTCGCGCAGTTTCTCGACGGCCTGCAGGGTCTCGTCCACGGCCAGCGTGGTCTGCGACAGCCAGCTCAGCCGCCTGGAGCCGTCGGTCCGCAGGTCGCCGGGGGCGGCCGGGTCCATGACGTGGATGCGCTCGGGGGCCTCGCCGAGGGTGCCCTCGACCTCCTCGTGCTCGGCGTGGCCGATGAGCACGATCTCGTAGCCCGCCTCGGCCATCCGCACGGCCTCCTTGTGGACCTTCGTCACCAGCGGGCAGGTGGCGTCGATGGTCCGCAGCCCGCGCCGCGCCGCCTCCTGCTTCACCGCCGGCGAGACGCCGTGGGCGGAGAAGACGACCAGCGCGCCGTCGGGGACCTCGTCGAGCTCGTCGACGAAGACCGCGCCGCGGCGGCTCAGGTCGTCGACCACGAACGTGTTGTGGACGATCTGCTTGCGCACGTAGACGGGGGATCCGAAGCGCTTGAGCGCCTCCTCCACCGTGATGATCGCGCGTTCGACGCCCGCGCAGTAGCCGCGCGGAGCCGCCAGTAGTACCTGTCCCATGGTGAAGACGCCCCTCACTTGGTGCGGTGCGCGAGCTGGTCGGCCATCGCGGCCAGCACCGTGGCGGCCTCGGGCTTGATCTGGGCCCCGGCCAGGGCGGCCATGGCCTCGCGCACACGTTCTTCGATCATTTCCTCGACCCGGGCCAGCGCTCCGGTGTCGATGAGGATCCGGCGCACCTCGGCGGCGCGCTCCTCGGTCAGCTCCGGGTTGCCGTGCCAGGTCCTCAGGTGGTCGAGCTGGGCGGGGGTGGCGTTCTGCACGGCGTAGGCGTACATCACGGTCTGCTTGCCCTCGCGCAGGTCGTCGAGCGCCGACTTGCCGGTCTCCGACGACGAGCCGAACGTGCCCAGCACGTCGTCACGGAGCTGGAACGCCTCACCCAGCGGCACCCCGAAACCGGAGTACGCGTCCAGCAGCTCCGGCGGGGCACCGGCCAGCGCGCCGCCGATCTGCAGCGGCCGCTCGACGGTGTACTTGGCGCTCTTGTAGCGGATGACCGTCAGCGCCTCGGCCTCGGTCGCGCCCGAGCGGAGCTGGGCCAGGACGTCGAGGTACTGGCCGCTGATGACCTCGGTGCGCATGGCGTCGAACAGGTGGTGGGCGGCACGCAGCCGGGCCGCCTCCACCCCGCACGACGACAGCAGCGCGTCCGACCAGGCCAGGCTGAGCGTGCCCAGCAGGATGCCGCCCGCCCGCCCGAACGCCTCCGCGCCCGGCCCCTGGTGCAGGTCCGTCAGACTCCTGTGCACGGTGGCCTGCCCGCGGCGGAGCTGGCTGCCGTCCATGATGTCGTCGTGGATGAGCAGGCCGGCGTGGCACAGCTCCAGCGCGGCGGCGGCGCTGATGATCTCCTCGCAGTCGTCGCCGCCGGCGCCGCGCCAGCCCCAGTAACACAGCTGCGGGCGCACGCGCTTGCCGCCGCCGAGGATGAAGTCGGCCAGCAGTCCGTACGCGGCCTCGACGCCCGGGTCGGAAACGGGGTTCCGCCAGGCGTCGAGGAAGCCGCTCAGCCGCCGGTCGATGCGTGCGCCAAGGGAGGGCTGAGTGAAGCTCACCGGCATACGCGCGGCTCCTTCTGTCCGTCGGTCACTACCGCTAGTTACTCATTGAATACGCAGCGTGTAAAGTGTCTTTTGCGGCTCAAGCTTTCTTTTGCCACAGCAGTCCCACCTTCTGGGGAAGTCATGAAGACCCTGCTGCCCTACGTGTCCACCCCCGATGACCTGCGGTCCCTGCCCGCCGAGCTGCTTCCCGGGCTGGCCCGCGAGATCCGCGACTTCCTGATCGACAAGGTGAGCGCCAGAGGCGGTCACCTCGGCTCCAACCTCGGCATCGTGGAGATCACGATCGCGCTGCACCGGGTGTTCGAGTCGCCCGACGACGTGATCGTGTTCGACACGGGCCACCAGGCCTACGTCCACAAGATCCTCACCGGCCGCCGCGACGGCTTCGACACCCTGCGCTGCCGGGGCGGCCTGAGCGGCTACCCCAGCAGGCAGGAGTCTCCCCACGACCATCTGGCCAGCTCCCACGCCTCCACCGCGCTGGCCTACGCCGACGGCATGGCCAAGGCGCGCCGGATCACCGGCGGCGACGCGCGGGCCGCCAGGTCGGTGGTCGCGGTGGTCGGCGACGGCGCGCTCACCGGCGGCGTCGCCTGGGAGGCGCTCAACAACCTGGGCGCGGCCCGGCACCGGCCGGTCATCGTCGTGCTCAACGACAACGGCCGCTCCTACGCCCCCACGGTCGGCGGCTGCGCCGGCCACCTCGGCCGGCTGCGCGCCGCCCCCGGCGTCACCGTCTTCGAGAACCTCGGCCTGCGCTACCTCGGCCCCGTGGACGGGCACGACATCGAGGCGCTGGAGCAGGTCATGCGGACGGCCCGCGAGCTGCGCGCGCCGGTGGTGATCCACTGCCTGACCCGCAAGGGGCTCGGCTACCAGCCCGCCGAGCAGGATCTCGACGAGCACCTGCACGCGATCCCGGTCACCGACCCGGCGACCGGGCGGCCGCTGTCGCCGCGCACCGGCACCTGGACGCACGCCTTCGCCCGCCACCTGTGCGCGCTCGGCGAGCGGCGCCGCGACCTGGTCGCCATCACCGCGGCCATGCCGGGCCCGACGGGGCTGGCCGAGTTCGGCCGGCGCTTCCCCGAGCGCATGTTCGACGTCGGCATCGCCGAGCAGCACGCGCTGGCCTCGGCGGCCGGCCTGGCCATGAGCGGCCTGCACCCGGTGGTCGCCGTCTACGCCACCTTCCTCAACCGCGCCATCGACCAGGTGCTGATGGACGTCGCGCTGCACCGGCTGCCCGTCACGCTGGTGCTCGACCGGGCCGGGATCACCGGCCCCGACGGGCCCAGCCACCACGGCATGTGGGACCTGGCGGCGCTGGCCATGGTGCCCGGCATGCGGGTGGCCGCGCCGCGTGACGCGGTGCGGCTGTCGGAGCTGCTGGAGGAGGCGGTGGAGCACGACGGCCCCACGGCGCTGCGCTTCCCCAAGGCCGCGGCGGGCCCGGAGATCCCGCCCGCGGGCAGCGTCGGCGACGTCGACGTGCTCTCCTCCACCGGCCAGGACGTGCTGCTGGTGGCCATCGGCCCGATGGCCGGGCCGTGCCTGAGCGCCGCCGCCATGTTGTCGGCCGCCGGCCTCGGCGTGACCGTGGTCGACCCGCGCTGGGTCATCCCGGTCTCCGCCGATCTGCGCAGGGCGCTGTGCGGCAGCCGGCTGGTCGTCACGGTCGAGGACGGCATCGCCGCCTCGGGGGCCGGTGCGCTGGTGCGGCAGGTCTGCGTGCCGGGCCAGCACGTGCTCAACCTGGGCCTGCCGTGCGAGTTCATCGGCCAGGGCAGCCGCTCGGAGCTGCTCGCCGAGGCCGGGCTGACCGGCCAGGGCATCGCGTACGCCATCAGAAAGGAACTGAACAGATGGCCGCTGTAGATCTGGGCCTGCCGTCCGTCCGCCGCCCCCGGCGGGTCTCCCGCCAGGTGAGAGTGGGGGACGTGCCGGTCGGTGGCGACGCCCCCGTCTCCGTGCAGTCGATGACCACGACGGTCACGGCCGACGTCGACGCCACGCTGCAGCAGATCGCCGAGCTGACCGCGGCCGGCTGCCAGATCGTCCGGGTGGCGGTGCCGTCGCAGGACGACGCCGACGCGCTCCCCGACATCGCGCGCAGATCGCAGATCCCCGTCATCGCCGACATCCACTTCCAGCCCAAGTACGTCTTCGCCGCGATCGACGCCGGGTGCGCGGGGGTGCGGGTCAACCCCGGCAACATCAAGAGATTCGACGACAAGGTGGGCGAGATCGCCAGGGCGGCGGCCGGCAGCGGCGTGCCGATCAGGATCGGGGTCAACGCCGGCTCGCTCGACCCGCGGCTGCTGGCCAGGCACGGCAGGGCCACGCCCGAGGCGCTGGTGGAGTCGGCGCTGTGGGAGTGCTCGCTCTTCGAGGAGCACGGGTTCCGCGATCTCAAGATCTCGGTCAAGCACCACGACCCGCAGGTGATGGTGGCCGCCTACCGGCTGCTGGCCGCGCGCTGCGACTACCCGCTGCACCTCGGCGTGACCGAGGCGGGGCCGCTCATGCAGGGCACGGTCAAGTCGGCGGTGGCCTTCGGGGTGCTGCTCGACGAGGGGATCGGCGACACGATCAGGGTGTCGCTGTCCGCGCCTCCCGTGGAGGAGGTCAAGGTCGGCATCGGGATCCTGGAGTCGCTGGGCCTGCGGGAGCGGCGGCTGGAGATCGTCTCCTGCCCGTCGTGCGGGCGGGCCCAGGTGGACGTCTACACGCTGACCGACCGGGTGACGGCCGCGCTCGACGGGTTCCCGCATCCGCTGCGGGTGGCCGTCATGGGCTGCGTGGTCAACGGGCCAGGCGAGGCCCGCGAGGCGGACCTGGGCGTGGCCTCGGGCAACGGCAAGGGCCAGATCTTCGTCAAGGGCGAGGTGGTCAAGACGGTGCCCGAGTCGCGGATCGTGGAGACGCTGGTCGAGGAGGCCATGCGCCTGGCCGAGGAGCGGGAGGCCCAGGCCGGGGAGGGGGCTCCCCAGCCTGGGGGCTCTGCCTAGACGCCTTGCTCGAGCGTGCTGCCCAGGCGCCCTGTTCGAGCCGCGCCGCCTGGACCCGCTGCCTGGACCCGCCGCCTAGACCCGCTGCCAGAGAGCGGGCACGTTCGGCGGTTCCCAGCCGGGCTGCGAGGTGTGGCCCTGCAGGCACCGGTACGTCGCCCCGCCGTAGGTGACGGTGGCGCCGGCCGCGTACGCCGTGCCGGGCGCCCACGTGCCGCCCGGGTTCGTCGGCGTGACGGTCGGCGAGGGGCCGCCGCCCTGGGTGGCCAGGGTCAGGCCGTACGTGGAGAGGATCTCGTTGACCGGCTGGAAGTACGTCGTCCCGCCCGAGCCGCAGTTGCCCGAGCCGCCCGACGTCACGCCCTGGGCCTGGTCACCGGAGATGAACGAGCCGCCCGAGTCGCCGGGCTCGGCGCAGACGCTGGTCCTGGTGACGCCGCTGACCGTGCCCTGCGGGTAGGTGACGCTGGTGTTGAGCTGCTGCACCGAGCCGCAGCGCCACTGGGTGGTCGAGCCGGAGCGGCAGATCGACGAGCCGGGCTGGGCCACGGTCGAGCCGCGGACCGGCAGGATGCCGGCGCTGTAGCCGTTCACCACGCCGGCCGGGGTCCACTGGGTGTTGACCTCGACCCAGGCGTAGTCGTTGCCGGGGAAGGAGGAGCCGCGGAACGTGCCCTGTGCCACCCGGTTGGAGCCCGTGGTGGTGGCGCCCGTGCTGCCGCAGTGTCCCGCCGTCACGAAGCCGCCCTGCGAGCCGGCCCGCGTCACCGAGAACCCGACCGAGCAGCGCGAGCCCGAGCCGATGTAGTAGGCGTCGCCGCCGCGCACGTCGTAGTAGGGCCGCGGCTGCTCCTGCGAGGGCACCACGCGCACGGCCGAGACGTCGGCGCCGCTGGCCCGGATCCAGGCGGTGGCCTTGGCGGGGGTGGAGGTCAGGACGATCACGGCGTTCTCGACGACGTCCACGTACCAGACGGGCGCGGTTCCCGGGGCCGTGGCCGAGGCCTGGTCGAGGGCGGCCTTGGTCCGGTCGAGGTGGCCGAGCGAGCGGGTGACCACGCGGGCCTCGACGCCGGCGGCCGTGATGGCGGCCGCCTTCGACGGGTCGGTGGTGGCGGCGACCGGGGTGGCGGTGGGGCCGGTCACCCAGGTGCCGGCGTACGCGGGTCCGAGCAGGGCCCGGAGCCTGGGCTCGATCCCGGCCGCGGCGGCCTCGTTCAGCAGCCGCTGCTCGGCCTGCTCGCCGGTGACGCCGAGGTCGCGGGCGAGCGCGTCCACCAGGCCGGGAGGGGGATCGGCCGTGACGGACGCGCTCGCCCTGGCCGCGGCGAACAGGGAGTCGTCCTGCCGCGCGGCGTACGCGACGGCCGGGACGGTGATCAGGGTGACGGCCGCCAGCGCGATGCCGGCCGTCAGGGTCTTCCTGGGGAGCATGGTGACTCTCCTCGTACTGGGGGGTGCCGTCACCGTACGGGACCCGACACGAGGAGTGGTCGTGTCAAATAACACCTATCGCGGTGTTATGGCGGATCGCTCCTGCTCGGGCAGCTGCTCGTCGGCGAACTCGAACGTCATGCCGTGGCTGCTGGTCACGGTGATCACCCGCCGCCCGAGCATCGTGCTCACCCGGCCGGCCACCTCCTGGAAGTTGCGCTGGCTGCCCGGGGTGTCGAGGGCGGACAGGCGCACCGAGCCCTTTTCGAGCAGTTCCCTGGCGAGCCAGTCGGTCATCGCCGGGAGGAATCTGGCCATCTCGTCGGGGGTGAGCGGGGTGGGCTCTCTGCGTTCCATGCGGCGCAGTCTAGGGCGGTGGCCGGTGCCCGGAACCGTTTGGAGAGCTATGTGGGGGTATGCGGCATTTATGAAAGCAGTCACCTGGCACGGCAAACGGGACGTACGGGTCGAGGAGGTTCCCGACCCGGTCATCAAGGAAGCCAACGACGCCATCATCAGGGTGACCAGCACCGGCATCTGCGGCTCCGACCTGCACCTGTACGAGGTGCTCGGCCCCTTCATGGCCGAGGGCGACATCCTGGGGCACGAGCCCATGGGCGTCGTCGAGGAGGTCGGAGCCGGCGTCGAGAACCTCAAGCGCGGCGACCGCGTGGTGATCCCCTTCAACATCGCGTGCGGCCACTGCCACATGTGCGGGATGGAGCTCTACGCGCAGTGCGAGACCACCCAGGTCCGCGAGCGGGGCATGGGCGCCGCCCTGTTCGGCTACACCAAGCTCTACGGGCAGGTGCCCGGCGGGCAGGCCGAGTACCTGCGGGTGCCCGAGGCGCAGTTCGGGCCGATCAGGGTCCCCGACGGGCCGCCGGACGAGCGGTTCCTCTACCTGTCCGACGTGCTGCCCACCTCCTGGCAGGCCGTCGCGTACGCGGAGATCCCCGACGGCGGCAGCGTGACCGTCTTCGGGCTCGGCCCCATCGGCCAGATGTGCGCCCGCATCGCCCGCCACCTCGGCCACCGCGTGATCGGCGTGGACGGCATCACCACCCGCCTGGAGATGGCCCGCCGCCACGGCATCGAGGTCGTCGACGCCAGCGAGGTGCACGACGTGCCCGAGGAGATCCGGCAGCGCACCTCAGGGCGCGGCACCGACTCCGTCATCGACGCCGTCGGCATGGAGGCCCACGGCTCGCCCGCCGCCAAGCTCGCCCAGACGCTGACCGGGCTGCTGCCCGACGCGATGGCCGCGCCGCTCATGGCGAACGCCGGCGTGGACCGGCTGGCGGCGCTGAACCAGGCCATCGACTGCGTCCGGCGCGGCGGCGTCATCTCGATCATCGGCGTGTACGGCGGCATGACCGACCCCATGCCCATGTTGCGCATGTTCGACAAGGGCATCACGCTGCGCATGGGGCAGGCCCACGTCAAGCGGTGGATCCCGATGCTGATGCCGCTGGTGACCGACGACGCCGACCCGCTCGGCGTCATGGACCTGACCACTCACCGGATGCCGCTGGAGCAGGCGCCGCAGGCGTACGAGATGTTCCAGAAGAAGGCCGACGGCGCCGTGAAGGTCATGCTCCAGCCCTGAAGTCCGCAGCTCACAGGGTTTCGCGGCCTGAGAGCGGGGCAGCGGAGCACGCATGAGAGTCGTGGTGGTGGGAGCAACCGGGAACGTCGGCACCAGCGTGGTGCGCGCGCTGGCCGCGGACGGCGGCGTGACGTCGATCGTCGGGGTCGCCCGCCGGTTGCCCGGATGGCGGATCGACCGCACCGACTGGCGTCAGGCCGACGTCGCGTCCGCCGACCTTACGCGGATCTTCGACGGCGCCGACGCGGTGGTGCACCTGGCGTGGCTGTTCCAGCCGACCAGGGACCCCGCCACCACCTGGCGGGCGAACGTCCTCGGCAGCATGCGCGTCTTCCGCGCCGCCGCCGAGGCCGGGGTGCCCGCGCTGGTGCACGCCTCGTCCGTGGGGGCGTACTCGCCGGGGCCCAAGGACCGGCCCGTGGACGAGAGCTGGCCCACGCACGGCTGGCCCGGCGCCGCCTACGGGCGGGAGAAGGCCTACGTCGAGCGGGTGCTCGACGTCTTCGAGCACGACCACCCGAACATCCGCGTGGTGCGCATGCGGCCCGGCTTCATCTTCCAGCGGGCCGCGGCCACCGAGCAGCGCAGGCTGTTCGCCGGGCCGTTCCTGCCGCGGCGGCTCATCAAGGCCGGGCGGATCCCGTTCGTGCCGGACATCCCAGGGTTGCGCCTGCAGGCGCTGCACGCCGAGGACGCGGCGCAGGCGTACCGGCTGGCCGTGGTCAAACCGGTGCGGGGCGCGTTCAACATCGCCGCCGAGCCGGTGCTCGACGCGCACGACCTGGCCAGGCTGCTGGACACGCGCACGGTGCGGGTCCCGCGCGGCCTGGCCACCGCGGCCGTGGCAGCGGGCTGGCACCTCAGGCTCATCCCCGCCGCGCCGGGGCTGCTGGAGCTGGCCCTGCGGGTTCCGGTCATGAAGACGGAGCGGGCCCGCGAGGTGCTCGGCTGGCAGCCGCGGCACTCCTCGGAGGAGGCCATGCGGGAGCTGTTCGAGGGGTTGCACGACGGTGCGGGCATGGAGACCGCGCCGCTGGCGCCCGACGCCGGTCCCGTCGCGCGGGTACGCGAGCTGGCGACGGGGATCGGCGGACGTCCGTAAACGGATGACCGTGTGTAAGTTCCGCCGGCCGGGGAAGGTGAATGACCACGCGAGGTCCTGAAGCGTGGCCTGCGTGTCGAGTCGGACGACACGGAGGAGCGCATGCGTACCTTGATCGCCCAGACGTTCACCCTTCAAGACGTGAGCAAGCTGCGTCACGTCGTCGCCGAGCACGCCGAGACCTGCGGGCTGCACGGGCCGCGGCTGGACGACTTCGTGCTCGCCGTCCACGAGAGCGTGGTCAACGCCGTCGAGCACGCGGGTGGGTGGGGACGGTTCAAGCTCTACACCGTCGACGGCGTCATCTGCTCCGAGACGAGTGACCGGGGGGCGGGCATCCCCGAGTCGTACGTCAACGGGGGCAAGCGGCCGTCCGACTCGTCGTACACGGGGCGGGGCATCTACCTGATCCGCAGGCTGTGCGACGCCGCCGACTTCCGCACCGGGCCCAGCGGCACGACCGTCCTGCTCACCATGCGGTTACCGCGCCCGGCCGGCCTGAACGCCCGCAGCCGCATGCGGCGCATCAGGGTCACCGCGCCCGGCGGGCGCCCGTTCGGCCGCTTCACCGCCTGACCTGCGCCTGAGCCTGCCAGGTAGGCTCGAGGGGTGAGCGGCGAGAAGCTTTCCCCCGAGATCATCTCACCCGTCCGGCGCATCGGGCGGCGCGAGTTCGATTTCGAACGCCAGGTCGCCATCATGGCCATCGTCAACCGGACCCCCAACTCCTTCCACGACCAGGGGCGCACCTTCGAGCTCGACAGCGCCGTCGCGGCGGCCACGAAGGCCGTGGACGAGGGGGCCGACTGGGTCGACATCGGCGGCTTCGCCTTCAGCGCCGCCCAGGCGCGGATCGGGGTGGCCGAGGAGATCGACCGGGTGGTCCCGGTCATCGCCAGGGTCAGGGCCGCCACCGACGCCGTGATCTCGGTGGACACCCACCGGCCCGAGGTGGCGGCGGCCGCCGTCGAGGCCGGCGCCGACGTCATCAACGACACCAACGGGCTGCGCGAGCCCGGCATGGCCGAGGTCGCGGCCGGGACCGGCGCCTGCGTCGTGGTCACCCACAGCCTCGGCGGGCCGGGGCGGCGGGTCTTCCGGCCCAGCTACGCCGACGTGGTCCGCGAGGTCGCCGACTTCCTGCGCGAGCGGGTGTCGGCCGCGCTGAAGGCCGGGATCGCCCCCGACAGGATCATCATCGATCCGGGGCACGACCTGAACAAGAACACCTTCCACTCCCTGGAGCTGACGCGGCGGCTGGAGGAGATCACCGCCATCGGCCATCCGACGCTGGTCGCCCTGTCCAACAAGGACTTCATCGGGGAGACGCTCGACCGGCCCCAGGGCGAGCGGAAGGAGGGGACGATCGCGGCCAACGTGGTCTCCATCCTCAAGGGGGCCCGCATCCTGCGCGTGCACGACGTGGCGGCCACCGTCGCGTCCGTCCGCATGACCGAGGCCGTGCTGGGGTGGCGCGGTCCCGCCGCCCCGAGCCACAACCTGGCATGAGGAGGATCCGTACGTGACCGATCGCAAGCCCCTCGGGATGCCCTTCGAGAGCTGGATCGACCGGCAGATCAGGGAGGCGGAGGAGCGAGGGGAGTTCGAGGACCTGCCGGGGAAGGGCAAGCCGCTGCCAGGTGAGGGGCGGCCTCTCGACGAGATGTGGTGGATCAAGCAGAAGATCGAGAGCGAAGGGCTGTCGATGCCGCTGCCGCCGACGCTGGCGTTGCGCAAGGACGCCGAGGAGGCGCTGCGCCAGGCGCGGGGGGCGCGGTCGGAGGCAGAGGCGCGGCGGATCGTCGAGAAGATCAACGAGCGGATCCGGGACGCCATCCGCACGGGGCTCTCCGGGCCGCCGCTCGACCTGGTGCCCTTCGACGTGGACCGGATCGTGTCGGAGTGGCGGCAGTCGCGGTGAGCACGGGAAAGGGGCCCGGGCGCGAAGCCCGGGCCCCTTCCGGTAGCTGAGGGACCCGGGTCAGGCGGGTCCCTCGGGCCGGTCGGGGGCCCGGGTCAGGCGGGTCCCCGGCCGGCCGGGTCCATTCAGTTGATGGGCGGGTAGGCGTTGGCCAGCAGCTCGCGGAACTGGGCGGAGAACCACTGGCCCGAGAGCGGCGCGTCGGCCTTGGCGCCGGACATGTTGTTGCCGTTGAGGCTGTTGCCCGTGTACGTCGGGTCGCACATCCGGTCGAACTTCTTGCCCTCGTCGTTCGGGATGTCCCGGCTGGCGCCGTCGGACTCGCCCGGAGGCTTGATCCAGACGTAGGCGTCGAAGCCGGCGGCGGGGCTGGCGGTCGGGCGGGTGCCCATGCCGGCGCCGCTCTGGTTGCACCAGTTGCCGGCGTGGATGCGGCGGTCGACGCGCGACTGGTTGACGAAGTCGTCCACGGTGGTCGCGGTGCTCGGCCCGCTCGGGCGGGCGCTGCCGCCCCAGCCGTTGCGCGAGGTGTCGATCAGCATGCCGAGCCCCGACCGGAAGCCCTTGGCGATGAGCGCGTTGCGCAGCGCGGTGGCGAAGGTCTGCTCGTCGACGTAGTAGTTCCAGTCGACCCACTTGGACTGCCTGACCGTGGTGTTGTTCGGCCCCACCGTGGTGTTGATGGTGAAGTGCGGCTCGGTCGTGGCGGAGTAGTTGGCGGTGTTGACGATGAAGCCGTCCACGCTGTCCACCCCGGCGGTGGTGCCGGCGACGGTCTCGTGGAAGAGGTTCACGGACGGCTGGAAGTTCGAGTCCCAGCCCAGCCACGCGTGGTGGGCGGCGTCGATGTAGGTGTAGACGTTCGGGATGGCGTGGAGCTGGTTGAGCGCGTACCGGACGCCGTCGCGGTAGCCGCCGGGGCCGTTGGCCTCGCGGCACTTGTCGAAGGAGTTGAGGTTGGTGACGAGGTTCGGCAGCGAGTCGGGCTCGATGATCGTGACGATGCGCAGGTTGGCGTACGCGGAGTCGCGCATGATGGCCGCGATCGGGTCGATGTACTCGCTCTTGTAGCGGTTGAACCCGTCCTCGGCGATGAGCAGCTCGCCGTTGGAGGCCAGCGCCGAGCAGTCGCGGTTGGGCAGGTTGTAGATGACGACCTGGATGGTCAGCGGCGCGGAGCCGTTGGCGGCGTCCTGCCTGACGGCCTCGTCGAGGTGGGCGCGCAGGCCCATGGCGTTGGCGTTGCCGGCGATGGCGGCGATGCGGTCCATCCACACGGCGGTGGAGGTGTTGGCGACCGCCGAACCGCCGGGCTCGGCCGCGGCCTTGGCGCTCCAGTTCGGGTTCACGTAGCCGGTGGCGCCGGCGTACGGGTTCTCGACGTGGGTGGGGTTGGGGCCGCCGTCGTCGTCGGCCTCGGTGGCGGTGACCGTGCGCGAGGTCAGGCCGGTGGAGGCGACGGTGAAGGTGCGGCTGCCGTTCGTCGTGTCGGTGTCCTGCGCGGCGGCCAGGGTGACCGTCTGCGGGGTGTTCCAGTTCGACGTGCTGAAGGTCAGCGAGGCGCCGGAGCTGACGGTGATGTTGCTGTCGCCGCTGCCCGCCGTCGTGGTGACGGTCACGCTGGAGCTGGGCTGCGCGGCCAGGCGCGCGGTGAACGTGCCGGTCGAGCCCTCGGGGACGGTGACCGAGGTCGGCGTCACGACGATCGACTGCTCGACCGTGGCGTCGTCGTCCACCTCGGTGGCGTTGACCGTGACTCCGGTGACGCCGGTGCCGCCGACGCTGAAGGCGGCGCTGCCGGCGGTGGTGTCGGCGTCCTGGGCCGCGGCCAGGGTGACCGTCTGCGGGGTGTTCCAGTTGCTCGGCGTGAAGGTGAGCGAGCCGCCCGAGGTGACGGTCAGGTCCGTGTCACCGCTGGTACGGGCGGTGGTGACGGTGACGTTCGAGCTCGGCGCGGAGGAGAGCCTGGCCGTGAACGTGGCCGTGCCGCCCTCGCCGACCGCCACCGCGCTGGAGGAGGTGACGACCGTCGGGGTGGTCGGGCCCGTGCCGCCGCAGGTGGTGTTGTTGACGCTGAACGAGGTCGGGTTGGGGTTGGTGCCCGTCCAGGTGCCGTTGAAGCCGACGGAGACAGACGCGCCGGTGGCCAGGCTGCCGTTGTACGGCATGCTGGTCCCGGTCACGGTCGTGCCGGACTGGCTCCAGTTCGCCCCCCAGCCGGTGGGGGTGTACTTCTGGCCGGTGGTCGGGTAGTCGAAGGCCAGCGACCACGAGGTCAACGGGTCGCCGGTGTTCTTCAACGTGATGCTCGCGGTGAATCCGCCCTGACCAGGGCTGCTCGTCCACGAGTTGGCTGTGTAGGTCACGTCGCAGGCGACGGCGGCGTTAGCGGCCGAGGTCTGGCCGACGACGAGCCCTAAGGCCGCGACACTCGCGGCGGTCATGGTCACGGCCCATTTGCGGAGGCCGCGGTGGAGTCTCACGAGCGATCATCTCCAGTGCTAGATGGCTGGGAGCGCTCCCATGGTGTGCCGTGGCCGGGGCTGTGTAAATCGGCACCCCTCCGGCGAGGTGTCCACCGCCCCGCATGCTCGTTGAATGCCCCGGAACGGGGATGAAACTTTCATCCCCGGCAGCCTGGTGAGAGGAAACACGGGGGTTACCGCGACGCCATTCCGTTGACATACGCCGGAGGGCACCCACAATCCACTTTGGGAGCGCTCCCACACCCCTACTCCCATGGAGACCTCGTGAAGTACAGACCTCCCATCCTTTTGACCCGCTTATCGAAACGCCTCGCCGTGGCCACGACCCTTGTCCTCGTGGCGGGTGTGACCTCGGCGGTCACGGCCGCGCCCGCCCGGGCGGCCGTGGCGTGCGACGTGACGTACGCGGCCAACCAGTGGACGAGCGGCCAGGGCCAGGGCGGCTTCACCGCCAGCATCACGCTGAAGAACACCGGCGACCCCATCACGTCGTGGTCGCTGGCCTTCGACTACCCGACCACCGGCCAGAAGTACACCCCCACCGGCTGGGGCGCGAACTGGAGCCAGTCCGGCACCCGCGTGACCGGCACCAACATGCCGTGGAACGGCAGCCTGGCCACCGGCGCCTCCACCAACATCGGCTTCAACGGCACCTGGACGGGCAGCAACCCGAACCCGACCTCGTTCAGCGTGAACGGCGTCACCTGCGGCGGCACCGGCAGCGCGCCCACCGTGTCGCTGACCTCGCCGACCGCCGGCCAGACGTTCACCGCCCCGGCCACCGTGCCGATCTCGGCGAACGCCGCCGACGCCGACGGCACCGTGGCGAAGGTCGACTTCTACCAGGGCTCCACGCTGCTGGGCACCGACACCTCCTCGCCGTACAGCTACAACTGGCAGAACGTGGCGGCCGGCAGCTACTCGATCACCGCCAGGGCGACCGACAACGCCGGCCTGGTCACCACCTCGGCCCCGGCCGGGATCACGGTCTCCCCGGACACGGGCCCGGCGCTCGTGGTGAGCCCGACGACCGTGTCCGTGCCCGAGACGGGCACCGCGACCTTCGGCGTGAAGCTGTCGCAGGCCCCGTCGGCGAACGTGACCGTCTCCGCCGCCCGCGCCAGCGGTGACGCGGACCTCACGGTCGCCACGCCCGCGTCGAGGACGTTCACGCCGTCCAACTGGAACACCGAGCAGACCTTCACGCTCGGCGCGGCCGACGACGCCGACACGACCGCCGGATCGGCCGTCATCCGGGTCAGCGCCACCGGCTACACCCCCGTGGACGTCACCGCCAACGAGGCGGACGACGACGTCGGCGGCGACAACGTCTACGTCCAGCGGTTCGTCGAGCTCTACAACGAGATCCACGACCCGGCCAACGGCTACTTCTCACCCGAGGGCGTGCCGTACCACTCGATCGAGACCTTCCTGGTCGAGGCGCCGGACCACGGGCACGAGACCACGTCCGAGGCCTACAGCTACTACCTGTGGCTGGAGGCGGCGTACGGCCGGGTGACCGGCGACTGGTCGAAGTTCAACACCGCGTGGGCCTCGATGGAGAAGTACATCATCCCGGCCACCGCCGACCAGCCGACGAACTCCTTCTACAACGCCTCGAAGCCGGCGACGTACGCGCCCGAGCACAACACGATCAGCAACTACCCGTCGCAGCTGGACTCCGGCGTCAGCGTCGGCACCGACCCGATCGCGAGCGAGCTGCAGTCCGCGTACGGCACCCGCGACATCTACGGCATGCACTGGCTGCTGGACGTCGACAACACCTACGGCTTCGGCCGCTGCGGCGACGGCACGACCAAGCCCGCCTACATCAACACCTACCAGCGCGGCCCGGAGGAGTCGGTCTTCGAGACGATCCCGCAGCCGTCCTGCGACACCTTCGCCCACGGCGGACCCAACGGCTACCTGGACCTGTTCACCAAGGACGCCTCGTACGCCAAGCAGTGGAAGTACACCAACGCCCCCGACGCCGACGCCCGCGCCGTCCAGGCCGCCTACTGGGCGCTGACCTGGGCCAAGGAGCAGAACAAGGCCGGGGACATCTCCGCCACCGTGGCCAAGGCCGCCAAGATGGGCGACTACCTGCGCTACGCGATGTACGACAAGTACTTCAAGCAGCCCGGGTGCACCAGCCCGTCGTGCCCGGCGGGCACCGGCAAGAACGCCTCGAACTACCTGCTGAGCTGGTACTACGCCTGGGGCGGCGCGACCGACTCCAACGCCGGTTGGGCCTGGCGCATCGGCTCCAGCCACAACCACTCCGGCTACCAGAACCCGTTCGCGGCCTGGGCGCTGTCCAACGTGACCGAGCTCAAGCCGAAGAGCTCCACCGGCGCGACCGACTGGAGCACCAGCCTGACCCGCCAGCTGCAGTTCTACACCTGGCTGCAGTCGGCCGAGGGCGCCATCGCCGGTGGCGCCACCAACAGCTGGAACGGCAGCTACAGCGCGCCGCCGGCCGGCCTGCCGAAGTTCCACGGCATGGCCTACGACTGGCAGCCGGTCTACCACGACCCGCCGTCGAACCAGTGGTTCGGCTTCCAGGCGTGGACCATGGACCGGGTGGCCCAGCTCTACTACGCCACCGGCAACGCCGACGCCAAGGCGCTGCTGGACAAGTGGGTGGCGTGGGCGCTGGACAACACCACGATCAACGCCGACGGCAGCTACCAGATCCCCTCCACCCTGCGGTGGACGGGCCAGCCCGCGGGCAACTTCAGCGCCACCACGGGCATGCCGCCGGCCAACCCCGGCCTGCACGTGACCGTCGTGGACCACACGCAGGACGTGGGCGTCGCCGGCGCGTACGCCAAGGTGCTGATGTACTACGCGGCCAAGGCCAACCACGCCGAGGCGCGCGACACGGCCAAGGCGCTGCTCGACGGCATCTGGGACAACCGTGACGCCGAGGGCGTCTCGGTGCCGGAGACCAAGACCGACTACCAGCGGGTGGACGACCCGGTCTACGTGCCGCCGGGCTGGACCGGCGAGATGCCCAACGGCGACCCGATCAACGCGAACTCCACGTTCCTGTCGATCAGGTCGTTCTACGAGGACGACCCGGACTGGCCCAGGGTCCAGGCGTTCCTGAACGGCACCGGCCCCGCGCCGGTCTTCAACTACCACCGGTTCTGGGCGCAGGTGGACGTCGCCGTCGCCCTGGCCGAGTACGGGCGGCTCTTCCCGTGATCCGAAAGGCAGCTCTGATCGCTGCGGCGTCGCTGGTCCTGCCCCTCTCCGTAGGGGCGGGGCCGGCGGCCTCCGCCGCCGCACCCGCCTTCGCGTACGGCGAGGCGCTGCAGAAGTCGCTGTGGTTCTACGAGGCCCAGCAGTCGGGCGCGCTGCCCGACTGGAACCGCGTCTCCTGGCGCGGCGACTCGGGCATGAACGACGGCGAGGACGTGGGCGTGGACCTCACGGGCGGCTGGTACGACGCGGGCGACCACGTCAAGTTCGGCTTCCCGATGGCGTTCTCCGCCACCATGCTGGCCTGGGGCGCGGTGGAGTACCGCGACGCGTACGCGGGCTCCGGCCAGCTCACCCACCTGCTCAACAACCTCAAGTTCGTCAACGACTACTTCATCAAGGCCCACCCGTCGCCGAACGTGCTCTACGGGCAGGTCGGCAACGGCGGCACGGACCACGCCTGGTGGGGCCCGGCCGAGGCGATGGCGATGAACCGGCCGGCGTACAAGATCGACGCCTCGTGCGGCGGGTCGGACCTGGCGGGCGAGACGGCGGCGGCGATGGCGGCCTCCTCGATCGTCTTCCGCCCGACGAACCCGTCGTACGCCGACACGCTGGTGACGCACGCCAAGCAGCTGTACTCCTTCGCCGACACCGTCAGGAAGAAGTACAGCGAGTGCATCACCGACGCCTCCAGCTTCTACAACTCCTGGAGCGGCTTCAACGACGAGCTGGTGTGGGGCGCGATCTGGCTCTACCGGGCCACGAACGACGCCTCCTACCTGGCCAAGGCCGAGAGCGGTTACGCCAACCTGGGCACCGAACCGCAGAGCACCACCAAGTCGTACAAGTGGACGATCGCCTGGGACGACAAGTCGTACGGCGCGTACGTGCTGCTGCACAAGCTGACCGGCAAGCAGCAGTACCTGGACGACGCCAACCGCTGGCTCGACTTCTGGACGGTCGGCGTGAACGGCCAGAAGGTGGCGTACTCGCCGGGCGGCCAGGCCGTCCTGGACCGGTGGGGCTCGCTGCGCTACGCGGCCAACACCGCGTTCGCGGCGCTCGTGCACAGCGACACGATCACCGACGCCACGCGTAAGGCCCGCTACCACGACTTCGCGGTACGGCAGATCAACTACGCGCTCGGCGACAACCCGCGCAACTCCTCCTACGTGGTCGGCTTCGGCGCGAACCCGCCGAAGAACCCGCACCACCGCACGGCGCACGGCTCGTGGACCGACCAGATCACCAACCCCGAGCAGACCCGCCACACCCTGTACGGCGCGCTCGTCGGCGGCCCGCCGAGCCCTGACGACGCCTACACCGACAAGCGCGACGACTACGTCATGAACGAGGTCGCCACCGACTACAACGCCGGCTTCACCAGCGCGCTGGCCCGCCTGTACAAGGAGTACGGCGGCGCGCCGGCGGCCAACTTCCCGGTGGCGGAGACCCCGGTCGGGCCCGAGATCTTCGTCGAGGCGGGCGTGAACGCCTCGGGGAGCACCTTCACCGAGATCAAGGCGCTGGTCCGCAACCAGTCGGCCTGGCCCGCCAGGGTCCTGTCCGACGGCTCCTTCCGCTACTACTTCACCCTCGACGGCTCGACGACCGCCTCGCAGATCAGCGTGTCGTCGGCCTACACGCAGTGCAAGGCGCCGACGCTGCACCAGGCGAGCGGCAGCACGTACTACGTGTCGATCGACTGCTCGGGCCAGGACATCGCGCCCGCCGGGCAGTCGCAGCACCGCAGGGAGGTGCAGTTCAGGATCAGCAGCTCGGGGACCTGGGACCCGGCCAACGACTGGTCCTACCAGGACATCCCGACCACGCCCGGCACGACGCCGGCGCGTACGGACAACATCACCCTCTACAGCGGCGCCACCAAGATCTGGGGTGAGCCGCCAGGGCCGGTGGAAGAGGACACGACCGCGCCCAGCAAGCCGGGCAAGCCCGCCGTCTCGGCGGTCACGGGCTCCTCGGCCAGGCTGAGCTGGACCGCTTCCACCGATAACGTCGGCGTGACCGGCTATGACGTCTACCTGGGGTCCACGAAGGTAGGCACGGCCACCACGGCGTCGTTCGACCTGAGCGGGCTCACCCCTGCCACGGACTACACCGCCCACGTGGTGGCGAGGGACGCGGCAGGCAACACCTCGGCGCAGTCCGACAGCACGGCGTTCACCACCTCGGACACGGTGGACGGGACGCCGCCCAGCAAGCCGGGCAAGCCCTCGGTGTCCGGGATCACCGCCACGGGCGCGCAGGTGAGCTGGGCGGCGTCCACGGACAACGTCGGCGTGAGCGGCTATGACGTCTACCTGGGGTCCACCAAGGCAGGCACGGCCGGCACGACGTCGTTCGGGCTGAGCGGGCTGACGCCGGGCACCGCGTACACGGTGACCGTGGTGGCCAGGGACGCGGCGGGCAACAGCTCGGCCGCCTCCGACGGCACCGGGTTCACCACCACCGACGCGCCGGCCGGCGGGTGCACGGCCACCTACAAGGTGGTCAACTCGTGGGGCGGCTCGTACCAGGCAGAGGTGACGGTGAAGAACGCCGGCACGTCCGCGACCCGCGCGTGGACGGTCGCCTGGAGCTCCCAGAGCTCGATCACCCAGCTCTGGGGCGGCAAGCACACCGTGTCCGGCGGGACGGTGACGGTCGGGAACGAGGCGTGGAACGGCGCGCTCGCGCCGAACGCGACCACCACGTTCGGCTTCATCGCCAACGGCACGTCCGCCACCCCGGACCCGATCACCTGCACCCCGGCCTGACCCACGATCCCGCCCCCGCCGCAGCCGCGGCGGGGGCGGTTCCACCTGAACCCCAAGACCCACAGGTGCGTATGAGGAGGTGAGGCACTAACCCATCTGATCCCTGCCCGAAAACCATCCCCGCCCGGATGGGACGGACGCGGCCGACACCTCTGCTTCGGCCGCGTCCGTTTTCGTGTGCCCGTGGTTGGTGAATCCGTGGGTTGGTGAATCCGTGGGTCCGGGGCCAGGGGTCCCAGGACCGCGGGGCCGGGGGCGGGGACCCGGGGCCGGGGTGCCTATTTCGCTGCCGAGGAGGCCAGCGCGAACCGCTCGCGCGCGGCCTCGATCGCCGCGTCGTCCGAGAACTCCTCGAACGCCAGCGTGTGGTACCGCTCGGGGATGAGCTGCCTGACCCGGTCCGGATAGCCGGCCCCGGCCTTGGGCACCCGGACCTCCGGCGGGATGTCGATCTTCACGGCGATCGGGCCCGAGGCCCGTACGGAGGCCGCCCAGTCCGGGCTGTCCCCGGTGATCGCGCACATGTGGCGGGCGTAGACCCACCGCACCTCGACCAGCGAGGTGGCGTTCGGGGGCTCGGTGCCGAAGGGCTCCACGGCGCACACGACGCCGGATTCGAAGCTGTGGCCGTGGGCGTGGTGCTCGCCTGGCGAGGCCTGCTCGAGTATCAGGGTCACCTGGGCGGCGAGCTCGTCGTTGAGCGTCGATGACGGCTGCCTGGCAACGAAGAACGTCACCCCGGCCAGCACCACGCCGGCCAGGGTGACGATCGCCGCGATGAGCCCGCGACGGGTTTTGATCACGGGCTGGTACAGGTCAGGGTCGGGGCGGTGGCCGGGACCGAGCCGGTCGCGTTGAAGCCGAACGTGGCGGACGCGTTCGGCCCGAGCTGCCCGTTGTGGGTGGCGTTCTTGACCGTCACGTTGGGCGGCTGCCCGGCCAGCACGCCGTTCCACGGCGAGCCCTCGAAGCCCTCACCGTTGTTGTAGGTCCACTTGACCGTCCAGCCGTTGATCGAGCTGGTGCTGGTGTTCTTGACGGTCACCTCGCCCTGGAAGTGGCCGGCCCAGCCGGTGTTGGTGGCCTTCCACGTGGCCGTGCAGGCGCCCGTGGGGATCGGCTCGGTGGGCGTCACCGTGGGGGACGGGCCGGGGGTGCTGCCGCCGGGGCCCACCCCGGTCACCTGGCCGTTGCCGCCGTCGAAGACGACGTCGGAGCAGCTGTAGAAGTTCTCGTTGCTGTCCGAGCGGATCCAGTGGGTGAAGATGATGTGCCGGCCGCTCTTGCCGGACGGGAGCTGGGCGTTCCAGTAGTAGTAGTTGAGCCCGCCGGCGCCACCGGACTTGGGCGGGTTCGTGACGCTGCCGAACGGCTCCAGGTCGGACCACTTCAGCGGCCCGTTCGGGTTCCAGCCGTTCTTGGTGACGTAGTAGTTGAAGGACCCGGGGTGCTCGGCCCAGTTGCTGTGCCGCATCTGGATGCTCGCCCCGGAGGTCAAGTGGGTCAGCGGCCAGTCGGACCGGACCGCGTTGTAGGCCGAGAAGTCGTAGGGCCCGCCGGTGCCGCCGCTGCAGATCTGCCCGTCGGGGATGAATCCGGTGGTCCGGCCGGCGCCGTCGGAGCGCAGCACCGCGAACCAGTTGTACAGGGGGGTCGCGCCGCTCTGGTTGACCGCGGCGGCGCACGCTGGGTTGTAGGGGAGGATCTGGCCGTTGTCCCGCAGGCCGTCCTGCCAGCACAGGAACGTACGGCTGCCGGGGAACATCGACACGCCGTGGGCCTGCGCCTGGGTAGGCGCCATCAAGACAGAGGTGATCAGGACCAGGACGGCGGTGATCGCCGCCGACTTGAAGAACTTCATGGGGATTCCCTTGCGCTGACGACAGAGGAAACCTGCCCACGACCTGCCCGCCCGGCGAGCGCATTGAATCACGCCCGGCGCAATCCGACAACGTTCAGTGAAACTTTCAGCCGATCTTGGTCACGGTTTCCGCTGGTGGCCTGGCCCGCTCCACCTCACCGGCATGCGTACGTGCTTGCCGCGTTCGTGACCCCCAAGGAGGCTGAATGCTGGGAGCGCTCCCACTACACTCCCCTGTCAGAGAGGCGGGAGCAACACGCCATGAGGCACGCGCACATCCACCTGATCATCGGGGCGTTACTCGCCCTCGGCCTGTTCGCCGTTCCGGCCCAGGCCGCGCCGGTGATCTGCGAGAAGTACGGCTCCACGAGCATCCAGAGCAACCGCTACATCGTGCAGAACAACGTCTGGGGCGCCGACACCGCCCAGTGCATCGACGTCAACCAGAGCGGCGGCTTCACCGTCACCCAGGCCGCGCACAACAACTCCACCAGCGGCGCCCCCGCCGGCTACCCGTCGATCTACGCCGGCTGCCACTACGCCAACTGCACCACGGGCAGCAACCTGCCCATGCAGGCCAGCGCCTCGGGCTTCGCGGCGCTGCGCAGCAGCGTCAGCATGACGTACCCGGGCTCGGGCACCTACAACGCCTCCTACGACCTGTGGTTCGACCCCACGCCCCGCACCGACGGCCAGAACACCGGCGCCGAGCTGATGATCTGGCTCAACCGGCAGGGCTCCATCCAGCCGATCGGTTCCCAGGTCGGCACCGTGAACCTGGCCGGCGCGACGTGGCAGGTCTGGTTCGGCAACATCGGCTGGAACGTGATCTCGTACGTGCGCTCCTCGCCCGCGACCTCGCTCGACTTCACCATCGACACCTTCTACTCCGACGTGGTCAGCCGGGGTTACGGCCAGCGGTCGTGGTACCTGACCAGCGTGCAGGCCGGCTTCGAGCCCTGGATCGGCGGCACCGGCCTGGCGGTCAACTCCTTCTCGTTCGGCACGGGCGGCGGCACCTCCGACCCGACCCCGCCGAGCACCCCCGGCACGCCGTCGGCCTCGAACGTCACCTCGTCCTCCGCCACCCTCACCTGGGCCGCCTCCACCGACAACGTGGGCGTGACCGGCTATGACGTGCTGCGCGCCACCGGCGACACCTTCACCCGGGTCGGCGGCGGCACCGCCACCTCCTACACCGACACCGGCCTCAGCCCGTCCACCACCTACCGCTACCGGATCAGGGCCAGGGACGCCGCCGGCAACCTCTCGCCCGACTCGGCCACCGTCACGGTGACCACCCAGCCGGGCAGCGGCGGCGGGGGCTGCGCCGTCACGCCCACCACCCAGACCTCCTGGAACAACGGGTACGTCATCCAGCCGGTCACCGTCGCCAACCGCGGCACGTCCACGCTGAACGGCTGGACGGTCACGTTCCCGCTGCCGTCCGGTCACACGATCACCGGCATCTGGGGCGGCACCTACACCGTCAGCGGCGGCACGGTGACGGTCAGGAACCTGGCCCACAACGGGAACCTGGCGCCCGGGGCAAGCACCACGTTCGGCTACCAGGCCTCGCGGCCGACCGGGAACACGCAGGTGCCCAGCGGATACACCTGCTCATGAGGACTCGCGCGGGCACGCTTTGCGAGGGGCCCGGCCCGCGCGACGGAGGGGTACGGCTGGTGCTGCCGTACCCCTCATCAATCGTGCTCGTCGAGCGTGCTCGTCAATCGCGCTCGTCATCGTGCTCGTCAGTCGTGGCGCAGCGCCGTGTCGAGATCGTCCAGCCGCGCCTCCAGCTCGCTCAGGCAGGCGGGGGTGAGCCTGCCCTCCCTGAGGCGGTCGGAGAGCTTCTGGCGCAGGCTCCTGGTGCCGGAGGACCGCGCCGAGGGGCCGTGTTGCGGCGTCAGGGCGTTCTGCAGCACCTGCGTGAGGTCGAGCACGACGTCGTCGTCCGTCGCGCCGCACGGGGTCCGCGCCCGCAGCACGGTCGTGAAGCCGGCCGCGGCCTGCTCGACGGTGATCACCGCGCCTGGCGAGCTCTCGATCAGCCTGGCCGTGGGTGACGGCGTGGGCTGGGCGAGCTTCGGCGGCGGCTCGGGCGCCGGAGTCTGCTGGAACCACAGCAGCGCCGACAGCGCGAGCGCCGCCGAGCTCGCCACCGTGAGCCCGCGCCGCACGTGGCGGCCCAGCGTCGCCGCGCCGAGCGTGGAGGTCAGCCCCGAGACGATCTGCGCCGCCGTCGGGCGATCCTCCGGCTCGTGCGCCAGGCAGCGCTGGCAGAGCGAGGCGAGCGCGTACGGCACGCCGGCCACCCGGGGCGGCGGCTCGGTCCTGTGCGCCGCCTCGATCTCCTCCCACGTCGTCCCCGGGTACGGCGTGCGCCCGGTGAGCATGGTGTGCAGCAGCACGCCGAGGGCGTACACGTCGACGGCCGGGTGGGTCGGCGCGCCGAGCAGCCGTTCGGGGGCGACGTAGGGAGGGGTGCCGCGGTCGTCGTCGGGGTCGCCGGCCCACGCCGCGATGCCGAAGTCGAGCAGCTTGGGGCCGTCGGCGGTGAGCAGCACATTCTCCGCCGTGACGTCCCTGTGCACCAGGCCGCGGGCGTGCCCGGCCATCAGCACGCGGGCCAGCCGCAGGGCGATGGCCGCGGCCTCCGGCCACGGCAGCGGCTCCTTCTCGATGCGCTCGGCCAGCGGGGTGCCGTCGAGCAGCGGCATCACGACGTAGGCCGCGACGCCGCCGCTCGTGGTGACGGTCTCCCCGTAGTCGTAGATCTCGATGGAGTCGGGGTGGATGAACCTGGCCGCGGCGCGGGCCTCGCTGCGTACGCTGACCCGCTCTCCCGGGTCGGTGTGCAGCGAGGCCGTGAGCACCTTGACCGCGATCATCCGGTGCAGGGACTGGTCGAAGGCACGCCAGATGACCGACATGCCCCCGCGGGCCAGCGGGTCCAGCAACAGATACCTGCGGGCCAGTACGTCCCCAGGCTCAAGCCGACTCACGGATGACCAGTTCCGTTGGGAGCACGGGGTCGATCCCCGCGGCCCCCGTCAGGAGCAGCCGGGTGGCGACCGTGGCGAGCTCCTCGACGGGCTGGCGGATGGTGGTCAGGGCCGGGACGGTGTGCCTGGCGACCGGGGCGTCGTCGAACCCGATCACCGCCACGTCCGCCGGCACCTTGCGTCCTGCTCTTCGCAGGGCCTGGATCGCGCCCGCCGCCATCAAATCCGAGGCGACGAAGACGGCGTCCAGGCCCGGGGCATGGCGTAACAGCCACTGCATGGCATGGGTGCCCGACGCGGCGGTGAAGTCCCCGTAGGCCACGGGTACGTCGGGCGCTCCTGCCGCCTGCAGGGTGCGTACCAGGCCCTCCAACCGGTCGCGGGCGCCGGGTAAGGACGGCGGGCCGCCGATGGCCGCCACGTTACGGCGGCCCGATAGGAGGAAATGTTCGGCCGCCTGGCGGCCGCCGTCGAGGTTGTCGACGTCGGCGAACGGCAGCTTGAGGTCGTGGGGCGGGCGTCCGATGTTGCGGACGGGGACGCCCGAGGTGGATAACTTGATCGCCAGGGGGTGACGCTCTCGCGCCCCCACGATCAGCACCGCGCCGGATAACGCGGGCAGCGTGGAGGAGGTGGGGGTGACGGTGGTCACCATGAGGTGGGTGCCGTGCTCGGCTATCACGGCGCCCGCTGCGGACAGGAGCCTGGCGTAGTAAGGCTCGGAGAAGAGCCGGGGCAAATGGTCACAGACCACTGCTGTGACGCCGTCGGCCATGGTCTTGGCGGCCGTTCCCCGGGGTGCGCGTTGTCGGACGTATCCCATTCGGGACACGGCATCGTAGACTTGGCGGCGGGTCGAGGTACTGACCCGCACCGAGCCTGTGAGGACTCGAGATGCGGTCGCGGGGGAAACCCCTGCAGCGGCCGCCACCTGTGCCAGTGTGGGCTGCTCGGTCATGGAGCACCTCGCGGAAAGATCCTGGGAGCGCTCCCACGTTACCAATGTTTCGCCGCTGTTAATAGGGCCTTTGCAAGGAGTGCGTCCCGCAGTACGGACGCACTCCGAATTTGCTCAGCTAGGGGCACTGGTAACCGATAGAGGTTTCTGTGCCGGATGTGGATCACGGCATATTGTCCATGCCCGATTTGTCTTATCCGGCGATCAGGAAACCCCTCCTACCCAAGATCAGTCGAAATCGGCGACGTCCACGTCCTCGAGCTGGCCGTCCGAGTCGTCGTCGCCCTCCGGCTCGTCCGAGCGCTGCACCGGCTGGCAACCGGCGCCGCAGCCACCGAAGCGGCTGCTGTTGATCGGGGTGAACTCCGTCGCCGGCGTGCCCTTGAGCGCGGCCATCATGGTGTCCTTCCAGATCGGCCCGGGGATCGAGGCGCCGAAGACCGAGCCGTAGTACTTGCCGCCGATGGTGACGTTGTTCAGCTTGTACTTCTGCGCGCCGCGCGAGTCGCCGATGCTGACCGCACCCGCCAGGTCGGGGGTGAACCCGGCGAACCAGGCGGTGGCCTGCGCGTCCGTGGTGCCCGTCTTGCCGGCGGCGGGCCGGCCGATGCCGCCCACGCCACGCATCGTGCCCTTGGTGAACACGCCGGACAGGATGTACGCCGCGGCGTCGGCGACCTCGGGGTCCAGGGCCTGCTTGCAGTCGGGCTTGTAGTTCGTCACCTTGCCGTCGCGGTCGGTGATCTTCGTGATGGCCATCGGCTTGCAGTACTTGCCGCGCGCGCCGATCGCCGCGTACGCGTTGGCCACCGTCACCGGGTCCATCTCGTTGGTGCCCAGCGTGAACGTCTCGTACTCGGTCAGATCCAGACCGTCGGACCGCTTGATGCCCAGCGACTTGGCCGTCTTGATCGTGTCGCAGAGGCCGACGTGCTCCTCCAGCTTCATGAAGAAGGTGTTCACCGAGCCCCAGGTGCCGGTCTGCAGCGACTTGAAGCCGCCGCCGCCCTCGTCGTTGGTGACGGTGTGGGAGGGGTCGCCGATGTTCTCGCCCTTGCAGTTCTTGAACGTGGAGTAGTACGGCGCGCGGTAACCGCTGCCGACGGAGAAGCCGTCGTTGACCTTCATGCCCTCCTCGAGGGCCGTGATCAGGGTGAACGTCTTGAACGTCGAGCCCGCCTGGAAGCCGATGCCGCCGCCGTGCACGGCGTCCGCCACGACGTTGTACGACATCTCCTTCTTGCGCTTGTTCTGGCCGTACTTGCGGCTGGCGGCCATGGCCTTGATCTGGCCCGTGCCCGGCTGCACCAGCGCCTCGGCGGCGACCGGGTTGTCCGAGGCGAACACGTGCTTCTTGATCGCGTTCTCGGCGGCCTTCTGCATCTTCGGGTCCAGCGTCGTCTGGATCGTCAGGCCGCCCCGGTTGAGGAACTGGCTCCTGGCCTTGGCCGTCTTGCCGAACGTCTTGTTGCTGAGCACCTCGTTGCGGACGTACATGCAGAAGTACGGATACGGGCTGGCCTCGCAGCCGCCCGGCAGGGGAGTGCCCTTGTAGCCCAGCGGCTTCTTCTTGGCCTCGGCCGCCTCCTCAAGGGTGATCTTCTTCAGCTCGGCCATCCGGTCGAGCACCACGTTGCGCCGGTCGAGCAGCCTCTTGCGCTGCGCCTTGCCCAGGTTGGGGTCCGTGGCGTTGGGGTCCTGCACGGCGCCGGCCAGGGTCGCCGCCTGCACGAGGTTCAGCTCGGACGCCTTCACGCCGAAGAAGCGCTTGGCCGCCGCCTCGATGCCGTTGGCGTGGGCGCCGAAGTAGGCGATGTTGAGGTACTTCTCCAGGATCTCGTCCTTGGTGTACTTCTCCTCGACCGCCATCGCGTAGCGCAGCTCCCTGAGCTTGCGCGCGTAGCTGGCCTCCAGGGCCGCGTTCCGCTCCTCGTCGGTGGTCGCCGAGTTGAGCAGCACCTGCTTGACGTACTGCTGGGTGATGGACGAGCCACCCTGCGCGATGCCGCCGGAGGTGAAGTTCTTGGCCAGGGCCCGGATGGTGCCCTCGATGTCGATCGCGCCGTGCTCGTAGAAGCGGAAGTCCTCGATGGAGATGATCGCCGTCTTCATGATCGGGGCGACCTGGTCGAGAGTGATCGTCTCGCGGTACTCCTCGTAGAACTGCGCGATCTGGTTGCCGTTGGCGTCCAGGACCGTGGTCTTCTCCGCGAGAGGGGGCTCCTTGAGGTCCTCGGGTTTGATCCCGAGGTCCTCCGATGCCGAGACGAACATCGCCCCTGTCCCCCCGACCGCGGGCAGCGCGATGGCCGCGGCGACCACGCCGGCGGCGGCGGCCGCCGCCGTCAGGCGTGCGACACTCGACAAACGGGAACCCATGCTGGTAAAACCTCCCCATCCTGGCAATATGGTGCATCCTAAACCCGGGCATCACATGCTCCAGGTAAAAGTTGGACGTCCGGCAGGCCCGGATTGTTCGGGGTTTTTCGCCGAAATCGGGGTCATCGGCGGGTTCGTGCAGCGTGGGGCTGGTGAACCCTTCTGAGGTTCTTCGGGATTCCGCCACGCTACGGCAAAGAACCGTGTCGCCCGCGCGGCCGGTCAGGGCCCTTCTGGCAACGTCTACCAGGGCATTTCTTGCTGCCTTGGTGGAGGGGCTTATGCGTCGTCGTGTCGGCGAGGACGGCGGGCACGTCGAACGGCTGCTCGCCGCCGCCAGGACCTGCTGGGGAGAGACCCCCGGCGGTGACGGATGCGTCGTGGCGGAGGCGTACGACGAGGATCTGCGCATCGTGGTGCGGACGCTGACCGTCGCCAGGGCGGTCTGCGGGCTGCTCTCGGCGCGGCTGGCCGTGCTGACCAGGCCCGAGTGGAGCCCGCTGGCCCGGGCGTTCGGCGCCGCGCAGGACCCGCGGCCCGAGCTGCCGCCCGCCGCGCTCGTCACCAGCAAGGCCGAGCGGGCCGTGCCACGCGACATCCCCGTCGTGCACGTGCACGGGACGGGGACGCTGCAGGCGTACGCGCTCTTCCCCGACCAGGGGCCGTGCTCCATCCAGGACGAACTGCCCGCCAGGGTCGGCGCCTTCTTCGAGCGGCACGTCTGGCCGCACAGGGAACTCATCCGGCCCAGCGCCGAGCGGGTCGCCTGGCGGGCCAGGAGCGGCTACCAGGTCCGCACGGCCACCGAACGCCGCCAGCTCCGCCACCACGGCTGCGCCCGGCTCGGCATCGACGCCGACCGGCCCACGATCGCGGTGCTCGGGCACGTGCCGGCGCGGGACGCGGAGCTGTTCGGGACGACGGCCGAGTTCGCCGCCGCCGACGAGAGCGCCAACTGGCTCTTCCTCGACCCCGTGCCCGCCGCCGACCATCCCCGCATCCGGTGCGTGAGCGGGACGCTGTCGACCACCATGGTGTGGAGCATGGCGGACGTGGGCGTCACGTTCGGCGACAGCGACCTGCCCGCCTTCGGCATCCCCGTCATCCAGGCCGGCTGGTCGGAGGGCGGCGCCTGCGGGAGCACGCACGTGGCCGGCTCGCCGTACGAGCACCGGCGGCTGCTCGAAGAGGCCATCGCCCAGCACGCCAAGGGCGAGTCCATCCTCGGGCCCGAGCAGCGTGAGCGCGCCCGGCTGTGGTTGTGGCTGCGCCGCTGCGGGGCCGACGTGCCCACCCAGCTCCTGCCGCACTGGGAGCAGGGAGACGACTACGCGCGGGCGCTCGCCGTCAACCTGCGCCACGTGGAGCCCGGGGGCGATCCGCTGTACAGGGCGGTCGGGCGGATGTGGCAGCGGCGCGAGCCCATGCTCACCCGCCTCGACTTCGGCGACCCGGCGGCGCTGAGCACCTTGGGGAGCACCCGATGAGCATCCTTCGCGAGCCGGCAGGGCCGATCCCTGCCGGCTCGTTCGACCCGGCGGGGCCGATCCCCGCCCGCAGCATCCGATGAACGGCCGCCACGACACGGCCGGACCTATTCCCTCCAGGAGCCTCACATGAGCAGCTCAGGATCCGCCACCGATCTGGACCAGGTGATCCTTCCCGCCATCCCGCCCGTCCACCTGACCAGCGGCCAGGTCGCCTCCTTGCAGGTCACCGACCGGCTGCAGCGCGGCAGCCAGATCGTGGGCAGGTTCGAGACGTCCGGGCTGGCCGGGTTCAAGGTCTCGGCGCAGGGTCGGCCGCTACGGGTGCTGGTGTCGCTGTCGGCGGACGAGCGGTCGGTGAGCGGCTGGCACAGCGGGCGCGCCGAGGCCACCACGCTGCCGCGGCTCGTACAGATCCGGTCCCAGGGCCGGCTGCGCCAGTGCGTGCTGCTGCGCGGCAAGAAGGCGCACGCCAGGGTGGCCTTCGACCTGACGCCGGAGGAGATCCCCGACGACGGCCTGATCTGCGTCGAGGCGCTGGACATCACCGAGGGCGACGGCGTCTGCGACTCGGTGCGCCAGGCCGTGGCCGGGCGCGTCGCTCCCGACGGCGTGGCCGGGGTGCGGCTGGACAAGGTCGTGTTCGAGGAGCCGCCGCCGGTGGACTACGACCCGGACACGCTCGACGGGTCGCGCTGCGAGCTGTACTCGCTGATCAGCGCGGGCGGACTGGCCAACGTCAACCGGCAGGGCGTGCGGGCGCTGCGGTCCGGCATGTTCGTGGTCAACCCGGTGCTGAAGGACCGGTTCGGGTCGAGCGGGCGCATCACGCTGCGGCTGGGCACCAGGGCCGAGGCAGTGAGCATGATCCCCGCGACGTGGCGGCGGGTCAACAGCGAGCTGCGCTGGCTCCGGCACGCCACCAGGAAGCTGCTGCACTCGGCGGCGCCGTCCGTGGAGCGGATCATCAGCTTCAGGGACGGGGACCTGGGGGCGCCCGAGCAGCAGGCGCACGGCAACGTCACCGAGCTCGAGCTGGCCAGCCCGGCCGGCTCGCCGCTGCTGGTGATCCTCGCCCCGTGCCCGGGCGCGGTGCCGACCCTGGAGTCGGGCACCTCGCACTAGGAGCCCGGCATCGCCCGCCCCGGCGGCTAGGATGCGAGGTCATGGGCGACGCCATCGACAGGATCATCGAGCAGTGGCGGCGTGAGCGGCCCGACCTCGACCTGTCGGCCATGGCTGTCTTCGGCAGGCTCGCCCAGGTCACGCGGCTGATGATGCCGCAGGTGGACCAGGTCTTCACCAAGCGCGGGCTGCGGCAGGGCGAGTTCGACGTGCTGGCCGCGCTGCGCAGGGCGGGGCCGCCGTACACGCTGATCCCCTCCGAGCTGTCGGACGTGCTGATGATGTCGCGGGCCGGCATGACCAACCGGCTCGACCGGCTGGAGGCCGCCGGGCTGGTCGAGCGCAGCCTCGACCCGGCCGACCGGCGCAGCTTCCGCGTCAAGCTGACCGAGGAGGGCCTGCGGGTCATCGACGACGCGCTCACCGAGCACGCCGCCAACCTCGCCCGCCTGGCCTCCCCGCTCACCACCGAAGACGTCGAGACGCTCTCCGAGCTCATGCGCAAGCTGGTCAACGGTCCTCTTGGTAAGCGCGGGGACGGCGGTGCCCAATGGACCCGGAAAAATAGCGATCACCTGTGATAACGCCGCTCACCGGGCAGTGGATGCGTGTGGGCATGAGCGGTTTGCGAATCGAGACGACCCGGCATCTGCATTGCACGGTCATGCGTGCCAGCGGTGTGCTCGACCACGCGGGGCGCGTCCGGTTCAGTGCCCGCATCAACGCCGTGTGGGACTGGTCGCCCGGCCCCACCCTCGTGTTCGACCTGGCCGACCTCGACTTCTACGACTCGTCGGTCATCGGGGTGCTGGCGATGGCGATGCAGCGGATGGCCGAGGAGGGCAGCGGCCGGATCTTCGTCGTCCGTCCCTCCGACCACCTGCTGTCGGTGCTGCGGCTGACGGACCTGCTCCCGCACGTCGAGCTGCGCGACAGCGTCGAGGAGACGGTGGCGGAGCTGATGCTGCAGCAGGGAGATCGTGGAATCGGCGAGCGCGCCGCGAGCTCACGGTCGCCGATCATCTCGCGCCTGAACGTACGGCGGGACCTCGGCTGATCCGCCCGTGACGGCAGCGCCCATCCAGAAGGCGGCCCGCCCGGCTCGCCGGCGCCCGCCATCGCGCAGGCGCCGGTGGCCGGCCGCGTTCGGGCTCGGTGCGGCCGGCCACGTCCGCTCGCGCGTCACAGACCGTAGGCCTCCAGCAGCCGGAGCCAGATCTCGCTCACCGTCGGGAACGACGGCACCGCGTGCCAGAGCCGGTCGAGCGGCACCTCGGCGGTCACCGCGATCGTGGCCGCGTGCAGCAGCTCGGCCGCGCCGGGGCCCGCGAACGTGACGCCGAGCAGCACCTTCCTGTCCTCGTCCACGACGGCCCTGGCCTTGCCCCGGTAGCCGTCACCCATCAGGTACGCCCCGGTGACCGCCCCCATGTCGTAGTCCACCACCCGCACCCGGAAGCCGTCCGCGCGCGCCGCCTCCTCCGTCCGGCCGACCGCGCAGATCTGCGGGTCGGTGAAGACGACCTGGGGCGAGCCGTAACCGCCCGCGAGATCCCGCATCGCGGGCAGCTCGTCGCCCCGCGCCCGCGCGGCGATCACGTCACCGCAGATCCTCGCCTGGTACTTGCCCATGTGCGTCAGCAGCGTCCGCCCGTTGACGTCGCCCACGGCGTACAGCCAGCCGCCCTCGACCCCGGTCGCCCGCAGGCTGTCGTCCACCTCGACCGGCTTGTCCTCGGGCAGGCCCACCGAGGCGAGCCCGAGGTTACGGGTCGCGGCGTGCCGGCCGGTCGCCACCAGCAGCTCGTCCGCCTCCAGCGGCGGCCCGTCCGGCAGGTGCACGGTGACCTTCCCGCCGGGCTCGGGACGCTCGACCCTGGCGACGTCGGTGTGGGTGCGTACGTCGATGCCCGCCTCGGCGAACGACTCGGCGAGCAGCTCACCCGCGAACGGCTCCATGCGGTTGAGCAGCCGGCCGCCGCGTACCAGCACCGTGGTCTGCCGCGCGCCCAGCCCGTGCATCGCCTGCGCCATCTCGCAGGCCACCACGCCGCCGCCGATCACGACCAGCCGCTCGGGGATGGAGGTCGCCGCCGTCACCTCGTGGCTGGTCCACGGGGACGCCTCGGCCAGGCCGGGCGTGCGCGGGATGGCGGCGGTGCTGCCCGTGGCCAGCACGACGGCCTGGCGGGCCGTCAGGACGCGCTCCTCGCCGGTCTCCGTCGTCACGCGTACGCGCTTGGGGCCGTCGAGACGGCCGCGGCCGCGTACGAACTCGGCGGGGACGCTCTCGACCCAGCGCACCTGACCGGCGTCGTCGTAACCGGACACGGCCTCGTCGCGCCTGGCCAGCACCTTGGCCACGTCGATCGGCCCGAGCGAGAGGCCGGGCACCCGCGAGACCTCGCCCGCCAGGTCGACCGGCCGCAGCAGCGCCTTGCTCGGCACGCACGCCCAGTAGGAGCACTCGCCGCCGGCCAGCCGTTCCTCGACGATCGCCGCTGTCAGACCACCCCGCACGGCCCGGTCCACGACGTTCTCACCGGCGGGCCCCGCCCCGATCACGATGACATCGAACTCGTCAGCCACCCCTGCCTCCACAAGACTCGTTCGGCTATCGAGGAAATGCTTTCACGTGCGGTCGGCGGTCCGCGAACGCGGCCCGGCCGGTGCGTCGCCCGAGCCGGCCGGGGAGCCGTGAGAGTCCTTTCATCTCGACCTCATCGTGGTCCAACGCCCCCTCGACACGCTGAATCCAGCCGCGGACATCCCGCGACCGGCTTCTAGGAGGAGCACATGCCTCAGGAATTAAGGCGGGCGCTGCTCGCCCTGGCGATCGCACTCGGACTGGGCGCCACCGCCACCCTCGTCACGACGACGGCGGCGCAGGCGGTCACCCTGACGAGCATCCAGACGACGGCGGACGATGACGACGATGACGGTGGCGGCGGGGACGATGACGGCGCGCCCCGGGGCGGGGTGGACACGGGCGTGGGCGGTTCGGCCGCGCGGGACGACGACGATGACGGCGCGCCCCGGGGTGGGGTGGATACCGGCGTGGGTGGTTCGGCCGCGCGGGACGACGATGACGACGACGGCAGCGCGCCGCGCGGTGGCGTGGACACCGGCATGGGCGGGACCGCCGACAAGGGGGCCGTCGAAGACAGCACTGCCCTGACCGGGTCCACTCGGAGCGGGTCCACCGGGTCCGGCTTGGACGCGGTCAACGTCAGCAACTCACGGGCAGGCGAAACCGCCGGCAGCGGGGCCGAGGACAGCCGGTCGGTGCCTGTGGTGCCGCTGAGCCTGGCGGGCGCCGCCCTGCTCGGAGCCGGTGCGTACTGGGTGCGGCGCACGCTCTTCGCGGGCAGCTGAGCATGCGCACGCGACTGGCGGCCGTGACCTGCCTCATGGTCGCGGCCACCGCCTGCGCCACCGGCAACGCCACCGCCGCCGCGCAGGCGCAGGCGCAGGCGGCCGGCGCCCTGGGCGGCTCCCTCCACGGGAGTGCCGGGGACGCGGCGGACCCTGTGCGGTTGCGGATACCGGCGATCAAGCTGTCCACCCGCGTGATCCCGCTGCGGCTCGACGCCAAGGGCCGCCTGGTCGCTCCCACCGCGTTCGACCGGGTGGGGTGGAACAGGTCGGGCCCGGAGCCGGGCGAGAAGGGGGTCGCCGTGATCGCCGGTCACGTCGACTCCGCGACCGGGCCGGCGGTCTTCTACCGCCTGCGCCAGTTACGCGAGGGCGACCGCATCCACGTCGACCGCGCTGACGGCAGCACGGTCACGTTCAGGGTCGGCCGCCTGGCCCGCTACCCCAAGAGCCGCATCCCGGACAAGGAGGTCTACGGTCCCGCTCCAGGGACCCAGCTCCGGCTGATCACCTGTGGCGGCACGTTCGACCGCGCCCGCCGCAGCTACCGCGACAACGTCATCGTGTTCGCCCGTTGAGGTGACATCGCGCGGCCGTGCCGCCGAGGAGACAGGGACGCCTCCCCGGCGGCACAGCCGTGCCCGCGTGCGTCGTGCCCGCGTGCGTCGTGCCCGCGTGCGTCGTGCCGCGGTGGGGCGATGTCCGCCTGTGTCACCTTCGCACCGCTGTGCGGCGGCGCCCCCACCAGATGGTCTCCGCGTCCCCGGCCTCATTCGCCGTCACGTACGGCTCGCGTCGGAGTCCGTTAACCCGCGAGACGTAGCGTGCCCACATGGCGGATGACTACCCCACCTCGCTCCCGTACCGGCAGTCGACCGACGGCTACCACACCTACCGGATCCCCGCGGTCGTGGTGACCCGGGACGGCACGGTGCTGGCGTTCGCGGAGGGGCGGCGGGGCTCGGCGTCCGACTCCGGGCACATCGACCTGGTGCTCAAGCGATCGTCCGACGGCGGCCGTACGTGGGGCGAGCTGCAGGTGGTGGCGACGGAGCCGCGGCGGGGGACGGCCGGGAACCCGGCGCCGGTGGTGCTGGACGACGGCCGGATCGTGCTGGTCTTCGTGCGGCAGGGCCCCTCGGCCACCGAGGAGAAGATCAGGCGCGGCCAGGTCGCGGCGGCTGACGGGCGGCGGGTGTTCGTCCAGGTCAGCGAGGACGACGGGGTCACCTGGTCGGCGGCCAGGGAGATCACGCAGAGCACGAAGCGGCCCGAGTGGCGGTGGTACGCGACCACGCCGGGGCACGCGCTCGTGTTGCGGCAGGGCGAGCACGCCGGGCGCATCGTCGTTCCCGCCAACCACTCGCTGCCGCCCGGCGGGCAGGACAACGGGACCGAGGGCAAGTACAACGGGGGCCACTCGCTGCTGAGCGACGACGGCGGGCAGACCTGGCGGATCGGCTACGTGGACGACAACCCCGACGGGTACGTCAACGTGAACGAGACCACCGGCACCGAGCTGCCCGGCGGGCGGATCTACTTCAACACCCGCACCGACTCCACCGCCCCCGGCACCAGGGCCGACGCCTGCTCCGCCGATGGCGGGCAGACGCTGGAGCTGCCGTTCCGGCCGCAGGCCGGGCTGGCCGGGCCGGTGGTGGAGGGCAGCGTGTTGTGGTGCGAGTCGCCGGAGGTGCTGCTGTTCTCGGGCCCGGCGGCGCCCGACGCGCGGGCGCTGATGACCGTACGCGCCAGCCACGACCACGGTGTCACCTGGCGGGCTGTGCACACGGTGTCCGGGCTGCCCGCCGCCTACTCCGACCTGGTGCGGGTGGACGGCGACACGGTGGGCCTGCTGTTCGAGACGGGGAACTTCGGCCCGTACGAGAGCATCGCCTTCCGCCGCATCCCGGTCTCGGAGCTGGCCGCGGCCTCCTCCTAGGTCCGGGGGCCGCGAGCCCCCCGCGGGTGGCTAGCTGCCGTCGGAGTTGACGACGTTCATCATCATGATGAGCCCGTGCACGCTGTTGTCCTCCGTGCGCAGGTGCGACAGCTGCACCGTCAGCGGCGCCGGCCGGCCCCGGCGGTTCACCGCGTCGAGCACCAGCCCCTCCACCGTCTCCAGCGGCCTCGACCCGTCGGCGAGGGCGGTGCGCAGGCGCGGCAGCAGCAGCTCCAGGGGCAGGCCGATGTCGAGCCCGGCGAGCGGCTCGCCCACGGCCTCGTCGGAGCGCATCCCCCACAGCTCCTCGGCCCCCGGGCTCCAGACCACCACCCGCAGGTCGCCGTCCAGCACCACCACGGCGTCGCCGAGGCTGCGCACCACCGAGGAGACGAACCTGTTGACGTCGTCGAGCTCGATCGTGCGGGCGGTCAGGGCGTCGTTGATGTGCTGGAGCTCGTCGTTGGTGGACTGGAGCTCCTCGTTCATCGTCTCCAGCTCCTCGTTGGTGGACTGGAGTTCCTCGTTGGTGGTCTCGAGCTCCTCGTTGGTGGACTGGAGTTCCTCGTTGGTGGTCTCCAGCTCCTCGTTGAGCGACTGCAGCTCCTCGTAGGCCTGCTCGAGCTGCCTGTTGGCCTGCTCCAGCTCGTCCCTGAGCTTGCGGTAGCGGGTGACGTCGTAGAAGTGGATGCCCATCCCGACCAGGTTGCCCGAGGCAAGCAGGGGGACGACCGAGACGTCGAAGACGCCGGCCTCCGGCGATCCGACGCGGCGCCAGACCACCTCCCGCAGCTCCACCGGGCGCAGGTCGTGGCGGGCCTGCTCGATGACCGAGCGCAGCTCCACCGGCCGGTAGGAGACCTCCAGGTCCTGGAAGGGACGGCCGACGTCGCGCGGGTTGAGGTTGAACAGGGCCTCGGCCCTGGAGTTGGCCAGCGCCAGGTTGCCCGAGGAGTCCACGACGATCTGGGCCACGGGGCCGGAGGCGAGCGCCACGGACGCCAGTGTGGGCAGGCGTGAGGCCAGGTCGGGGGCGGCGCCGGTGACCGACCACGGCGCGCGGTTGCCGTGGTGGGCGGGCCTGATCTTCCTGAACAGGCGCATGCGCAGGTCGACCGGCTCGAACTTGTCGCTGTGGTTGAGCAGCATCTCCGCCTTGCCCAGGAACAGGAACCCGGGGTCGGACAGCGCGAAGTGGAAGCGCCGGACGATGTTGAGCTGCATGTCCGTGTTGAAGTACATCAGCGTGTTGCGGGCCAGCAGCAGGTCGACGCGGGAGATCGGCGCGTCGTGGGTGAGGTCGTTGTGGCCGAAGATGAGCTGGCGGCGCAGGTCGCGGCGGAAGGTGTAGCCGTTGTCCACCCGCTCGAAGTAGGTCTCGCGCAGATCGATGGGCACGTCGGCGAGCGACCGGTCGGTGTAGACGCCCGTCCTGGCGACGTTCAGCGCCTTCTCGTCGAGGTCGGTGCCGTAGATCTTGACGCGGTTGCGGAACTCGTCCAGGCCGAGCTCCTCGGCCAGCACCATGGCGATGGTGTAGGCCTCCTCGCCGGTGGCGCAGCCGGCGCTCCAGATCCTGATGGGCCGGCCCGCCGGCTTCTGGTCGAGCAGGGCGGGGACGACGAGCTCGCGCATCCGCTGCCACGCGGCGGCGTCCCTGAAGAAACCGGTGACGTTGATCAGGAGGCTGTCGAAGAGCCGCGTGAACTCCTCGGGCTCCAGCTCCAGGAGATCGCGGTATTCGCCGTAGTCGCGCAGCTTCAGTACCTCGAGGCGGCGGGCGATCCGCCGGATCAGGGTGGTGCGCTTGTATCCCGTGAAGTCGAAACCGCGCGTCTCCTTGAGGAGAAGGAGGAGGTCGTCGAAATCACGCTCTTCCTCTGTGGCCACGAGCGAAGCCTACGCCGATCCGGCCTGCTCAGCCCGGCTGCAGCGGGTCACCGTTACGACCGATGCCGGATTGCAGCATGCGAATGGTGTTCAGCGCCTCCCCGGTGCGCTCCAGCTCCTCGTCGAAGTAACGCGACGAGACGTGCTGGCCCCGCTCCCCGGCGGAGCGGCGCATGCGTTCGAGCACCCGCAGCCGCTCCTCCAGCCGCTGGATCGCCACCCACAGGGCCCGCTCGACGGCGTCCGACTGCGCGTCCATCATGCTGTCGCGCGACCACGCATGCCCCACCCTGCAGACGTACCGGTCGGTCCTGCGGCTCCTCTGCTCGTAGATGGGGCCGTTGCACTCCGGGCAACTGAGGGCGACCAGGGTTCCTTCGGGCTCGCCCAGCGCCGGCGCCTCCCGCAGGAACTGCTCGATCTCGTGCTCCATCTCGCCGTCGCACACCTGGCTCTCCGTACTCACAGGGGTACGGCTCTGCTCCGTGATCCACCCGGCGATCTGGCGTACCGGGAGTGCCCGCGCCGTCGGCACCGCCGTCCTGGCGGCCCTCGGCATGCCGGGGAAGGCGCACTCCGACAGCTCCTGCACGGCGACCGCGCCCCCGTGCCTGTCGATCGCCTCGCATCCTCTCGCGCCGTCGTCCAGCGTGCCGCTCAGCACCACGGCCGCCACGCGTGCTCCGGCGTCCAGGGCCGCGCTCATGAACAGCGGGTCGGCCGCCGGGCGGTGCCCGTTGTGCCGCGGGCCCCGCGACAGGCGGACCTGGCCCTTGCTCAGGAGCAGGTGGAAGTCGGGCCGCGCGACGTACACGCGGCCTGGACGCAGGCTCTCCCCGTCGTCCGCGGGGGCTGCCTTGAGCGGCCCTGCCCGGTCGAGGATGCCGGCCAGCACGCTGTTGCCCTGCGGCGGCACGTGCAGCACCACCAGCACCGCCGCCGGCAGATCGGGCGGCAGCCCGCCCAGCAGGACCCGCAGTGCCTCGACACCGCCCGCCGAAGCGGCGACCACGACCACGTCACGCCCTGCAGCCTCCATGCCCTGCCCTCTATCCGCGGGGGAGGGCCCCATGCGCGCGCATCGCCCTACAGATGGGGAGGTACCCGGTCCGCCTCCGTGAGCGTCAGGATCGAGCGGGCCTCCGAGAGGCTGCTGCGCAGGGCGAGCAGGCTGTCGTCGCAGCGGCGGCGGGTCCTGAGGAGCCGCGTGCGGGCCTCGGCCGCGGCGTGGAGCCGCTTGTGCAGTGCCTGCTGCTGGTGGACGGCCTGGTCGCGCAGCGAGCGCGACTCGAAGATGATCTCGGGGAGCCGGCTCGCGTCGAGCTCGACGGGCGGCGCGAGCGGGCGGGGCTGCTCGGGTGCCGGCTCGCGTCGCGACCGGGGCTGCTCCCGCGCCGGGGGCTGGGCGCGGGGCACGGTGCGCAGGCGCGGCAGGTGACGGCGCCGCACGGGCGGCTCGGGAAGCTGGTACGCCTCCACGCCGGCGGCCGCGAGGGCCTCGGGCATGCTGGCGAACAGCGGGATCGCCGTCAGGGACCGCTCGGTCATCAGCGCGACGAGACGGCGCAGCGGCGGCTGCACCTCGGCCAGGGCCAGGTAACCGTCCTTCTCCTGCAGCGCGCGGTGCGTGCGGGCGAGCAGGTCGAGCCCGTTCAGGTCGCAGAACCACAGGTCGCCCGCCGCCACGAGCACGTGCTTGACGGGGGTGTGCGGCAGGGGGTCGAGGAAGGCGGCGAGCACGGGTTTCGTCGTCGAGTCGAGCTCCCCGGTCAGCGCGATCACCAAGGTGACGTCGTCGACGGGCACGAGGCGCACCGACAGCTGCATCATGGTGAGCCCCCTCTCTCTGGGTCAGCGCGCCTTCTGGGACGGCCGCGCGTGGCAGATTCCGGCTCGGCCTCCATAATCTCGCTCCACCGGGCAAAGGGCCAGGCGATTGGCCATCAAGCACCCTGCCGGACGGTGAGAAAGTTGGGCAGGCTGGTCCAGCTGTCGCCCGGCGGGGCGCCGTCGAGCCGCGCGACCAGGTGGGCCTTCACCGCGATGCGCTCGCCGAAGAGGGCGTTCCGGTCGGCACGTACGTCAGGCGTGTCCGGCAGCGCCTCGAACGCCTCGTGGGCGGCGGCGGCCACGATCGCCCAGAGCCGCCGCTCGACCGCCCTGTCGCGCTGCCCGAAGAGGGCGATCAGGCTGCCGAACGTGGTGCCCACCAGCGAGCCGAAGAGCTTGGCGTGCAGGACCGCCGGATCGTCGCTGAGCAGCCGGGCACTGACCGGCGGCGGCTCGATCCCGTTGCGCGCCAGCCTGGCGGGGCTGAGCCGCACGTCGGCCAGGTCGCGGTAGACCAGCCGGTACGGCAGGCCGTCCCCGCCGAGCGCGACCAGCAGGTTCTGGCCGTGTGCCTCCAGAGCCACGCCGAGCGCCAGCATCCCCAGCGTGTCCGCCAGCGCCAGCCGGGCGAACGCGGCGAGCCAGGCGGCCGGGTCGTGCGCCGTCGCGCGGGTGACGGCGGCGACGGGCAGCACGGGGCCCTTCTCGGGGGTGGGCTCGCGGAGCATGCAGGACAGGTCGGCGCTGTACTCGCCGCCCGCCCTGCCGGCGGCCCCGGCCAGGTAGCGGGCGATGCGCAGCCCGCCGCCGCACCGCTCGGACACCGTGGTGAGCAGGCTCGACAGGGGGACGCAGTCGCGTACGGAACCGGGGGAGATGTCCCTGACGCCCGAGGTCATCCGGGTGGTGAACGCCGTCTTCAGGTGCGGGCCGCCGTCGAGCGGGGCGAGCGTGCGTGCGGACATGAGCGGGCGGGCCCGGATGGCCCCCGTGGCGTGCGGGCGCAGGCCCAGGGCGGGCAGGACGTGCCGGGTCTGCCACGGGTGCACGGGCAGCAGCAGCCGGCCGCCGTCCACGAGCGAGGCCGGCCACGGCCCGGAGACGAGGCAGTCGCGCAGGGGCAGGGCCAGCAGGTCGAGGGCCACGGTGGGGCGGTGCTCGGGCATGTACGCGAGCTGCTCGGCCACGGACACGCCCGGCCGGTTGCGGCACCCCGGATGGTAGGGGTGACCGTCCACCACGCCCTGCTCGTGATCCTCCGGGGTGTCGCCCGGCCGCGGTGAGGCGCCGGCGCGGGACAGCGCCATGGAGGCGACGCTGTGGTCGAGCTCCTCGACCAGGCGGTCCGTGCAGGGCAGGCCGAGGGCGGCCAGCAGCTCGGCCGGATGGGCGTGGGGCCGCCCGTCCAGCCAGAGCGCGGGCTCCTCCCCGAGGTCGTACGGCCGCCGCTCCCGCCCCGTCAGCTCGCGCCCGTCGGCCAGCAGCAGGCGCGCGGGCCCGGCGGGTGTCAGGCCGGGGAGCGGTTCGTACAGCAGCCCCCGCCACAACCGCCCCAGCACGGCGGCCCGCGCGCCGGGAAGTGCCGCGGCGTAGCGGGCGGACAGATCGGGCCGGACGAGGGCCAGTTCGGCGGCGAACTCACCCTCTAAACGCCTCATAACCCCCATCTTCCCCAGAAACCAGCCTGATAGCTACTCTGAGGGCATCAATGGGGACAAAGGGTAGGAGTAGGTCGCCATGGCTTTTACCGACGGCCTCCTGCCCGCCGCAGGGCCAGGGCTCGAAGCCGAGTCCCTCGCCGTGACGGCGCTGCTGAACTGCCTCATCCGCGAGGTGGCCCGGCCCGCCGAGCCCGGAGCCTTCCTGCTGCCCGCGACCGGTCACCTGCTGCGGGCCGGAGGCACCCGGTTCCCCGCCGCCCCCGCCCTGCGCACCCCCGACGGCTGGTGCCCGCTGCCGCTGCCGGAGCTGGTCGCGCTGACGGCCGCCGAGCTGCGCGCGGCCACCGGCGTCGCCAACGACGGGCTGCCCGCCGAGATCCTCGACAGCCGGGACGTCACCGCCGCCCTGCTGGCGGCCAGGCGCACCACCGTGCCGCCCGCCGACGCGTACCTGCGCTCCGAGCAGGCACTCGTGGCGGGGCACCGCTACCACCCCGCCCCCAAGGCGCGCGGCGGTGGCGACCCGGGTTCCTGGCTGCGCTACTCGCCCGAGGCGCGGGCGAGCTTCCCCCTGCCGCTGCTCGGCGTGCCCGCCGAGGACCTCGTGGAGGACGGGGACGCGAGCGCCCTGGACACGCTCGATCCCGCGAGCCCGCTGGACCGGCGCGGCGGCCTCCCGGATGACGGCCTGACCCTGCTGCCCGCCCATCCCTGGCAACTCGAACTGCTGGGCGAGCCCGGCCTGCGCCGGCTGGGCGCCACGGCCGCCACCGCCGTGGCCACCGCGTCCGTCCGCACGGTGTACCTGCCCGAGGCGGACCTGTTCTGCAAGTTCAGCCTGGACGTGCGGATCACCAACGACATCCGCCGCCTGTGGCTGCACGACCTGCGCCGGCTCTCGCTCGTGGCGGCCCTGGTGGACGTGGCGTTCGACGACCTGCCCTGCCACCTGCCGCGCCCGGCCGTGCTGCGCGACCGCGGCTGGCGCAGCGCCCGGCTCGGCGCGGACGGCGGCGAGGCGCTGGCCGTGATCGTCCGCGACGGGCTGGGCGAGCACCTGCTCCCGGGGCTGACCGCGCTGCTGGCGGCGGGGATCAGCGAGGGCTTCCCCGGCAACCCGCTCGACGCACTCGACGAGGACGGGGCGCTCGCGTGGTGGCAGCGGTACCTGGAGCACGTCGTGCCGCCGGTCCTGCACGCGTACCTGCGGCACGGGGTGGTGCTCGAATGTCACCTGCAGAACGTGCTGATCGCCGTGGACGAGCAGGGCATGCCGGGGCAGGCGCTGTTCCGCGACCACGAGGGGGTCAAGCTCGTCGCCGAGCGCCATCCGGACCTCAGCGCGCCCGTGCTGGGCGGCGTGCGGGCGTGGGAGCGGCTGGTGTACTGCCTGCTCACCAACAACCTGTGCGAGATCGCCGGGGCGGTGGCGGAACGGCATCCCCGGCTGCGGGACGAGCTGTGGGCGCGGGCCAGGGCCGGGTTCGCCGACGCGGCCAAGGAGTACGGCGACCCGCCGGAGCTGCGCGACCTGCTGGCCGCCACGCACATCCCGGCCAAGGCCAACCTGCTGCTGCGCTGGCTGGACGCCGACGGCGCGGCCATGCGGTGGGTGCCGATCCCCAACCCGCTGCGGCTCTTCAGCCCGTGAGCGTCTACGGGCGCTCCTGGGCCCAGGGCGGCAGGGCGGCGTCCTGGCCGCGGCCCTTCGCGGGGCGGTCCTCGTGGGGCCACGGTGAAGCGGCCACCACCATGCCGTACAGCACGTGGTCGGCCAGCAGCGCCAGCCGCTCGGCCTTGCCGTGCCGGCGCGGCAGGCCCAGCGCGGGCGCGATCGCGACCTCGAAGGCGGCCCAGGCCAGCACCCCGTAGACCGGCCCCGCCCAGCGCCGCCGGCGCACGGCCCTCGGCAGGCAGCCGAAGAACGCGCCGCCGCCCGCCCCGTACAGCCAGTGCACGGCCTCCACCACGGCCGGCCGCCGCTCGGCGGGGACGTTGTGGAAGGCCGTGGGCGCGGTCCGCTCGATCACGGACTCGGGCGGGGTGCTCGGCACCATGCCGAGCGCGGTGGTGAGCTGCCGCAGGCCCGACATCGCCATGGAGGCGATCGCGCCCCTGGCGGCCGCCCGCACGATCGGCTTGCGCTCCCGCTCGGGCCGTACGTCTTCGCGCAGGTGAGAGGGGGCCTGCAGGGTCTGTGTCATGGTGTGCCGCTACCGAACGGCACGGCGGCTAAACCTCGCTACGGCAGCGAGCGCATGCGGCCGATGATGGCGGTCGTGGAGCGGTCGGGCAGGTAACCGAGCACCCGCACCTCGCCGCCCAGCGCGCGGACCAGCGGCGCCTCCGCCAGCATCTCCGCGGTGTAGTCGCCGCCCTTCACGTACAGCTCGGGCCGCATCATCCTGATCAGCCGCTCCGGCGTGTCCTCGTCGAACTCGGTCACGTAGTCCACGTCGTTGAGCGCGGCCAGCACGGACATCCTGTCCTCGCACGGGTTGACCGGCCGGCCGGGGCCCTTCAGCCGGGCCACGCTGGCGTCGCTGTTGACCGCCACCACCAGCACGTCGCCGAGCTGCCCCGCCTGCTCCAGGTACGTCACGTGCCCCCGGTGCAGCACGTCGAAGCAGCCGTTGGTGAACACCACCCGCTCGCCCCTGCGCCGGTGCTCGTCGAGGAGCTGGGCCAGCCGCTCGGCCGTCTGCACCGTGCCCTCCTGGCGGCGCAGCGCGCGCAGCAGGTCGTAGCGGGTGCAGACGGCGGTGCCCTGGCGGCGTACGACCACGCCGGCCGCCGCCTGCCCCGCCTCCGCCGCCTCCTCGGGCGAGGCCCCGCCCGCCAGCCAGAGCGCGAACGCGGCCGTGTACGTGTCGCCCGCCCCCGTGGCCATGTGCTGCGGCGCCGGCTGGGCATAGGTCCGGTACGGCGGGCTGCCCTTCCTGTGCAGCAGCGTGCCCTCGCCGTCCAGCGTGGTGACCACGATCCCGGCGCCGGTCAGCTCCAGCAGCCGCTCGGACCGGCCCATCAGGTACGCGGGCCGGTCCACCGCTCCGCCGTCGTCCCCGAGCAGGCGTACGACCTCGGCGTAGTTCGGCAGCACCGCGGACGGCGCGCACTCCCGCCACGGCGCTACCCCGTGCGCGTCCACCACCAGCAGCGGCAGCCCCGCCAGCGCCCGCCGCACGGCCGGGGTGAACACCCCGCCGCCGTAGTCGCACGCCACCACCACGTCGGCCTCCGCCACGGCCTCGACGATCCGACCGAGCAGCTCGCGCTCGGCCGCCTCCGGGATGGCGGACAGATCCTCCTCGTCGTAGCGCGCGGTGAGCTGCCCGCTGGTGATCAGCCGCCGCTTGTGCGCGGTGCGCCGCCCCGGCACGGTCACCAGGTCGGCGCCGACGCCGAACAGCCGCAGCGAGCGCTCCAGCTTCTCGCCGCAGTCGTCGTCGCCCACCACGCCGACGAGCCGGACGCGGGCCCCGAGTGCCACCAGGTTGGCGGCGGTGTTGGCGGCGCCGCCCGGGGCGTCCTCGGTCGCCTCCAGGCTCATCACGGGCACCGGCGCCTCCTGCGCGAGGCGCTTGGCCGAGCCGTGCAGCCATGAGTCGAGCATGACGTCGCCGACGACCACGGCGTTGACGATCCCCTCTGTGCCCATAGAGGAGCGTGTACCTGTGAAAGACCAGCTCAAACCATATATAGCGGAAGTTACGGACGGGAGACCCCGGGTAGCCAGGCCGCTATGCACCGCCCTTCAGAGCTCGATGTGCTCGTCCCGTCCAGGGACCGGCCGGCCGCGCCCGCGGTCCCGCCGGCCACCGTCGCGGACCGGGGTGCGGAACGCCACGACTGCGTGCTGGAGTCGTCATGACAGCGCTGATCGGGGACGTCCGGCGGATCGCGGTGCTGCGGGCCAACGCCATCGGCGACTACCTCATGGCCGTGCCCGCGCTGGAGGCGCTCAAGCGCGCCTACCCCGGCGCGCGCCTGACGCTGCTGGGCACCGCCTGGCACGCCGGGTTCCTCACCGGGCGGCCGGGCCCCGTGGACGACGTGGTGGCGCTGCCGCCGATCTCGGGCGTCTCCACCCGGGAGCCCGGGCACGCGGCGCCCGAGGAGCTGTGCGCGCGGCTGCGGCAGCGGGAGTTCGACCTGGCGGTGCAGATCCACGGCGGCGGCCGGTTCTCCAACCCGTTCGTGCGCCGGCTCGGGGCCAGGGTGACCGCCGGGCTGCGCGCGCCGGGGGCCGAGCGGCTGGACCGCTGGGTGCCGTACACCGACTACCACCACGAGACCCTGCGTTTCCTCCAGGTCGCGGCGCTGGTCGGCGCGGTGGACGGCGGGCTGGAGCCGCGGGTGACGGTCACCGGGGCCGACCGCGCCGAGCTGGCCCGCGCGCTCGGGCAGCCGCCGCAGGGGCTGGTGGCCGTGCATCCGGGCGCGACCGACCCGCGGCGGCGCTGGCCGGTGGAGCGTTTCGCCGAGGTGGCCGACCTGACCGGCCGCCCCGTGGTCGTGACCGGCACGCGGGCGGAGCGGGAGCTGGTGATGGGCGTGGTCGAGGCCATGCGGCGGCCCGCGATCCCCGTCGTGGGCGCGCTCGGCCTCGGCGCGCTCGCCGCCCTGTACGAACGCTGCGACCTCCTGATCGCCAACGACACCGGCCCCCGCCACCTGGCCGCGGCCGTCGGCACCCCCACGGTGGCCATCTACTGGTGCGGCAACCTGATCCAGGCCGGCCCGCTCAGCAGGACCGCGCACCGGCCGCTGATCTCCTGGACCACGTCCTGCCCGCGCTGCGGCGCGGACGGCGTGGACCCGGCCGCCGAGCGTTGCCCGCACGACGAGTCATGGGTGCGCGACGTCTCGGTGGACATGGTGACGGAGCAGGTGGAGGACCTGCTGATCAAGGGTGACCGATGACGGAGCGGGTGCAGGACCTGCGGACCGAGGAGGACCGATGACCGACCACGCTGTGCTGGACGAGCTGCGCCAGGCCATTGACGAGGCGTTCCACGGGCGCGAGCGGGTGGTGATGCGGGAGGTCTACGCGCAGGCCTCCCGGCACGTGAACCTCTCCGCCGACCTGCTGACGCACCTCAACGAGCTGCCCGAGGGCCCCTATGACAGGCGGGAGCTGACCGAGGCGATCAACGAGGTGATCGCCCGCAGGGGCGAGCAGGACACGCTGGGGCTGCTGGAGGTGCCCCGGCAGGCCGGGCCGGTGGACGAGACGGCCCGGGAGGAGACGCCGATGGAGTACCGCAACCCCAGGCCGACCTGGTCGGACGAGGACGAGGGCCCCGATCTGATGCGGTAGGCATAGCGGGAGGTGCCGCGCGGCGTCTGAGAGGGTGATGTCGATCCCCTGGAGGTGACCGTGGACGCCGCGGACGAGCAACGGTTCCGCGAGTTCGTCGACGCGCGTTCTCCTGCCCTCATGCGGCTCGGGTTCCTGCTCACCGGTGGTGACCAGCACGCGGCCGAGGACCTGGTGCAAACTGCGCTGGCGAAGCTGGCGGCCGGCTGGCGGCGGGTGGCGGCGCCGGAGGCGTACGCCAAGCAGATCATGTACCGGCAGCAGATCAGCTGGTGGCGGGCGAGCACGCGGCGGGGCGAGGTGGTGCAGGCGAGCCCGCCCGAGCGGGAGGCGCGCGACGCGCACCACCAGAGCGAGCTGCGCCTGGTGCTGCGCTCCGCGCTGGCCAGGCTCACCGCCCGCCAGCGCGCGGTGCTGGTGCTGCGGTACTACGAGGACCTGCCCGAGCAGGAGGTGGCCCAGGTGCTGGGCTGCTCCATCGGCACGGTCAGGAGCACCGCGCACCGATCGCTGGCGCGGCTGCGCGAGATCGCCCCCGAGCTGGCCCGCGACCTGGAGGTGGCCACGTGACCCGGCTGCTGCGCGACACGCTGGAGGACTGGGCCGGCGAGGCCAGGGTGCCGCCGGGCCTGGCCGACCGGGCGCTACGCAGGCGCACCTGGCGGCCGTACGGCGCGGCGGTCCTGGTCGCGGCCATGATCGCGGCCGTCGCCGTGTTCGTCACCGGGCAGCGCGAGCCCGAGCCCGTCGTGCGCCCGCTCAACAACATCACGCTGCCGCCCCGGCCGTCGTCCGTGCCGACGGACGTGCGTACGGACGTGGAGCACAGCCCGCCTGCCAAGCTCATCGCGGCCGGCCGGATGGCCGTGTCGGCGTACTACGTGACCACGCTGGAGCCGGTCGCGGGCGGCCAGCAGCGGGTCCGGCGCACCTGGTCCCTGTACGACCCGCGCACCGGCGGTTACGAGCAGACGCCGTACGCGTGGGTTGACGTCGCTCCAGGGTTGCAGGTGGCGGCGGTGATCGAAGGGGACCTGCTCGGCAGGCGCGTGGGTGTGATGGACCTGAACACCCGGCAGATGCTGGGCTGGTTCGAGCTGGAGCACTCCGTGGGTTCCGTCGCCTGGTCGCCTGACGGCACCAGGATCCTGGCCACCGCCTACTCCGGCTACCCCGATCTCATGCAGGGCGAGGGCGACCAGATGGCGCCGGTGATGCGGGACAGCCCGCGCATCGGCTACTACGTCATCGACGTCCCCGGCGGCACGGCCGACTACCACGAGCTGGAGCCGTTGCCCGGTTTTCACGGCGACGCGCAGATCACCGGCGGCAACCGCCAGGACCTCGGCTGGAGCCTGGACGGCACGCTCATCTGGTCGCCCACGACCACCACGCCCGACCGGCTCTTCTACACCCCGGACGGCGAGTCCAGGGACGCGCCCGAGGGGGAGCGGTACCGGCGCGGGACCAGCCTCCCGGCCACCTCGCCCGACGGCCGCCTGGTGCTGGGCCGCGACGGCATGCCCACGAAGATCACCGAGGTGGGGACGGGGAAGATCGTCGGGCGGCAGCAGGTGCTGCAGCTGCACGCCTGGGCGGACGACGAGAACGTCATCGCGCTCGGCTGCGCGGGGAAGTGCGAGAACGAGTTCGACAACGGCCTCGTGCTGGTCAGCGTGGACGGCTCCAGGATGACCCAGCTCGCCGCCAACCGTGACAGCAACGGCGGCGGCGCCTGGCGCTGGATCCTCACCCCGAGGTGAGGCTTGCGGTCCCGCGCATGACGTGATCCCGGCGGGGCAGCGCTCCTGGCATGACGAGGACGGCCCTCCTCCTCCTGACCGGGGCGCTGCTCCTGGCCGCCTGCGGCACGCGGCCCGCCGACACGCGGGTCACGCTGGAGTTCTTCCAGTTCAAACCGGAGGCCATCGAGACCTTCGACCGGATCATCGAGGGCTTCGAGGCCGCGCACCCCGGCATCCGCGTGGTGCAGAACCACTCGCCCACCGCCGAGAGCGCGATCAGGGCCAGGCTGGTCAAGGACGACGTCCCCGACGTGATGGCGCTGAACGGCAACGGCGTCTTCGGCGAGCTGGCCAGGGCCGGGGTGTTCTACGACTTCTCCACAGCGGCGGTGCGCGTCTACCCGCCCGTCCAGCGCATCCTCGACGACCTCGGGACGCACCGGCAGGGGGAGCGCAACGGGCTGCCGTTCGCCTCCAACGGCAGCGGCGTGATCTACAACAAGGACCTGTTCAGGCGGCACGGCGTACGGCCACCGGCGACGTGGTCCGAGCTGGTCGCGGCTGCCAGGACGTTCGAGGCCGCCGGGGTCACGCCGTTCTACGCCACGCTGGCCGACGCGTGGACGGTGCTGCCCGCCTTCAACGCGCTGGCCGCGAACGCCGCACCGCCCGGCTTCTTCGAGCGGCGGGAGGCGGGGCGGACGTCGTTCGCCGCCGCGTACCCGCCGGTGGCCGGCAAGCTGCGTGAGCTGTTCGGGCACAGCCAGCGGGACCGGCACTCGCGCACGTACGAGGACGGCAACCTCGCCTTCGCCCAGGGAAAGGCGGCCATGTACCTGCAGGGCAGCTTCGCGCTGCCCGCCATCGCCGCCGCGCGCCCGGGCTTCGATCCGGGCACGTTCGCGCTGCCCGCCACCGACGACCCCGGCGGCACCCGGCTGGTGTCGGGCGTGGACGTGGCGCTCACCCTGCCCCGCGAGCCGGAGCACCCGCGCGAGGCGATGGCGTTCATCGAGCATCTCCTCCGGCCCGAGGTGATGAACGCGTACGCGCGGGAGCAGCGGGCCGTGCCACCGCTGGAGAACGCCACCTCGCCCGACCCCGCGCTGGCCGGGCTGATGCCGTACTTCACCCGGGGCCGCCTGTCCGGCTACGCCGACCACCACATCCCGCTAACGATCCCGCTGGAGCAGCTCCTGCAGCAGTTCCTCATCGACGGGGACCAGGCCCGCCTGTTACGCGAGCTCGACGAGGAGTGGGACAAGGTCGCCGCCAGGAGCACCTCATGACGACCTCCCGCGCCTACTACTGGATGGTCCTCCCGGCCCTGCTGCTCTTCCTGGTCTTCCACACCGTGCCGGTGCTGCAGGGCTTCTACTACAGCCTCACCGACTCCCCCGGTTACGGCTCGTACGGCTTCGTCGGCCTGCGCAACTACGCCAACCTCTTCAGGGACGACCGCATCCTCGACGCCTACCTGTTCACCTTCAGGTTCGCCGTCGTGGCCACCGTGCTGACCAACGCGCTGGCGCTGGCCGTCGCGCTCGGGCTCAACGCGCGCATCGGCTTCCGCACCGCGCTGCGGGGCATCTTCTTCATCCCGAACGTGCTGGCCATCCTCATCATCGGCTACATCTTCAACTACCTGTTCGCCAACTCGCTCCCGGCCGTCGCGCAGGCGCTCGGCATCACCGCGCTGAGCACGAACATCCTGGCCGATCCCGGCCTGGCCTGGCTCGGCATCGTGGCCGTGGCCACCTGGCAGGCGGCGGCGTTCAACATCATCATCTATCTCGCCGGGCTGCAGACCATCTCCGACGACGTGCGCGAGGCCGCCACCATCGACGGGGCGGGCGCGTGGCGGCAGTTCAGGTCGATCGTCTTCCCGCTCATCGCGCCGTTCTTCACGATCAACATGGTGCTGTCGCTGAAGAACTTCCTGCAGGTCTTCGACCACATCGTGGCCCTGACCAACGGTGGCCCCGGCACCGCCACCACCTCGGTCTCCCTGCTCATCTACAGCGGCGGCCTGGAGGGCGGCGAGTACGCGTACCAGACCGCCAACGCCGTCGTCTACTTCGTCGTCATCGTCGCCGTCTCCGCCTTCCAGCTACGTGTGCTGCAACGCCGGGAAATGAGCGCCTGATGCTGAGCCGATCCGTCAACCCGTGGCTGACAGCCCTGATGGCGGCCTGCGCCATGACCGTGCTCGTGCCGCTGTACTTCACCGTCGTCACCGCGCTGAAGCAGCCGGCCGAGCTGGCGGGCGCGGGCTTCGACCTGCCCGCCGACCCGCAGTGGGGCAACTTCGCCACCGCCTGGCGGCTGACGGACTACCCGCGGGCCGCGCTGAACAGCGCGCTGATCACCGTCGGCGCGGTGGTCCTGACGCTGCTGACCAACTCCCTCGTGGCCTACGCCATCGCCCGCAACCTGCACCGCCGCCTGTTCAAGGGCCTGTACTTCTACTTCGTCTCGGCGTTGTTCGTACCGTTCCCGATCATCATGCTGCCGGTCATCAAGCAGACCGCGCTGCTCGGCCTGGACAACCAGCTCGGCCTGATCCTGCTGTACGTCGTCTACGGCCTGGCCTTCAACATCTTCCTGTACGTCGGCTACATCAAGTCGATCCCCAGGGCCCTGGAGGAGGCGGCCCGCACGGACGGCGCGGGCACCTGGACGGTGTTCTGGAAAGTGATCTTCCCGCTGCTCGCTCCGATGAACGCCACCGTGGGCATCCTGACGTTCCTGTGGGCCTGGAACGACTTCCTGCTGCCGCTGGTGGTGCTCTCCAGCCCGAGCGCCAGGACGCTGCCCCTGGTCCAGTACGTCTTCCAGAGCCAGTTCGCCACGGACTACACCACGGCCTTCGCCTCGTACCTCATGGCCCTGGCGCCCGCGCTGCTCGTCTACCTGCTGGCCCAGCGCTGGGTGATCTCGGGCGTCCTGCGAGGTGCCATTAAGTAGACCGATCGTTCTCGATAGTGCTAGCGTTCTCGGCGTGGCAAGGAGCAAGGAGTTCGATCCCGAGGTCGCCCTGCAGCAAGCGCTTGAGCTGTTCTGGGAGCGCGGTTACGAGGCGACCTCGATGGCCGACCTCGTGGAGCGGCTCGGCCTGGCGCGGGCGAGCATCTACGCGACGTTCGGCGGCAAGCGCGAGCTCTACCTGAAGGCGCTGGAGCGCTACCTGGAGCAGGGCAACGTGATCGAGCGGCTGTCCCAGCCGGGGCCCGCGCTGCCCGCCATCCGCGCCTTCCTCGACTCGTACGTCGCCGAGATCCTCGCCGACGACCTGCGGCGGGGCTGCATGGTGGTCAACACGGCCGTGGAGTTCGCCTCGCGCGACGCGACCATGCTGGCCAAGGTGGTGACGAGCTGGGCGGGGCTGGAGGCGGCCCTGGCCGGCACGCTCGTCAGGGCGCGCGCCCAGGGGGAGATCCCGGCGGGCAAGGATCCGCACGCGCTGGCCAGGTTCCTGCTCGTGCTGCTGCAGGGCCTCAGGGTGCTCGGCCGGGCCGACCCCGACCCGCGCAGGCTGCGCGACGCGGTCGAGCAGGCCATGACAGCTGTCCAAATATGAGAATGATTGGTCTTGAATAATGACTGGACGATTTGCCGGAAAGGTCGCGCTCGTCACGGGGGCGAGCGGGGTCGTGGGACGGGCGGCGGCGCTGGCGTACGCGCGGGAGGGCGCGGCGGTCCTGGCCGCCGGCCGTGACGCCGCCCGGCTGGCCGAGGTCGTGAAGCTCGTCGAGGAGGGCGGCGGCCGGGCCGGCGCGTTCACCGTCGACCTCACGCGCTCCGCCGAGGTCGCCGCCATGGTCGAGGCCGCCGTCTCCCGCTTCGGCGGTCTCGACGTGGCGCTCAACGCGGCCGGCGTCTTCGGCACGCTGGCGCCGCTGGCCGACTACGACGAGGACGTCTGGGACGAGGTCCTGGCGGTCAACCTCAAGGGCGTGTTCCTGTCGATGAAGCACGAGATCGCCCACATGCGGGCTCACGGGGGCGGGGCCATCGTCAACGTCTCCTCCAACCTCGGGGCACACTGGCGGCTGGCGGGGGCGAGTGCGTACGCCGCCTCGAAGGCCGCGGTCAGCCACCTGACGCGTGCGGCGGCCCGCGACCACATCGCCGACGGCGTCCGCATCAACGCCCTCAGCCCGGGGCCGATCGACACGCCCATGTCGACGCGTCCCGGGGAGACGCGGGAGGAGCGCGACGAGCGGATGAAGACCGCGCTGCCCATCGGGCGCGTGGCCACCCCTGAGGAGATCGCGGCCGCGGCGCTGTGGCTGTCGTCATCGGAGTCGAGCTTCGTGGTGGGCGCGGACCACGTGATCGACGGAGGGGCGACGGCGTGAGAACCGCCGCCAGGCTGAAGGGGCGGGCGGAATGCGACCATCTCCTGATGGGCGCTGACGACAGCTTGCCGATCTTACGGTCGCCGCGCTTGAGACCCGGAGACCGCGTCCGGTTCGTTTCCCCCTCCCGTCCACCCGACCGTGAACTGGTCGCCCGCGGCACGGAGCTGCTGACTTCCTGGGGCGGACTGCCCGCGGGGCACGGTGACGACCCGCCGACCATTCCGATCGGCAGCGAGGCGATGATCGACACACGCGCGGGAACTCTGGTCGTTCAGCCGGCGGTGATCTGAGCCCGGCGCGGCTCACGTGCCACCCGAGCTCCGTCTCATCCAGAAGCCCTCGGCGCCGGGAGCCTCGACGCCGAGGGCTGGTTCATGCCGCCGGAAGGGCTACGCCACGACCCGGCCCGGAGAATCGAGCCAGATCTGCTGCCCGGAAGGCGTCACCGTCATGCCGAAGCGGTCGCGCCCGGGCTGCCCCCAGCTCACCCACCGGAAGTACGCGTCCAGGACCTCGTCCCACAGGGGCCGGTCGCCTACCTGGTACACCTCGTACTCCGCGGAACCCGGTCTCCAGGCCACCGCCGCCCACGAGTAGGAGTCGCGGGGATCGCACATCCACAGCCGGAAGAGCTGCCCGTCCTCATCCGGCTGGTCGGTGCTGCTGGACTCGACACCGGTCAGCGCCGCGATGGCCAGGTCCGCTCCGGCGGGTGCGTAGGCGATCACGCGCGGATCGACGTGAGTGGTCAGGTAATGCTTGTCCTGCGAACCTCGCGCCGCGCGCTGAGGGACCGAACGTTGCGCGCGCAGCATCATGTATGAGGCGAAGCCGGGGAAGCGGCCGATCGCGGTGCCGTCCGGGCGGACCACCAGCCGCAGTGAATGGTTGTTGCCGAAGTTGGGGCAGAACGGCATGACGATGGTCGCGCCGATCCGGCATTGCGCGATCCAGGCGTAGGGGACCGTACGGATCCCGCAGGTGACGTGTACCCGGTCGTAGGGTGCCCGTTCGGGGCAGCCCAAGGTGCCGTCACCGATGATCAGGTTGGGTCGTGCGCCCACGTCGGCGAGGTTCTTGGCGGCCTGCTGTGCGACGGCGGGATCGACTTCGATCGAGGTGACCTGTCCGTGCTCGCCCACCAGATGGCACAGCAGGGCGCTGGTCCAGCCCGTTCCGGTGCCGATCTCGAGTATGTGGTTGCCGGGGTCGGGATCCAGCAGGGTCAGCAGGTTCGCGACCGTCCAGGGAGAGGATGACGAGGAGGTGTAGCCGCCGATCATCTCGGTGACGGTGGTGGCCCCGTCGTTGAGCTGGGTAACGATGGGCTCGTTGGAGTAGACGGTGTCCCACCAGTCATCCGGATCCGCGTTGCGGTCGATCAGGTACGCGGAGTCCTTCTTCTGCGAGACGAGCCCGACCGGCGGAATGAACTGGTGGCGGGGCACCGCGCGGATCGCTTGCTTGACCGTGTCCGTGATCTGTCCATCGGGATCAAGGCCGGCGATCAGCCGATCCATCAGCGAAGCGACGTCCATCACTTCTTGCCGCCCTTGCCTTCGCCGCTGTGCTTGCCGGAGGGTCTCGGCTGGTGGTCGTCGTTGCTGCCCTGGCCCTTGTGCTTGTTCGGGTCCAGGGGCTGGTCCTTGGGGCTGCTGGGATCTTCGTGACGACCCATTCGTGCTCCTCTGTATCCACTCGGTTGCTCATCGTGAAGATACAGGGATTGGACGTGTCGCTTCAGCTAGAAAGACGTAACGGCCCGCGCCCGGGAGGGATCGGGCGCGGACCGTCACTCAGGAAGGGGTTACTGCCTGCTGATGCGGACCGCGTCCGCGATCACGTAGCCGGTGCCCGAGGTCCACCGGCTCACCCCGACCACGTTGTACGTGCCGGCGTTCAGCGAGAACGTGCCGATGCTGCGCCAGGCCCCGCCGCCGGAGCGTTGGTCGACGAACACGGTCTGGTTGCCGCCGGACGCCGCCACGATGTACGGCGCCGAGCTGTTGTACCCGGGATCGGCCGGATACCAGACCTCGACCTGGTACGTCCCGGCGCTCGGGATCGTCGCCGAGTACCACGCCGGGTCGCTGGCGGCGACCGGGTCGGCGAAGCGGTAGTCGGTGCCGTGGCGCTGGCTGGAGTAGGTGGAGGTGCCCCAGTTCGCGCTGGCGGTGAACTGGCCGGAGGTGGCGTTGTCCACCGTGGTGGTCCACGAGGGGGTGCCGCCGCCGCCGGTCACGTAGTTCATGTACGTGGTCCAGTTCCAGTGCGAGCCCGGGTCGGTGTGGGTGGCGCCGGGGACCTCGTTGTGGCCGATGATGCCGGTCCTGGTCTTCGGGATGCCGTACTTGTCGCAGAGGTACCGCGTCAGCGCGGCCGAGGCCCGGTACATGGCGTCGGTGAACCAGGAGGGGTCGCTGACCCAGCCCTCGTGCTCGATGCCGATGGAGCGGTTGTTGTAGGTGGAGTTGCCCGCGTGCCAGGCGACGTCCTTGTCGCGGACCATCTGGGTGATGGCGCCGTTGGAGGACTTGACCACGTAGTGGGAGGAGACCTGCGCGCTGGGGTTCTGGAACCAGGAGATGGTCCCGGCGTAGGAGCCCTGGGTGACGTGGATGACCACCCGGTCGATGTTGTAGCTGGTCTCGCGGCTGGAGACGCGGTAGTTGCTGGAGCTGGCCGGGACCCACGCGGCCGGCGGGTAGTCGGCGCTGGCCACGGCGACCGGCGATTCCGCCGGCTCGCCGGCCTGCTTGCCGGCGCGGGCGTTCAGGTCGCGGACGTCCGCGTACTCGCCGCGGTCGGCGGTGACCTCCTGCGGCCTGACCTGGACGCCGCGCAGGTCGATGCCGAGGCCGAGCTGCTCGTAGACGGCGTCGGCGTACAGGCGGGCCAGCTCGGGCGAGGAGGCGTTGCCGTACTGGGCGACGGCGCTGTACCAGCGGCCGGCGTCCTTCCTGGCGGCCTCGTCGAGGCCGAGCTTGTCGGCGAGGGAGCGGAGCACGGCCGCGCCGCCGAGGATGTTGGCCTCGTCGTCGGCCTTGAGCTTGTCGGCGGGCAGCCCGGTCAGCTCGGCCGCCTTCTCCAGTGAGTGGTTGGTCGGGTTGCTGACCAGGTGCATCACGCCGTAGCCGCTGCTGGCGCTGGGCTCGCCGTGGTGGCCGTCGAGGTGGGTCTCGGCGTAGGCGAGGGCGACGAGCAGGTCGCGCGGTACGTCGTGGGCGGCGGACGCCTTGGCGAAGGCCGCGGCCATCGGGGTTTCCTTGACCACGGCTGCCTGGCTCTGCGACCAGGCGGGCTGGGCCGCGGTGAGGGGGGCGATGGCGAGGATCGAGGTGGCGAGGGCTGCTACTAATCGCGTGCGGGCGAGAGTCATGGGGTGCTCCTCGTTCACAAGGTGACGGGTGCACGCTACGACAATCTTCTGACTGATGTCGATAATTGACATTACTTCTGAGTTAAGTGAAGATTATCGCCTTTGCTGAGGGGTGAGGTTCCGGGGACCTCCGATCTTTGTGAAGACTATTGCGCTTTCTGGCGGATGCGCTGAAACTTCCCTTCGTGACCGCGCTCCTGCGTACCGTCGTCCTCGCGGTGCTCATCGCCGCGTTCGTCAGTCCCCTCACCCCCTCAGCCGCAGCCGCAGCCGCCTGCACCGTCGATCCGGCCACCCCGAAGCGGCAGCTCAGAGCCATGTGGATCTCCTCGGTCGCCAATATCGACTGGCCCAGCCGCACCGGGCTGAGCGCGTCGGCGCAGCAGGCGGAGTTCCGGGCCTGGCTCGACCTGGCCGTGTCCAAGCGCATGAACGCCGTGGTCGTGCAGGTCCGGCCGACAGCCGACGCGTTCTGGCCCTCCCCGTACGAGCCGTGGTCGCAGTGGCTGACCGGCACCCAGGGCGGCAACCCGGGCTACGACCCCCTCGCCTTCATGGTCAAGGAGGCCCACGCCCGTAACCTGGAGTTCCACGCCTGGTTCAACCCGTACCGGATCGCCAACCACGACGACCCGTCCAGGCTGGTCGCCACGCACCCGGCGCGGCAGCACCCCGACTGGCGCTTCCCCTACGGCGGCAAGCTCTACTACAACCCGGGCATCCCGGAGGTACGCGACTTCATCGAGGACGCGATCATGGACGCCGTCTCCCGGTACGACGTGGACGGCGTGCACCTCGACGACTACTTCTACCCCTATCCGGTGAGCGGTCAGAGCATCCCTGACGCCGCCACGTTCGACAGGTACGGCGGCTCGTTCTCCAACGTCGGGGACTGGCGGCGGAACAACGTCAACCTGCTGGTACGCGAGCTCGACCAGCGCATCCACGCCGCCAAGCCGCACGTCTCCTTCGGCATCAGCCCGTTCGGGATCTGGCGCAACGCGGGCACCGACCCGCTGGGCTCGCGCACCTCGGGGCTGCAGTCGTACGACGCGATCTACGCCGACAGCCGGCAGTGGGTCAAGCAGGGCTGGGTGGACTACCTGGCGCCGCAGATCTACTGGCACCTCGGCTTCTCCACGGCCGCCTACGAGGTGCTCACGGCCTGGTGGTCCGAGCAGGTCAGGGGCACCGGGGTGCAGCTCGTGATCGGCCAGGCGGCCTACCGCGCGGGCGCGTCCGGGCAGGAGGCCGCCTGGCAGGACCCGGCCGAGCTGAGCGACCACCTCCACGACAACCGGCAACATCCCGAGGTGTCCGGCGACATCTACTTCAGCGCCAAGGACGTCAAGGCCGACCGGATCGGGGCGTTCACCAGGGTCGTCAACGCGCACTACACCAGGTCCGCGCTGCTGCCCGCCCGCGGCTCGGCGGCGGCGCCCGCCGCACCCGCGATCACCTCGGCCACGCGGGGGTCGAGCGGCGTGCAGCTCTCCTGGACGGGCTCCGGCACGTCGTACGCCGTCTACCGGGTGGACGGCACCCCGTCGGCAGCCGACCCGTGCTTCTTCGCCGACGCCCGCAACCTGGTCAAGACGACCAGGCAGACCACGTTCACCGACACCACGGCCACCGGATCGGCGTACACGTACTACGTGACCGCGCTCAACCGCACCCACCAGGAGAGCGCGCCCAGCGCGGGCCGGGCCGTCACCTCGTCGCCCGGCGGGTTCAGCGTGGTGATCGACAACGCGGACACCGGGTTCGCCGCCGGCTCGGCCTGGGGCACCTCGACGTACTCCGGGCAGCTCCACGGAGCCGACTACCGCTTCGCCGCGCCGGTCGCGGCCAGCGACCCGGCCTGGTTCCGCGCGGCCGTCCCCAGCGCCGGGAGTTACCGGGTGGAGGTGTGGTATCCGGCCGACCCCGGCTACAACAGCGCGACGCCGTACATCGTGGCGGCCTCGGGCGGGAACCGGACGGTCACCGTCGACCAGCGCACGGGCGGCGGGGCCTGGCGTGACCTGGGCACCTTCACGCTGAACGCCGGCACCTACAACGTGGTCGGCGTGAGCCGCTGGACCTCCACGACGGGGTACGTCATCGCCGACGCCGTCCGCATCACCAGGGTGTGATCCGCTACGCGACCGGGGATGGGCAGACACGCCGGGTGATCGTACGATGAGGCGGTGGACGGTGCCCGCGCGCGACCGATCGACGCTGCCGCGGTCCTGGTCGCGGCAGGTTTGACGCCCGCGACAGGCTATGCGGGCCCAGGTCTGGTGGTCGCGCTGGCGGGGGCGCTGCCGCTGCTGTGGATGCGCCGGGCGCCCCTCGCCGTCGCCTGGATCTGCGCCGGCACCGCGCTCGCCGTGCCGGTGCTGGCCCTGGTCGTCCCGTCCGCCGTCCCGCTCCCCGCCGGCGGCGCGCCGCTGTGGCCGCCGGCGGCGCCGTTCGCCGCCTACGGCGCGATGGCGTTCGCGGCCGACCGGCGCCCGCTGTCCCGCTGGATGCCGGTGCTGGTGATCGCCTTCGCCGTGCTGACCCTGCCCGACCGGCTCCCGCTGATCGCCAGGAGCGAGGCGGTGATCGCCCTCGCGATCATGTACGGCCTGTACGTGTCCGTCAGGGAACAGCTCCGCGCCGAGCTGGCGGAGCGCTCCGAGCGGATCGAGCGCGAGCGCCTGGCCGGAGAGATGCACGACGTCGTCACCCACCGCGTCAGCCGGATCGTGCTGCAGGCCGGCGTGCTGGCCCTGGCCACCGGCGACGACCGCGCCAGGGCGGCGGCCGAGGACATCCGCGCGACGGGCTGCGACGCGCTCGACGAGCTGCGGCACATGGTGGCGCTGCTGCGCCGCGGCACCGGCGAGGGGTTCGACCTGGGGCTGCCGCTGCCCGACCTGCGGCCGCTGGTGATCGACTCGGCCCGCGACGGCGTGCCGGTGGAGCTGACGGTGGACGGCACTCCCGCACCCGTCTCGGGCCTGGTGGGGCGGACCGCGTACCTGGTGGCCGAGGCGGCCCTGGCCAACGTGCGCAAGCACGCGCCCGGCGCGGAGGTGCGGGTCCTGGTGCGGTACGCGCCGGGCAACGTGCGGATCGTGGTCCGCAACACCGGCGGCCTGCCGGACGCCTGGGTCGCCGTCGCCGGCCCCGGGATGAGCCTGCCCGACCTGCGGACGCGGGTGGAGCTGGCCGGCGGCACGCTGGTGTGCCGGCCGGGGGAGGACGGCGGGTTCCGGGTGGAGGCCACGTTCCCCACGTCCTGAGAGGACGCGCGTCGTGAAGGGCGCGTCGTGAAGGGCGCGTCGTGAAGGGCGCGTCGTGAAGGGCGCGTCGTGAAGGGCGCGACCGTGGTGTGACGGGCGGGTCATCCCAGGGAAGTAGGCAAAGCATCCCGGGGAAGGATGTCCGGCGGCCTCCCGCGGGCGAGTGTTGACGTCATGACGCGATTCGCCCGGACGGCCGCCGCGCTCGCCGCGGCCGTCCTGCTCGCCTCCTGCGGCGTGCCGGCTTCCCCGGCTTCTCCGACTTCCCCCGCTTCCCCGGCCTCCCCGGCTTCCTCGGGGCATTCCGGGCACGCTGCCGAGCCCGCGCCCGTGGCGTCCCCGCTGCGGCCGGGCGAGCGGTTCGTCAACCTCGCCATGGCGGAGCCGTACGCGCCGGGGCCGCCCAACGGCGGCACGGACGACTACCGCTGCTTCCTCGTCGACCCGGGGCTGACCGGCCGGGTGTCGCTGACCGGCGCCCAGTTCGAGCCCCAGAACACCGCCATCGTGCACCACGCGATCTTCTTCAGGCTCGGGCCCGAGCAGGCCGAGCGGGCGCGCAAGCTGGACGAGGGCACCCCCGGCCAGGGCTGGTCCTGCTTCGGCGACGCCGGCATCGGCGACGCGGGCTGGGTGGCGCACTGGGCGCCCGGCACCAAGGAGGCGCTCCTCGACCCGAAGTACGGCTACGACCTGCAGCCGGGCAGCCGCCTGATCATGCAGGTGCACTACAACCTGCTGGGCGTGAAGGGCGAGCCGGGCACCGACCGTTCGGGCATCCGCCTGCGCGTCACGGACCGGCGGCTGGAGCCGCTGGAGACCGGGCTGTTCTTCGCGCCCGTCGAGCTGCCCTGCACGGCGAGCGAGTCAGGGCCGCTGTGCGACAGGGACGCCGCCGTGCGGGACGTCGGCAAGCGGTTCGGGCGCGACAGCCTGACGCAGGTGCGGCTGCTGGAGCAGTACTGCGGCCCGGCCGAGCCCGGGCCGACCCAGCACTGCGACGTGCCCGTCGAGGGCCCGTTCACGGTGCACGCGCTGGCGGGGCACATGCACCTGCTCGGGCGGGCCATCAAGGTCGAGCTCAACCCGGGCACCGCGAAGGCCCGAACGCTGCTCGACGTGCCCGAGTACAACTTCGACGACCAGTCGCTGCGGCTGCTGCCCGCGCCGGTCGAGGTGCGGAAGGGCGACGTCGTACGCGTCACCTGCACCCACGACGCCGGCCTGCGCGCCCTGCTGCCGCAACTGCGCGACACCCCGCCCCGGTACGTCGTCTGGGGCGACGGCACCAGCGACGAGATGTGCCTGGGCATCGCCATCACGTCGGCCGCCTGAGGCGGATCAGCGACCGTAGATGACCGACAGGAAGCGCACCAGCACCGCCTCCCTGGCGGGGGCGGGCAGCGCGTCGAGGACGGTGTTGACCATCGCCATCTCCGGCTGCCCCGCCCCCGGGCGCAGATCCACCCCGACCGACGCGCTCAGCTCCGCGAACGTCGCGTCGTCGATCGCCTCCAGGTCCAGCCCCGCCACCAGCTCGACCAGCCCGTCGGGCAGCACCACGGGCCCGCGCTCGCGCGCCGCCCCGGCCGATTCCGCGATCACCTTCAGCATGGCCTCGACCCCGGCCAGCGTGACCCCGGTGACCGTGATGTGCAGGTTGGCCGGGATGCCCGCGTAGGAGAGCTGCGGCTGCAGGAACCAGCCCCGCGCCCGCGCCTCGTCCGCCAGCACGAACACGTCCACGTCGTCCCCTGCGAACGCCACCAGCGACGACTCGGGCTCCCCGAGCACCCGCAGTCCGGGGATCCCGGCCAGGCCCGCGCGCAGCCTGCGCGTCGCCTCCAGGGTGGCCCGGCCCAGCTCGGCGTACCCGGCGCTGCCCAGCGCCTGCAGGGTGGCCCAGGCGCCGCCGAGCGGCCCCGCCGACCTGGAGCTCTGCACGGTCGCGTTGATGATCGTGTATCCGGGCCAGGCCGCCGACGCGAAGTACGCCTTGCGCCGCGCCGCGGGGTCGGCGAACAGCAGCACCGAGGCGCCCTTGGGCGCGTAGCCGAACTTGTGCAGGTCGCAGGAGATCGAGGTCACCCCCGGCACCGACAGGTCGAACGGCGGGACCGCCGCGCCCGCCTCCCGCAGCCAGGGCAGCAGCCAGCCGCCCACGCACGCGTCCACGTGACACGGCACGCCCGCCGCGGCGGCCACGGCCGCCACCTCCTCGACGGGGTCGATCACGCCCTGCGGGTAGGACGGCGCGGAGACCACGACCAGGATCGTGTCCTCGTCGATCGCCTCCTCGACGTCGCGGGCCCGCACCTTGTACGTCGCCAGGTCCACCGGCACGGGCCTGACCTCGACGCCCAGGTAGTGGGCCGCCTTGTGGAAGGCGGGGTGCGCGGTGACCGGCAGCACCAGGTTCGGCCGGGAGCGGGGCGCCTCCCCGGCGGCCCGCGCTTCCGCCGCTCCGGACGGACGCCGGCCCAGGTCTCGGGCGGCCTTGACGGCCAGCATGATCGACTCGGTGCCGCCGCTGGTGAAGATGCCGTGGCCGCCGCCGAGCAGGTCCGCGACCGCCCCGACGACCTGCCGCTCCATCTCCACCACGCTGGGGAACGCGGTCGGGTCGAGGCAGTTGACCTCCAGCATCTCCAGGTACGCCCGGGTCGCGGCGTCGTTCACCCCGGCCCGGCCAGTGTCGTAGACGTAGGCGGTGACCTGGCCGCCGCGTACCGGCAGGTCGTGCTCCTTGAGCCGGGACACCTCGGCCAGCAGGTCTGCTACGGGCCTTCCCGTCGGCGGCAGGTTCACACGGTCTCCTTCGTCGTGAGCCGTCCGTACCAGGCGACGAACGGCAGGCTGATCAGCATGAGCAGGGCGGGCAGCGCGGTGAACCCGAGCAGCAGCCCGGTCAGCGCCTCCGGCGGCTGCGCGACCGGCGACTCGACCGGCGCGGAGACGAACCCCGACCCGGTCAGCACCAGCGCGAACAGCCCCGGCCCGAGCGCCAGCCCCGCGGTCTCGCCCGCTGTCCACAGCCCGGTGAACGCGCCAGCCTGGGCGTGCCCGGTGCGGGCGGCGTCGGCGTGCACGGTGTCGGGCAGCAGCGACAGCGGCAGCAGTTGCAGCGCCGCGTAGCAGACCCCGGCCAGCGCGGTCAGCGCCAGCGTGGCCGCGGTCCCGCCCGCCGCGACGGCCGGGACGAGCGCGACCGTGACACCGCAGAAGCCGGCGGACGCGGCCAGGTAGCAGCGCACCGGCCCGTGGACGCGGGCCAGCCAGGCCCATCCGGGCACGGCGAGCATGCTCGGTCCGACGAGGCAGACGAACATCACCGAGGTCAGGCCGTAGTCACCCAGCCGGTACGCGGCCACGTACGGCGCCCCGGCCAGCATCACGGCCACGGCCAGCGCCTGCGTCACGAACGCCGCCAGCAGCACGAAGAACGGCACGTTCCCCCTGGCCAGGCGGAAGGCGGCCACCGGGCCGAGCTGGCGGGGCCCCGGCCTGGACGGCACCCAGCGGGTGGCCAGCGTCGCCCCGGCCAGCGCCGCCGCCATGACGGCGCCGACCGTCACGCCCATCACGGCGTACCCGGCCCGGCCGCCGCCCGCCAGGCCGACCACGGCCGGGGCCAGCCCGCCGGCGACCAGGATGCCGGCCGTCAGGCACACCACCCGCCAGGACATGATCCTGGTCCGCTCGCCCTGGTCGGCCGACATCTCCGCGGGCAGGGCCACGTACGGGACCTGGAAGCAGGCGAACGCGGTGGCCGCCAGCAGGAACGCCGCCCCCGCCCAGAGCGCGCCGGGCACGCCGCCGGGCACCGCGAACATCAGCGCGAACGTCACCGGCAGCGCGGCCGAGCCGATCGCCAGCAGGCGGGTCCTGCGGCCCGTGCGCACGGCCTCGCGGTCGCTGGCGGCGCCGACGAGCGGGTTCAGCAGCACGTCCCAGATCTTGGGCGCCACCAGCACGAAGCCCGCCACGGCGGCGGGCACGCCCAGCACGTCGGTCAGGTAGTACAGGAGCAGCAGGCCCGGCACCGCCGAGAACACGCCGGTGCCGACGGAGCCGATCCCGTAGCCCAGCAGCCTGTCCCTGCCGAGCCGCGACGCGGTCACCGGGGGTCGCCGGGCAGGCCGAGCGTGCGGTGCAGGCTCTGGTGCAGGTGGGCGCGGAAGCGGCGCAGCGCGGCCCGGTCGCCGGACGCCCTGCGGCGGCCCTCCGCGTCGAGCACGCCGCCCTTGGCGAAGCCGTGCACGGTCCAGATGACGCTCCACACGGTGTATTCGAGATCCGTCTCGGCGGCGATCACCCCGGCCTCGACCGCGGGGCGCAGCGCGGCGGTCACCGCGGCGAGCAGCGGCTGCACGTACTGGCGCTCCAGCTCGGTGACGTCACTGGCGTCGGAGAGCCAGCGGTGCATCCACAGGGCGGGTACCTCGGGGTTGTCCACGCAGAAGTCGAGGTAGTCGTCGGCCAGCCGGTGGACGGCGGCCACGGGGTCGTCGCCCGGCAGCCTGGCCAGCGCCTGGTCCAGCGCCGCCTTCTCCGCGCGGTGCGCGGCCTCCATGACGGCGAGGTAGAGCTCCCGCTTGCCGCCCACGTGGTAGTTGACGGTCGCGATGTTCAGCCCGGCGGCGTCGGCGATCTGACGGGTGGAGGTGCCGTCGTAGCCGAGCGCCGCGAAGAGCTGCGTGGCGACCTTGAGTATCGCGTCGGCCTGGCCGGAGGTCATGCGACCGAAGGTAGTTCGGTCGTGCCCTCCCGGTCAATCGCTTGATGGAGAACCGGTCAGCCCGGCTCGCCGTCCAGCAGCCCCTCCAGCTCGGCGCGGGCCGCGACCGGGTCGTAGCCGGGCAGGGCCTCGCGCATGAGGTCGTGGGTCTGCCGCTCGGCGTCGGCGCTCGCCGCGCGCACCGCCGCGAGCGTCTCGTCCGCCAGCTCCATGCTGCCCATCCGCAGCGCGCGAGGGCCGTAGGCGACCTCGATGACCCGGCCGTTCGCGTCCACGCGCGCCCTGACCTGGCCCGACGGGCTCTCGCCCGCGCCGATGACCTGGTCGAGCTCCTCCCGTGCCGTCTCCAGCCAGGCCAGCATCCGCTCGCCCTGGCGGGCCGCCTCGTCGAGATCCTCGTCTCTGATGTGGGCGGGGTCGAGGTGCGGGCCGTACACGTGTTGCCTCCTTGAGAGGGTCGCCTGCTAGAGAAGGTCCTGGGCCGCCTGCTCGACCCTCGCTCGCACGAACGTCTCGTCGAGCGGCTCGGGCAGGGCCGCGCTGCTGCCCGCGACCTTGTCGGCGATCTCCTGCGCGTGGCGGGCGGCGTCCTCCTGGGCCGAGCGCAGGACCTCCGTCACCATCCGGCCGAGCGCCGCCTCGCCGGAACGCAGCGCCCGCGGGTCGATGCGCAGCCGGGTGAGCCCGCCGTGCCCGTCGGCGCTCGCCTCGATCAGCCCGTCGTCGCTGCGGGCCCGGCCCTCGACCTGCAGTATGGCCGCCCGCGCCGCCTGCAGGTCACGCATGATCTGGCGGCTCTGGGCGAGGTACTGGGCCAGGTACTCGGCGTCGTCATCGGGCGCAGGTGACCGCATGTCGACCTCCGTGAACGTCAAGGAACGGACTGATGGCCCAGTGTGGCACAAGCCCACCTCGATCTTGACAGTGAGATGTGCATCTCATGAACGGGGATAGTTGCGTGATTACCGGCATAAGTCGCTATGGTGACCGGCCATGACGGGATTCGAGATCGCGTCGGGTGCGGTGGGGCGCGAAGCCGAGCATGTCAGCACCCACGGGGCGGACTACCAGGCTGCGCTGCAGCGGCTCTGGGAACGGGGGAACGGCGTCTCCTCCTGGGGCGATGACGGGCTGTTCGGCGGGTTCGCCGCCGCCTACGCCGAGTGCACCCAGGTCTCGCTGATGGCGCTCCTCGGCGTCTCGGGAGAGATCGCCGGCACCGGAGAAGGGCTGTCCGCCACGGCCAGGAACACCAGCATCGCCGAGACGGCCATCGCCGAGGACGTGGGACGCATCTCATGGGCCTGATGCTCTCGCCCAAGCTGAACGGGTTCCTCGGGATGCTCGGCGTGCCGTGGCCGAACATCGACGAGGACGAGATCAAGAAGGACGCCACCGCCTGGCGTACCGTGCAGGCCGGATCGCAGCCGGTGGGCGAGGCCGCCGACGCGTCGGTCCGCAGGACCCAGCAGTACCACCGCGGCGAGTCCGCCACGGCGGCGGCGCAGCACTGGAACCGGGTCGGCGGCGACAGCGGCCACGTCGCGCAGGCCACGGCCGCCGCCCGGGTGGCCCCGGTGGCGCTCGACGGCGCCGCGGGCGTGGTGAGCGCGGTGAAGGTGGCCGTGGGCATGCAGGCGGCGGCCGGGCTGACCTCGGTCGTGCAGGCGGTGGCCTTCGGCGGCGCGGTGGGCGTCACGGCGGCCACCGCGCGGATGTACCTGACCCGCCACGCCATGGGCAAGGTGATGCGCGAGGGCGCCGAGGGCACCGGCAGGGTGCTGGCTCCCGCGATGGCCCGCCGGGTGACCGACCCGATGCGCCGCATCCTGGACAACCTGCGCCGCCCGGGAGGCCCCGGAGGCACTCCGGCGCTGGCGGGTGCCGGCGGCAGGGCCTCCGTCCGGCCGTCCGGGCTCAGGCCGGCGGGCGGGCCGGCTTCCGTGCGGGACGGCATGGCCGCGATGGGGCGGGGGAACAAGAGATCGGGCGGCGGTGGTGGACGCCGCGACTACAACACCCGTCACGCGGAACAGCGCAAGGATGAGCGTGACATCAGCCAGTCTGAGATTGACGAGGCGCTGTCCCGAGGCTCCAGTAAGCCTGGTAAGAACCCGGGGACGACCGAGTACCAGAAGGACGACCTTGTGGTGATCAGGGGCAACAGCAACTTCAAGATCGTCACGGTTTTCCGAAGGAACAAGAAGTAGCGGCGCGAAAGGCTTGGCGTGCGGATCGAATACGGCGACGAGAACGACGTCGCCTACATCTACCTGGTCGACCACATCGGGGCAGGTGAGTCGGCCAGGCAGGTCGTGCTCGACGACGACGGGATCCGGGGAGAGGTGATCCTCGACGTGGACCGGGAGGGAAAGGTGCTGGGCATCGAGGTCGTCGGCGCTTCCTACGTGCTGCGGCCCGAGACACTGGCGACGGCCATCCGCGAGGAGGAAGGGCCGGCGGACCCCTACGGGACGGGATACGGCGGCGGCTGGACGCCGCCGCCCGCTCACTAGCGGCGCAGGTCAGTCGGGGGCCCAGTACTTCTCCATGATCTTGTCCAGGTGCCGGACCACCGGTTGCCAGGTCGAGGGCAGGTCGTACACGCTGGCCCGCCGCTTGTCGTAGGCCAGCGTGAACGTGATGAAGTCCGCCCCCTGCGGCGGCCGCTGCGAGCGACCGATCTTCAGGTGCCGCAGGTGGCCGCGCAGCCTGCGCTCCTCCTTGGCGGTCAGGCACTTGTCGATGGTCGGCCCCGTACGGCGGCTGAGCCGCGCGCAGCCGTTGCCGTAGACGGTCACGCGGTCGTTCAGCCCCGCGAAGCCGCCCTGCTTGCGCAGTTCCACGAGCACCCGCTTCGGGGCGACCTCCGCTTGCGCCGGAGCCATGGACGTGCTCAGCAGCGGCAGGAGCACGGGCAGGAGCACGATGCGCCAGATCCTCATGTCCTGTTGGACGTATCCGGGCCCCGATCGGCTCACCCGAGCGCGTCGACCGCTGATTTCAGGGGTTCCCCTGGGCATCGGGGACGACGGTGTTCCGTTCGACGAAGTGTCCGCGACGCCCAGGGGACTCCCGCCCCTACTTGCAGCGCACGCCGTTGAGGTGGAACACCTCGGGCGCCGGGTTGGGGCCGGAGGCGTTCGTGCCGTTGAACCCGAACGTCACCTTCTGTCCCGGCTTGATCTTGCCGTTCCAGCGCAGATCCCTGGCCGTCACCACCGAGCCGGACTGCGACAGCGCCGCACCCCAGGCGTGCCCGGCACGCTGCCCGCTCAGGAACGACCAGCGCAGGCTCCAGCCGTCCACCGGCTCCTTGCCGGTGTTCTCGATCACGACCTGCGCGGTGAACCCGCCCGGCCACGAGCCGTGCGCCGAGTAGCGCACCCGGCAGTCCGCGCGCCCGCCCCTGTCGGCCAGGAACGCCGAGACCCAGGCCAGCGGGGAGTTCCAGTTGATGGTCAGCTCGTTCGTCGCCCACGACTCGATGTGGTCGATGTAGCAGAACTGCGGCTTGCAGCCCGTGAGCAGCCGCTGCGCGAGCGGGTCCTGGATGGCGGAGTTCGGGCCGCCGGACAGCGTGCCGCGCGGCGGGTTGGGCAGGGCGGGGTCGAGCTGGCGGGCGTACCAGCGGCTGTGCTGGTTCTTCGAGGCCACCTCGCCGTAGCCGGTGACGTACGACTGGTTGAGCGCGTTGCGGCCGAGGATGTAGTCCATGCCCTCACGCACGGCCGCGCGGTACTTCTCCTGGCCGGTCAGGTCGTAGGCGGTGGCCATGACGACCATGTTGTTCAGCACCAGGTTGTTGGAGCCCCAGTCGAAGTCCGGCGGGTTGTACGGCAGGCCGTACGGGTGCGCGGTCTGGATCGCCAGGTACTTCTCGGCCCCCTCGACCACCGACTGCCGCACCCGGTCCCGGTCGGGCAGCGCGTTCGGCACGGTCGCCAGCTCCAGGCGGCCGAGCTGGGCGGTGTTGCCCCAGTCGAAGCCGCGCTCGCGCCAGACGTCGCCGGTGTGGTGCGGCGAGGCCAGCACGAAGTCCCTGAACTCCTTCTCGCCCGTCGTGATGAACAGCTCCGCCGCCGCCCAGTAGAACTCGTCGCTCACGTCGCCGTCGCTGTAGGCGCCGCCGCCGATGCCGTCGTTCGGGTCGGCGTACTTCTCCGGGTTGGCCCTGGCCGCCGCCCACGCCTTGCGGGCCGCCGCGAGGTTCCTGGCGGCGAACGCGGCGTCGTACGGGGCGTACAGGCGGGCCGCCTGCGCGGCCGTCGCCGCCAGGTTCAGCGTGGCGGCCGTGGACGGCGGGTGCAGCTCGCGCGGCTGCGGGTCCAGGTGCGGCAGCAGGGGCAGGCCGGTCCAGTTCCGGTCGTGGATCTTGTGGTGCGCCATGCCCGCGAACGGCTTGCCGTCCGGCACCTGCATGCTCAGCAGGAACTCCTGCTCCCAGCGGGCCTCGTCCAGGATGTCCGGCCGGCCGTTGCCGCTCTCCGGGATGTCGAGCTGCCCGTCCTCGAACGCGGCCTTGTCCCGCTCGTAGGTGGCCATGAGCTGGTGGACGGAGATGCCGCCGTTGACGACGTACTTGCCGTGGTCGCCGGCGTCGTACCAGCCGCCCTTGACGTTCAGGGTGTAGTCGCAGACACCCGGCTGGCAGGGCACCTCCACGTCGCCCTGGTTCGGCTCGACGCCGACGTGGCCCGCGGGGCGGCCGTAACCCGGCCTGAGGTCGTCGCGGATCTCGATGCCGCTGCGCTGGGTGTAGTAGAACTTCAGCGCGTCCGCCGGGAGCTGGTCGTAGAGGTCGGCCGCGATGTCGAACGGCCTGCTCGTCTCACCGTCGGCCGTCAGCGTGTAGCCCTCGCCCGGCTTGCGGTAGGAGCCGAAGTCGAGCGTGTGGACGTTCTGCCCGGAGCTGGCGTCCACACCCCTGGGGACGGTCTCGCCGTCGGCCACCGTCTCCTTGTCGGCGTTCTTCAGCTCCCAGGCCAGCGGCTCGGTGGCCTCGGTGACCAGCGTGGCCTTCTTGGGGCCCTCGGGGAGGTATCCGACCATGTTCACGCGGACGCGGGGGCCGGTGTCCGGCTCGTACTCCTCTGGCTCGGCGCCGCCCTTGAGCGACACGTCGTCCATGCAGAACCTCCAAGGCTCGGCGCTGCCGCCCAACTGGAAGACGACCTGCGCGTTCGGCAGCGACACCGGGGCGGTGAACGTGAAGGAGTAGCTGTTGCCCGAGACGCTCATCTCCGGCGCGGCCGACAGGTACTGGGTCCAGGGGTCGACGGGGAGCTGGATCAGCGCCCTGCCGACCTTGGCCGGGGTCGCGGAGGCGAAGAAGCGGTAGGCGTACGACTCGCCCTCCACCAGCGGGAGGTTGTCCTGGCCGATGATGACGTCCCACGGGTTGGCGGTGCCGCCGGGGATGTCGGCGCAGGCCCGGCCGTCCTGCACGGTGAGGGTGGTGTTGCCGGTGCTCCACCAGGGGGCGGTGCCGGCGTCGAAGGTACCGTTCACGATCTGCTCGGGCCCCTCGTCCTCGGCCTGCGCGGCCGTGGCGGGGGACAGGGCGACCATGGTGAGGAGGGCCAGTAAGGCGGCCCGGCATCGGGTCATGGAGGTCCTTGATGGGGCGGGGGGATTGGGAGCGCTCCCAAAAACAGCGCGGAATCCGATCCTCCTTTGCGGGTGCCGCCACGTCAACGGGTGCGCACGGACCGGGGTCGAAGAGCGTGAAACTTTCAAACGGCGAAGCAGTTGCCTGACCGCTGTTGGCGCCGGCGAGCCGTCATCGGCGCCAGAAAGCGTCGTGGGCGCGCTGGTCGGCCACGTATTCCCAGCGTTCCACGACCAGCCCTCGCGCGAAGCCGTAGACGTTGAAGTTGTCCATCTCGACGTGCTCCCCACGGCGCTGCGCCGTCCAGCGGTGCAGGGTGACCGAGTAGGAGTCGTTGGCCTGTACGGAGAGCAGCCCGGTCTGGAAGGTGCCGCCCGTCTCTTCGGAGACGAGCATGCCGAGCCTGATGATGGCGTCCTTGCCGCGATGCTCGCCTGCCACGATGCTGTCGCCGCCGATGTGGAAGACGGCGTCGTCGGCGATCAGGTCGAGATAGCCGGTGAGATCGCCATGGCCGATCAGCTCGTACAGGCGCCGGGTGAGCACGGCGTTCGGGTGAGTGTCAGGTCCCATGGGGTCACCATGCCGCAGAGACGTGGCGAGATGGCATGAAGCCTTGGTCACTCGGGTGGGGTCAGCGGGTGAGCCGCTGGATGATCTCCTCGGCTCTGCGCTGGTCGTAGGGTGCGGCCAGGCGGGTCGCGGTGGCCAGCGCCTGCTCGGCCGCCTTGCGTGCCGCGCCGTGCCTGCCCGCGGCGGCCAGGACGAGGGCGCGGGCCCAGCCGAGCCTGGCCGCGGCGCCCGGGTTCCTGGTGGTGTACCTCGCCAGGTGGGTGTGGAGGAGGCGGGTGGTTGCCCGGTCCGGCCAGGGGTCGAGGGACCAGAGCACCTCGGCGAGCCCCGACCAGCACTCCAGCATGCCGCGGTGCGCGGACGGCAGGCGCCCGGCCAGGGCGAGCACCTCGGCGAGCACCTGCCACGCGTCGCCGCCGGTCGCGGCGTGTGCCGGCTCCGTGGGCAGGTGCCGGGCTTCGTCGCCGGTTGTCCGGCGGTGCGGCTCGGTGGGTGCGGTCCGCCCGGCTCCGCGTTGCAGGGTCCGGAGCCGGGCGGTGGCGGTGAGCAGGCGCATGTCCTGGATGGCGCGCATGACCGGGCCGTCCCGAAGGCCGAGCTGCTTCTCCTGGGAGCGGCGGTGCTCGATCGAGGCGCCGGCCGCGGCCAGCACCTGCCCGACGCGTTCCGGGAGTGCCGTGTCCAGCCGCAGCATGGCTTCGACCTGGCCGAGCAGGCACCAGTGGCGGGCGATGTCGTTCCCGCCGAGGCGGCCGGCCGCCTGCTCCGCCGTGGCGGCGAACAGCCCCGCCGCCGTCTCGAACCGGCCCTGCCACAGTGCCGTCTCGGCGAGCAGGCCCGAGCAGTTCTCGGCCACGCGCGGGGCCAGCGTCCTGGCGCGGCACTCGGCGAACGAGCGGCGGGCCGCCTCGAACGCGCCCGTGTAGAGCTGGTCGAGGCCGCGGGCCAGGCGGGCGCGGTGCGCGGCCTCCGCGGCGTGCTCGACGTCCGCGAGAGCGCGGTCGGCCAGCCTGCCGTAGCGGGTGGCCAGGCGGTGGCGGCCGGCGACGCGGGTGATCGTGGCGGCGTTCGCGTACGCCTCCGCCCGCAGCGCGGCGTCATCGCTGCGCTCGGCGGCGTTGAGCTGGCGGAGCGAGGCGGCCAGCATCGTCGGCATGTCCTGCTGGTGGTAGGCGAGCCGGGCCAGCATGGTCAGGGCCTGCGCGGCCTCCCGCCCCTCGGGTGTCGGGCGGGGCGGGAGTAATCGGTGCGCGAGCTGACGGGTGGCGGCGGCCAGGGTCGCGGCGGCGAGGCCGTGGCGCGACTCCGGGAGCGGCTCGCCCAGCGCCTCCAGCGCGGCCCTGGCCAGGCGGGTGGCCTCGTGCTCCCTGGCGAGCTGGTGTTCGCTGGTCCCGGCCATCCACAGGTGGCGGGCCCGCAGCCGAGGTTCCTCCGCGGTACGGGCGAGGTGGCGGCGCAGGACGGCCGCCGACTCCTCGTACAGGCGCAGCCGCAGGCACAACGTCCAGTAGAGCTCCAGGAAGCGGGGCCGGCCCGACGCCGCCCAGGCGGGTCTGATGTTGTCCAGCTCGGTGCCGAGCACGCGGGTGACCTCGGCGTCCGACGCGTCCTGGAGGGCGGCGGCGTGGCGTTCGAGCAGGCGGCCGAAGTGGTCGGCGTGCCGCTCGCGCACGGTCCGGCGTTCCTCGGGGGTCAGGTGGGTGGCGGCGTACTGCTGGATGAGGGGGTGGATGGCGTACCGGCCTGAGGGGGTGAGCTGGATCATGCTGTGGTCCACCAGGCGGACGAGCACGTCCGGGCTGGTACGGGCGACCTCGAGGGCGGCGTCCAGCGTGCAGCCGCCGCCGAACACCGACAGCGCCGCCAGAGTGCGCCGCCCCGGCTCGTCCAGCAGGCGCCAGGAGGTCTCGAAGACGGTGCGCATGCAGGCGTGCCGCGGGCGGGCGGCGGGGCCGGGCACCGCCAGCAGGCCGAGGTCCGCGTTCAGGTGCCTGGCCAGCGCGGCGCACGGGACGGCGCGCAGCAGGCCGGCCGCCAGCTCGATGGCCAGGGGCAGGCCGCCGGTGACGGCGCAGATCGCGGCGACCAGGGAGGACTCGCGGTCCGGGTCGAATCCCGGGCACGCCGTGGCCGCCCTGGCCGTGAACAGCGCCTCGGCGGCGGGTGCGGGCAGCCCTTCGACGGTGATCGCCACCTGGCCGGGCAGGTCAGGGCGCCGCCTGCTCGTCGCCAGGACGCGCAGAGCCGGAGCGGCGCGGAGCAGCTCGCCGATGACCGGGTCGAAGGCGGGGAGGTGTTCGAGGTTGTCCAGGACGAGCAGGAGCGGGCGCGGGCGTGCGGACAGGGCCGACAGGAGGAGGTCGAGGGCGGGGCGCGGCGGTGAGAGGTCCACGTCCAGGCGGCGGGCCAGCGTGGTGACGGCCGCCTCGGGCCGCACCCCGGCGAACGACACGAACGCCGTCTCGAGGCCGGGACCGGGGTGGGGGCCGGGGACGGCTGTGGCTGCCGGGTTCGGGGTGGCCGCGGCGGTCGGCGTCCCGGCGTCGGGGATCGGGGACGGGGAGGCGGCGGCGATGGCGAGGCGGGTCTTGCCGATGCCGCCCGGCCCCACCAGGATGACCAGGCGCTCGCGGGCCAGCAGCGCGCGCAACCGTCCGACGTCGGCGTCCCTGCCGATCAGATCCGTGCCGGGGACGGGCACGGGGGCGCGGCGGGCCGGGGCGGCGCAGGGGGCGAGCCGCTGCCTGACCGCGCGGGTCTCGGGCGCGGGCTCGACGCCCAGCTCGGCGGTCAGCCGCCGCCGCAGCTCGTCGTAGCAGGCCAGCGCCCCGGCCCGGTTGCCCGCCTGGGCGAGCGCCGTCATGAGCAGCCGGTGTGCCTCCTCGTCGTACGGGTCGAGCCCGGCCACGATGTGGGCCAGCCGCACCACCTGCTCGGCCGGCTCGTTCCTGGCCCGCAGCAGCACCTCGCGCAGCAGCAGCCGCACCCCCCGGCGCTCGCACTCCAGCCACTCGGCGAACGCGGGAGCGTCGCAGAAGGAGACCCCGGCCATGAAGTCCCCGCGCCACAGCCGCAATGCCTCGGCCACGGTGGGCGCCTGGGCGAGGCGGCGGCGGTCCACGAAGCACCCGTCGGCCGCGCGCAGGCGTACGTGCTCCCGGGTGACGTCCAGCCAGCCGCCGACCTCCTTGCGCAGCTCGGAGAGCGCCAGGCGCAGGCTGCCCCTGGCGTTGGCGTCCGGCCGCTCGCCCCACAGCAGCGTGGCCAGCTCGGCGCGCGGGCGGGGCGCGGCCGTGGTGGCGAGGTAGCAGAGCAGGGCGCGGGCCTTGGCGGAGCGCACGCCCATGGGCATGCCTGCGACGGAGAGCTCCGGAGAGCCGAGCAGGAGCACGGTCAGCGACTCACTCATGCGCGAAGGGTAGGCGCGCACCCGCCGCCCGTACTGTGTGAAAAGTTACATCCGGCCTGTGCTCTACGTGACTCACCTGGGCGTTAACGGTGCGCTCACGGTGTCGTGCCCATCCTGACGCTGCGTTTCGCGACAGCCGCGGGGCGTTCGACACCAAGGAGAAACCGAGCATGCGCACTCCTCAACTGATCGCCGCACTCGCCCTCGCGGCGGGCGCGGTCGTGCCGGTGGTGGCCGCCGCCCCGGCGCACGCCATGGCGGGCTCGTGCGTCGTGACCCTCTACGACATCGAGCTCAGCAACCCCAGGGAGAACGACGGCAGGGACGAGCTCCGCTTCAAGGTCGACGGGAACTGGTATCCCAACAACGGTCACGTCGAGATGAGCAGCACGACCTGGGACCGCAATCCGGAGCACTTCGGCCACCCGTCCATGATCATCCTGCGTACCGAGAACAAGTCCTTCGACCTGCGTGAGGTGGACCCGCCGATCATCACGGGCGGCGACAGCCTCGGCGAGGCGTGGGCCCACGGCTACGTCTGCGACGACCTCAGCGTGGGCGAGACCACCGAGGAGATGAGCGTGCTGTCGTCCAGCAAGCACGATTACACGGTCTGGCTCAGGCTGACCGGCCAGTAGAGCTGACCGGCCAGTAAGGTGATCGGCCAGTGGAGCTGAAGGCCCTGCCGGGTTCCCGGCGGGGCCTTCACCGATTCGCGGGGATCTGACAGGGTTCGAGCGTGGTTCTCACCCTGGCCGGGTGCCCGATGCACGAGCTGCTCGACCGCCAGACCGCCAAGCTGGCCAGGCGGCTCGTACGGGGCTTCGCCGAGCAGCTCCCCGTCTACCGGCGGCTGCCGAAGGAGGAGCTCGACGGCGACATCACGGCCATCACCGAGCACAACCTCCGCCTGATCTCCCGCGCCTTCCGCGAGCGCCGACCGCCCACCAGGGCCGACCTGGTGCCGCTGCGGGAGTCGGCGGCCCGCCGCGCCCAGGAGGGGGTGCCGCTCGAAGCGCTGCTCGCGGCCTATCACCTGGGGGCGCGCATGGTGTGCGAGCGGCTGTTCGCGGGCGCCGAGCCGGACGACCTGGCCGACGTGCTGGAGGCCGGCCGGATCGTCCTGCTCTACATGGAGGCCGCCACGGCCGCCGTCTGCTCGGCGTACCTGGAGGAGCGCGAGAGCCTGCTCAGCCAGGAGCAGCACGCCATGCACGCCACCGTCGCCGCGCTGCTCGGCGGCGACCGGGCGGCCCTGGCGGGCGTGCGGCTGCCGCCGCGTTACCTGGTGCTGGCCGTCGCGGCGGGGCGGCATCCCGACGAGGACGGGCCTGGCGCGCCGGTCGCCGGGCGGCGCAAGCTGCACCGGCTCAGGACGGCGCTCCAGCGGTACGCGGCCGAGCCGGTGCTGCCCGCGCTCGACACGGCGGGCGGGCTCGTGCTGGTGCCGCTCCAGGGGGAGGAGCCCGAGCTCGGCGAGCTGGCGGGGGCGGCGGGGAAGGCGGCGGGCGTGCCCGTGTGGCTGGCCGCCGAGTGCGCGCCGCCGCAGGGCGTGCCGGCGGCGGCGCGGCTGGTGGAGGAGGTGCTGGAGGTGGTACGGGTCTTCGAGCAGCCGCCGGGCGGCTACCGGCTGGCCGACGTGCTGCTCGAATACCAGCTCACCCGGTCGAGCCAGGCCACGGCGCTGCTGGCGGGGCTGCTCGACCCGCTGCTCGACAACCCCGACCTGCTCAGGACGCTGACGGCGTACCTGGACACGGGCCTGGACCGGCGGCGCACCGCCGAGCTGCTGCACGTGCACCCGAACACGGTCGACTACCGCCTGCGCAGGGTCGTCGTCCTGACCGGGCTGGACCCGATGGACCCGGCCCACCTCCAGCGGATCGGGGCGGCCCTGGCGGCCCGCCGCCTCACTCCACCCCGGTGACCACCCCGGTGACCGCACCGGTGACGGCGGCCGTCACGGCGGCCGCGAAGCCGCGCATGCCCGCCGCGTTCGGGTGGAACGGCGCGGCCGGAGAGGCGGGCACGTACGGCTCGATCCACCGGGTGCCGGCCGAGGCGCAGGGGTCGTGGCCGACGCTCGGCGCCTGCAGGTCGATGAAGCCCACCCCGGCCGCGGCGGCCTGCTCGGCCAGCATCTGGTTGAAGTACAGCAGCGTGGCCCTGATGTAGTTCGCGTCCGCCCTGATGATCGGGACGCGCGGGTAGCAGCCGTCGGGCCGCGCGTACGTGCCGTACCCGACCACGAAGATCCTGGCCTGCGGGGCGCGGGCGCGGATGTCGGAGACCAGGGTGGCCAGGCGGGGGCGCAGCGCGTCGGTGTCGACCCGCCACTTGTCCTGGCCGCCCACGTTGTAGTCGTCGTTGCAGGCGTCGCCGATCGGCGGGGGCAGCAGGTTCAGGCAGTCCTCGATGAAGTCGGTCAGCCCGACGTCGTTGGCGCCGATCTGCACCGTGACCAGCGTGGTGTCCTGGCTGAGCGCGTCGAGCTGGGGTGGCACGTCGCCGAGCTCCGTGCTCTGCGGTTGGTACATGTCCTCGGTCTCGGCGCCCGAGCAGGTCACGTCGCGGAACCTGGCCGCGCCGATCGCCTGGGCCGTCAGGCGCGGGTAGTTGCGGTCGGAGCGCAGGCAGCCGAGGTGGATCTGGTTGGGCACCAGCGGTCCGGCGGCGGCCGAGTCGCCCAGGGCCACGTACACCTCGGCCTGCGCCGCGTGCGCGGGCGGGGCGAGGGAGAGCGCGAGCCAGACGGCGGTGAGGAGGAGGATCGTGCGTCGGACCATGATGGACTCCTTCCGGCAGGGGGTGGGGGGTGCGGAATCCGTGGTCGGCCGGCGCGGGGAGAACCGGGCCGGCGCGGCGAGTGCCGGGTCGGCGCCGCAGGGGCCAGGGCCAGCGCCGCGGGGGCCGGGTCAGCGCCGCGAGGGCCGGGTCAGCGCCGGAGCCGGTCAGCGGCGGAAGGGGCCGGTCACCTCGTAGGTGATGCCTCCGGTGCCCGCGGTCTCGCCGCTGGTGCCGCGCTGCGAGGAGAAGTAGAGCCGGGTCCCGTCGGGCGAGAACGCGGGCCCGGTGATCTCCGACCGCGCATGCCCGTCGAGGCGCATGATCGGGGCCACGACGCCGTCGGGCGTGATGATGTTGATCTCCATGTTGCCGCCGTCCTCGGCCACGTAGAGATCGCCTCTCAGCCCGGTGACGTTGTCCACGCCGTCGAGCGTGCCGGTGCCGTCGTAGACGGCGGTGACGGTCTGGCGGGCGGTGTCGTACGCCCACACCTTGCGGTCGCCCTTGGCGGTGAAGTAGCAGACCCCGGCGGCGTAGTGGCAGCCCTCGCCGCCGTCGAAGTGCCTGGCCTCCGGCACCTGGTGCCTGGTCTGGCGCTCCAGCACGCCGGGCGAGGGGTCGGGGACCTCGCGCCACACCGTGCCGTCGCCGCACAGCACCTCCAGCCGCCCGCTGGACAGGTCACCCCAGGTGGTGGGGGTGAACCGGTAGAAGCAGCCGTCGCTCTCGTCCTCGGTGAGGTAGACGACCCTCCGGTCGGGGTCGCAGGCGGCGGCCTCGTGCTTGAAGCGGCCCATGGCCGGGCGGGGCTGGGCCGCGCGCACGCCGTACGGGTCGGTCTCGTAGACCCGGCCGCGGAAGATCTCCTCGCACGACAGCCAGGTGTTCCAGGGGGTGGCGCCGCCCGCGCAGTTGAGGTTCGTGCCGCTCAGGATCCGGTACGCGCGCTCGATCGAGCCGTCCGCCCTGAACTTGATCGCCGAGGCGCCCCCGATCAGCGGCACCTCGGAGTTGGACACGTAGATCCAGCCGGCGCCGTCGGCGAAGCAGGCGCCGCCGTCAGGTGCGGGGTGCCAGAGCGTGCCGCCGACGCTCCGGCCGGTCCTGGCCACGACGCGGCCGGTGAAGCCCGCGGGTAACGCCATGCCGTTGGCGTCGGGCGCGCCGAGCGGCCCGTACGGGCTCTCCCCGGCTGACACCGACGCCACGGCCTCGTGCCACACCGCGCCGGAGAACGCCACCGATACGGGCACGGCTGTCAGGAAGGTACGGCGGCGCATGAGGGCTCTCCCGTGGTCGCGGTTGGATTCGCAGACACACGATGAGCCATGCTCGTCATTCTGTGAACTGGACAGGGGAGTAAATGTCGGCGGTCAAATCTGTGACGCCTCACAAAGCGAGCACGTCAGCGAGCACGTCAGCGAGCACATCAGCGAGCGGATCAGCGAGCGGATCAGGGTGAGCCCGGCCGCCACATCGGCCAGAACAGCGCGCCGTCCGGCAGCGCGAACGGTTCCCGCGCCTGGTAGCCGTGCCGCGCGTAGAGGTCGCGGTTGCGCGGGTCGCTGGCCTCCAGGTACGCGGGCAGCCCGGCCAGCCGGGCGTGCTGGTGGCGCAGCAGGGCCGTCCCGAGCCCCTCGTTCTGCCGGTCGGGGTGCACCGCCAGGAACGCCAGGTGGTGGTGCGGCGCCGCCGGATGGTTCTGCTCGAACAGCTCGTCCAGCGTGCGGAACCGCTCCTCCCACGCGCCCGTGGCCGCGGCGAGCCTGCGGTCGTAGTCGTGCGGGGCGGGCAGCGGCGAGGTGTACGGGAACCACACCGCCACCGCGGGGCCGTCGTCGATGAGGTGGACCTCGCCGTGCTCGACGGCGTGCTCGACGAAGATGCGGAAGTTGGCGGCGATGATCCGGTGCCGCTCCCTGCGATCGGGCACCAGGTAGGCCATGGGCCGCAGCCCGGCGAACGCGGTGGCGATCAGCTCGGCGACCTGCTGCGCGTCGTCGGCCGTGGCCAGGCGGACGGCGGGCCGTAACGCGAACGCCGCCCCGTTCTCGCGGTGGATCACCGGCCAGGGCCCGAACGCCTCTGCCTGTCCTGTTCGGAACGTCTCTGCCATCGGCCCAGGTCTCCTCTCGTGGATCATGCGCCGTCGGGGACGGTGGCCGCCTTGGCGCCCGTCCCCACCGCAGCGTAAACGGCGGGTCGCCCGGCACGCAGCACGAACGCCCACACCACCCCGAGCGCCGCGGCGAGCCCGTAGACGGCCGGCAGCACCCAGGCCAGGGCGTCGCCCTCCGGCACGCCCAGCAGCGCCCAGAAGTTGTCGAGCGCGAACCACACCATCACGGCCAGCGCGATTGCGGCGGGCACGGGCGCGATCACCCGCCGGCCGAGCGTCTCGCCGCTCGGCTGCCGGGCGAAGAAGACGATGACCGCGATGGACGTCACGAAGATCAGCAGCAGCACGCCGAGCCCGCCGAAGGCGCCGCCGTAGAAGAAGAGCTGCACGAGCGGGTCGAGGCCGAGGAGCGCGTACAGCAGGATCGTGGCCAGGCCGAGCACGCTCTGCGCGATCGAGCCCGCCTGGGGCGCCCCGCTGCGGGCCCGCGTCCGGCCGAAGACGGCAGGCAGCACCCGCTCGCGGCCGAGCGCGAAGAAGTAGCGGGAGGTGGTGTTGTGGAAGGAGATCATCGCGGCCAGGACGCTGGTGGCGAAGAGCACCCTGGCGATGGACACCACGACGGGGCCCAGGTGCGCCTCGGCCAGCACGAAGATCGTGTCCGCCTGGTCCCGTCGCGCGGTGGCCACGATCTCGCCGGCCCCGATGGCGACCGTCATGGCCCACGACGACAGCGCGTACACCAGGGCGATGATCGACACGGACGCGTACGTGGCGATCGGCACCGTACGCCGCGGCTCCCGGCTCTCCTCGGAGAACACCACGGACGACTCGAACCCGACGAACCCGAGCGTGGCCAGCACCAGCAGCGCCCCCACCCCCGGCACGAACAGCGCGGCCGGCGACAGCGTCTCGGCGGAGTATCCGGCGGCGGCCGGATTCATCAGGTCGGCCAGGTCGAACAGCAGGATGACCGCCACCTCGGCGGTCAGCAGCACGGCCAGCAGCCGGCCGTTGACGTCCACGCGCAGCACGCCGAGCACCGCGACCAGCGCCCAGGCGGCCAGCGAGACCACCCACCAGGCGGGCGTGACGCCCAGCCACGCTTCGAGCAGCGGCGCGCTCGCCACGCCGAAGGCGCCGTAGAGCGCCACCTGCAGCGTGTTGTACGCGATGAGCGCCACCCAGGCCGCCGCGATGCCCGCGGGCCGGCCGAGCCCCCGGGTGACGTAGGTGTAGAAGGCGCCGGCGTTGGCCAGGTGCCGGGCCATCGCCACGTACCCGACGGCGAAGACGGCCAGCACGGCGCCCACGACCAGGAAGGCGATCGGCAGCCCGGTGATCCCGGTGACGGCGTAGCCGGTGGTCACCACGCCGGCGACGACGGTGAGCGGCGCGGCGGCCGACAGGACGAAGTAGACGACCGTGGGCGCGCCGAGCCGGTCGGCGGCGAGTGTTCCGGCCGGGTCGTGCCCGGCGTCGATCGGGGTGGTACGCGACATGCTTCCTTCCAAGGGGGTGCGGAGGGCCAGGTGCGTGAGCACGTACGCACGTCCGTATGGTGCGGCGAATCGTCGATCTCGGCCAGCGTCTTGCGGGCCACGCGGGGTTTACGGGCGTCCGAATCACGGCGACGTCATGTCCGGTCGAGGGTCGCGTCCGCGGCTCCCGGCCCGCTGGCCAGCGGGCGAGGACAACCTCTGCTGACGTGTCCCTTACGCGGTTGGGAGATCCACTTGTTCCTCGCTGGGGTATCGGTGCCCGTGATTCCGATCAGGAGGCACTGCAGATGGCGGACTTTCCCATCGTTGTCGGTATAAATCGCACCCAGGACGGCTCCATCGCCGTCGCGGTGGGCGAGTCGGGCATGTACAGCCTGCAAAAGGAGCGCGTCAGCCGCCGCAAGCACCACTGGGGCCGCCTCGGTGACCTGCCCGACCGCTACCTGCCGGCCATGCCGCTGCTGAAGGAGCCGGTGGACCTGGTCGTGGAGGGCTACGCGTCGGACACCGAGATCGAGCACGCGCCCGCGTACCACGAGGAGGTGCGCAAGACGCTCGGCCTCAAGGACGGGGCGTCGATCGTGCTGGTCTCGCACCACCTCTCCCACCTCTACAGCGCGTTCTACCCCTCGCCGTTCGAGGAGGCGGCCGGGCTGGTGATCGACGTGCAGGGGAGCCACGTCCGGGACTTCACCGAGGAGGTCCCGCTGCCGCCGGGCACCGGCGGCGACCTGCTGGAGGTGGCCTCGTTCTACCGGTGCAGGCGCGGGCGCCTGGAGTGCCTGGCCAAGCAGCTCTGGGACGGCGACTGGGCCAGGCCCGCCGGGCTCGGCTGCTTCTCCGCGCTGCTGACGAAGGCGATCTGGCCCGAGGGAGAGGGCAACGAGGGCAAGGTGGCGGGGCTGGCCCCGTACGGCGACCCGGACGCGCTCGGCCTGCCCGGCCTCGACGTGCGCGGCCACGAGGTGCACATCCCGCCCGCCTGGCTGGAGGCGTTCGGCCGCCGCGACGCCTTCGTCTACGAGCCGGGCGGCGAGGACTTCCGCCGCGCCGCGAACCTGGCCGCCGCCGGCCAGCGCGCCTTCGAGCGGGCGCTGGGCCAGGTGGTCGCCTGGCTGCACGCCGAGACCGGCCTGGACGCGCTGGCCTTCGCCGGCGGCACCGCGCTCAACTGCTCGGCCAACGGCCGGCTCATCCGCGAGTCGCCGTTCCGAGAGGTGTTCGTCCCGCCCAGCCCGCACGCCGGCGGCACGGCCGTGGGCTGCGCCCTGTACGGGCTCGTCGCCTGCCTCGGCGTGGACAGCCGCTTCCGCTGGACGGACGACTTCCTCGGCCCCGACCCCGACGGGAGCGCGATCGAGGCGGCCGTGCGCGCCCTGCCCGCCGGCCTGTACGCCGAGCAGCCGGCGGACCTGGCGGGCACGCTGGTCACGCTGCTGGAGAGCGGCCGCGTGGTCGGGCTGCACCAGGGCCGCAGCGAGTCGGGCCCGCGCGCGCTGGGCAACCGCAGCATCCTCGGCGACCCGCGCGGCCCCGACATGCAGGACTACGTCAACTTCGAGGTGAAGGGCCGCGAGTGGTTCCGCCCGCCGGCGGCGCTGGTGGCGGCCGAGCACGCCGCGCGGCTCTTCGAGCTGGACCGGCCGGCCCCGTTCAGGCAGTACGCCGCCGCCGTCCGCCCCGAGCACCGCGACGGGCTGCCCGCGATCACGCACGTGGACGGCACGGCCAGGCCGCAGACGGTCACCCGGGAGAGCGCCCCGTTCCTGCACGCCCTGCTCACCAGGTGGCACGAGCGCACGGGCACGCCCGTCCTGGCCCACACCTCGCTGAACGGCCCGGGCGAGCCGCTGGCGGAGACGCCGGAGCACTCGATCGACACCCTGCTCGGGACCGGCATGCACGCGCTGGCGATGCCGCCGTACCTGATCCGCAAGCGGGTGGAGCCGCCCCTGCCGGGAGAGCTCGCCTGACCTCGGCGACAAACCCTGCCCGCGACACGAAATCGCAGGTCAGTGCGGGTCTTGGGTTTCCGGGCCGGTGCCCGGTACGGTCGGTGGCATGCGCGCCTACCGAGCCGGACCCGTGGCACTGGCCATGTTCGCGGCGCTGTCCGCCGGGTGCGGCGGCGGCTCCGTGCCCGCGGCCCGGGAGGCGGCGCTGCCCGCCTCCCCACCGGCGAGCCCGACCGTGAGCGCGCGCCCGCTGGCGGGCAAGATCGTCGTGCTCGACCCGGGGCACAACGGCGGCAACGCCGCGCACCCCGAGGAGATCAACCGCCAGGTCGACATCATCACCGGCCGCAAGGCGTGCAACACCACCGGCACCGAGACCGACGACGGCTTCCCGGAGCACGCCTTCACCTGGGACGTCGCCGGACAGCTGAAGCCGATCCTGGAGGGCATGGGCGCCAAGGTCGTGCTCACCCGGCCGGACGACAAGGGCGTGGGCCCGTGCGTCACCGAGCGGGCCGCGATCGGCAACGAGGCCAGGGCGGACGCGGTGCTGTCCATCCACGGCGACGGGGCCGCGCCGAGCGGGCACGGGTTCCACGTGATCATGCCCGGGCTGCTCCCCGGTCACAACGACGACGTGGTCAAGCCGTCGGCCAGGCTCGGCCGGGCCGTCCGCGACGCCTACCGCGAGGGCACCGGCATGCCGTACGCGAACTACACCGCGAAGAACGGCCTGCAGACCCGCACCGACCTGGGCGGGCTCAACCTGTCGAAGCGGCCGGCGGTGTTCATCGAGTGCGGCAACATGCGCAACGAGGGCGACGCCGCCAAGATGTCCGACGCCGCCTTCCGCAAGCGCATGGCCGCCGCGCTGGCCGACGGGATCAGGCGGTTCCTGGGCTAGCGTAGGCCCGCAGGAACGCGGCCACCCCGGCCTCCGCCAGGCGTTCGAGCTCGGCGTCGGTGTAGTGGGCGCCGCTGCCGGAGAACATCACCTTGTTCACCGGGATCCACAGCAGCAGGCCGACGAAGTGCTCGGCGGCCAGGGCCGGGTCGTCCGCACGCAGCAGGCCGCGCTCGGTGAGCCGCTCGAAGGCCGTGGTCATGGTCTTGAGCGAGCGCTCGAAGCCCTGGGCGTACCAGGTGCGGCCGAGGTCGGGGAAGCGGTCGGCCTCGGCGATCACCAGCCGGCGCAGCCGCAGGACGTCGGGGCGCATGATGCGGGCGAGGAACTGGCGGGCCAGCTCGCCGAGGTCCTTCTCCAGGTCGTCGCTTTCCTCCAGCGCCGTGGTGATCATCCTGGCTAGCCCCTCCACCTGGCCGGTGGTGTCCATGATGATGCTGGTGAAGAGCTGTTCCTTGTCGGTGAAGTGCTTGTAGACGGTCTGCTTCGACACGGAGGCCAGTGAGGCCACCTCGTCCATGCTGGTGCCCACGTAGCCGTTGCGCAGGAACACCGGGAGCGCCGCCTCCAGGATCTGCTTGCGCTTGCGTGCCGTCCGGCCGTCTTCTTCCGCTGCCATGACCGCCCTCTCGTTCGCTTGCCAGAACAGTACTAGACAGTTCCGTACTGATGTGAGTACTGTACCGTCTAGTTCCAGCGACGGACAAGGACGGACACGCCATGAGTGATCTTCAGAAGCAGGTGCAGGAAGCCGCCGACAGGCTTGTCGAGTCGGGCGAGGAGCGCGGGCTCCAGGTGGCCGTCTACCAGGACGGCGTCCAGATCGTGGACGTGGTGGCGGGCGTCGCCGACCCGGAGACCGGGCGGCCCGTCACGTCCGGCACGCCCTTCTACAACTTCTCCATCGGCAAGGGCGCCACCGCGGCCGTGGCCCACGTGCTCGCCGAGCGGGGGCTGTTCGGCTACGACACCCCGGTCGCCGAGCTGTGGCCGGAGTTCGCCCGGCACGGCAAGGAGCGCGTCACCGTGCGGCACGTGCTCTCGCACACGGCGGGCGTGCCCGGCGTGCCGCTCGACACCACGCCCGAGGACGTCTGCGACTGGGGCAAGATGGTCGCCGCGCTGGAGGACGCGGAGCTGTGGTGGGAGCCGGGCACCAAGATGGGCTACCACGCCTACACGTTCGGGTTCCTCGTCGGCGAGATCGTCCGGCGGGCGACCGGCAAGCCCATCTCGCAGGTGCTGCGGGAGGACGTGGCGGGGCCGCTGGGGGTGGCCGGCGAGCTGTACTTCGGGATGCCGGAGCAGGAGCACGCGCGGCTGGCCCGGCTGGAGGACGCGCCCATGGACATGTCCGCGTGGGGCGAGATGCCGGCGGACCTGCCGATGCTCAAGGCCGGGCCGATGACGCTGATGCCCAACGCCGAGCTGGGCAACCGGCCCGACTACCTGTCGGCCGACATCCCCGCCGGCGGCAAGACCTCGGCCAGGGCCATCGCGCGGGTGTACGCGGCACTGCTCGGCGAGGTGGACGGCGTGCGGCTGATCACGCCCGAACGGCTGCGCGAGGTGACGGCCGTGGCGGCGAGCGGCGCCGACGAGGTCTTCGGCATGCCGTCCGCGTGGGGGCTCGGCTTCAACATCGGCCGTCCCGGCTCGACGCCGGAGCAGACCCCGACGGTGTTCGGCGTGGGGGGTGCGGGCGGCAGCACGGCCTGGGCCGACACGGCGACCGGCACCACGTTCGCGCTGACCAAGAACCGGCTCACCAACGACTTCGCGGCGGCCGAGCTGATCGGCGGGATCGTCACCTCCCACTGAGCGTGAACAGGCCGGTGCGGGCCGGCCGCCGCGGTGGGCAGGCCGGGGTCAGCCGTCGCGGCAGAGCGGCTCGCCGCCGACGACGCAGGCGATGTCGTCGAGCTCGCAGCTCAGCAGGGTGCCGTCCATGCCGAGCACGAGCACCAGGTCGCGCCGGTACGGATGGGCCAGCATGATCCGGCCGACGACGCCGTTATCCAAAATCACGGTAGGGCGGCCTGACGCATTGTCCATGCCCTCGTGACTCCTCTCAAGGTCCACGACGAGCCACGCGCCGGACCCGTCCCCACCAGGATGCACACGCCTTCCCCTCGTGCGCATCGGTCATGCGGCGGTATTTCCGTACGCCATGGGGAGGAGCCACCGGCTCATCGGCCGGTGAAGGGCTCACGCGCGCCGGTGTGACTGACGAGTAATATGACGCACCAGGTGCACGATCACCCCGGCGGCAGGCGAAGGAGACGGCCTCGTGACCGAGCTAGAACGTGTTCCGCCCGGAGTGGACCCGACGGTCCCCAGCTCGGCCCGGGTGTACGACTACCTGCTCGGCGGCAAGGACAACCTGGCCGTGGACCGGGCGGTGGCCGACAGGCTGCTCGTCGTCGCCCCCGACACCCGCCTCGTGGCGCGGGCCAACCGTCACTTCCAGGTCGAGGCGGTCCGCCACCTGGCCGAGCAGGGAATCAGGCAGTTCATCGACCTGGGCACCGGCATCCCCACCACACCCAGCATCCACGAGACCGCCCGCAGGGTGCACCCCGCCTGCCGGGTGGTCTACGTGGACTACGACCCGGTGGTGCGGCTGCACGCCCAGGTGCTGCTGGCCGACGCCCCCGGCGTCGCCGGCATCCAGGCCGACCTGCGCCGCCCCGCCGACATCCTGGCCGACCCGCACATCACCGGGCTGATCGACTTCGACCAGCCGGTGTGCGTGCTGATGGTCGGCGTCCTGCACTTCGTGATGGACGAGGAGGACCCCGCCGGCATCGTGGCCGCCTTCAGGAAGCGCATGACCGCCGGCAGCCATCTGGTCATCTCCCATGCCATGGCCGAGAGCGACCCCGAGGCCCTCGCCCAGCTCAGGATGGCCACGGCCGGCTCGCCGGCGCAGGCCACGTTCCGCACGCGGGAGCAGGTGCTGCGGCTGTTCGACGGGTTCGAGCTGATCGGGCCCGGCCTCGCTCCGGTCCAGGACTGGCACCTCGGCCCGGAGGAGGCTCACATCCCCCTGCTGGACGGCGTGCCGCGACTGCGCGTGGACGGCGGGGTCGGCAGGCTCACAGCTTGATGCCCCTGACGATGTCGGCGAGCTCCGGCACCAGGGGCCGGCCGGCCATCACGGTCACGACGACGCCCTTCCGCTCCACCCAGCCGACGTAACGGCCGTGGCCCAGCGCGCCGTCACCCTCCTGCCTGAGCACCTGGCGGCCGCCCAGCTTCACGGTTCGCGGGTCGCCCGTGAACCTGCCCAGCTCGACGGGCAGCTTCCTGAGCTGCGCGAGCCTGCTCGCCTGGGGCCAGCACACCACCCGCACCCACAGGGACCGGTGCGCGAGGTCGGTGGTGTCGCGGTTGTCGGACCAGACATACCCGTACTCGGTGACGCCCCCGCGCTTCGACGCCGTCAGCGTGCCGTAGGTGAAGCCCTCGGGGACGTGACGGACGCGCACGCCCCTGAGCGCCTTCGCGCCCTTGGCCGGCTCGTCGGCGTCCGTCCCCTCCAGCTCGGCCCTGGTCGGCGCCGGGCAGGCGGCGGAGGCGGTGGCGGCCTGGGCGGGGACGGCGATCAGGGCCACGGCGACGGGCGCCGCGGTGAGGGCCGCGAGGGCGGCGATTGCTCTCATGCCGGGGTTGGATGCGGCCCGCGAGGCAGAAGTTCAGTACGACTTGAGCGCGAGGTCCGTGGCGAACTTGTCGCCCAGCTTCGTCATCAGACCCATCAGGAAGCTCGACTTGAGCATCCGGTTGCGCATGCGCAGGCGTGACGGGGTGGCGGGCGCGAGGAAGGGGCCGGCGTTGCCGTTCTTGGCGATCTTGGCGTACGACTTGAACTGCCGCTCGTACTCGGCGAAGGCCGCGCGATGATCGCCGCCGGCCGCGGCCAGCTCGCCCGCCAGCACGTACGCGCCCACCACCGCCAGGCCCGAGCCGAACCCGCCCAGCGTGTTGCCGTACCCCGCGTCGCCCAGCAGCGCCACCCGCCCCTGGGCGTAGCGGTCGATCCTGACCTGGCTGATCGAGTCGAGATAGACGTTCTCCGACCGGCGCACCGCCTCCATGATCCGCGAAGTCTGCCAGCCCATGCCCTGGTACGCCCGCGCCAGGATCTCCTTCTGCTGCCCGCTGTCGTAGCGGTCGTAGGTCAGCGGGCCCGAGGCGAAGACGAAGAACGCCGGCGCCTTCGGCCCGCCCGTCGCCACCAGCCTGCCCGGCTCGTTGTACATCTGCGGCGTCCTCCCGAAGTCCTCCTCGATGTCCACCAGGGCGTAGTGGTAGCCGAGGTGCCGGACATGATCGGACTCGGGGCCGAAGGCGAGGCGGCGCACGTTCGAGTGGATCCCGTCCGCGCCGACGACCAGGTCGTACGTGCGGGGCTCGGTGCGTTCGAAGGTGACCTGGACGCCGCCGGGGGTCTCGGTGAGCGAGGTGATCGAGTCGCCGAAGACGTACTCGCAGTCCGGGGCGGTGCGCTCGTACAGGATCCTGGACAGGTCGCCGCGCTTGATCTCCAGGGCGCCGCCGGTGAACTCGCCGGACAGGACCGCCAGCCTGCGGCCGTTCGCGTCCACGACCTCCTGGTCGGTGCCGCCGGTCTGCAGGCGGCGCACGTCGTCCAGGATGCCCATGCGGCGCAGCACGGTGAGGTGGGTCTCGCCCTTGAAGTCCACCGCCTGGCCGCCGGGGCGAAGGGCCGGGGCCTTCTCGACGACCGTGACCTGGCAGCCGTAGCGGGTGAGCCAGTGGGCGAGGGCCGGGCCGCCGATGCCGGCACCGGAGATGAGAACGTTTCGCATGCTTGGCAGCTTCGCGAGCGCCGCTGACAGCCGGGCGACCGTCCGCTGACAGTGCGGGGCGCGAGTGTCAGCGGCGCTCCGGGCTCCCGGTCGCGACGCGACGCGCACGGCGGCTACCGGCCGGCGGCCTCGCGCAGGGCTGTCAGCGCCTCCTCGCGGCTCATCGCCGCGCCCTTCGCGTACGCCGCCGCGAACGCCTCGGGCCCCAGCACGCGGGTGGCGCCGGCGGCGGTCGCGGCCACGTCATGATCCCCGGCCACGGCCGTGCCCCGGGCCGCCGCCCCGATCCCGAGCAACGACGCCGCCCGCCAGGCCGCCGCGTGCCGATGCTCCCCGGCCCGGCCCTCGTCCTGCTGCCCGTGCGTCGCCTCGAAGAGGGACTGGCCCGCCAGCCCCTCCGCGACCTCGGCCACGTCGTTGGCCAGCGGCGAGCCCAGCGCGGCGGCCAGCGCCTCGGCGTGCATGCGTGCGGCCCGCTCCCCGTCACCCTGGGCCGCCGCCAGCCGGCCCAGCGCCGTGTGGACGCGTGACCTCGTCCCTCCGGCCGTGAACGCGCCGGTCTCCGAGCCGGACATCGCCGCGTCGAGCCGCCTGGCCGCCTCGGGGAGATCACCCTGGAGCCGGGCGATGTCCCCGAGCTGGAGCTGCACCCAGGCCATCAGCTCCGGCCGGCCCAGCCGCCGCTCCAGCTCGCCCGCCCGCTCGTTGTCGGCGCGCGCGGCCTCGGCGTCGCCCGCCCGCCAGTGCGCGTGGGCCCGCCTGCTCAGGACGTCCGCCAGCTCGTCGAGCGCGCCGAGCTCCGCGAACAGGGCGAGCGCCCGCTCCCACAGGCCCATCGCCCGCCGCCGGTCGCCGCGCCAGCTCGCGAGGAGGGCCAGCCAGTCGAGCGCCTGCCCCATGCCCCAGCGCTCGCCCAACTCCCCGAATCCCGCCAGCACCCGCTCCAGCCCGGACTCGGCCTCGGCGAGCAGCCCGCCGTGCAGCGTCATCAGCGTGGTGCCGAGGAGGTTGAGCGCCCGGCTCCACGAGTCGGTGCCGAGCACCAGCCGCTCCCGCTCCGCCGTCATCCCGCCTTCGGGCGGTCCCGCGATCATGCCCCACAGCGCCACGCCGAACCGGTAGCGCATCGGCCGGTCGAGCGACGCGACGATCTCCTTCGCCCGCGCCCAGTGCGGCGAACCGGCGTCGGGCACGGCGTGCAGCACGGCCAGCACGTACTCCTCCGCCAGCCCGGCGGGCGGTTCGCCGCCGGTGGTGTCGAGGAGGCGTTCGGCGTGCCGGACGGCCTGGCCGCGCCGCCCGGTCAGCCACCAGTACATGCCGAGCGTGCCCACCAGCCGCCACGCGGTCGGCCTGTCGTGCTCCACGCTCCAGCGCAGGGCCGCCTGAAGGTTGGCGTTGTCGGCCGACAACGAGGCCAGCCATTCGAGCTGCTCGGCCCGGTAGAGGCGCTCGTGCGCGCGCTCCGCGAACTCCAGGAACCAGGCGGCATGGGCCCGCCGCAGCCGCTCCTCCTCACCCGCCTCCGCCAGCCGCTCCAGGCAGAACAGGCGGATGGTGTCGAGCATCTGGTAACGCTCGCCGTCGGTTTCCACCAGCGACTTGTCCACCAGATCGGCCAGCGCGTCCGCCAGGTCCGTCCGGGCGCGGGTCGCGCCGCAGACGCGTTCGACCGCCTCCAGCGTGGCGCCGCCGGTGAACACCGACAGGCGCCTGGCCAGCGCCTGCTCCTCGGGCCCGAGCAGGCTCCAGCTCCACTCCACCACCGCGTGCAGGGTCTGGTGGCGGGCGGCGGCCGTGCGGTCGCCGCGCGAGAGCAGCCGGAAGCGGCCGTGCTCGGCCAGCCGGTCGGCGATCTCCGCCACCCCGAAGGTGCGCACCCGTGCCGCCGCCAGCTCGATGGCCAGCGGCAGCCCGTCGAGCGCGGCGCAGATCCGCAGCACCGCGTCCAGGTCGCGGGGCCCGGGCGAGAACCCCTGCCGTACGGCCGCCGCCCGGTCGGCGAACAGCCGGACCGCCGGGTAGCCGAGCGGGTCCGGCGCGCCCGGGGGCGGGGTGGGCAGGGGCGCGAGCGGGACGAGGTGCTCGCCGGTGATGCCCAGCGGCTCCCTGCTGGTGGCCCAGATGGTCAGGCCGGGGCACGCGGCGAGCAGGCGGCGCGCGAGCGTGGCGGCCTCGGTGACGACGTGCTCGCAGTTGTCCAGCACGAGCAGCGACTCCTGCCCGGCCAGCGCGGCGACGATCCGCTCGACGGGATCGGGCCCGCCGGCGGCGGCCGGCCTGAGCGCGGGCTCCCGCAACCCGAGCGCCCCGAGCACGACCTGCGCCACCTGCCCACCGGCCGCACCACCGGCCGCCCCGCCGGGTGGCCCGCCGGCCGCACCGGTGTCTGCCCCGCCGCGCGCACCGGCGGCCGGCCCGCCCGCCGGCCGACCCGCGGGGCCGCCCGACGGGGCGTCCACGAGCGACAGGTCTGCGAACGCGACCGCATCGGCGGCCCGCGGCCCGCCGGGTGGGCGGCGGGTGGCCGCCTCGATGGCCAGGCGGGTCTTGCCCGTTCCGCCGGGCCCGACGATCGTGACCAGGCGGGCCCCGCCCAGGGCGGCCAGCCGCGCGAGCTCGTCCTCGCGGCCCACGAAGCTGGTGAGCTGCGCGGGCGGCGCCGTACGCGTCGTGCGTGCCCGCGAGCCGCGCAGGATCTCCAGGTGCAGGGCCGCCAGCTCGGGTGACGGGTCCGCGCCGAGCCCGTCGGCGAGCAGCCGCCGCCCTTCCTCGTACGCGGCCAGCGCCTCCGCCTGCCGCCCCGCCGCGTGCAGGGCCCGCATCAGCAGCCCGCGTGCCCGTTCGCGCAGCGGATGGGCGGCCACCAGCTCGCGCAGCCCGGCGGCGGGCCCGGCGTCGGGCAACGACAGCTCGGCCTCGTACAGGTCCTCGGTGGCGGCCAGCCGCAGCTCCTCCAGCCGCACCGCCTGCGGCCCCGCGAACGGCGCGTCGGCCACGTCCGCGAACGCCGGGCCGCGCCACAGCCCCAGCCCTTCCCGCAACACCGCGGCGGCCCTGGCGTGCGACCCCGCCGCGAGCAGGCCGCGCCCCTCCCGCGCCAGCCGCTCGAAGCGGTGCGCGTCCACGCGGCCACGCTCGACCGCCAGCCGGTAGCCCGTCCCGTGGAACTCGATCAGCTCGGCGGGCAGCTGCCGCCTGAGCCGGGAGACCTGTGCCTGCACGGCGTTGGCCGCGCCGGACGGGGGCCGGTCGCCGTACTGGCCGTCGATGAGCCGCTCGACGCTGACCAGCCGCCCCGCGTCGAGCAGCAGCATCGCCAGCAGCGCGCGCGGCCGGGGCCCGCCGACGGCGACCGGGTCCCCGTCGGCGCGCCACACCGCGAGCGGACCCAGGACACCGAACTGCACGCCCCCGATTGTCCCCCACCTCACCTGGCGAAACGGAATTATCGGTATGCCTACCGATGCACCTACGTATTTTCCCGCCGTCACGGAGGGCTTAGCGTCGGGCGGCAACAAGGCGAAACGGTCCGCTCGCTTTCCCATCACCCCCCATCACCCCCCATTTCCCTGACACCACCGCGAACCCAGGCGATCCCGGGTTACGCGCGGGCCGCCGCGCGCCCACCAGCGCCGGCGGCTCAGGGAACCGCCGAAAGGAGCACGACAGCCGTGAAACGCAAAGCCTTACTCGCCGCGGTCGCGGGCGTCGCCACGGCCGCGACCGTGGTGTCACCCGCGAACGCCGCCCCTCCAGGGGCCGCCAGGTCGCAGGAGAGCACGCTCGCGGCGGCGGCCGATCCCGCCTCGCTCGCGGCGGCGGTCGCCGACAAGGCCGTCTCCAGCCAGCTCGACGAGCTCACCAGGGGTCCGGACGAGGCGTACAGCAGGGTCTCGGTGACGCCGGGCGCGAGTGACATGTTCTACGTGGCGTACGAGCGCACGTACAAGGGGCTGCCCATGGTGGGCGGCGACGCCGTCGTGGTCACCGACGCGGCGGGGCACGTCAGGGACACGGTGGCGGCCTCGGGGCCGAGCCCGCGGGGCGTGCCGACCCGGGCCACGATCAGCGCCGAACGGGCCACGGAGGTCGCGAGGACCCGGCTGGAGCGGGTGGACGACACGGCCGAGCCGCGCCTGGTCGTGCTGGCCTGGGGCGAGCGGCCCAAGCTGACGTGGGAGTCCGTGGTCAGCGGCATCGCGGGAGGGCAGCCGAGCATCCAGCACGTGTTCGTGGACGCCCGCACCGGGAAGATCGCCGACTCCTACGACCTCGTCCGCGCCGGCACAGGCAACGGCTACTACAACGGCCAGGTGACGATCGGCACGAGCGGCTCCGGCAGCTCGTACTCGATGACCGACACCACCAGGCCCGGCATCCAGTGCGGCGGGCAGAACGGCAGCGCCTACACCGGCACGGACGACGCGTGGGGCAACGGCTCGGGCACCAACCTGGAGACCGCGTGCGTGGACGCGCTCTACGGCGTCCAGCGCGAGTGGGAGATGCTGCGTGACTGGCTGGGCCGCAACGGCATCAACGGCAGCGGCCGTGGCTTCCCCGCGCGGGTCGGGCTGAACCAGGTCAACGCCTACTGGAACGGCAGCTACACCAACTTCGGCCACAACCAGGCCAACACCGCGCAGGCCACCCCCATCGACGTCGTGGCCCACGAGTACGGGCACGCCATCTTCCAGACCACCCCGGGCGGCGCCGGCTCCGGCAACGAGAACGGCGGCATCAACGAGGGCACCGGCGACATCTTCGGCGCGCTCACCGAGCACTACGCGAACAACCCCAACGACCCGCCGGACTACCTGGTCGGCGAGGAGGTCAACCTGGTCGGGCAGGGCCCGATCCGCAACATGTACAACCCGGGCGCGCTCGGCGACCCGAACTGCTGGTCCTCCTCGATCCCGAGCACCGAGGTGCACGCGGCGGCCGGCCCGCTGAACCACTGGTTCTACCTGCTGGCCGAGGGCAGCAACCCGGGCGGTGGCAAGCCGTCCAGCCCGATCTGCTCGGGCGGCCCCGCGTCGGTCACCGGCATCGGCATCCAGAAGGCCGGCAAGATCTTCATGGGTGCGCTCTCCCGCAAGACCTCGACCTGGCGTTACTCGAACGTCCGCGCCGCCTCCGTCGCGGCCGTCATCGAGCTGTACGGCGCGAGCAGCGTGGAGTGCAACACCACCAAGGCCGCCTGGAGCGCGGTCAGCGTGGCGGCGGCGTCGGGTGAGCCCGCGTGCGGCACGCCGGGCAACGACTTCTCGCTCACGCTCAACCCGTCCTCCGGCAGCGCGTCGCCGGGCCAGCAGCTCACGGTCACGGTCAACACGCAGACCACCTCGGGCGGCGCCCAGACCGTGAACCTGTCGGCGTCCGGCCTGCCGTCCGGCACCACCGCGAGCTTCAGCCCCGCGTCGGTGACCTCGGGCAACACCTCGACGCTGACGGTGCGGGTGGGCTCGGCCACGCCGCAGGGCACGTACCCGATCACGGTGACGGGCGCCGGCTCGACCTCGCACACCGCCACGTACACGCTCACGGTCGGCCAGGGGCCGAACCCCGGTGACCCGCCGGACATCAGCCTGGCCAACGTCAAGGCGCACCTGGCGCAGTTCCAGTCGATCGCGAGCGGCAACGGCGGGAACCGCAGGTCCACGGGCGGCGGATACCTGCAGTCGGTGTCGTACATCGAGGACAGGCTGCGCGCGGCCGGCTACACCGTGGTCAGGCAGAGCTGCACCACCTCCTACTGCAGCAGCGGCGCGGGCCCGAACCTGATCGCCGACTGGCCGGGCGGTGACGCCAACCAGGTCATCATGTCCGGCGCGCACCTCGACAGCGTGGCGGCGGGGCCCGGCATCAACGACAACGCCTCGGGCTCGGCGAACCTCCTGGAGGTCGCGCTGACCTTCGCGCAGCGCAACCCGACGCCGGCCAAGCACGTCAGGTTCGGCTGGTGGACCGACGAGGAGCAGGGGCTCAACGGGTCGGAGTACTACGTGGCCTCGCTCAGCGCCGCCGAGCGGCAGCGGATCCAGGTCTACTACAACTACGACATGACGGGCTCCACCAACGGCGGCTACTTCATCAACAACATCAACACCGCCGGGGCGGCGTACCTCAAGGAGTTCTACGACCGGCTGAACCTGCAGCCCGAGGAGAACGTCGAGGGCGCCAACCGCTCCGACGACGCCTCCTTCCGCAACGCGGGCATCGCCAGCTCGGGCGTCGCGGCCGGCGCCAGCGCCACCAAGACCTCGGCGCAGGCGGCCAAGTGGGGCGGCACGGCCGGGCGCGCGTACGACCCGTGCTACCACGCCTCCTGCGACACCACCAGCAACATCAACGACACCGTGCTCGACCGGGCGGCGGACGCGGCCATGTACGCGGTCTGGAAGCAGGCGGTCGGCGGCACCCCGCCCACCCGGGACTTCTCGATCTCGGCGAACCCGGCGAGCGGCACCGTGCAGGCGGGCTCGGCGGCCACGTCCACCATCGGCACCAGCACCACGGCCGGCACCGCCCAGACCGTGAACCTGGCGGCCTCCGGCCTCCCGACCGGCGCCACGGCCACGTTCGACCCGGCCTCGGTGACCTCCGGCGGGTCGGCCACGCTGACGATCTCGACCGCGCCCACCACCCCCGCCGGCAGCTACACCGTCACGGTGACCGGCACGGGCGAGACGGCCACGCGGACGGCGACGTACGCGCTGACCGTCCAGGGCACGTCGGGCGGCAGGACGTTCACCAACGACACCGATTACCCGATCGCCGACTTCGGCAACACCCAGAGCTCGATCTCCTCCACCGCGACGGGCGCCGCGACCTCGCCGGTCCGGGTGTCCATCACGATCAGCCACACGTGCGCGGAGGACCTCGACATCTGGCTGCGCGGGCCCAACGGCACCTGGTACGCGGTCGACCGGTACGGCGGCACGACCTGCACCCCGTACGGGACCAGGACGTTCTCCGTACCGGTGAGCCAGCAGGCGGCCGGCACGTGGGTGCTCGACATCGAGGACGTCTACTCGGGTGACACCGGGTACCTCGACTCGTGGAGCGTCACCGTCTAGCCGCCCTCACGACTCGGGGGTGACGGGCCCCGGCCGGTCCTCCGGCCGGGGCTCTCTCACCTCCGCCCGCGTGCGCACGCCCAGCTTCTGCAGCACGCGGGCGACGTGCGTGTCCACCGTGCGCTGGGACAGGAACAGCACCTCGGCGATCTCCCTGTTCGTCCGGCCCAGCGCCACCAGCCTGGCCACCTCGCTCTCGCGCGGCGACAACACCCCGGCGCGGGCCTTCCTGCCGCGGCGGGCCGGCGGGCGGTCGGGCCCGAGCTCGCGCAGGAGGCGGCGGCAGCGGGCGGCGTCGTGCGTGGCGCCGAGCGACGCGTACCGGTCGGCGGCCTCAGCGACCAGCGCGGCGGCCCGCTCCCGGTGCGAGGTCCGCTCCGGATCGTCGGCCTGCTCTCGTCCCGCGAGTGCGCGGCGCGCGGCGGCGTCCGGTCCGGTCGCGCCGCCCTGGCTCGCCGCGGCCAGCCAGGCGTCCGCCTCCAGCTCGGCCGCGCGGGCCGCCGCGTACGGGCGCGGCATCGCCAGGTACGCCGCCCGCGCCCGCGCGTAACACCGCGCCGCCTCGTCGGGTCTGCCCGCGTCGGCGGCCAGCACGCCTCTGGCCAGGTCGTGCCCGGCGTGCGCGGAGGGCGCGTCCCGGCCCTCGATGCCCGCCGCGAACTCGCCGACCAGCCTGGCCGCCTCCGCCGACCGGCCCGCCTTCACCAGGGCGGCGACGGCCGCGGGGACGAGCTGGTCGCCCCACACCCACACGCCCTTGCGCCGCAGCCGGGTGACCGCCAGGTCGGCCGCCGCCAGCGCCGGCTCCAGCGCGCCCCTGGTCAGGTGGAGCTCGACCAGCCCGCTCGACCCCGCCACGGCGACCGGCAGGAACCCCGAGTCCAGGTCCCGCACGCCGGCCGCCTCCAGGTGCTCGCCTGCCTCGTCCCACTCGCCCCTGGCCAGGGCCAGCACGCCGAGCGCGAGCCGGGCCTCCACCGCGAGCAGCGGCGCCTCGTACGTCATCTCGACGGCGGCCAGCGCCCGCTCGCGCAGGCCGTCCCAGCGGCCGGTCAGCAGGTCGAGCCGGATCGACGACATCTCCACCAGGAACGCCGGGTACAGCGCGCCGGTCTCCTCGGCGACGCGCCTGCTCCGCTCGGCGAACCGCCCGGCGGCGGCGTAGTGGCCGAGTGCGAGCGCGGCGTCGTACAGGTTGGAGTAGCCGCGCGCCACCTGCCTGCGCACGGCGGTGGACGGGTCGTTGACCGGCAGCGTGCCGGCCAGCTCGAACGCGTCGGGCAAGCCGACGAGCATGGCCATGCTCACCTTGTTGGCCTGGACGGCGGCCGCCAGCTCGGGATCCTGGCCCTCCACCAGCAGCTTCTCCGCCTGCGCCATCCACTCCTCGTGCATGGCCAGCGGCTCGCCGCCCCACACGGGCATGGCCAGCAGAGCCAGGCCGCGGGCGGCCAGGCAGGGGCTGTCGGCCAGGTCGGGGAGCGCGGCGAGGATCTCCTGCCGGCCCGCGGTGATCGCGCCGGCCTGGTTGGACAGCAGCACGCCGAGGTTGAGCCGGGCCTCGCCGCGTACCCGGCGTGACAGGAAGTCGTCGGACAGGAGGTGGCGCAGGATGCGGACGACGCGGCGGTGCGACAGGCCGATGGCGGCGACGCGGCTGAGCCTGAGCGCCAGCGGCCCGCGCGCCTGCCTGGGCAGTTTCGGGTCGGCGAGCAGCCCTTCCAGCAGCTCCACGGCCAGCGGGATGTCGCCGATCGCGGCGGAGTGATCGGCGGCGGCGCTGCCGTGCCGCTGCCACGCGGCGAAGTCGCCGGCGTGGCGGGCGTGGTGGGCGAGCTGGACGAGGGGCGGCGGGTCGAGCGCGGCCAGCGCGGCCATGGCGCGGCGGTGCGTGAGCCTGCGGTCGGGGCCGGGGATGGCGTCGTAGACGGCCTGCTGGGCGAGGGCGTGGCGGAAGCCGTACAGGCCGTCGGGCTGCTCGCGCAGCACCCCGGCCCGCAACGCCTCGCTCAGCCCTGACTCGCCGTGCGGTGCCTGCCCCGGCTCCTCGGGGCGGGGCCGGTGCGGTCCCGGGGCGCCGGAGACGGCGTTGATCAGCGGTTCTTCCGCGGGGAGCCGGAGGACGGCGGCGGCGCGGACGGCGCGGAGTGCGGCGGGTGACAGCCCGGTGAGGCGTTCCGCCATGGCCTCGCGCAGCAGCACCGGCACGCCCATCCGGTCGAGCGCCTCGGGCTCGGGCAGGCGGTTTTCGCCGTCCAGCAGCGTCCGGACCACCTCCTCGATCACGAACGGCACCCCGGCCGTGCGCTCGTGCAGCTTGGCGGCGAACGCCATGCCGGGGTTCGACGCGAGCAGCGCCCCCGCCAGCCTGCGCACGCCCTCGACGTCGAGCGGCGTCAGCGAGATCACCTCGCTGCGCACCCCGGGCGCCCGCCGGTACGCGTGCCCGAACGGCAGCCCAGGCACCGGCAGCTCCTCCCGGCGGAACGTCACCACCAGCGCCAGCCCCTCGGGCGGCTGGTCGGTGAGGAAGCGCAGCAGGTCCCGGGTGCCGTCGTCGGCCCAGTGCAGGTCCTCGACGACCAGCACCACCATCCCGGCAGCGCCCAGCAGCGCGTGCACGGCACGGAAGAGGTGGTGCCGCTCGGCGCGCGGGTCGCCCATGGGCGGCGGGGACGGTGCGGGCGGCAGGTGTCCCGCCAGCTCGGGCAGGTAGCCGCGGAGCGCTCCGGTGACCGGGCTGAGCCGGTCGCGGCCGGGCAGGGCCGCCGCGACGTGGCGCAGCGCGTCGAACACCGGCCCGTACGGGAACGGCTCGCGGATCTGGTGACAGTGGCCGATCAGCACGGTCCTGCCGGGCGAGGTGAGCGGCTCGATCGCGGCTCGGACGAGGCTGGTCTTGCCGATCCCCGCCTCGCCCTGCACCTGGATGACGGCGGGCGGGCAGGTGATGGCGCCGATGAGTAATCGCAGCGGGGTGTCCCGCCCGACCAGCGCAGGAGAAGCCAGGCTTGCCATCGGGGTCTCCGTAACAGTGGCAGGTTCTCTCCATTCACCTCGCGAGTGTGCTGGCTTGTCACTGTTTCGTCCATCCACCCCGTGCGAGGTCCCACAAGTGATCTTGATGCGCGATAATGATCTTGTGCGAGCCCTGACCGCAGCCGGGGCTCGCACGCCCGCCACGGGTAGGCTGACGTCCATCATGGAGACCACGGTGGGGCTGCGGGAACGCAAGAAGGCCGAGACCCGTCAGGCCGTGCACGAGGCGGCCCTGCGGCTCGTGGTCGAGCACGGTCTCGACGCCGTCACCGTCGAGGCGATCGCCGACGCCGCCAACATCTCGCGGCGGACGTTTTCCAACTACTTCTCCGGCAAGGAGGACGCGCTCCTCTACGGGGAGGAGCAGCGCATCCTCGCCCTGGTCGAGCAGGTGCGCGCCCAGCCCGCCGGGCTCACCGCCTGGCAGGCGCTGCGGGCCTCCGTCGAGGATCTGTACCGGGAGCTGGGGGAGCCGGAGCGCGAGTGGGCCCTGCGCGCCCGCCTCGCCAAGCGCCACCCCTCGCTGCTGGCCCGCCAGCTCGCCAACCACGCGGCCCTGGAACGCGACCTCGTGGAGGCGGTCGGGGACCGGCCCGCCACGGTGCCGCCCAGGGTGCTGGCCGCGGCCTTCCTGGTGGGGCTGCGGGTGGCCACGCACCTGTGGACCGAGGAGCGCGAGGCGCGCACGTTGCGCGAGGTCATGAACGAGACGCTCGACCAGATGGCCCAGCCGTTCGCCTGACCGGGCAAGGGCGGAGGGCGCGGTGACCTGCTCGCCACAGGGGCGTGGCGACCTGCTCGCCACGCCCCCGGGGTTTCCCCGTCAGGCGGGGATGGTCCACTGCTGCGGGAACAGGCCGTTGCAGTCGTAGATCTGCAGCTTCGTGCCGTTGGCGGTGGCGCCCTGCGGGGCGTCCAGGCAGCGGCCCGACTGCGGGTTGAACAGGGAGCCGTCCGAGCGGTGCGTCCACTTCTGGGCGCCGCTGCCGTTGCACTCCCAGAGCTGCACCTTGGTGTGGTTGGCGGTGCCCTGCGCGTCGACGTCCAGGCACTTGCCGAAGGCGCGCAGGCTGCCCTCGGGGTGCTTGGACCAGCGCTGGCCGGTGGCGGCGCCGCAGTCCCAGAGCTGGGCGGCGTTGCCGTTGGCGTTGGTGTTGGTGTCGACGTCCAGGCACTTGCCGCCGGGGCCGGTGACCCGGACGGCCTTGCCGGGCAGCGTGCCGAGGCCGTACCTGACCTGGCACTGGTTGCCCGTCAGGTGGGTCGCGGTCAGGTAGAGGAAGCCGGTGCCGTTCGCGGACGGCACGATGGGCGAGCTGTAGCCGGGGCAGGACGGCTCGCCGGGGTTGTAGCCCCCGGTGGGCGAGGTGATCGCCGGCGCCTCGATCTCGGTCCACTCGCCGGCGCCCAGGTTGGTGTTGGCGAACAGCACCTGGCCGGACTCGCCCAGCACCGTCTTGTTGCCGGTCGGCCCCGCCACGACGCGCTGGCCCGACATCAGCAGCGTGCCGTTGGCGCCGCCGCCCGGCAGCCAGGCGACGTACGGGGTGTGCAGCAGCTCCCGCTGGTCCGCGGTGCGCACGAGGGTCCCGGCTCCCGAGCCCCAGTTGAGGCCGTCGGAGCTGGTCTTGACGTACACCTCGCACGCGTGGTCGGCGTCCGTGGCGTCCCTGCACAGCTCGTACGCCATCAGGAACGTGCCGTTCGGCAGCCCCGTCACGATCGACATGCCGGGCCTGGCCAGGTTGTCGGCGGGGAAGGCCACGTCCAGGGTCATCGTGGCGCTCCACGTCTGGCCGCCGTTGGTGGAGGTGTAGTGGCCGATGACCTGGTTGTTCGTGGCGCTGCCCGCGGGCCGCTCGTCGGAGATGAAGCAGGCCAGGGTGTTGTTCGGGGCGAGCAGGAACCACGGCTCCCAGATGCCGTGCCCGATCGTGTCGGGCAGGCCGCTGGTCTGCGTGCAGTTGGACAGGTACGTCCACGTCACGCCGTGGTCGGTGCTCTTGAACACCTCGACCTTCTGCGCCGTGTAGTCGCCGTCCACCCAGGCGGTCCCGGCGGCCAGGACGTCGCCCTGGTTGAGGCCGTTGGCCGTGCGCGGCACCTCGTACAGGACCGGCGCCCCGATTCCCCAGCCCGGGGTGTGGGAGGTGATGGTGGAGATCGGGTTCGCCGACCAGGTCCGGCCGCCGTCGGTGCTGCGGTGGACGGGGAACGAGGCGGGCGCGTTGTGGCCGCGCTTGGCGAACGTGGCGAGCATCGTCTCGTTCGCCGAGCCGTCGTGGTCGAGCCTGATCGCCCTCGGGTAGCTGGCGTCACCCTGGGGGAACGTGGTCAGGTTCGGGGAGTAGAGCACCTGGCCGGCGGGGGCCGCCGAGGCGGGGCCGGCCAGCGCTCCGAGGCAGGTGGCGATGAGGGCTAACGCGGTCACGAGCCGCGCGGGGGGTGTAAGCCGCACTACTGGTCTCCTTTAGCGGTTGTCTCCGATGACGAAGCCGGTGTAGGTGTCGACGTCCACGGCGGAGCGGGCCACGACCGCGCCGTCGCTGATCAGGGCGATGTGCAGGCGCCCGCTGGTCCAGCCGTCCGGCAGCTCGGCGCGCACCTCGGCGGCGGCGCTGAGCAGGAACGGCTTGGCCTCGATCCACGGGCCTTCCGCCCCGGGGGCAGAAGGCGCGGGGCCGAAGACGGGGGTCCAGGCGGTGTGCAGGTGGCCGTTGACCGGCTCGCCTCCGTGGTGCGAGACGCGTACGGGCACGCTCACCTCGCGCGACTCGCTGAGCAGGTCGCGGCCGGGCGCGACGGGCACCACGTCGAGCACGAGCGTGGTCGTGGCGTTCACGTCGGCCGGGTCCACCCCGGCCAGGTCCTTGGCGCGGCGCTCGAAGTCGAGCAGGCCGGCCGACTCGTGCTCGATGTCGTACAGCTCGGTGTAGACGTAGCCGGCCACGCGGTCGTGGCGGCGCAGCTCCTGGGTCTGCCAGCGCAGCTGCCAGCCGCGCTCGACGGAGGTGAAGCCGGTGCCGTACTCGCTGTTGAGGTTGGGCAGGCCGCGCAGCGGCTGGCCGGGGGCGCCGGCGAGCTTCTTGCGCACCACGAAGTCGGGGCCGAGCTTGACGGGGAAGTCGTCCTGCTCGCCGTTCAGCAGGGCGGCGACCGTCTTCCCCCAGGAGGCGGCGGACTCGTCGTAGTAGTGCCAGTCGAGCAGGTCCGTCTTGACGTGCGTCCAGCCGGAGTTGTCGACGGCGGGCCTGCTCGCGTCGAGCGCCTTGAGCAGGTCGTACGCCTGCGCGGTCGCCGCCTGCTTGGCCGGGTCGCCGGGGATGTCCCAGTCGAGGCCCCACTCCTCGTTGTACAGGCCCCAGATGATGACCGCGGGGGAGTTGCCGTCGCGCTCGACCATGGGCGCGATCTGCTCCTCGAACGCCGCCACCGAGTCGGCGGAGAAGCGACCGGTCGCGGCCGGCTCGGCCCACACCAGCATGCCGAGCACGTCGGCGTGGTGGACGAAGCGCGGGTCCTCCAGCTTGAGATGCTTGCGCACCAGGTTGTAGCCGGCCGCCGCGGCCAGTTCGAGGTCGCGGCGCAGCGCGGCGTCGTCGGGCGGGGTGATGCCGGTCAGCGGCCAGTACCCCTGGTCGAGCACGCCGCGCACGAACAGGCGGCCGCCGTTGAGGTACAGGTCCTCGCCGATCACCTCGATGCGGCGCAGCCCGGTGTAGGCGGCGACGGTGTCGGTGCCGTCGGCCGAGGTCAGCGTGGCGTCCACGTGGTACAGGTGCGGGTCCTCGGGCGACCACAGGCGCGGCTCGGCGACCGGGATCACGGTCTCCGCCAGGCCGTTCACGACCGGGACCTCGACGCTCACGTCGGTGCCGCGCAGGCTCAGCACCAGCGTGGCCTCGGCGGCGCCGGACACGCGGGCCTCGACCTCGATGGCGTCCAGCCCGTCAGCCGGGCGCAGCTTCAGCCCCGCCAGGTACGTCGCCGGCCTGGCCTCCAGCCAGACGCTCTGCCAGATGCCCGAGGAGGGCGTGAAGCAGACGCCGTCGAAGTCGTCGCGCGGGATGCTGCGCTGCTTGCCGTGCGCGATCTCGCGCTTGTCCAGCGGCGCCGAGACCCGTACGACCACCGTCTGGTCGCCGTCCCGCAGGGCGTCGGTGATGTCGGCCTCGAACGGCGTGTACCCGCCGCGGTGGCGGGCCACCTCGACGTCGTTCACCCACACGGTGGCCTCGTGGTGCACGGCGCCGAACTGGATCACGACCCGCTGCCCCGCCCAACCGGCGGGAACGGTGAACGTGCGGCGGTACCAGGCCACGGGCAGCCAGTGGGCCTCGATGCCCGACGCGGGGGTCTCCCAGGCGAAGGGCACGGTGATGGTCCGGTCGTAGTCCTGCTCGGTGTCGGCCCGGAAGTCCCAGTCGCCGTTCAGGCTCGACCAGGAGTGTGACCGGTCGAAGTGGGGGCGGGGGTACTCCATGATGCTCTCTTTCATGATCCGGGTCAGCCCTTGACGCTGCCCGCGAGGATGCCGTTGATGAAGTGGCGCTGAAGCAGTACGAAGATCACCAGCAGGGGCAGCATGGCGATGCTCCCGGCGGCCAGCAGCTCGCCCCACACGGTGGCGAAGTCGGCGCCGATGCGGTTGCCGGTGACGTTCTGGGCCAGCGTGGACAGCACCACCTGGAGGGTCTGGTGCGCGGTGTCGTTGACGGCGACGACCGGCCAGACGAAGTCGTTGTAGATGTTCATGGTGGTCAGCACGGCCAGCGCGGCCAGGCCCGGCCGGATGACCGGCAGCACGACCTTGTAGAAGATGCCGAACTCGCCGGCCCCGTCCACCCGCCCGGCGTCGATCAGCTCGTTCGGGATGGCGGCGATCGTCTGCCGCATCCAGAAGATGCTGAACGCGTCGACGCTGCCCGGCAGGATCAGCGCCTGGTACGTGTTCACCCAGCCCAGCGCGCTCATCTCCAGCAGCAGGGGGATGATCAGCACCAGTGTCGGCAGCATCAGCGTCAGCAGCACGACGCCGAAGAGCAGGTTCTTGAACGGGAAGTCGTACTTGGCGAAGGCGTAGCCGGCCAGCGGGCAGAAGACCATCGTCATCCCGCCCTTGACCAGCAGCACGATCGCCGTGTTCAGGAACCCGGTGCCGATCGGCACGTCGGCGAACATCGCCCGGTAGTTGTCCAGCGTCAGCTCGCCGATCGACAGCGGGCTGGCGATGATCTCGGCCGCCGGTTTGAGCGAGGAGCTGACCGCCCACCAGATCGGGTACAGGAACACGATCGCGAGCAGCGTCAGCAGCACGTACTGCCCGGCTCCGGGCCTGTTCTGGCTCATGACACCTCGTCCTTCGGGCGCAGCATCCTGACCGAGACCAGCGACAGGCCGAAGACCAGCAGGACCAGCAGGAACGAGTTCGCGGCGCCGGTGCCCAGGTCGGAGGCGGTGATGTGGTCGTACAGGTAGAGCCCCGCGGTGGTGGTGGAGCCGTACGGGCCGCCCTCGGTGACCACGAACGGCTCGGCGAACATCTGGAAGACGGCCAGCGTCTGGATGACCACGAGGAACGCCATGCTCCTGCGCACCAGCGGCACGGTGATCGACCAGAACTGGCGCCAGCGGGAGGCGCCGTCGAGCGAGGCGGCCTCGTACACGCCGCCGGGGACGGCCTGCAGGCCCGCGAGCAGGATGATGATCGCGAACCCGGTGGTCTTCCACAGGAACAGCAGCGCCAGCGTGGGCTTGGACCACGCCGTGGAGGTCAGCCAGCCCACGTCGGGCAGGCCCACCAGGTTGAGCAGGTAGTTGATCAGGCCGTAGTCCTGGTCGAACACCACGATCCACACCTGCGCCATGGCCACCAGCGGGGTCACGAACGGCGCGATGAACGCCACCCGGAAGAACCCGCGCAGCCGCAGCTTGGCGTTGGCCAGCAGCACCGCGCCGCCCAGCCCCGCCACGATCTGGATCGGCACGATGAGCAGCCACATGACGGCGCTGTTGCCCAGCGAGGCCCAGAACTCCGTGCTGGTCAGCAGGTAGAGGTAGTTGTCGAGGCCGACCCAGCGGGCCCCGCTCCCGCCCCGCCAGCGCATGAAGCTGAGCTGCAGCGCGTAGATCAGCGGGTAGAGCCCGAACGCGCCGAAGACCGCGAAGAACGGGGCGATGAACAGGTACGGCGTCAGCCGTACGGAGCGCAACCTCATGAGCGGTCGATCAGGTTCTTCTGGATCTTCTCGGCCGACTCGCTGATCACTTGGTCCGGAGACATCTTGCCTTCCATCAGGCGTTGCATGTTGTTGCCGAGGTAGTCCACCGACTGCGCCCACCACCACGGGATCGGCGCGGCGGCCGGGATGCTCGCGCCCGCCTCGACGGCGACCTTCCACAGGTCCTGGCCGCCGAGCGCCTCGATCGGCTTGAACAACGGCTTGGCCGGGTCAGCGGCGGGGGTGTAGCTGGGGATGGAGGTGGACAGGCCGCCGGGGTAGACGTCGTTGGGGCCGTACACGGCGGTGTAGCCGGGCTCCTTGAAGCACAGGAACTCGTACAGCAGCCAGGCCAGCTCCGGGTTCCTGGCCTTGGCGGGGATGATGAAGCTGCTGCCGCCCATCGCGCCGCTGCGCGCGCCGCCCGGCGTCCAGGCGGGCAGCGGCGCGGCCCGCCACTTGCCCTTGGTGTTCTTGAGGAGCTGCTGCGGCGCGAACGACCACCAGATCGCCCACGGCACGAACACCTGCTGGCCGTTGTCGAGCGTGTTGACGTCGGCCTGCTCCAGGTAGGGGGCGTGGGTGACGAGGCCGTCCTTGACCGCGGTCTGGATCCAGGTGAAGATCCGCCGGTACTCCTCGGAGTCGAGCCGCAGCTTGCCCTGCGCGTCGGTGAGGCCCGTGCCCTGCTGGTTGGCCAGCATCTCCAGCCAGAGCTGGCTGAGGAACGGGGTCTTCTCCAGGTGGATGGGCCTGGTCCTGGGGTCCTTCTCCTTGATCGTCCTGGAGGCGGCGAGCAGGTCGTCGTACGTGGCCAGGCTCGCCGGGTCGACGCCGGCGCTCTCCAGGACGTCCTCGCGGTACCAGAGCAGGCCGGGGTCCAGGTCCCACGGGACGCCGTAGATCTTGCCGTCCACGGTGTTCACCGACAGCTTGTACGCCGAGGTCTGGTCCTTGTACGGCGCGATCAGGTCCGTCAGGTCGAACAGGTGCTCCGCCTGCCCGCCGATCTTGGCGTCGTCCCAGAAGCTGCCGTCGGGCACGTCGGTGCCGCTGATCAGCGTGTTGGCCAGCTTGGCGTCGATGTCCACGGCCTGGTGGTTCACCTTGACGTTCGGGTACGCCTGGCGGAACTTGGCGATCGCGGCGTCGAACACCTTGAACAGGTCCCCCGACCGGTTCCAGATCGTGATCTCGCCCTTGGCGGCGGAGCCGGACGCGGCCGGCGCGGCCAGCTTGCTCGGCTGCGCGCTCGTGCCGCCCGGGGCCGCGCACGCGGCGGCCAGCGAGCCGGTGGCGGCGAGCGCGCCGATGCCGACGGCTCCCTTGAGAAAGCCGCGGCGGCCAATGGGGGATGTAGTCATCTTCGACTCCTCGCCGGACGGGGAAGGGCGTGGTGAGCGCTCTGCAACGATGCAGACATAATGCATACTCGTCTGCAACGATGCAAGGCCAGGTTTAGGATCTTCCCAAGAACGGCACCCGGAGGTATAGGAGACGCATGGCCGGTCCAACCCTGCGCGACGTCGCGAAACTGGCGAACGTGTCCATCCGTACGGTGTCCAACGTCGTCAACGGTTACGCGCCGGTCTCCGACGAGCTGCGGGCCCGGGTGCAGGTGGCGCTCGACGAGCTCGACTACCGCCCCAACCTCATCGCCCGCAACCTCAAACAGGGCCGCACGGGCATGATCGCCCTCGTGGTGCCCGAGCTGGACGTGCCGTACTTCGCCGAGCTGGCCCGCGAGGTGATCAAGGCCGCCCGCGCGCACGGCTACGTGGTGATGATCGACCAGACCGACGGCGACGGCGACAGGGAGCGCGAGCTGCTCGGGCGCGACTCGCGGGCCACGATGTTCGACGGCCTGCTGCTCAGCCCGCTGTCGGTCTCCGCCGAGGAGCTGCGCGCCCGGGGCAACCGCGTGCCGATCGTGCTGCTCGGCGAGCACATCTTCAACGGCAGCTTCCCCCACGTCGCCATCGACAACGTGGCCGCCGCCCGCGACGCCACCGCGCACCTGCTGGAGCTGGGCCGCCGCCGGGTGGCCGCCATCGGCGACCAGCCGTACGCGACGGGGGAGACGGCCCAGCTCCGCACCGCCGGCTACCGGCAGGCGCACGCCCGCGCCGGGCTGGACGTGGACGACGAGCTGATCGTGCCCACCGCGCACTTCCACCGGCGGCTGGGCGCCGCGGCCATGGAGCGGCTGCTGGCCCTGCCCGAGCCGCCCGACGCGGTGTTCTGCTACAACGACCTGCTCGCCCTGGGCGCGATCAGGGCGCTGACCAGGGCGGGCCGCCGCGTCCCCGACGACGTGGCCGTGGTCGGGCTGGACGACATCGAGGAGGGCCAGTACAGCACGCCCAGCCTGACGACGGTCGCCCCCGACAAGGGGGAGATCGCGCGGCGGGCGGTGGACACGCTGCTGGAGTCCATCCGGGGAGAGCTCGGCACGCCCCCCGAGATCGTGGTGCCCCACCGGCTCATCGTCCGGGAGAGCACCGCCGGGGAGGTCAGTCCACGGTGACGGACATCAGGTCCCGGCCCACGCTGACCCGGCCGCCGTAGCCGCCGGAGCGCACGTCGGCGACGAACTCCGCCTCTCCCGCCTCGTCGTCCGGCGCCGGGATCAGGTGGGTGAGCACGAGATGCCCGACCCCGGCGCGCCCGGCCAGGCCGCCGAGCGCCACCGTGTCGGCGTGGTAGGAGAAGATCTTCTCGAACGGCGTGCCCGCGATCGCCCCGCTCAGCGCCGTCGTCCTGCACGCCTCGTGCACCAGCACGTCCGCGCCCCGGCTCAGCTCCTCGACCTCCTCGCACACCCGCGTGTCACCCGAGATCACGACCGTGGCGTCCGGGGTCCTGACCCGGTACGCCACCGCGTCCGGCACCGGCTCGTGGTGCACCGCCACGGCCTCCACCGTGACGTCGCCGCCCCGCCACACCTCCTGCGGCGTGGCCTTCGCGGCGAACGTCCGCAGCCGCGCCTCGGGCGGCACCGCCTGCACGTGCTCCATGCGCAGCGCGATGTCGGCCGCGTACGGGTCCAGCATGCGATCCACGAAGCCGGCCGCCTCGCCCTCCGGCACGTGCACCTCCAGCGGGCCCGTCCGCCACACGTGGTCCTGGATCCACCGGCCCATCACCACGTCCGGCAGGCCGATCACGTGGTCGCTGTGCACGTGCGTGACGAACAGCGCGCTCAGCTCGTGCAGGCCCGTGCCCGCCTCGGTCAGGCGCAGCACCGTCGCACGGCCCGCGTCGAACTGCAGGGCCGTCTCGCCGTACCTGACCAGCACGCCCGCCCCGGCGCGGCCGGGCGAAGGGATCGGCACGCCGGTGCCGGTCAGGGTCACGGTGGTCGTCATGAACGTACTCCTCGGGTCAGTCGGCGGTAGCCGGCCCACATCAGGGCCACCATCAACACGTGCAGGGGGATCTCGACCAGCAGCTTGAACGCGCCCATGGCCACGGCCCTGTCGGCCAGGTACAGGCGCGCCTGGTTGGCCACGAGCGCGCCCTCGCCGAGCATCCAGCCGAGGTTCACGATCGTGTACGCCCGCAGCCGCACCGGGTCGCGGCGCCAGCCGTGGCCGCGCCCGGTCAGCACCCCGGCCGCCACGGCGACCGGCGGCAGGCGGAGCAGCAGCAGGATCGGGGTCACGGCCACGACCGTGCCCCGGATGACCAAGACGGGCAGGAAGAAGTCGGTCGCCTCGCCGGACAGCGCGGCGATCGCCGCCGCGCCCGCCGCCAGCCCGAAACCGCCGATCGCGGGCAGGAGGCTGTGGGCGTGCGTGAACCGGTAGACCGCCACCCCCGCCGCCAGGCACAGGGCCACGGTCAGGGCCAGGGGGAGGCGCTGGGTGGTGGCGTAGACGAGGGTGAAGCCGAGCACGGGGGCCGCCGTCTCGACGACGTGCAGGCCCGCGCGGCGAAGCAGGGCGAGGTCACTCATGGGTCTCCAGGAGGTCGAGGGGAACGGCGCCCGGGGTGCCGGCGCGGTCGGCGGCGCGGAGGGTATTCGGGGTGTCGGTGGCGCGGGCGGTGCGCGTCGGCGGCAGGAGGGGCAACCACGCGGCGGCGTCGCGGGCGATCGCCGCTCCGACCGGCCCCGGCCGGCTCGGGAAGGGCGCGGCGGCCAGGACGACGCGGTCCGGCCGCACCAGCACGGCCGCCGCCCGCGCGTCCCGCAACCACCGTTCGAGCGTCCCGTCGGCGACCACGACCGCCGTGTCACCCGCGCACACGCCACCAGCACCGCCGGCGCCACCCGCGCCCCCAGCCTGGCGCGTGCCACCCGCGCCATCAGCGCGGCCGGCGCCACCCGCGAGGGGCGGCCGGCGCACGTGGACGACGACCGCTCGCAGGCGGCGTGCCAGGGCGGCCAGGTCCTCGTGGAGCGGGCCGAGGGTGAGGACGGCGAAGGAGTCGCCGAGCAGGTCGTCGAGCCGGACCAGCCGCTCGCCCGCATCCCCGCGCGCCTCCACCCACGGCTGCGGCGCCAGCGTCCCGGGAAGCCCGGCCACGCCCCGGACGAGCGGCCCGGCGCGCAGGCGGGGCGACGTGCCGCGGACCGCCAGGGCGTGGGCGGCGGGTAGGCGCCCGGCCCGGGTGAGCAGCAGCCGCCGCACGGACGCGCCCCGCTCCCGCCCGCCCGTCATCGCCCGCCCGATCGTGACGGCTAGCCGGACGGTCCGGGTGACGTGCGGCGCCCGCTCGGCCTCGTACGTGTCCAGCAGCCGCTCGGAGCCACCCTCCGACAGCACGAGCGCCAGCTTCCAGGCGAGGTTGGCCGCGTCCCGCAGCCCGGCGCCCATGCCCTGCCCGATGAACGGCGGCGTCAGATGCGCGGCGTCACCGAGCAGGAACACCCGCCCGCGCCGCCACCGATCCGCCACCTGCGCCCGGAAGGTGTAGGCGGCCTGCCGCAACACCGTCAGCCTCTCCAGGGGCACGCCCGCCACCCACGGCCCGAGCAGCCCAGCCAGCCGCTCGGGCCGGGTCAGCTCGGCCTCCGTCTCCCCCTCCCGCATCCGGAACTCCCACCGGTACCGCTCCGGCCCGATCCGCATGAACGTGGCCGCCCGCTCCGGATCGCACACCTGGTACGTGCCGTCCCAGACGTCCAGCGGCTCCGCGCACCGCACGTCCACCACCAGCCACCGGTCGGCGAACCCCAGGTCACGCATGCGTGCCCCGATGCCCCGCCGGATCAGGCTGTTGGCCCCGTCGCAGCCGAGCACGGCGTGCGCCCACACCTCCCGCGCCCGCCCGCCGCCGGCGTCACGCAGCAGGACACGCACCGGAGCGGGCCCCCGCACCTCCTGCTCGACCCGTACGACCTCGGTCGACGGCAGCAGCTCCACCTCCGGGCGGCGGGAGAGGTTCGCCCGCAGCAGGGACTCCAGGTCCGGCTGGTCGAACATGTTCGCCTGCGGCCACCCGTGCCGCCCGGCCCCGCGATCCCGCCGGAACTCGGCGATCGTGCGCAGCCCGGCGTCCACCAGCCGCATGCCCGCCCCGGGCGTGCTGACCGCCGTGAACTCCTCGGCCACGTCCATCCGCTGCAGGATGCGGTGCACCTCGTCGTCGAGATGCACCGCCCGCGGCAGCGGGTACACGCCGGGATGCGGATCGACGACGAGGCTGCGCACCCCGTACCCGGCCAGCAGCGTGGCGGCCGCCACCCCGGTCGGCCCGGCCCCGGCGACGAGAACAGGAACGGTCTCGACGCCCGCCTCCCCCACGGTCTCGCCGCGCGCCTCCGGCACGGTTCCGATGCGCGCCTCCGGCACGGTTCCGATGCGCGCCTCCGGCACGACGTTCACGCGTACTCCACGAGTGTGCGCTGGCAGCCGAGGTCGATGGCGCCGTCGCCGGTGGAGATGCGCGCGCTGACCACGTCGCCCGCCCGGAGGTAGGCGGGCACCCGGGCCTGCCGGTCGAAGAAGATCTTCCACTTCAGCTCGGGCGGCAGCAGCGCCCCGATGCGCTCGACCACCGCGGGCGGAGCCTTGAGCGCCGTGCCGCCGGGCGTGCCGGTCAGCAGCACGTCGCCGGGGCTGAGCGCCTGGAACCTGGCCAGCTCGGTCAGCGCCGCCGCCGGCCGGGCGATCATGTCCGCCACGGTACGGTCCTGCCGCGGCACCTGGTTGACCGACAGCCGCAGCCGCAGGTCCACCAGCCGGCCGAACTCCTCCCGGTCCAGCAGCACCAGCCGCGGCCCCAGCGGCGTGAACGTCGGGTACGACTTGCTCTCGTAGAACTGCCCCTTGGCGAGCTGCACGTCCCTGGCCGACACGTCGTTGGCGACCACCAGCCCGGCCACGTAGCCGGGCAGCGAGGCCTCCGTCACGCTCGTCCCCACCGGCAGCTCGGCCCCCATGACCAGGCCCAGCTCGATCTCGTAGTCGAGCAGCCGCACGTGCCGCGGCTTGACGATCGGGTCGTACGGGCCCGCCACCGACCCGGACGCCTTGCGGAAGAACGTGATCGGCACCCGCCCCGGATCGAACCCGGAGTCCTGGGCGTGCGAGCGGTAGTTCACCATCTGGGCCACCACCCGGCAGGGCGTCGTGACCGGGGAGCGCAGCTCCAGCTCCTCGACCGGCACGCCCTCCTCGGCGGGGGCCAGGACGGCGGCCCGGTCGGCGAGCAGCTCGGCCGTGGTCCGCGCGGCCGTGTCCACCGCGTGGGCCAGCCCGTCGCGCTCGACCCACCAGCCCTGCTCGGTACGCAGTACGTTGACGCTCACGCTCTCATCGCTTTCATCAGGCCCAGCAGGCGGGCGGCGTCGATCTCGTTGTCCTCGCGCAGCGCCGTGAAGACCGTGCGCAGCAGCTCGGGAGAGGGGTTCGTGCCGAGGAAGTCGCGGGTGACCGGCGGCCCCCACTGGGCCAGGCCGCCGGCGGACATCGGCGCCCACCCCGGCTCCACCGTGCAGTCGAACAGGTCCCCGTCGGCGAAGTGCTCCACCATCAGCCGGTCGGGGTCGCGCCAGTAGTCGAAGATCTGGCTCCCCTGGATGTGCCGCCCGATGCCCCACACCCGCCGGTAGCCGCGCCCGGCCAGGTACTCGCCGCCCGCGGCCACCGCGTCCAGGTCCGCCACCTGGTACGCCGAGTGCACGTACCCGACGCCGGGCCCGAGGTGCATGGCGAGGGTGTGGTGGTCGGCCGGCACGCCGCCCCGGTCGCAGCGCACGAACGCCATGGTGGGGCCCCGGTCGCGCTGCCCGTCCAGGAAGAGGAAGTCGCTGACGATCATGCCGAGCGTGTCCAGGTACCAGCCGAGCGCCCGCTCGAACCACCTGGTCTCCAGCACGACGTGACCCAGCCGCTGCACCCGCGCCGGCTCGCGTGCCGGGCGCTGCGTGGCGTTGATCCGGGGCCGGGCGTCGCCGACGTTCATCGGCACCGGCCGCTGGCCGGACATCGGCGGCAGCTCGGCCACGCCGTGCACGACGCGTACCGGGAAGCCGCTGGGATCGCGCAGCTCCACCACCCGCCCGCCGCCGGGATCGCCCAGCTCCCGCACGTCGGAGCCGGTGGCGCGGGCGAGCCTGGACAGGTCACCGGGCGTCGCGGCCAGGAACGCGGGGCCCACGAAGCGCGATCCCGGCCCCTTCCTGATCACCAGGCAGTGGGTGCCCGGCAGGGTGCCGCGCAGGTACAGCGCGTCCCGCGTCCGGCGGGCCACCGCGAAGCCGAAGTCGAGGGCGAACGTCTCGGCCCGGTCGAGGTCGGTCTTCTCGAACTCCAGCCAGGCCAGGTCCACCACCTTGATCACCGGATCCCGTGACCGGCCGGGATGCTCGCCCCGCAGCGGCCCGCGCTCGCTGTGCAGGTTCTCGTGTGCGCTTCCCATCACCACCCCCATGTTGATTGGACGCTCATTAGTGATGAAATCATCAGAAATGAGGGAAGCCTCTGTCAAGTCGGTATGCTGAAGAACGTGAAACCGGATCAGCGGCCCGCGTCACGGCTGGAGCGGCGCAAGACGCGCACCAGGCAGGCGCTCATCGACGCGGCCAGGGAGTTCCTCGCGCGGCAGGGTGTGGCGGAGGTGAGCATCCAGGAGCTCACCGAGGCGGCCGACGTCGGGTTCGGCTCCTTCTACAACCATTTCGGCAGCAAGGACGAGCTGTTCCAGGCCGCCATCACCGACGTGCTGGAGGAGCACGGGCAGTTCCTCGACCGGCTCACCGCCGGCCTCGACGACCCGGCCGAGGTCTTCGCCGCCTCCGTACGGCTGACCGGCCGCATGGTCGACACCCACCCGCAGATGGCCCGCATCCTGAGCCGTACCGGGCTGCAGTACCTCGACTCCGACGTGGGCCTGGCCCCGCGCGCGCTGCGCGACATCCGCAAGGGCATCGAGGCGGGCCGCTTCCACGTCGCCAACCCGATCGTCGCCCTGGCCGGCGCCGGCGGCTCGCTGCTCGGCTTCCTGCAGCTCCGGCTGTCGCAGCCCGGCCTGGTGGACGAGGACGCCTGCGACGAGCTGGCCGAGCAGGTGCTGCGCATGTTCGGCATGGACCGCGAGGCCGCACGCGACGTGGCGCACCGGCCGCTGCCCGGGGGTGGTGCGGGCACTACCTGAGGCTCTCGCCGTAGCGCCCGTGTGCGGGCGTCCGGCCGTCGCTTGGATGATCGGTATGAACCAGGAGATGCCAGGACGCTGGGTCGAGGGCGCCGGTGCGGTGCTGGGCCCCCTGCTGCTCGCCGCCGGGGTGCTCGCCCGCGTGGGCGACGACGACTTCTTCCCCGGCCAGCTCGCCGCGTTCGCCGCCGACCCGGGACGGCTGGCCTGGTCCTACGGCCTGTACGCGGCCGGGATCGTGCTGCTGTGGCCCGCCGTGACCGCGCTGGGCCGGCGCATCGGGCCGTCCGCGTGGGCGCGGTGGGGCGTCACGCTGGTCGTGATCGGGCTGTTCGGGCGGGTGTTCCACGCCGGGGTCAGCCACCTGGCGTTCCAGCTCGTGGACGTGCTCGGGCTGGAGGCCGCGCAGCGGGCGGTCGAGGGGACGTACGGCGCCTTCCACGTGTTCAAGGCGACCAACGTCTGCATCATGGGCGGCTGGATCGTGCTGGCCGTCGGCGCCTACCGGGCCAAGGCGCTGGGCCTGGTCAGGAGCGTGGCACTGGCGCTGGCGGCGGCGCTGCCGCTGGGCGTGCTCAAGGGCAGCACGGACCCGGTCGCGCTGGTGGCGCTGGCCGGGCTGGTCGTCGCGCTGGTGCCGCTCGGCGTCACGGTGCTCGGGGACGGGCCCGCGCCGCGGTGGTGGGCGGCGGGGCTGGCGGTCGCGTTCGTGCCGGTCGCGTTCCTCCTGGGTCTGGCGGGTTAGGCGAACGTGGGAGAGCAGCGCCGGCACTTCCGCGACGAGGTACGGCCAGTCGAACAGCTCCAGGGCGCCGGAGCAGCCGCAGAGGAATCACGGCGCAATCCCTCAGTCGGTGAGGAGCTTCACCATCGCCACCACGCCGATGCACACGATCACGCCGCGCAGGATCGGGGCAGGCAGCCTGCGGCCCAGCCGCGCGCCGAGGAACCCGCCCGCCATCGAGCCCGTCGCCACCAGCAGCACCGCCGTCCAGTCCACGTCGGCGACGAGCGCGTACAGGATGGCGGCCGTGCCGTTGACCAGCACGACGAGCACGTTCTTGGCAGCGTTGACGCGCTGCAGCTCCTCGTCGATGAGGATGCCCATCAGGCCGATGAGCAGGATGCCCTGCCCGGCGCCGAAGTAGCCGCCGTACGCGCCGGCCGCCAGCGCGCCCAGCCAGAGCCAGGGGCCGCCGTGCGCGCGCCGGGGCCGGTCGGCCAGCGCGCGGCTGAGCCGGGGCTGGATCACGACCAGCGCGCTGGAGATCGCGATGAGCACGACCACGACCGCGGTGAACGTGCTCTCCGGCAGGTTGAGCAGCAGCAACCCGCCCGTCAGCGCGCCGGCCACGGACGCGGGCGCCAGCCGGAGCAGCCGGTCGCGCTGGCCCTTCAGCTCCTCGCGGTAACCCGCGACACCGGTCAGCCCGCCGGGGACCAGCCCGATGTTGTTGGAGACGTTGGCCGTGATCGGCGGCAGGCCCACCGCGAGCAGCGTGGGGAACGTGATCAGCGATCCGGACCCGACGACGGTGTTGATGGCCCCGCCCGCGACGCCGGCCGCGAGCACCGCGACCATCTCCCAAGGTGTCATGCTGTGCGACTCTAGGGCATGTCTTACCTCGTAAGACGAATCGTACCGCTATGTGAGAACAGGGCCGCCGCTCTCCCCGGCCGCGAGCCGGGCCGTCGCGTCCTGGCACGAGGCGGAGGACGGCTTCCTTTCTTAACCGTTACATAAGGGCAGGAGGGGATGTTGACCTCCTGTGTGGCCCAGCCTTACAGTCTGGCTGGCTTACCCGGTTTAGTTGGGAGTATCACGTGTACTGTGCGTTGCACGACGGCTGGACCCTGCGAGCAGACGGTGAGACCCCGCACGGGCCCGCCGCGATCCCGGCCGCCGTGCCGGGCAGCGTGCACACCGACCTGCTCGCCGCGGGGCTGATCGAGGACCCCTACCGCGACGACAACGAGACCCGGCTCGGCTGGATCGGCCGCACGGACTGGATCTACGAGACCGCCTTCGACTGGCACGACGACGGCCACGAGCGCACCGACCTCGTCTGCGAGGGCCTCGACACCGTCGCGACCGTCCGGCTGAACGGGCACGAGCTGGGCGGCACCGCCAACATGCACCGCACCTACCGGTTCCCGGTGCGCGAGCTGCTGCGCGCGGGCGGCAACCGGCTGGAGGTGCGCTTCCGCGCGCCCTACGGCTACGCCGAGGAGCAGCAGGCCCTGCACGGGGAGCGGCCGGGGCCGTACGACGAGCCGTACGCGTTCATCCGCAAGATGGCCTGCAACTTCGGCTGGGACTGGGGGCCGACGCTGGTGACCAGCGGCATCTGGCGGCCCATCGGCCTGAGCTCCTGGTCCGGCGCCCGCCTGGCCGAGGTGCGCCCGCTGGTACGCGGCGACGGCGTGGACGTGCACGTACGCGTCGAGCGCACCGGGGACGCGCCGGTCACCGTCACCGCCGACGTGGCGGGCGTCAGCGTCGAGACCAAGCTGGAGCAGGGCCGGAGCGAGGCCGTGCTGCGCCTGGACGTGCCGCACGCCGAGCGGTGGTGGCCGCGCGGGCACGGCGCGCAGCCGCTCTACGCCCTCACCGTGCGCGCCGGCTCGGACGAGTGGCGGCGCGAGATCGGCTTCCGCACGGTCGAGCTGGACATCGACGCCTTCCGCCTGGTCGTCAACGGCAAGCCGGTGTTCGTGCGCGGCTTCAACTGGATCCCCGACGACTGCTTTCCCGCCAGGGTCACCCCCGCCCGCCTGGCCGAGCGCTTCGAGCAGGCCGTCGGCACCGGCGCCAACGCGCTGCGCGTGTGGGGCGGCGGCGTGTACGAGTCGGAGGAGTTCTACGGCCTGGCCGACCGCCTTGGCCTGATGGTCTGGCAGGACTTCCCGTTCGCCTGCTCGGCCTACCCCGAGGAGGAGCCGTTCCGCTCGGAGGTGGCGGCCGAGGCACGCGACAACGTGGCCCGCCTGTCCGCCCACCCCAGCCTGGTGCTGTGGTGCGGCAACAACGAGAGCATCGAGGGGCACCAGCACTGGGACTGGCGCGAGCCGCTGGGCGGCAGGAGCTGGGGCGCCGGGTTCTACTACGACCTGCTGCCGTCGGTCGTCGCCGAGCTGGACCCCACGCGGCCGTACTGGCCCGGCAGCCCGTACTCCGGCGCGCCCGACCGCGACGTGCGCGACCCCTCGACCGGGACCGTGCACATCTGGACCGTGTGGGGCGGCGACCTCGGCTACCAGCACTACGCCGACTACACGCCGCGCTTCGTGGCCGAGTTCGGCTACCAGGGGCCGCCGGCGTACGCCACGCTGCGCGCCGCCTCCTCCGACGAGCCGCTCACGCCGGACTCCTCGCACCAGAAGGCCCCCGGGGGGCAGGCCAAGCTGCTGAAGGGGCTGCGCGGGCACCTGCCGGAGCCGGGGACGTTCGACGACTGGCACTACTGGACGCAGCTCAACCAGGCCCGCGCGATGGCGTTCGGGGTGCAGCGGTTCAGGGCGCTGATGCCGTACTGCATGGGCACGGTCGTCTGGCAGCTCAACGACTGCTGGCCGGTCACGTCCTGGGCCGCCGTGGACGGCGCGGGCCGCAGGAAGCCCCTCTGGTACGCGCTGCGCCGCTCGTTCGCCGACCGGCTGATCACCCGGCTCGGCACCGAGGTCGTGCTGGTCAACGACACGGACGAGGAGTGGGCCGGCACGCTGGAGCTGGCCGCGCTCGACCTGTCGGGCCAGGCCCTGGCCGGGCGCGAGGAGCCGGTCACCGTGCCCGCCCGCGCGACCGTGCGCGTCAGCCCGCCCGAGGACCCGGGCGCCCGGCTGCTGACGGCCGGGCTGGGAGGCGAGCGGGTGGTGTTCGCGCTGGCCGAGGACCCGGACATGGGGTATCCGCGGGCCCGGGCCGCCGCCTTCACGGAACGGGAGCCGGGCGGGTACGCCGTCACCGTCACCGCCGGGACCGTCCTGCGCGACCTGGCGATCTTCCCCGACCGGCTCGACCCGGACGCCGGCGTGGACGACCAGCTCGTCACGCTGCTGCCGGGGGAGAGCGTGACCTTCCACGTCACGACGGACAAGGAGCTGGACCCGGCGGCGCTCACCTCGTACCCGGTGCTGCGCTGCGTCAACGACCGCCTGTTCCTGTAGCGGTCTCGGCGGCCTCGGCCAGGGCGTCCCTGGCCGAGGCCTGGCCGACCAGCACCGCCTGCACCACCGGCGTGGTCCTGCCTGTGGACGGCGGGCTGCCGATCGCCTCCCCGGCCGCCTGGCTCCGCCCCGACCTGCGCGCCCGCTTCCTGACCTGAGGAAAACCGCAGCCCGATCCGGGCACGCTCATCATTCCGGCGGCCGGGCCGGGAAACCTAGCGTTCCCTGTCATGAAGGGAAAGTTGTTCGACGTCCCCCGCCGCACGCTGGCAGGGGTTTCGGCCTTGCTGGCGCTGGCCGCCGTGATCGTGCTGACCGCCATGTCCAACAGCACCATGCAGCCGCTGCCCGCCTCGGCTCCGGCCACGCAGTTCAGCGCCGAGCGGGCCTTGAGACACCTGGAGGCGTTCGCCACCCGGCCCCGCCCCATCGGCAGCCAGGCCGGCGCGCAGGCCAGGGACTACCTGGCCGGGCAGTTGCGCGCGGCGGGGCTGGACGTGCGGGTGCAGCGGGCCGTGGGGGCGAACTCCTCGACGGGGCTGGCGGCGTTCGGGCAGGTGCACAACGTCGTGGCCACCCGCCGCGGCACCGATCCGACCGGGACGGTGGTGATCGCCGCGCACTACGACTCCGCCGCGATGGGCCCCGGCGCGTCGGACGACGCCGCGGCCGTGGCGGCGATGCTGGAGAGCGTACGGGCGCTGGGTGACACGAAGCTCCGCAACGATCTGGTGTTCCTGATGACGGACGGCGAGGAGGACGGCGTGCTCGGCGCCGAGGCGTTCGTCAGGGAGCATCCGCTCGGCGGCAAGGGCGGCGTGCTGCTGAACTGGGAGGCGCGCGGGGTCAGCGGGCCGTCGCTGATGTTCGAGACGTCGCGGGACAACGCCGGGCTGGTCGGGACGTTCGCAAGCGCCGTGCCGTACCCGCGGGGCGACTCCATGATGGTCGAGCTCTACCGGCTGCTGCCGAACAACACCGACTTCACGCCGATGACCGCGGCCGGGTTCACCGGCATGAACTTCGCCTACATCCAGGAGTCCTCGCGCTACCACACGGCCGACGACTCGCTCGCCCACCTGAACAGGGGCAGCCTCCAGCACCACGGGACGAACATGCTGGCCCTGGCCCGCACGCTCGGCGGCGCCGACCTGCCCGCGCTGGCCGCCGACCACGACGTCACCTACTTCCGGCTCTTCGGAATCATGATCACCTATCCGAACGCTCTGGTGTGGCCGCTGGCCGGGCTCGCCGTGGCCGCGGTGGCCGGGCTGGGGCTGGTGGCGTGGCGGCGGCGGGTGGCCGGGCCGGTGCGGATGGTGGCCGGCGCGCTCTCGGCGGCCGTGCCGGTCGCGCTGGCGGTGGTGCTGGCGCAGGGGTTGTGGGAGGTGCTGGTGGCCATGCGGCCCGACTACTACGGGATGGGCGGGCTGCTGCACCGGCCCGACGCCTTCCGCGCGGCCGTCGCGGTGCTGGCCGGGCTGGCGGTGCTGGGCTGGTACTTGGTGCTGCGGCGCTGGGCCGGGCCTGCCGCGGCGGCCGTCGGGGCGCTGGCCTGGCCGGCGCTGCTGGGCGTGGTGTGCGCGCAGGTCGCGCCGGGCGCCTCGTTCATGTTCGCGCTGCCCGCGCTGTGCGCCGCGCTCGGCGGCCTGGCCGCGCTGCTGCTTCGTCGTACGGTCTGGCGCGTGGTGGCGCTGACGGCCGGGCTCTTGGCGGGGGCGGCGTTGCTGCCCGGGCTGGCGCTGGCGGCGTTCGACGGGATGGGGCTGGCGCTCGGCGGGGTGAGCGCGGCGGTGCTGGCGCTGTTCGCGCTGACCGCGCTGCCGGCCGTCGAGCTGTGGCTGCCGGAGCCGCAGCGGCCGGTCGGGCGGCCGGTGGCGTTCGGCGTGCCGCTGGCCGCCGCCGCCCTCGCGGTGGCGCTGGTGCCCGCCGGGCTGGCGCTGGACGGCTTCGACGCGGCCAACCCGAGGCGCACGCACCTGGCGTACGTGATGGACGCCGACACCGGGACGGCCGGTTGGGTCAGCGCCGACCTCGACCCGTCCGACTGGACGAAGAGGTACGTCTCGGGCCGCGACACCGCGTTCCTGCCGCCCGGCTACGCCCGCGGCGACCTGTGGACCGGCCGCGCGCCGGCGGTGGACGTGGACGGGCCGCGGGTCCGCGTGCTGCGCAAGGACGGCGACACCTACCGGCTGCGGGTCACCGCGGGCCGGGGCGCGCGCTCGCTCACGCTCCGCGTCGAGCGGCCGATCGTCGAGGCGACCGCGAAGGCCGAGGGCATGCGGGCCGTGACCGTGCCCGTCACCGGTACCCGCGCGAACACCTGGCCGGGCGAAGTGCGCTTCCGCGGGATCCCGGCGGGCGGCGCGGAGATCACCATACGGGTGGCGGGCGAGGCAAGGACGGCGGGCGAAGCAAGGACGGCGGGCGAGGCCGGTGCCACGGGTACGGGCGAGGCCGGCGCGACGGGCGCGGGCGAGCTCAGGGTGACGGCGATCGGCGAGCGGGACGGGTTCGCGGCCGTGCCGGGGTTCACGCCGATGCCGCCGGGGCTGGTGGCCGCCACCCGCGAGGACGGCGGCCTGGTCGCGATCACCCGTACGTACCGGCTCTGAGCCGGGGCAGGGCCCGCTTGAGGATCTTGCCGGTGGGGCTCATCGGCAGCTCGTCCACGAACGACAGGTGACGGGGATACTTGTACGCCGCCACCCGCTCCCGTACGAAGTCGCGCAGCTCCTCGCCGGTCACCGGCGCGCGCAGGGCCACCACGGCCTCGATCTCCTCGCCCAGCCCGGGGTGCGGCACGCCGAACACGGCCGCCTGCCGCACCGCCGGGTGCTCGTAGAGCACCTCCTCGACCTCGCGCGGGTAGACGGTGTAGCCGCCGCGGATGATCACGTCGCGGCGGCGGTCCACCAGGAAGAAGTAGCCGTCGCCGTCCACCCGCCCGAGGTCGCCGGTGTGGAACCAGCCGTCGCGGATCACCTCGGCCGTGGCCGCAGGGTCGTTCCAGTACCCTTTCATCACGTTGGGGCCGCGCACCACGATCTCGCCGATCTCGCCGGCGGGCAGCTCGCGCCCGTCGTCGTCGACGACCTTCATCTCGACGCCCCTGATGGGCCAGCCGATCGAGCCCGGCCTGCGGTGCGAGCCGCCCCGGTTGGTCGCGGCGACGGGGGAGGTCTCGCTGAGCCCGTACCCCTCGACGATCTCGCAGCCGAACCTGGCCTCGTACGCCCGCAGCACGTCCAGCGGCAGCGCGGCCCCGCCGGAGGCGCAGACCCGCAGCATCGACATGTCGGAGGCGCCGGGATGGTCGAGCAGCGCGATGAACATGGTCGGCACGCCCTGGAAGACCGTCACCCCGTCCCGCCGGATGACCTCCAGGGCCCGTCCCGCGTCGAAGCGGCCCAGCAGGGTCAGCCGGGCGCCCGCGTGCACGGTCGCGTTGAGCGAGCAGGTCTGGCCGAAGGTGTGGTAGAGCGGCAGCGCGCCGAGCACCACGTCGTCCACGCCGAGCGCGTGCATGCGGGCCACGGTGGCGGCGTTGCCGCCCAGGTTGGCGTGGGTGAGCTCGATGCCCTTGGGACGGCCGGTGGTGCCGGAGGTGTAGTGGACGACCGCGGTGTCGTCGGCCTCCATGTCGGCGATCTCGCGCTCGGCCGCGACACCCCTCAGCAGCCGCCTGAACTCCCCCGGCACGACGAAGAAGCAGTCGGTGCCCGCCGAACCCGCCTCCGCCGTCTCGGCGAAGGCGTGCCAGGCGATCAGCAGCCGCGCCCCGCAGTCCCCCAGGTAGGCGGCGATCTCGCGCCGCTTCAGCAGCGGGTCCAGCGGGACCACCACGGCCCCGACCCGCAGCACCCCGTAGTAGACGACGCCGAACTCCGGCACGTTCGGCAACATGATCGCGACCCGGTCGCCCGGGCCGATCCCGCGGCACCGCAGCAGGCCCGCCAGGCGGGCGCTCAGCTCGTCGAGGGTGCCGTAGGTGAGCTGCGCCTCGTCCAGCGTGAGAACCGCTCTGCCGCCGAGCCGGGCAGCGGCGGTGTGGAGCCGGTCAGCGAGGTTCATGGAATGACCGTACGTCCGAGATCCCACGGCTCTCATTGGTCGCGGCGGCCAGTCTTTCCCGCCCGGCATTGGTGGGCAGGGCATCATGCAGCGCGATGGCGACGAGCAACTCCACCAGATCGTTGATGGAGCGCAGGCTGCGTCCGGTGCGCTCCTGGATCCGGCGCATGCGGTACTGCGCGGTGTTCGGGTGGATCTGGAGGCGCTCCGCGGCGGTCCGCAGGTTCAGGTCCGCCGCGGCGAACGCCCTGATCGTGGCCGTCAGCACGCCGCCGCGTGCACGGTCCTCCGACAGCAGGGACGTGATGCGCGGATCGACCAGGTTGCGGGCGGTCTCGTCGGCCTTGAGCGCCAGGTACTGGAAGGGCGTGATCCTGGGCAGCGCCGCCACGCCGCCCTCCTCGGGCACGAAGTCCAGCACGGCCCTGGCCTCCTGGTAGGCCTGCGGGATCTGCGCGGCTCCCGCCGCGACGGTGCTGACGCCCATGGCCAGCCTGACCCCCTCGACGGCCAGGCTCTCCACCACGCCCTGCAGCCGGTCGCACAGCTCCTCGGGCCCCGTGCCGGGGCCGAGCACGGGGATGGCGACGATCTCCGACCGGCGCACGACCGACAGCGTACGGGTGCCGTTCCCGGCGATCCTGGCGATGGCCGCGCACGCCGAATGCCTGGCGTCCTCGGGATCGGCCGCCGGCCCGGCCAGCACCGCGGTCACCACGAGCACCGGCGTGCGCACGTCCGGGCCCAGGCCGTGCGCCTGCGCCGCGGCCACCTCCCTGCCCCGCGTCGGCGCGCACCCGGCCAGCAGCGTCTCCAGCAGGTCGCGGGTCTCGCGCACCGCCTCCGCCGCCGCGTACTGCTGGAACTCCATGTACGCGTTCGCCGCGTGCGTGCTGGCGAAGTCGCAGTACCGCATCAGCGGGGTCGCCAGCGACAGCGCCGCCTCGCGCCCGGCGTAGGTGTGCCCGGCCCGCTCGACCACGGCCTCCCAGAACACCTGCTGCCCGACCCGGAAGGCGTTGATGTAGTCGGCCAGCGCCACGCCCGCCCTGGCCCGGCGCATGGCGGCGCGCCGGGTGAACGAGATGTCCTCGAACGTCACGGTCCGGTCCTCCAGGAGCACGCCCAGCTTGGCCCGGTAGTGCTTGACCACCTGGTCCCGCACGTCGGCGTGGAAGGCCGGGCCCTGGGCGTCGTAGGCGGGGATCTCCTCCCGCATCGTCGTGACCGCGACGTCGGCCAGCTCCTGGAGGTCGCCGAGCAACCCGGACAGGATGCGTGTGCGTTCCGCGCGTACGGCGGCTTCCACGGTGCTCGAACCAGTGGACATGCCGGGATGATCCATGGCCATTGCCGCACGGTCAACGGGTTGTAACCGGTATGAGACCCAGCCTGTGCTCAGAGGACAACTCGCCAGAAACATCTTGGGTCACCGTGCCCAATGCGGCCCTTGACGAGCGGCTCCTACGCTGAGCCCAACTTCAGAACATTGTTCTCCAGGAGGCCGGATGCTGGAGGTACACGATCTTACCGTTCGCTTCGGCGGCATCACCGCGCTGGACGGCGTGGGGTTCGGGGTGGCGGGCGGCGAGATGGTGGGGCTCATCGGGCCGAACGGCGCCGGCAAGACCACCCTGTTCAACTGCCTGACCCGCCGCTACACCCCGCAGTCCGGGACGATCACGTACGAGGGCGAGGACCTGATCGCCGTGGCGCCGCACGCCATCGTCGGGCTCGGCATCGCCAGGACCTTCCAGAACCTGGGCCTGTTCCCCCGCCTGTCCGTACGTGACAACGTGCTGGTCGGCGCGCACCACAGGGGCCGCGCCGGCTTCTTCTCCGCCGGGCTGCGGCTGCCGGGGGTCAGCCGCGAGGAACGCGCGCTGCGCGCCGAGGCCGACGCCGTCCTGGAACGGCTGGGGCTGACCCAGGTGGCCGCGCACCCGGCGACCGGGCTGCCGTTCGGCACCCTCAAACGGGTCGAGCTCGCCCGCGCCCTCATCGCCCGCCCCCGGCTGCTGCTCCTCGACGAGCCGGTGAACGGGCTGAACGCGGCGGAGGTGGAGGAGTTCGCGGGCACGCTGGAGTCGATCCGCGCCGAGTACGGCCTGACGATCATCGTGGTCGAGCACCACATGGGGTTCGTCATGGGCATCTGCGAGCGCATCGTCTGCCTCGACTTCGGCCGCAAGATCGCCGAAGGCCCGCCCGAAGAGGTCCAGCGCGACCCGGCCGTGATCGAGGCCTACCTGGGGACGGCGGCATGAGCGCTGACCTGGTGGTGGAGAACCTGGTGGCCGGCTACGGCGACGCGCAGGTGCTGCACGGGGTGGGCTTCACCGTCCGCGAGGGCGAGGTCTGCGCGATCCTCGGCCCCAACGGCGCCGGCAAGACCACGCTGCTGCGCGCCCTGTCCGGCATGGTCAGGACGCGCGGCACGGTCACGCTCGGCGGCGTCGCCCTGACCGGCCGCTCGCCCGACGCCGTCACCCGGCTCGGCGTCGCCCACGTGCCCGAGGGGCGCGGCACGTTCATGCCGCTGACCGTCGAGGAGAACCTCCGGCTCGGCGCGTACGTGCGGCGCGGCCCGGCCGTGAACGAGGACCTCGAACGCGTCTACCAGTACTTCCCGGTCCTGAAGAAGCGGCTCAAGCAGGCCGCGGGCAGCCTCAGCGGCGGCGAGCAGCAGATGCTGGCCCTCGGCCGGGCCCTCATGCTGCGCCCCCGGGTGCTGCTGCTCGACGAGCCGTCGCTGGGCCTGGCCCCGCTCGTCACCCGGGAGCTGTTCCGCATCGTCCAGACCATCAACGAAGAGGAGCAGACCACCGTGGTCGTCGTCGAGCAGAACGCCCATCTCGCCCTGGGCGTCGCCCAGCAGGCGCACGTCCTGGAGACCGGGCGGATCGTGCTGTCGGGCACGGCCGAGGAGATCCGGGCCGACGAGCAGGTCGCCCAGTCCTACCTCGGGTACCGGGTGTAGCGCGATGGCCGGATTCCTGCAGCAGGTCGTCGAGGGGCTCGGCGCGGGCGCCATCTACGCCAGCCTGGCGCTGGCCCTGGTGCTGATCTACCAGTTCACCGGGATCGTCAACTTCGCCCAGGGCGAGCTGGCCATGTTCTCCACCTACATCGCCTGGCAGTGCGTGGCCGCCGGCATGCCGTTCTGGCTGGCGCTGGTGGTGACGCTGGTGGTGTCGTTCGCCGGCGGGATGCTCATCGAACGGGTCATCATCAGGCCGGTCGAGGGCGCGCCCGAGCTGACCATCGTGATCGTCACCGTCGGGCTGTTCATCTTCGTCAACGCCGCCGCCGGATGGATCTGGACGTTCCTCATCAAGGACTTCCCGAACCCGGTCCCCGGCGGCGCGCTGGAGGCGGTGGGGATCAGCGTGAGCTTCTCCACGCTGGGCGTGCTCGGCGTGGTGGCGCTGGTCATGGGGCTGCTGTACCTGCTCTTCCAGTACACCAAGATCGGCCTCGGCATGCGCGCCGTGGCCACGAACCCCGCCTCCGCCCGGCTGGTCGGCATCCGCGTGGGCCGCACGCTCGCGCTCGGCTGGGGCCTGGCCGCCACCGTGGGCGCCGTGTCCGGGGTGCTCGTGGCGCCGCTGCTGTTCCTGGAGCCCAACATGATGGGCGGCGTCCTCATCTACGCCTTCGCCGCCGCCACGCTCGGCGGCTTCGACAGCCCGCTCGGCGCGGTCACGGGCGGGCTGATCGTGGGCGTCGCCGAGACGCTCGCCGGGGCCTACGTCGGCTTCATCGGGTCCGACCTCAAGGTGGGGGTGCCGCTGGTGATCATCCTCGGCGTGCTGCTGCTGCGGCCCCAGGGGCTCTTCGGACGGGCGGCGGTGGAGCGGGCATGAGCACGACGAAAGTGCAGGCCAAGCCGGTGCCCGTACGGGAGCGGCGCAAGCTCGACCGGCGGTGGGCGGGGCTCGGCCTGCTCCTGGCCGCCGCGATCTACGCGCCCTTCCAGCTCGTCCCCTTCCACGTCTTCCAGCTCACGATGGTGCTGGTGTACGCGGTGGCGCTGCTCGGGCTCAACCTCCTCGTCGGCCACGCGGGGCAGATCTCCCTCGGTCACGGCGCCTTCTTCGCCGTGGGCGCGTACGCCGCCGCCATCCTCATGGACCGGTGGGCGCTGCCGTACCCGCTGACCCTGCCCCTCGCGGCGGCGGTGGCGTTCGTGCTCGGCCTCGCGCTCGGCGTGCCGGCCATGCGGCTGCGCGGCCTGTACCTGGCGCTCGTGACGCTCGCCATCGCGATCTTCCTCGTCCCGCTGCTGAAGCGGTTCGAGGAGCTGACCGGCGGCTCCATGGGCCTGACGCTGGTCAAGCCCGCGCCGCCCGCGTGGAGCGGGCTGGCCGAGGACCAGTGGCTGTACTTCCTCACGCTGGCCGTCACCGTCGTGGCGTTCCTGCTGGCCGCCTCGCTGCTGCGCTCGCGGGTGGGCCGGGCGCTGCACGCCGTCAGGGACAACGAGACCGCGGCCGAGGTCATGGGGGTGCGGCTGTCGTTCTACAAGACGCTCGCGTTCGCCTGGAGCGCCATGTTCGCCGGCGCGGCGGGGTGTGTCTACACGTGGGTGATCGGGTTCGTCTCACCGGACTCCTTCACCGTGAACCTGTCGATCACCCTGCTGGCCGGCCTGGTCGTCGGCGGGCTCGGCTCGCTGTCCGGACCCGTGCTCGGCGGGTTGTTCGTCATGTTCGTGCCGAGCATCTCTCAGGACGTCAACGACGCGGCGCCCGGCGTCATCTTCGGCCTGCTGATCATCGCGGTGATGTACGTGGCCCCCACGGGGCTGGCCGGCCTGGCCGGGCGCTTGATCAAGAAGATTCCCCGGAAGGAGTAAGAGGGATGCGAGTTTCTGCGATCGGCTGCACGGCGCTGTTACTGCTCGCCGTCGCCGCCTGCGGAGGGCGCGACGCGGCCACCGGCGGCAACACGGGAGGCACGGCGGCAGCGGGCGGCCAGTGCGCGGGGCAACAGACCACCGGCATCACCGACACCAGCATCAAGCTGGGCGGCATCTACCCGCTGTCCGGCCCCGCCTCCGCCTACGGGGACATCCCCAAGGGCATCAAGGCCTACTTCGACTACGTCAACGCCGAGAAGGGCGGCATCGGCGGGCGCAAGGTCGAGTTCGTCGTCCGCGACGACGGCTACCAGCCGCCCAAGGCCGTCGAGGAGGCCCGCAGGCTGGTGGAGCAGGAGCAGGTCTTCGCCCTGTTCCAGACGCTCGGCACCCCCTCCACCGCCGCCACCTGGGACTACACCAACCAGCGCAAGGTCCCGCAGGTCTTCGTGGCCACCGGCGCCTCCATCTGGGGCACCGACACCGCCCACCCGTGGACGATCGGCTGGCAGCCCAACTACATCTCCGAGGCCCGTGTCTACGCGGCCTACCTGAAGAGGGAGAAGCCCGAGGCCAAGGTCGCCGTCCTCTACCAGAACGACGACTTCGGCAAGGACCTGCTCGGCGGGTTCAAGCGGGCCCTGGAAGGCACCCAGGTGCAGGTGGTGGCCGAGCAGAGCTACGAGGTCTCCGACCCCAGCGTGGACCCGCAGATGCGCAACCTCGCCGAGTCGAAGGCCGACGTCTTCCTCAACATCACCACTCCGAAGTTCGGCTCGCAGGCGCTGGCCGCCGACGCCAAGAACACGAAGTGGAACCCGCTGCACATCGTCAACAACGTCGCCGCCTCGATCACGGTGCTCAAGCCGGTCGGGTTCGAGAACGTGCAGGGCGTCGTGTCGGCCACGTACTACAAGGACCCGAACGACCCGACGTGGGCGAACGACGCCGAGATGCAGCTCTACAAGCAGAAGATGCAGCAGTACGCGCCGGGGGCCGACGTCAACGTGCCGTACCACACCTTCGGGTGGGCGGCGGCCAGCAGCTTCCACAAGGCCATGGAGGCGGCCACGTGCCCGACCCGCGAGGGCCTGCGGGACTCCGTGCGCAACCTCAAGGGCGTGAAGGTGGACATGCTGCTGCCCGGGGTGACGCTGGACACCGGGCAGGGTGACGGGTTCCCGATCGAGTCGATGCAGCTCATGACGTTCAAGGGGGAGCGGTGGGAGCTGTTCGGCGACGTGATCGACACCCGCAAGGAGTTCGGCCCGCTGGGCGGCTGAGGTGCGGGAACGGGGACCTCGGGCTCAGGGCTTGATGGTCCCCGCCCGCACCAGCCAGTCGACCGCCTCGGAGACGGCCTCCAGCGAGGTGTACCGGGGCCGGTGCCCCAGCAGCCGCCCGGCCTTCTCCATGCTGCAGTGCGGGCTGTGCAGGATGTGGTCGTAGGTGACCTGCGCGTCGAACTCCGGCACCGTGCCCTTCCACTCCTCCCACGGCAGGAACGCCAGCCGGGCCTGCCTGCCGAACCATCCCGCCACCGCCTCGGCGAACCCGCGCAACGTCAGGGCGGTGGTGGCGACGGAGTGGAAGCTCTCCCCGACGGCCGCGGACGGGCTGGCCATGGCGTCCATGAACAGCCGCGCGACGTCGTCGGCATGCACGTGCTGCACGGTCTCCATGCCCAGGTTGGGCAGCGCGACCTCGCTGCCCTCGGCGAGCTTCTGGAACACCTCGGGGTTGACGTTCCCCGCCGGGTTCACCGGCACCCACCCCGGCCCGGTGATGTGCCCCGGATGGATGATCGTGGCGGGGAACCCTTCGCGGTGGGCCCGATCGAGCAGGTGGGCCTCGATGGCCGCCTTCTGGATGCCGTACTCGCCGAACGGCGCCCGCTCGGCCGCCTCGGTCGTCGGCACCTGCGCGCTCGGCCCGTGCACCCAGATCGTCCCGCAGTGCAGGAAGTGCCGCACCCGCCCGGCCAGCGCGTCGGCGATCGCCCGGGCGCTGGTCTCGGTGAAGCAGATGAGGTCGATGACCACGTCGCCGCCGAGCTCGGCGATCCGCCGCCCGAAGGTGCCGTCCGCCTCCTCCGCCTCCCGGTCGGCGACCACGGTGGTGACGCGCTGCCAGGCACCGTGAGGTGTGTACGGCTCCCGCTTGCCCCGGCTCACGTTGACGACCTCATGCCCGGCCGCGACGAGGCGGGGGATGAGGTACGTCCCGATGTGCCCGCTACCGCCAATCACCACAATCCGCATGCGCCCAGCGTAGCTTCATCACCCGCGCCCGCCCTCGGACCTCACGGGGGGTAACCCCTGACCCCGGCTCTCAGGCCGGCCCGCACCGCCCGCGCAGGATCGGGACACCGTCCCCTTCCAGCTCGTCGCAGTGAGCCTCGCGTCCGGTCATCGCCATGACCAGCGCGATGGTGCGCCCGGAGACGACCGCTCCCGAGCCGGCCTCGAACGGCCCGTCGGTGGCGACGAGCCGCAGCCCGCCGATCCGCCCCTTGGCCTGGACGACCAGGTCCGACCCCCGGTAGTACTCGGCCAGCCGCGTGACGGTCCCGATCGGGTAGTCCCGGTGGATGCCCAGGGGGCGGCGGATGTCCTCCCCGTGCACGATCGTCTCCCCGAGCATCGCCACCGCGGGGAGAGGCGGTGAGGTCGTACTGGTGACGACGCGCTCGAAGCGTTCCAGGGTCTCGGCGCCGTCGGCGCCCAGGTGCTCGGCCAGCCGCATGGCCACCTGCTTGTCGAAGTCGAACCGGCAGCGGATCACGCCCGCCAGCCACCGCAGCGGGGTGAGGCTGGCGCCGGCGGTCAGGTGGGCGAGCACCTCGCGGACCGTCAGTCCGGCGCACAACGACGGCGCCGCCCACCGCTCCTCCGCCAGGCCCGCCAGGTCGGCGGCGAGGGCGGCGCGCTCGGCGTGGATCGGTGCCCAGTCCTTCTTGGTGCGGCCTGCTCGGGGTGCTGCTTCTGTCATGACCGGATGTCTCCCCCTGATGTGGTGGAACGAGAAGGGTACAGCGCTCATCAGGGAAGACTTCCGGCGCGGCGGAAACTCATCGCGCGGGCAGGCGGTCGAGCGCACCACGGTGGCGGACGCCGTGATGCACGTGTTCGGACGGCAAGCCGGCCCCTACCGGCCGTGGGCGAGCGCCGTCCGCAGCGCACCGGAAGGGTCGCCGCCGCGCCAGGCGACATGCTGGTCGGGCCGGACCAGCGAGAGCGGCTCACCGGGCAGGTCGACGACCCGCAGCGGCACCCCCAGCTCCGCCGCCTCCGCGACCAGCACGGCGGCCCCGGGCGAGCGCTGGTCCCCGACGAGGCTGAACGCGGGCCCCAGCCGGTCGTACAGGGACTCCCCGGGAGCCAGCCACCGGTGCGGCAGCCGCTCCCCGGCCCCGGAGGAGACGATGGCGGAACCGGCATAGGTGTAGCCGAGCACCAGGTCCAGGCTGTGGAACTCGCTGTCCTTGGTCCGCAGCACCGCCTCCGCGACAGCCGGGCGCACCTTCTCGAACTCGGCCTCGTCCCCCAGCAGCGCCGGATCCGCGAGCTCGGGGGCGAGGGTGGCCATGTTCCTGGCGGCGGCCTCGATGGTGTCGGCGGCGATGGGACGGCGCTCGCTCTCGTACGTGGCCAGCAGGCCCGGGGGCGCCCACCCCAGCAGCACGGCTGCCAGCTTCCAGCCGATGTTGACCGCGTCGCCGATGCCGGTGTTGAACCCGTGACCCCCGTAGGGCGGGTTCTGGTGCGCCGCGTCGCCCGCCAGGAAGACCCGGTCGCTGGCGTACCGGTCCGCCAGCAGCATCCGCGCCGTCCACGGGTCGGTGGACAGGATCTCCACCTCGATGTCGTCACCGGCGAGGTTGCGCACCAGTTGTACGGGGTCGGCGTCCTCCGCCCGCACCCCCTGGGCGATGCACCACCAGGTGTCCTTCAGGTCGAGGCGGCCGAGCATGCCGGGCTGGGCCGGGTTCAGCACCCAGTAGTGCACGGCGGGTCCGTGCGGCATGCGCTCGGCCAGCCCCGGGGCGCGGAAGACGATGTTGAAGTTGGGGCGGGCGTCCTGGCGGCCCTCGTACCGGGAGCCGATGGCGGCCCTGGTCACGCTGCGCGGGCCGTCGCAGCCGACGACGTACTGGGCGCGCACCTCGCGCTCCTGGTCGCCTGACGTGATCCGTACGGTGACGCCGTCGGCGTCCTCCCGCAGGCCGGCCACCTGCCAGCCGGTCAGCAGCGCGTCGCCGACCGCCTCCCGCAGGACCTCCTCCACCAGCGGCTGCGGCACCTGCTGGCCCGGCTCGGCCGCCAGGTCGGAGCCGACCAGGTCGAGGCCGAAGCAGCCGCTGATGCGGGTGATCTCGCGCCCGAGCAGGCCGGTGACGAACACCGCCTCGTCCGACCAGGACACCGCCAGCGGAGCCCGCGACCGTAACGTCTCCGCCAGCCCCCACCTGCGCAGCAGCTCCATCGAGCGGGCCGAGGTGGTCTTCGCGCGCGGGCGCAGCCACGACACGGTCTCCCGCGGCTCGACCACCAGGCAGCGCACGCCGTGATGGGCCAGCTCCACGGCGGTCGCCAGGCCGACGGGCCCGCCTCCGGCGATCAGCACGGGCACGGAGTCGGGAACTTGCCTTACCAGATCCATGGAAGTCCTCTTCGTCAGGTAAACGCAGGTATAGTCCTGGCGCCGTTCAGCCAGCGTCAAGAAGGACCTGTGGCCGCCGTGGTCGAGGTCATGGTACGAGCTCGCAACAATTGATGATCGCAACTAGTGGACGGCCGCCCGGCTCAGTACGGTGCTACCAAAAAGTGACGATCACCCAGGGGTTGCATATGAGCGAGACCTCGACGATGCCGTTGCACATGCGGCGGGTGGAGTTCCATCCGGCACCGGAACTGGCGGCCGCGCGGGACGAGGATCGGGTCAAGCGGATCACGACGGCGTTCGGCACCGAAGCCTGGCTCGTGACGCGCTACGCCGACGTGCGGGAGGTGCTGGGCGACGCCGAGCGCTTCAGGATCGCCCCCACGAACATCGCGCGGCTGCCCGGCGCGCCGCCCATGACGGAGGAGCAGCTCGCCAAGGTACGCGCGGGCAACCTGCTGGGCGTGGACCCGCCCGAGCACACGCGGCTGCGCAAGATGCTCACGCCGGAGTTCACCATCCGCCGGATCGACAGGCTGGAGCCCAGGATCCGGCGCATCGTCGAGGAGCACCTGGACGCGCTCGAGGCCGCGGGCGCGCCCGCCGACCTGGTGCCGTCGTTCGCGCTGCCGATCCCGTCGCTGGTGATCTGCGAGCTGCTCGGGGTGCCGTACGAGGACCGCGAGGGTTTCCAGCAGCGCACCGCCAGGATGCTCGACATGAGCCTGCCGGGCGAGCAGCGCATGATGCTCCAGTTCGAGCAGCGCGCGTACATGGAGGGCCTGATCGCCCGCATCCAGGCCGATCCCGGAGAGGAGCTGCTCGGCATGCTCGTGCGCGAGCACGGCGACGACCTGTCCACCGACGAGCTGGTCGGGATCGGCGGGCTGCTGCTGTTCGCCGGGCACGAGACCACCTCCAACATGCTCTCCCTCGGCACGCTCGCCCTGCTGCGCCACCCCGAGCAGCTCGACCTGCTCAGGAAGGAGCCGGAGCGGATCGACGCCACGGTGGAGGAGCTGCTGCGCTGGCTCAGCATCGTCAACTCGGGCACCACCAAGGTCGCGACCCGCGACACCGAGATCGGCGGCCAGTGGATCCAGGAGGGCGAACAGGTGCTCGTCACCCTGCCCGCCGCGAACCGCGACCCGTCGTTCCTCCCGGACGCGGACAGCTTCGACCTCAGCCGCGGCGCGCCCGGCCACCTCGCCTTCGGCCACGGCGTGCACCACTGCCTGGGCGCCCCGCTGGCCCGCATGGAGCTGCGGATCGCCTTCCCCGCCCTGCTCGAGCGCTTCCCGAACCTGCGCGTGGCGGACGCGGAGCCGCGGTTCCGCGCGTCCTCCGTGGTGTACGGGCTCAGCTCCCTGGAGGTGACCTGGTAGGGCCGGTCCGCGAAGTACCCGGCCGTCTCCCGCCGGTCGGGGGCACACTGGAGCAAGGAGCGGTCAGCAGTGGGGACGGCGATGGCGGGCGAGGACGTTCAGCGGAACGAGCAGCCGGACAAGCGGGAGAGCGACCAGCCGGAACCGCAGGAGGCCACCGCACGCGAGCGCGCCGCGGAGCGGAGAGACGCCGCGGGCAGGGCGCGGGACCGGGCCGCCGAGGAGCGTGACCGGAACGCGCAGCGTCGCGACGACCTGGCCGACGCTCGCGACCAGGCGGCGCTCCTGCGCCGGCGGCACCTGGAGCAGGTGCGGGAGGCCGAGGACGCCCGCGATCGCCGCCTGCACGACCTGCTGTGGGCGGCGGAGTGCAGGGACAGGGCCGCCGAGGATCGCGACGAGGCCGCCGCCCGCCGCCAGGCCGCGCTGGGAGACCGATCGCCCGCCGTACGCGCGGAATGGCGGCTGCTGGCCGAGGCCAGGGCGCTGGCGGCCGCCGACAGGGAGCGCAACCGCATGGACCGTGCCGCCCTCCGCGCGGAGCTGGCCGCGCTGCGCTCCGACCGGTTGACGGCGGAGCACGAACAGGGGCAGGACCGGCGCGTCGCCGCCGCCGATCGGCAGGCCAGCGGGCAGGACCGGGAGGCCGCCGCCCGCGACAGGGAGGCCAGCGCGGGCGACCGGCGGAACGCCGCCCAGGGCCGGCTGGAGGCCAGGGTGGACCGGCAGTACGCCGCCGAGCAGGTCACGAAGTGGAGGCTGCGCCGCAGGCAGCGCTGATCGCGCTGGGAAAATGTCGGGCAGGGCGGATAACGTGCAAGCGTCATGCCTATCGACGTCGCGGCGCACGAGCTGATCGGCAGGGAGCACCCCGCCGCGCTGCTGCGCGCCGAGATCGCCAGGCTCATCGGCAGCCACGGCGGCCTGGTGCTGGTCACCGGCGAGGCGGGCATCGGCAAGACCACGCTCGTCACCGATGCGGCCGGCGAGGCCAGGCGGCGCGGCGCGCTGGTGGTGGGCGGCGCGTGCTGGGATGCCGGCGGCGCCCCGGGCTACTGGCCATGGGTGCAGGTCATCAGGGCGCTGCGGCGCGCCGCCGCGCCGGAGGAGTGGGCGGCGGCCGAGGAGGCGGCAGGCGGCAGCCTGACGACCCTGCTGGGCGAGCCGCGGGCGGCCGGCGAGCACCCCGCGGACGGCTTCCAGCGCTCCGACACGGCGGGTGAGCGGCCTGCTGACGCCCTCCACCGCTTCAACGCGGCAGGTGAGCGGCCTTCCGACGCCTTCCAGCTCCACGATGCGGTCACCTCCGCCCTGGTCGCGATCTCCCAGCGGCGCCCGCTCCTCGTCGTCATCGACGACCTGCACGCAGCCGACCCGGCCTCGCTGCGGCTGCTGGAGTTCGCGGCGCGGCAGACGTGGTTCGAGCGGCTGCTGCTGATCGGCACCTACCGCGACGCCGAGGTGGAGCCGGTCGACCACCCGCTGCGCGACCTGCTGTCGCCGCTCGTGGCCAAGGCGACCACGATCACGCTCACCGGGCTCGACCGGGCGGGCGTCGCCGCGCTCATGGCCCGCACCGCCGGCCACGACCCGCCGCCCGAGCTGGTGGCGGAGGTCCACCTGCGCACGGGCGGCAACCCGTTCTTCGTCGAGCAGACCTCCCGGCTGTGGCGCAGCGGCGGCTCGGCCAGCGCCGTCGCGCCCGGCGTGCGCGACGCGCTGCTGCGGCGGCTGTCCCTGCTGCCGCGCCAGGTGGCCGAGCTGCTGCCCGCCGCTGCGGTGCTGGGGCGGGAGTTCCACCGCCAGGTGCTCGCCGCCGCCATCGCGGCCCCGGTCGCGCACGTCGATCGGCTGCTGGAGCTGGCCGTGGTGGCCAAGCTGGTGGTGACCAGGGGCGGCGGCGTGTTCGCGTTCGCCCACGACCTGGTGCGCGAGACGCTGTACGACTCGCTCGACGACCCGCGCGACCGCCACGCCGCCGTGGTCTCCGCCGTGGAGAGCTCGCCCGCCCTGGCCGGCCGGCTGCCGCCCAGCGACCTGGCCAGGCACGCCTACCTCGCGGGAGACAGGCTCGACCCCGAGCACGCCATCGGCCTGCTGCTCGACGGCGCCCGCGAGGCCAGGGGGCGGTTCGCCGGGGAGGAGCAGATCGCGCACCTGCGCAGGGCGTACGAGCTGAGCGCCGCCGCGAGCCCGCACCGGCGCGGCGTGATCGCGCTCGACCTGGGCAGGGAGCTGCACCACGACGGCGCCCGCGAGGAGGCCAGGCGACTGTTCGAGGAGGCCGCGGCCATCGCCCGCGACACCGACGACCCCGAGCTGCCCGCCCGCGTCGCGCTGGTCCACCACAGCCACTACGGCCGCGACGCCTCGCTCGACCTGCTCACAGACGCGTACCGCAGGCTGGTCGGCGGCCCTCCGGTGCCCGCCGACGGGCTCGCCGTCGCCCTGGTGCTGCACCTGGCCTCGCGGGCCAGGCAGGGCGGCGACGACGACGCGCTCGCGTTCAGCCTGTGGGCGCACCACGACATCATCTGGGGGCCGGGCACGGCGGCGGAGCGGGTGGCGCTGACGGGCGAGCTGGTCGACGTGGCCCGCCGCACCTCCGACCGCGACCTCGAACACTTCGCCAGCGCCCTGCGCTGGGTGGCCATGATCGAGCAGGGCGACCCCCGCTACCTCGACGAGTTCCACGCCTACGCCGCCAGGGGCCGGCGCAGCGAGCGCCCCCACCTCCAGATGTCCGTCGACGTCGACGCGAGCATCATCGCCGGCCTCGAAGGCCGCTTCGCCGAGGCCGAGTCGCTGCTGGAGTCCGTCCACCCGGACGCCAGGCATGATCACTTCGCCTTCATGCTCAAGCACCACCAGTGGGCGCTGATGGCGTTGCGGGGCAGGATCGACGGGCAGGAGCGGCTGCTGCGCGAGCTCAGAGGCTCCGGCCACCCCTGCGTGCCGCTGCTGGAGGCCCTGACCGCGCTGCAGACGGGCGACCTCGACACCGCGCTGCGCCGGCTCGACGACGAGGAGCCCGGCGACCGCATGATCCAGCCGATCTGGCTGCGCGTCCAGGCCGAGCTGGCCGTGGTCACGCAGGACCCGGAGCTGTGTGCCCGGGCGCGGGCCCGGCTGGAGCCGCACCGCGGGCAGTGGGCGGTGTCGCTGTTCGGGTGGGAGATCAGCGGGCCGTACGATCTGTGGCTCGGCCGCGTGGACGCCGCGCTGGAGCGCTGGGCGGAGGCCGTCGAGGAGCTCACCGCCGCCTACCGCGCGGCCGACGCGATGCGGGCGCGGCCGTGGTCCGTGCTCGCCCGCGCCCACCTGGCCGAGACGCTGCTCGCCCGCGCCGCGCCCGGCGACGCCGAGGCGGCGCGTGCCCTGGTCGAGGGGGTGCGCCGGGAGGCGGAGGAGCTGGGGATGCGGCAGGTGCCGGAGTACGTACGCCCGGCGCCGCCGTCCGGGCCCGCCGTACGACCCGGCGGGCGGGAGGCGACCCGCGGCGGCACCTCCGCCCGGGAGGTCCCGGGCAAGGGCCCGTCGGGCGGCCCCGACGGCGAGTTCAGGCGGGACGGCGAGTTCAGGCGGGACGGGGAGTTCAGGCGGGACGGCGCGGTCTGGTCGCTGGCCTTCGCCGGCCGCCTCGTGCACATGCCCGATACCAAAGGTCTACGTGACCTCCACATCCTGCTGAGCCGCCCTGGCGCCGACGTCCCGTCCGTGGTCCTGCTTGACCCCGAGGGCGGCGAGGCCGTGGTCGCGGCCCGGAGCATGGGCGGCGACGAGGTGCTCGACGACGAGGCCAGGGCCCGGTACCGCCGCCGCCTGGGGCAGCTCGACGAGGAGATCGACCGCGCCGCCGAGCTGGGCGACGACCACCGGGCGGCGGAGCTCGACGGGGAGCGGGCCGCGCTGCTGGCCGAGCTGCGCGCCGCCGCGGGCCTGGGCGGGCGCACGCGGCGGCTGGGCGACGAGGCGGAGCGCGCCCGCAAGACCGTCACGGCCCGCATCCGCGACACGCTCCGCAAGCTCGACCACGCCCACCCCGAGCTGGCCGCCCACCTGCGCGCGTCCGTCTCGACCGGCTCCACCTGCCGCTACCAGCCCCAAGAGGAGCTCACCTGGCGCCTCTGAGCACCCTTGACATGGGGTGCGATCCCGCCCCGCGATGAACCTTTCACCGCCTTCCCCGCGTCCGCGCTGGTCGCCAGGGCCTCGACAAGGTCGATCTTGCTGTGGGGTTGACCCCCGTCGTCCAATGCACGGTGATCGCGTCCCAACGCCGTCCGGCCCTTCATGAGGGGAGAACTGGTGCGTCACAGAATCACCGCTCTAGCCCTGCTCGCGGTCACCGCCCTGGCACCCGTCCTGGCCACGAGCACCCCGGCGCACGCCGCGCCCACGCTCCAGATGGTCTACAGCAACCTGCCCTATGACGTCTGCATCTCCTTCGGCCAGTCGGGCGTGCAGAACGGACGCTGGCAGACCTGGTGGTGCAGCACCCACTACCCGCAGACCTACCCGGGGTACTACACCTACGACCTGTGGGCGTACGTGAACTGACGCCCGCCGTCGGGGCGGGTGCCGCGGTGGGCGGCACCCGCGCCGCCGCTGCTGGGGGCGGGGGGATGGTGGGGGGTGTCCGGCGGTAGCAGCCATGCGGGGGTGCGCCACTGCTGGACGTTCGAGCGGACGCAGGAGCCCATGGACAACGTGCGCAGGTCGGGCTCCAGTTGCAGGCACAGGTCGCTGGCGACGTGCCTGACCTCCCAGTGGAGCCAGTCGTTGTGCGGCGAGCGGAAGGCGAAGCGCCAGAGCTGGCCGGGGCCGCCGGAGCAGGCCTGGCGTACGGGCCGGCGCCGCTCCCGCGAGGCGGACACGCCCAGGCACGTGCCCGAGATCCTCATCTCGTAGTCGCCCCGGGCGTTGCGCCGGTAGGTGAAGGCCTGGTTGTCCCGGCCGTGGCACTCCCAGGTGACCAGGTCCGACATGCCGGCCGCCGCGTCCAGGCAGATGCCGTTCTGCGAGCTGGCCACCGAGCTGCCGAGACCCGAGGGCATGCGGCCGGTGACCAGCCAGCGCTGCGCGAGCTTGCCGGCGACGCAGGTGCGCAGGACCAGCGGGGCGCCCGCGTCGGTCGAGCCCTGGTTGGGCTCGACGCACATCCCGCCCTGCGAGATGCCGCCGTCGCCGGTCAGCCGCCAGAGCTGCTCCGCGGACCCGTCGCAGGCGGCCTCGGTGATGTAGCCGCCCTCGGTGAGCTCGCGCGCCTCGGGGGTCAGGCAGAGCCGGGTCTTGCGGTTGCGGATCCGGTAGTGGTACGAGCCGTCGTGCTTGTCCGGCGAGAAGTCCCACCGGTAGAGCGCCGCGGGGCTCCTGCTGATGATGGAGGGGCCGAGCCTGGCACGCGGGGGAGCGGTTTCTGAGCCGGTCACGGCCAGGTACCGGCCGGGCGAGTACCGGGAGAGCACGGCCACGTCCGGACGGTACAGCCGATCCCGGGTGCGGCTCTCGGCGTACGCCACGTAGCCCAGGGACGCCACGGTCGCGCACACGACCGGCACCGCCACCAGGACGGCCGGCTTGACGCGGCGCGTGCGCTCCGGCTGCGGCGGGGGAGCGACCAGCTTGCGGTAGGCGTTCAGCCAGGTTCCGGCGGCGGTGTCCGGCACGTGGTGCACGGCGAGGAAGGCGCGGATGATCGGCTCGGCGCGCTCGGCGTCGTCGAGCCAGCGCAACGCCTGCTTGGTCACCTTCTCCAGGTCGGCCCGCCCGACGTCGAGCCCGCGCTCGGCGGCGCGCCTGTCCAGCTCGGCGAACGGCGGCGTGCCCTTCTCCTGGCGCAGTCTTTTCAGCAGCCGCTTGTAGCCGGCCAGGTCCCTGGCCGTGTACGGGTCGGTCGTGGTCTCCGAGCGGGCGGCCCAGCGCGCCCGCACCATGGGCACCGCGCAGGCCAGGCAGGAGAAGAGCACGGCGGGCGGGACGTGAGCCGGGTTGAGCTCGGGCTCGCCGTCGGTGGAGAAGTTGACGAAGACGCCGGCCGCCACGGAGAAGAGGGCACTGAGCCCGCCGGTGACGCCGATCTCCGCGGCGAGCCGGCGTACGTGACCGCGCATTCACCCTCCGCCCGCCACTGTTGGTCAATGGATGGTAACGGAGGGTGTGCGGTCAGTGCCAGGCTCCGGGCGACGGGGTGCCGCTCACTTCCGGTTGTAGAGCCGCATCGTCAGCGTCCCGAAGACCACCACGAGCACCGCCGACGACACCAGCACCCAGGTGATCTCCCCCATGTCCGGCGTGCCGCCCATCAGCGAGCGCACCGAGGTGACCAGGTGGGAGATCGGGCTGGCGTTGACGAAGACCTGGAGCCAGCCCGGCATGGTGGCGGGGTCCACGTAGACGTTGCTGAGGAAGGTCAGCGGCATCATCACCAGCATGCTGACCCCCATCACCGACTTCTCGTTCCGCATCAGCAGCCCGAACATCGTCCACAGCCACGAGAACGCGAACGAGAACACCAGCAGCAGCGCGATCCCGCCCAGCACCCCGGTGATCCCGCCCGAGGGGCGGAAGCCCAGCAGCAGCCCGATCAGCAGGATGACGGTCGAGGCCATGAAGTAGCGCAGGACGTCGCCGAGCAGGTAGCCGACCATGGTGGACGGCCGCCAGATGGGCAGGGTGCGGAACCGGTCGAAGACGCCCTTCTCGATGTCCTTGTTGACCTCCACGCCGGTGTACATGGTGATCATCACGACGCTCGTCACCATGATGCCCGGCAGCAGGAACTGCAGGTATTCGGTGGGGGAGCCGGCCAGCGCGCCGCCGAACAGGTACGTGAACATCAGCGTCATCATGATCGGGAACGCCGTCACGTCGAAGAGCTGCTCGGGCACGTGCTTGATCTTCAACATGGACCGCCACCCGAACGTCATCGACGCCGACCAGGCGCTGGGACGCGGGGGCCTGGCCGTGGGGGCGAGGACCGAGGCCAGGGTCTCGGCGGCGGGCGCGTACGGGGTCGCGGTCTCGGTGGTCGTGGTGCTCATGCTGCTACCTCCTCGGTGGTGGCGGGCTCGGCGGTGGTGGCGCTCATGCCGCTGCCTCATCCGCGGCGGTGGTGGCGGGGTGGTCGGTGAGGGCGAGGAAGACCTCGTCCAGGCTGGGCTGGCCGAGGGAGAAGTCGTCGACGACGATGCCGGCCGAGGCCAGGCGGCCCAGCGCGCGGGCGGCCTGGGCGGCCTCGTCGCCGGGGCCGTTGATGCGGGCGGTGAGCGCCACCGGGTCCGCCTCCAGGTAGACGGGCGTGTCGAGGGCTTCGGTGAGCAGCCGCTCGGCCTCGGGGCGCTCGGCGGCGTCGCGCAACCGGACGTGGATCGAGCCGGAGCCGACCGACGACTTCAGCTCGCCCGGGGTGCCCTCGGCGATGACCCTGCCGTGGTCGATGACCGCGATGCGTTGCGCCAGCCGGTCGGCCTCCTCCAGGTACTGCGTGGTCAGCAGCACCGTGGTGCCGTGGGCGACGACGATGCGCACGATGTCCCAGACCTGGTTGCGGCTGCGCGGGTCGAGGCCGGTCGTGGGCTCGTCGAGGAAGAGCAGGTCGGGCGTGTTGAGGATGCTGGCCGCGATGTCGATGCGCCGCCGCATGCCCCCGGAGTACGTCTTGACCTGCCGCCCCGCCGCCTCCGTCAGGCCGAACGCCTCCAGCAGCTCCGCCGCCCGCTCCCGCGCGGCAGGCTTGCGGTGGCCGAGGAGGCGGGCCAGCAGGATCAGGTTCTCCGAGCCGGTCATCTCCTCGTCCACGGAGGCGTACTGGCCGGTCAGGCTGACCCGGGAGCGGACGGCGTCGGCCTCGCGCACCACGTCGTGCCCGAACACGGTCGCCTCGCCGCCGTCGGGCCGCAGCAGCGTGGCCAGCATCCGCACGGCGGTCGTCTTGCCGGCGCCGTTGGGCCCGAGCACGCCGTACACGGCGCCGGCCGGCACGGACAGGTCGAGGCCGTCCACGGCGCGCGTGTCGCCGAAGACCTTGACCAGGCCGGAGGTCTGGATGGCCGGTTCTGGCATGAGTGATCCCTTCACGAGACGTAAGGCTGGTCGCGACGTCCCGCGCGCAGCGCGCGGCCCCACCAGGTGAGCTGGTCGAGCATGGCCGCGATGGCGCGCAGGCGGTCGTCGGTGTCGAGGGGGCGGCAGCTCTCGTCGATGCTCGCGGCGAGCAGGTCGAGCCCCACCCAGTCGCGCATGGTGACGGCGTGCAGGGCGGTGAAGACCGTACGGAGCTGCTCGACGGCGTAGTGGCCGCGGGAGCCCGAGCCGTAGGCGACGATGCCGACCGGCTTGGCCTGCCACTCGTCATAGGCGTAGTCGATCGCCTGCTTGAGCGAGGCGGGGAAGCTGCGGTTGTACTCGGGGGTCACCACGACGAAGGCGTCCGCGCCGGAGACGGTGCCGGTGAAGCGCCGCATGGACGGCGTGGCCTCCTCCGGGTAGCAGGCCGGGAAGGCGTACGCGGCCAGGTCGAGCACCTCGACGGCGAGGTCGTCGCGCAGGCGTGCCCGCTCGGCGAACCACGCGCCGACCGTGTCGCAGACGCGGCCCGCCCGGGTGCTGCCGATGATCACTGTGACGTTCAACGGCTGGTCCGTCATGGTGCCCACCCCCTTCATCCAGGAGGCGCTAGACGGGCCGCTAGATCCGATCTAGCGAAAGCCCGCCAGGGCCTGGCGGCAGGCGCGGGAGGTGAGGGCGAGCGTCTCCTCGTCGGGCCTGCCCTCGTTCATCGAGACGGCCGCCGTTCCGCTGACGGCGCCGATCGCGGCCCCCACCATCGCGTACGCGGTCATCCGCGGGATCCCGCAGGCGCTGACGAGTGCGGCGGCCAGCCGCTCCATCCGGGTGTTCGAGCGGTCGATCGAGGCCCGGGGCGAGAAGACGGGCAGCTCGACCGTCTGCCCGACCAGCCCCGCCGTGAGCCCCATCGTCCAGCTCTCGGCCAGCATCTCGTCGAAGGCCCTGGCCAGCAGCTCGGCCGGGCTCTCGCCTGGCCGGGCGGAGTGGATCACCGCGACCCCGGCGTCCAGGCGCTCGTCGCTGTTGGTGTGGAGCACGTCCGCCTTGTGCCGGAAGTAGGTGAAGAACGTGCGCGTGGACACTCCCGCCGCCGCCGCGATCTGGTCGACGGTGGTCGCCTCGTAGCCCTGCTCGTCGAACAGCCGCCCGGCGGCGTCCAGGAGCGCCTGCCGGGTCTGCTGCTTCTTCCGCTCGCGCAACGACATGAGGCCGATAATATTGCATCAACTGCATATTTACAGGGCTGCAAGTTTTCCGTAGCGTGCGAGCCATGGATGCTGTCATCTCGGTGTCCGGCCTCGTGAAGTCGTACGGCCGGACCCGGGCACTGGACGGGCTCGACCTGCGGGTGAAAGCCGGGGAGATCCACGGTTTCCTCGGCCCCAACGGCGCGGGGAAGACGACCACGCTGCGCGTCCTGCTGGGCCTGCTGCGGGCCGACGCCGGCGAGGTGCGGCTGCTGGGCGGCCATCCCTGGCACGACGCCGTACGCCTGCACCGCCGCCTGGCCTACGTCCCCGGCGACGTCACGCTGTGGGACGAGCTGACCGGCGGCGAGACCATCGACCTGCTCGGGCGGCTGCACGGCCGGGTGGACGCGCGGCGCCGCGAGGAACTGGTCGAACGCTTCGCGCTGGACCCGGGCAAGAAGGCGCGCACCTACTCCAAGGGGAACCGGCAGAAGGTGGCGCTGATCGCCGCGCTCGCGGCGCAGGCCGAGCTGCTCCTGCTGGACGAGCCCACCTCCGGCCTCGACCCGCTGATGGAGGACGAGTTCCGCCGCTGCGTGGCCGAGCGGCGCGCCGAGGGGGCCGCGATCCTGCTGTCCAGCCACGTGCTGGCCGAGGTGGAGGCCCTGTGCGACCGGGTGAGCATCGTACGGCAGGGGCGCGTCGTCGAGTCGGGCACCCTGGCCGAGCTGCGGCATCTCTCCTGGACCTCGATCACCGCCCGCCTGGAACGGCCCCTGGACCACCTGGACGGCGTGCACGGGCTGGAGGCGCACGGCACCGAGGTGAGCTTCCGCGTGGACAGCGGGCGGGCCGGCGAGGCGCTCACCCGGCTGACCGCGTACGGGCTGCTGGACATCACGGCGCGGCCGGCCACGCTGGAGGAGCTGTTCCTGCGGCACTACCGCGAAGCGGTGACCCCGTGAACACCGGCACGATCGCGCGGCTCGTCCTGCGCCGCGACCGGCTGCTGATCGCGGCCTGGGTCGCGGTGGCCGTCGGGGTGCCGGCGTTCAACGCCTTCTCCCTCGCCGCCCTGCTGCCCACCGAAGCTCAGCGGCTGGCCTTCATCGAGGCCGCGAACGCCAACCCCATCACGATCGCGCTGCTCGGCGACGTCCACGGCACCTCCATCGAGGCCGTGGTCGCCTGGCGGTCGAGCGTGCAGAGCCTGCTCATCGGCGGGCTCGCCGGGCTGCTGTTCGCGATCAGGCACACCCGCGCCGAGGAGGACGCGGGCCGCAGGGAGCTCGTCGCCGCGGGCGCGGTCGGCAGGCACGCCGCCGTCACCGCCGTCGCCATCGTGATCGCCGCCGTGAACCTGACCGTCGCCGCGCTGCAGGCTGTCGTGCTGGGTGCCGGGTTCGGGTACCCGGCGGGCGGGTCCCTGCTGTTCGGGCTGGTGACAGGGGCGGGCGCGACCGCCTTCGCCGCCTGCGGGCTGCTCGCCGCGCAGCTCTGCCAGAGCGCGCCGCTCGCCCGGGCCGGCGGGGTGGGGGTGCTGGTGGCGGGGCTGGTTCCGGGCGTGATGCTGCCCGAGGACGTGGTGGCCTACCTGCCCGCGGGGTGGCCGCGGGTCGCGCGGTCCTACGGGGACGAGCGGTGGTGGGTGCTCCTGATCCCCCTCGCGGCCGCGGCCGTGCTCACCCTCGTCGCGTTCGCCGTCTCCGCCCGCCGCGACCTGGGCGCGGGCCTGCTGCCCGAGCGGCCGGCGCCCGTGCGGCCCGCGCCGCGCGGCACGATCGGGCTGGCGTGGCGGCTGTACGGGAGCCAGACGGTCTCCTGGACGGCGGCGCTGGCCGTGGTCTCGGTGGGGGTGGGGTGGGTGTCGGCCTCGTTCGAGGTCGGCACGCTGACGGGCGAGACCCTGCTGGAGATCTTCACGTACGTGTTCTGCCTGGTCATCGCGTGCCTGGCCGTGGCCGGGGCGCTGCGCCCGCTCGGCGAGGAGACCCGCGGCCGGGCGTCGGCCCTGCTGGCGACCGCCACCGGCAGGACGCGCTGGTTGTCCGGCCACCTGCTGCTCGGCCTGGCCACGCCCGCCGCCATGCTGCTGGTCGTCGGCACCGGCACGGGCGCGGCCCATGCACTCGGCGGCGGCACGGGTTCGGGCCATGCGCTCGGCGGCGGCGCGGGCGTGGGTGACGCGCTCGGTACCGGCCTGCCCGGCGTGGTGCTCGCCCAGATCGGCACCGCCCTGCTCTTCGCGCCGGCGGCCTGGGCCGTCGCGGGCGTCGCGATCGCCGCGTACGGCCTGCGCCCCCGCGCCGCCGCCCCCGTGGCCTGGGCCGTGGTGGTGGCCTCGGCGCTCTGCGTCGCCCTGTGGGAGGCCGGGACGATCGGCTCGGCGGCGTTCCTGCTCACCCCCTTCGGGTACGGCCACCCCTCGCTCTCACCCGGTCTCGTGGCCCCCGCCGCGTTCGCCCTGGTGGCCGCCGGGCTCGTGGTCGCCGGCGGCGCCGGATTCGCCAGGCGCGACCTGCTCGCGTGAGGCGGGCGGGTGCGGCGTGAACACCGTGGTCCCCGGCACGCCGGTCACCTCGACCCGCCCGCCGCCGCCGACACGATGGCCGGCGTTGAGGAACAGCGTCGTCACGGTGGCGATGACGGCCGAGACGACGGCCAGCGGCGCTATCGAGGAGACCACCGGCTTGGTCTCGAGCGACCTCGTCATCCGGCCGGCCGGACCGTGAATCCCACCCCGCGCACGGTGTGGATCATCGGCTTGCGCTGGGTGTCGATCTTGCGCCGCAGGTAGGAGATGTACAGCTCGACCACGTTGCTCTGGCCGCCGAAGTCGTAGGCCCACACCCGGTCGAGGATCCGCGCCTTGCTGAGCACCCGTCCCGGATGGTGCATGAGGAAGCGCAGCAGCTCGAACTCGGTCGGCGTGAGCCGGATCTCCTTGCCCGCCCGCCGTACCTCGTGGGTCTCCTGATCCAGCGTGAGGTCGCCGACCACCAGCCCGGCGTCGGGCCGCGTCCCCGCCGCGCCCGTGCGGCGCAGCAGGCCGCGCAGCCTGATGACGACCTCCTCCAGGCTGAACGGCTTGGTGACGTAGTCGTCGGCGCCCGCGCGCAGGCCGATCAGCCGGTCCCGCACCGAGTCCTTCGCGGTCAGGAAGAGGACCGGCACGCCCGGCAGCACGGCACGCAGCCGGGGCAGGAGCGCGATCCCGTCCATGTCGGGCAGCATGACGTCCAGGACGATCGCGTCGGGCCGGAACCCGCGGGCCGCTCTGATGGCCTGGCCGCCGTTGTGCGCGCAGCGGACGTCCCAGGACTCCTGGCGCATGACCATGGACAGCAGCTCGGTCAGCGACGGCTCGTCATCCACGACGAGGATGTTGATCGAGCTGCCGTCGGGTCGGCGCGCGGGCTCGGACCTGAAGTTCGCGCTGGTCGTGTGCATGGTCGTGACGATGGCCTGCCTGCATGAGTGTTTGATGAAGGGCGGCCTGTGAAATGTCTGTGAGCTGCCGGTGGAGGTGGGCTTGTCGCCCCCAGGACGTCCGAGAAGAGGAGCGCGACGACCGCCGCCACGACGGCCGCGAGTAGCCTGCGGGGAGGGTGGGCCGGCGGCGCCGCCCCGGCCCACCTCCTACGCTTGCTCCTCGTGGACATCCGCACCAGAACCCCGGACGACCTGGCCGCCTGCGTCGAAGCCCTGGCCGAGGTCCAGGCCGCCGACCGCTACCCCGTGCACTGGCCGGACGACCCGGGCGCCTGGCTGACCCCCGGCGGCATGACCACGGCCTGGATCGCGGTGGAGGCGGGCGCGGTGCTCGGCCACGTGGCACTCACCCGTGACCTGGAGCTCAGCCGCCTGTTCGTCACCCCCGCCGCCCGGGGACGCGGCGTGGCCCCCCGGCTGCTCGACACGGCCCGCGCCGCCACCCCGCTGCCGCTCAAGCTGGAGGTCTCGTCGGAGGGGCGGGCCGCCATCAGGTTCTACGAGCGCTCGGGCTGGCGCAGGGTCGGCAGCACCCGCGCCACCTGGCTGAACGCGGACGGCGAGCCGGCCCTGCTGTACCACTACGTGAGCCCGCCCGGGCGCTGAGGGCACACGGCGAACGGGACCGGTTCAGGGCTTGCGGCCGACGCCCGCGTAGTAGACGGCCTCCCTGTCGGTGTAGAGGGTCTCGGGCACGGGCCGCCAGCGCGGCAGCGGCACCACGCCCGGCTCCAGCAGCTCCAGCCCGTCGAAGAAGGAGGTGACCTCCTCCAGCGTGCGCAGCGTCATCGGGCTGCCGCCGCTCTCGTTCCAGTGCCGCACCCCCTCTTCGAGCTGCTTGCCCGCGAGCCCGTGGGAGAGGACGAGATGGCTGCCGGGGGCCATGGGGGACATCAGGTCCCGGATGATCGTGCGGGCGGCGCCGGTGCCGGGGACGAAGTCGACGACGCCGAGGAGGGTCAGGCCGATCGGGCGGTCGAAGTCGAGCAGCTCGGCGGCGGAGGCGAGGATCTTGCCAGGGTCGCGGAGGTCGCCCTCCACGAAGACGGTCGTGCCCGCCGGCGCCGCGCGCAGCAGCTCGCGGGCGTGGGCCAGGACCGTCGGGTCGTTGTCGACGTACACCACGCGGCTGTCCGGGGCCACCGACTGGGCCACCTGGTGGGTGTTGTCCGCGGTCGGGATGCCGGTGCCGACATCGAGGAACTGGCGGACACCCGCCTCTCCGGCCAGGTGGCGCACGGCGCGGCCGAGGAACTCCCTGTTGGCCCGCGCCAGCACCGGCAGGTCGGGGACGGCGGCGAGGATCTGCTCGCTGACGACGCGGTCGATCTCGTAGTGGTCGTGGCCGCCGAGCCACAGGTCGTAGATGCGGGCGGGGCTGGGGACGCTGGTGTCGAGGTCGAGCGGGCGGTCGGTCATCGGTTCGCGCCTTCCCGGGGAGCGGAGGGGGATGCGAGCAGCGTACGCCGGAAGATCGTCCCGGGCGGGGTGTCCGGGCGGCGCACCCGGTGCCCAGTGCTCAGTGCCCAGTGCCCGGTGCTCAGTGCCCGATGTTCATTCGCAGACGCGGAGAACCCGTGGTGCGGCGCGAAACTCTCATCGCGGCGCGGTGCTGGAGCGCACCACGAGCGTGGTGGGCAGCTCGACCCGCTGCGGCGCCGCGCCGGACAGCAGCGCGTCCAGGGCGGCGGAGCCCAGGTCGGGCCAGGGCTGGCGGACCGTCGTGAGCGCCGGCGTGACGTGCGCGGCGGCCCACGAGTCGTCGAAGCCCACCACGCTCACGTCGTCGGGCACCCGCAGGCCGTGCTCGCCCAGCGCCTGGTAGACCCCGACCGCCATCGCGTCCGAGCAGGTGAAGATGGCCGTGGGAAGCTCGGCGGAGAGCAGCTCGCGGGTGGCGGCCAGGCCGCCCTCGCGCTGGAAGCAGCCGCACACCTCCCAGCGCGGGTCGATCCTCAGCCCGGCCGCGGCCATGGCCTCCCGGTAGCCGGCCAGCCGATCGATCGCGCACGGCACGCCGGGGCGGCCCGTCACGATCGCGATGCGCTCGTGGCCGAGGCCGATCAGGTGCTCGGTGGCCTCGCGGGCGCCGTCGCGGTTGGCCGCGGCCACGACCGAGAGCCCGGCCGGCGGCTTGCGCCGCGGGTCGACGATCACCGCGGGGATGCCGTGGTCGGCCAGCCAGGCCCGCTGCGTGGCGGTCGGCGACGTGCGCACCAGCAGCACGCCCGCGCTGTCCCGCGCGCCGATCCGGTCCAGCCAGGCCGGTGGCGGCTGGCCGTTCTTGGTCCGGCCGACCACGGCGGAGACGATCAGGTCCACGCCGAGCCGCCAGGCCGCGTCCTCCACGCCGCCGAGGATGGCCAGCGCGTACGGCGAGTCGAGCCCCTGCAGCATGACGTCCACCATGCTGCCCCGCGTGGGCCGGACCCGCTGGCGCGGGTAGCCGCGCCGCTCCAGCACCTCCGCGACCAGGCGTCTGGTGTGCTGCGAGACGCCGGATCGGCCGTTCAACGCCTTGGAAACGGTTGCAACCGAAACCCCGGCCTCGCGCGCGATCACCGCCAGTTTCGGCAGCGGGGCGGGAGTGTCCGGAGCTGTCATGCCTCCCACTCTGCTCCGAAGGGCGGGCATAAGGCCAGGCCAAGCCACCGAAAATTTCGAAATTTCGACGTTTGCCCTGATAGTGGCTCCTGTGGGGTTCACGCGCCATTGACGTCGCGTTCGTGCTCACGCAACGTTTCCTGCAACCGATTGCAGGCCCGCGCTGGCCACGGTCGGCTCGTTCGCCTTCATCCCGAGCTGGAACAACTGCCTTTTCGCCCTCATGTTCATCAACGACCAGGAGAGATTCACCGTGCCCGTGGGCCTGTCCTACAACATCGGCGCCCTCGCCGCCGCACTGCGCGTCGTCGTCTTCGCCTTCATCCAGCGTTACCTCGTCCAGGGGATGTCCGCCGGGGCGGTGAAGGGATGACCTCTCAGACCTACCGCAACCCGGTGCTCGACGCCGACTGGTCCGACCCCGACGTCATCCGCGTCGGCGACGACTTCTACCTGACCGTCTCCACCTTCACCAAGGTGCCGGGGCTGCCGATCCTGCACTCGCGCGACCTGGTCAACTGGACGATCATCGGCCACGCCTACACCCGCGGCTACGACGACGTGCGGCCCGGCTGCGGCGTGTGGGCGCCCTCGCTGCGCCACCACGACGGCCGGTTCTGGATCTTCTTCGGCGACCCCGACATGGGCATCTGCTGGGTGAGCGCGGAGGACCCGCGCGGCCCGTGGACCGCGCCGCACGTGGCCAAGCCGGGGCTCGGGCTGATCGACCCGTGCCCGCTGTGGGACGAGGACGGGCAGGCGTACCTGGTGCACGCCTGGGCCAGGAGCCGCGCGGGCGTCAACAACCGGCTCACCCTGCACCGCATGGCGCCCGACGGCAGCGCGGTGCTGGACGAGGGCACGCTGGTCATCGACGGTGACCTGCTGCCCGGATACCGGACGCTGGAAGGGCCCAAGCTCTACCGGCACGACGGCGCGTACTGGATCTTCGCTCCCGCCGGGGGCGTCGAGCAGGGCTGGCAGTCGGTGTTCCGCGCGGAGTCGATCTTCGGTCCGTACGAGGACCGCATCGTGCTGGAGCAGGGCCGCACCGACGTCAACGGCCCGCACCAGGGCGGCTGGGTGGACACCCCGTCCGGCGAGCACTGGTTCATGCACTTCCAGGACCGCGGTCCCTACGGCCGGGTCGTGCACCTGCAGCCCATGACGTGGGGCGAGGACGGCTGGCCGGCCATGGGCGACGGCGGCGAGCCCGTGGCCGGGTTCCGGGTGCCGGTGCCCGGCGGCGAGCCGGCCGCGCCCGCGACGTCCGACGACTTCGCCGGACCGGAGCTGGGGCTGCAGTGGAGCTGGCAGGCCAACCCCGACCCCTCCTGGTGGGAGCTGCGGGACGGCACGCTCCGGCTGGCCTGCGTGCCGGGGCCCGACGACCTGCGCGAGCGGCCGTCGGTGCTGGGGCAGCGGCTGCCCGGCGTGCCCTGCACGGTCACCGTCACGCTCACGCTGGCGGGCCAGGGCCGGGCGGGGCTGGCCGTGGTGGGGGACACCGCCGCGTCCGTCGGCCTGGAGCGCACCGCGGACGGCAAGCTGGTCCTGGTCTGCGGCGACGCGGAGCCGGTCCCGGTCGAGGAGGACGGCGCCGTCACGATCGGCGCCCGGATCGGCGCGGGCGCGCTGGTCACGTTCCTGGCCGACGGCAGGGAGATCGGCGCGCCCTTCCAGGCCACGCAGGGCCGATGGGTGGGGGCCGTGCTCGGCCTCTTCGCCGCGGGGGACGGCACCGGCGAAGCGATCTTCGAGGCGTTCACCGTGGACATCGAAAGGTAGCGGGCACAGCGGCCGCGAGGCTCCTCCTGGTCCCGGTCCATGAGGTGGCGGCCCGGGCTGGGGGAGCCCGGGCCGAGGGTGGTCTTTACCCGGAGCAATACAGCCGTAGAGTAGTCGTATCAGTACGCCTGGTTACGATGGCGAAGTTCGCGCATCCATCACGCCAGGGGGCTGAAAATGACCGATGAGACGCAGGCCGCGAGGATAAGGGTCAACGGGGCGGAAGAGAACGTACTCGATACCGAGGCCGCGCTGCTGCACGCCCAGGACGACCCGGTGGCCTCGGCCGCCGTTGACGTGGCCGTCGAGACCGAGCTGCTGGAGGACTCCGGGGCGCTGGACGCCCGCAGGGAGAGCGAGCGCCAGATCGCCGAGCTTTCCTCCAAGGAGCAGGAACGCGTCCGCGGCATCCAGCGGGAGCTGCGCACCATGGGTGCCGACGTCTGGCCGGTCGCCAGGTGGTGGGGTTACGAGATCCACCTCAACGAGTCGGCCGCGCTGCTGGCGGCCGAGATCCCGCAGCTCGTCGGGGAGATCGCGGGCGCGGTGCTGGGCTCCTGGCTGGTCCCGGTCATCGAGCGCTCGGTGCGCGCCAAGGCCGAGTGGATCGCCTCGATCGCCCGGCCGTACGGGGTCAGGCTGGCCTCGCCGTGGACCGCCCCCGGCATGCTCGTCCCGGCCCGCCAGAGCGGCGGCGACACGAGCCTGTACTGGGCGGTCCACGAGCCGGGCGACGGCTGGAGCCCGGACCAGCGGTTCGTCGACCACTTCAGCGTGTCGGGCCCGGCCCTGGCCGAGTTCCAGGACCGGCTCTTCCTCGCCCACCGCGGCGCCGGCGGCGACTCCAGCCTGTGGTGGACGTGCTACGACGCCGAGGAGGGCTGGAGCGACGACCAGATGCTCCCCCGGCACTTCAGCGAGTCGGCCCCGGCGCTGGCCGCCTACGACGGCCGGCTCTACTGCGTACACCGGGGCAGCCGCGGCGACACGGCGCTGTGGTGGGCGCGCTGGGACGGCTCGTACTGGAGCTCCGACCAGCGCTTCCCGCAGCACTTCAGCGAGACGGCCCCGGCGCTGGCCGCCTACGACGGGCAGCTCTTCTGCGTGCACCGCGGCGCGGGCAGCGACCAGGCGCTGTGGTGGACCCGCTGGGACGGCTCCACCTGGAGCCCCGACGAGCGGCTGCCGCAGCACTTCAGCGCTGCCGACCCGGCGCTGGCCGTCTACCGCGGCCACCTCTACTGCGTGCACCGCGGCGCGGGCGGCGACTCGGCGCTGTGGTGGACCCGCTGGGACGGCTCCACCTGGAGCCCGGACCAGAAGCTGCCCGCCCACCACACCACCGAAGGCCCGGCCCTGACCGTCTACAAGGACCGGCTGTACTGCGTGCACCGCGGCTCCGCCGACCAGAGCCTGTGGTGGAGCAGCTTCAACGGCTCCGGCTGGACCGCCGACCAGCGGCTGCCCCACCACTACAGCGCCGAGGCCCCGGCGATCATCGCCTACCGCGACAAGAACGCCACCCACGACCAGCTCCTGTGCGTGCACCGGGGCATCCGCTAGAAGCGGCGAATGCCGGCTCGCGATCCGCGAGCCGGCATTCTCATGCGTGGATCACCAACCGGCGAGCTGCTCCAGGAACCACTCGATCAGCGGGCGCGACACCGAGGCGTGCTCGGTGTTGGTCGCGTCGCAGCAGAACGCGTCCAGGAACGTCTCGTCCTTCGGCAGGTCACCGAGGTCCAGGTACAGATCCGACTGCCACTGGAACGGGTCCCTGGCCAGCGCGATCGCGCTGACCGCCGGAACGAACGCGCTGGCCCTGAAGCGGTCCTGGATCGGCAGCCCGGCCGCGTCGGCGAGCCGGCCCCACGAGTCCAGCGTGCCGCCGGGCGCCCCGTCGAACGCGCGCACGTGCGAGGTGGCGCTCGTCCACACCGGGGCGCCGAAGCGTACGGTGCCGATGTTCTGCAGCTCCCCGCCGTCCGGCTGGATCCGGGCCGTGAGCTGCAGCGCCTCGTGCTGCAGGTCGAAGACCGGCGTGCCGGGCGGCAGGTCGGGCCCCGTGCCGTTGCCGGTGCCGTTGGCCAGGCCCAGCTTGTACGGGCGCATCGGGAACCAGCCCACCCTGCGCAGGTCCTCCAGGAACTCCTGGCGCAGCGCGCTGGAGGTGGTCACCGGGCCGGAGTAGTCGGCGCTGTCCACCCAGCCCCACAGGAGCTGCTGCGCGGCCGGGCTGCGGATCAGCTCGGCCTGCCCCGGCCCGCCCGAGCGCGGCGCCAGCGACTCGTGCAGGTACGCGAGCTGCTGGAGCACCAGCGGGATCCAGGCGCCGAGGTGCGGCGAGTCGAAGGAGAAGTACTTGTCGGTCTGGTGGTCGACGCGATCGCTCTCCATGCGCGCCAGCGCGTACCGGGTGACGATGCCGCCCATGCTGGCCCCGCCCACGACCAGCGGGTCGTCGCCCCGCCGCTCCTCGATGGCGCGCAGCACGGCGGTGACCGCCACGGCGGCGTTGGCCTGGATCGCGATGTGCCGCTGGTCGAAGCCCAGCAGCACGACGTCGATGCCCATCGACCTGAGCTGGTCGAGGAAGCCGGGCGTCCCCTTCTGGTACGGCTTGTTGAAGTGGCGCCACAGCGCGTCCAGGTCGCTCGGCCCGTAGTTGAAGCCGTCGGCCAGGATCAGCGGCCTGGTCAGGTCGTCGTGCCCCTCGGCCAGGTGCACGGCCGCCCGGCCGGTGGCCGTCTGGCCCTGGTGCGGGCGGTCGCCGACCAGGTCCCAGATCTGGTCGGCGGGGCGGGTCTCGCCCTCGCGCTCCGGCGGGGCGGCGAACCAGACCCCTTGCTGCCCGAGCGCGTCGGCGATCCGCTCGATCTGCTCGGAGGTCAGGCTGCTCTCGACGCCCGAGGCCCTGGTCTCGACGTCGATTCTCGGTTCCTGCGCCATGCTCGATCCTCTCGCTTGCTGAGGGGCCACTGGGGCCACTGAGCACACCATACGATTACTCTCCGTAATAATCCGCGAACTGGACGTGGTGGCGTGGGCCGGTGTTTTCGCAGGTCAGAGCGGAAGACGTGACACCCTGCGGCCACGGGGCAGAAGGGCAGCGGACGACGGCATTCGAGCGAGGTTCGGGGGAAGGCCATGCCCGGCACCGGGACGCAGGCGTTCTGGATCGACGCCACGCGCGTCGGCACGCAGGAGCACTACGGCGAGCACTTGCGCACCTGGCGGCACGCGTTCGCCGCCGGGGCGGGCGAGCCGGCCGCGGAGGGTGTCACGCTGGATCCCCTGCACTTCGCGCTGGGCGCCTGGGAGGTGGCCAACCGGCCGGTGGCCGACCCTCCGTACGTGCGCCGCCACCCCCGCGTGCTGGACGCCACCTGCCACCGGCCGGAGGAGGCGCCGGGCATGCTGGCCGTGGTGGAGCTGGCCGCTCCCGCGCCGGTCCGGCTGCCTGACGGGTGGGCTCAGTGGCAGCGGCAGGGCGGGGACGAGGGCACGTACGCGGCGCCGCCGTACGAGCGGCCGACCGCGCTGACCACGCTGGAGCTGCGCGTGCCGCTGCCGGTCGACCGGCTGCCCACCCCCACCAGGGCGCGCACGTCCGGGCTGCCCAACCTCGACGACGCCCAGGCCGCGCTCGAAGCGCTGGTGGACGAGCTGAACGCCGTGGTCACCCCGTTCCTGAGAGAGCTGGAGGCGAGCAGATGAAACACCGTGACGACGACGAGTTCTTCGCCCCCGTGCTGCGGGAGCCGCCTCCCGCCGACGGCGAGGTGAGCGACACCGGCGTGCCGGGCGTGCACGGCGCCGGCCACGGGCAGTGGGCGCAGGAGCCGCCGCCACCGAACCGGCTGGGCCTGCGCCTGCTGGGGGCCGGTCTGGCGCTGCTCGCCGGGGTGGTGCTGGCCGTGCTGGCGCTGCTCTCCGGCCGGCCGGCGCTGGCCGTCCCGGCTGCCGTGGTGGCGCTGGCCGCCGCCGTCTACCTGGTCGCGTTCGGCGTGCGGCGGTCCCGCTCGAACGGCGGCCCGCCGACCTTCGGCTGAGGTTTCACCCCTTCCACGAGGGTAAACGGCCTGCTGGGGAAGCATGAGAGCGAGGAGCTCCGATGTCCGCGATGTCGTTGATAGACAGGGAATGTGTCCGCCAGTTGCTGGGCTCCCAGCACCCGGACGCCACGCTGGTCTTCGTCCGGGGAGACTGCGTCGTCCTGCCCGCCGCCGAGGTGGACGACGCACACAAGGGCCTGGTGATCGCCCGGCGTGACGAGGTGATGGCCCAGCTCCCGGACGACGCGCCGACGGACCAGATGCTCGACGACCTGGCCGTCCGGCTGGACAACATCGTCCGCGACCTGGGCGCGTGACGGGTCAGGCGCGTTCGAGGTAGCGCAGCACGGCCGCGACCCGCCGGTCGGTACCGTCGGCGGGTTGCAGGTCGAGCTTGGCGAAGATGCTCCTGATGTGCTTGTGCACGGCCCCGCCGGTGACGAAGAGCCGCTCGGCGATGGCCGAGTTGCCCAGGCCCTCGGCCATCAGGGCCAGCACGTCGCGCTCGCGCGGGCTGAGCCGGTCGAGGCGGTCGTCGGGGCGGCTCCTGGTCAGGAGCTGCGCGACCACCTCCGGGTCGATGGCCGTGCCGCCGCCGGCCACGCGGTGCAGCGCGGCCAGGAACTCCTGGACCCGCCCGACCCGCTCCTTGAGCAGGTAACCCAGGCGGGCGCTGCCGTGGGCGAGCAGGTCGGTGGCGAACGCCTGCTCGACGTACGCCGACAGCACCAGCACGGCCAGCTCCGGCAGCCGCCGCCTGGCCTCGACGGCCGCCCGGATGCCCTCGTCGGTGTGGCCGGGCGGCATGCGGACGTCCACGATGGCGACGTCCGGCCCGTACGCGTCCACGGCGTCGAGGAAACCGGCGGCGTCGGAGGCGGTGGCCACCACGTCCAGCCCCTCCGCGCGCAGCAGCAGCGCGAGGCCCTCGCGCAGCAGCGGGTCGTCCTCGGCGATCACAATCCGCATGGCAGGCTCACCATCAGGGTCGTCGGCCCGCCCGGCGGGCTGACCAGCTCGAACGTGCCGTCGTGCGCTTCGGCCCTGCGCCGGATGCCGCCCAGCCCGGTGCCGCCGTCCTCGGCCGCGCCGCCGCGGCCGTCGTCGGTGACCTGGATGCGCAGCCGGTCGCCGGCCCCCCGGACGGTCACGACGGCCCGGCTCGCCCGGCTGTGCCTGGCGACGTTGGTGAGCGCCTCGGCCACCACGTGGTAGGCGGTGGCCTCGACGGACGCCGGGAACCTGCCCGGCACCTCGGCGTCGATCCGGCAGGGTACCGGGCAGGCGGCGGCCAGCCCGCTCAGCGCGCCCGCCAGGCTGCGCTCGGCCAGCACCGGGGGCAGGATGCCGCGCACCACCGCGCGCAGCTCGGCCAGCGCCTGCTCGGCGGCGTTCTGGGCGCGTTCGAGCAGCTCGTCGGCGGTGGCCGGGTCGCGGGTGACCGCGCGGCGGGCCGCGCCCAGCAGGACGCTGACGGCCACGAGCCGGTTCTGGGCGCCGTCGTGCAGCGAGCGCTCGATCCTGCGCAGCTCGATGGCGTGCGCGTCCAGGGCCGCCGCCCGGGTGGCGGTGAGCTGGGCGACACGCAGGGCCAGATCGGTGCCGGGGCCGGCGGACAGGAACCGGCGCCCCGGCCAGGCCTGCATCTGGGCCAGGCCCGGGATGAAGAGCAGGGCGAGGGCGAGCCAGGCCAGGCTCAGCGGGCTGACGGCGATCGCGCCCGGCCAGGTGTCGGTGCGCCACCCCAGGCCCATGTCGGCCGTTTCGACGGCAGGCAGCAGCCACCAGTACAGCGGGTAGAGCAGGTCGCGCACGGCGGCGAACGGCAGCGTCAGGCCGAGCAGCCCGTACAGCAGGCCGAGCGTGGCGTGCAGCGACATCCAGGCCAGCTCGCGTCGGGCGGCGGGTTGCCCGATGGCGGCCCGCCACTCGCCGGGCACCGGATCGGGCTCGACGAGCTGCGGGCCCCAGCGGGACAGCCGCGCCCGCTCCCTGCCGGCGACCACCCGCAGGCAGCGCAGGGCGAAGGGCAGCAGGCGCAGGCCCACTCCGGACAGGCAGGCGACCGCGACGCCGAGCATCCCGGCCAGGACGATCAGTGCCAGCGCGGCGGTGCCCATGCCGCCGACGAGGTGTTCGAGGCCGTCGAGGGTGGCGCGGGCACGGGCGGCCAGCCGCCGCGTGCGCGCGGCCGTCGCGTCGTGCGTGGGCATCCGCGCCACCTCCTCGGTCTCAGACCCTAGGACAGGAGCGGATTTGTCGTGTGATCGGCGGCGAAAGAGTACAGCCTGCTGTACCCCGGCAGGCGCGTCACGGTCGGTGCGGCGCCTCCGAGGTCACCCACCACAGGGTGCCGAACGGGTCGACCCAGCCGCCCATCTCCGTCCCCTCCTCCTGCTCGGACACCTCCATGACCGGGGTGGCGCCCTTGGCGATGGCGGCGGCGAACGCCCTGGCCGGGTCGGGCAGCGTGACGTACATCTGCGTGCGGGAGGGATCTTCCCCCTCGCGGTACGGCGGCAGGCACTGCGCGCCGTCGGTCCTTGCGTCGGCGAAGTAGATCGTGCTGCTGCCGATGCGCATCTCGCCGTGCACGACCCGCTCCGGGTCGCCGTCGAGCGGGATGAGGGTCTTCGCCTGCGCGCCGAAGACGTGCGCGGCGTAGTCGGTGAACTGCTTGGCGCTGTGCACCATGAGGTACGGCGTCACGGTCGTCATCGTTCTCCCTGCTCTTCAAATTTGACTAGTCCACGGTCACGGTAGCCCTGCCCGCCCGCTCTAGTCAAACTTGATCAGACTGGCAGCGAAGGGGCTTGCGCATTTGTCGATCTTGGTGTCGGATGCCGAGCATGCGGGAGAGCGTCGAGGTCGTCATCATCGGATCGGGGCCTGCCGGCCTGACCCTGGCCAACCTGCTCCAGCGGGCCGGGGTCGGCTGCGTGGTGCTGGAGCGGCAGAGCCGCTCGTACGTGGAGCAGCGCCAGCGCGCCGGCGTGCTGGAGCACCATGGCGCCCGCGTCTTCGAGCAGTGGGGGCTGGCCGACAGCGTGCTGGCCGGCACGTCGAGCGACAGCACGCTGGAGATCCGCCTCGACGGCCGGCCCCGCCTCCTCGACGTCGCCGCCCTGGCCGGCGGCAGGGCCGGGCGGATCGTGCCGCAGCAGGTCCTGGTCGCCCGCCTGATCAGCGCCTTCCTGGAGGGCGGGGGAGACCTGCGCTTCGACGCCGCCGAGGTGACCCCGCACGGCATCGACGGCGCCACGCCGTCCGTCACGTACCGGGACGCGGACGGCGCCGTGCACGAGATCGCGTGCGCGTACGTCGCGGGCTGCGACGGCTTCCACGGCGTCAGCCGCGCCGGCGTGCCGGAGGGCGCGCTGACCACCTACACCTACGACCACGGCGTCGGCTGGCTCACCGTGCTGGCCGACGCGCTCCCGCCGCGCCACCCGCTCTTCGGCATCCATCCGGCGGGCTTCGCGGCCCAGTTCGCGAGGGGGCCCAAGGCCAGCCGCTTCTACCTGGAGTGCGCGCCGGGCGACACCCTCGACGCGTGGGGCGACGAGCGGATCTGGGAGCAGTTACGGCTGCGCCTCGGCGACGCCGCCCTGCCCACGGGGCCGATCACGGAGAAGCTGTTCGTCGAGATGCGCTGCTTCGTCGCCGACCCCATGCGCTACGGCAGGCTCTTCCTCGTCGGCGACGCCGCGCACATCATCACCCCGATGGGCGGCAAGGGCATGAACCTGGCGATCGCCGATGCGGACGTGCTGGCCCGCGGCCTGCGCGCGGCGCTGCGCGAGGGCGACGAGGGGCCGCTCGCCGCCTACTCCGAGACGTGCCTGAAGCGGGTGTGGGACCACCAGGAGTTCTCCCGGTGGATGCACGAGATGATGCACGAGGCCGGGAACGCCGCACAGGCCGGGCCGTTCCGGCGGCAGCTCGCCAGGGCGCGGCTGGAGCGGCTGTTCGCCTCCGACGCCGCCGCCCGCGCGTTCGCCGATCTCATGGCGTGAAACCAGCAGGCGCCGAATGTCCATTTTCTGCTAATATTTCCCCTTCTAGGGCGATGTTGAGCCGAAGGGGCGTATTTTTTTATGGAAAAAACCTCTGAAGATCAGCCTGATGTGGAAATGTTTGTCCGTAACGAGCTGCAGCGGCTCCGGGACAGCATCGACAATCTTGACGCCGCCCTCGTCCACCTGCTCGCCGAGCGTTTCAAATGCACCCAGGAAGTCGGCCGGTTGAAGGCCGAATACCGGCTCCCGCCGGCGGATCCCGCGCGCGAGGCGGCCCAAATTCGCCGCCTGCGCGCGCTGGCCGAGGAGTCGAAACTCGACCCCGTCTTCGCCGAACGATTCCTGAATTTCATCATCGCCGAGGTCGTCCGGCACCACGAGCTGATCGCCAGCAGCCATGCGGCCGCCCGGCGCGGCTGAGGGCCGTTCCCGGACCTAGACGAGCGCGACCCGCACGCCTGCCGGGTCGTCCCCGGCGAGCGGGACGGCGAAGACCGCCGTGCGACCCCGCGCCCCGTACACCACGAAGCGGGTGCCGTCCTCGTCCCACGACTCCAGCACGTCCGAGGTGAGCTGGGCCGAGGCCGAGCAGTACGCGAGGCTGCGGCGGAGCAGGTGCAGGGAGGCCTCCAGCGGGACGTCCGCCGGCGGCGGGATCGCCAGCGGGCGGCGCACGCGCACCAGCAGGCGGCGCAGCGGGGCGAGCCAGTAGCGGTCCAGCTCGGCCGAGAGCGCCAGCAGGACCGCGGCCTCCAGCACGATCACGGCGGGGAGGGCAGGGCCTCCCGGCGCCGTCGCCGCGAGGGAGGAGGCGGCCAGCAGCAGGCCCGCGCGGGCGAAGGCACGCGGGTCCACGGGGCGGGAATGCGTGCCCAGGCAGCCGCACGACGAGGTGGGCGCGGCCACGCGGGCATAGGTCAGGTAGGCCAGGAAACCGGCGGACAGCGACGCGGCGGCCACCCCGTCCGCGGGGTGGAGCGGGGGCACCAGCAGCGCGGCGGCCACGGCCAGCTCGGCCAGGCCGACGAGCCGCAGCGCGGGGACCGCGCGCGCCGGGCCGGTCAGGCGGGCCAGGGCGGTCCGCCCGGCCTGTGCCCTCATCCGCCTGCCGAACAGCTTCGCCAGGCCGGCCCAGAGCAGGAAGGCGGCTATCACGTACGGCTGCGACGCGGCGATCCCCTGCATGGCACTGCCTCCTTCTAGTGCGGGGAGAAGACCGTGGCGATGTCGATTTCGTTGGTGTCCGGCCGCCAGGCGCCCAGGATCTGCACGTGCTGGCTGACCTTCAGCATCGACAGGTCCGCCGTGGGCGGCGACTCGGAGTGGATGGCCACCGACTTGCCGGCGACGACGTGACACAGCACGTCGTGGCCGTTGTGGTCGAGGCGGATGGTCTGGCCGGTGATGTTCTTGATGTGGCCCTTGATGTTGACGATGTTCAGCCACACCGCCTCGGCGGCCAGCATGCCGTCGGGCATGCGCACGCCTCTGGCGTACAGGCCGTCACCGGGCTTGGCCTGGTCGAACGGGACCGGCCCGAGCTTCCACAGGCTCGTGCCGTCCACGACCCTGATGGTGTGGAAGACCAGGTTCGAGCCCAGGACGAGCAGGGTGTTGTCCTTGATCGAGCGGATCCGGCCCTCGGCGAAGTCCGGGTCGGGGGCGCCCGGCTCCACCTTCTGGGCGGCGAAGGCCGCCTCGGGGCCGAGCGAGCCCAGCGCGGTCGCGGCGACGACGCCGGCGCCCCCGCCGAGCACGGCGGACTTGAGCACGTCCCTTCTGCTGCGCATCGTTCGCCCTCCTAGGCCGTCGAGATCTCCACCGGCCGCAGGCCGGACGAGAGGCTGGCGAGCCGGCTGTAAGCGGCGGGGGTCAGGTCGATCAGGCGGTTGCTCGCGCAGGTCGCGCCGCAGCAGCTCCGCTCGCCGCAGAACAGGTCGGTCTGCGGGCCGCAGTCGGCGATGGCGGTGACGACGCTGGTGCCGGTGCACAGCGCCGTGATGCGGTGGCGGTACCCGCAGGTCCTGCGGGACAGGCTGACGCCGCAGCTGTCGGGGCGGGTGATCGCCCAGCAGGCGTCGGAGGTGTTGGGCCAGGCGTGCTGGAGGTTGCCGGAGTTGCAGGTGCCGCAGGCTCCCTTTCCGGTGCTGCTGCAGGGGCCCCATGCGGTGCCGCAGCAGAACCAGGAGACCTCTCCCTGGACGGGGCCGAGTAAGTCGGCGGGCGGGTCGGTGGCCGTGCTTCGCGCCATGCGCGTCCTCCTTGGGTGGACTCTGGACGATCTCGGCGAGGGGGTTGAAGCTTTCCGACTTGATCTATGAGTACCATGTAAGGATTTTTCGTCAATGGGCGATTTTTCGGGACCTGTACCTCGCTACGGCGCGAGCTGGAAGTGCCAGACGACGATCGCGGGCACGCCTTCGACGGCCGCCCTGGCAGCCTCGGGCGCCAGCTCCACCAGGACCCACGGCCACAGCTCCCACGGCCCCAAGGCGGCCGGCCCGGCCGGCGCGGCGGGCGGGGCCGGCGCCTGCATCGCGGGCTCCTCGCAGCGGCGCACCCGCAGGCCCGCCCTCAGCGCGGCCCGGACGTAGTCGCCGATCGGGTGGTGGTACGTGGCCACGCGCCCGGGCCGGCCGTCCGGCAGGCGCAGGTTCGGGACGATGCCCCGGGCCACCCCCTCCGGATGGATGTCCGCGATCACCACGTGGCCGCCGGGCCGGAGCACCCGGGCGAACTGCGCGAACACCGGGTCCAGCGCGGGCGCGTGGGTCAGCGCCAGCGAGCAGACGACCAGGTCGGCGGTGTCGTCGGGTACCGGGAGGCGGCACAGGTCGCCGAGGCGGAAGTCGCCCTGCGGCACCCGCTCGCGGGCCCGGGCCAGCATCTCGGGCGAGCTGTCCACGCCGAGCACGTGGTGACCGCGCTCGGCCAGCGCCGCGGCGAAGCGGCCCGTGCCGCAGGCCGCGTCCAGGGCGACGCCCTCCGGCAGCCCGTCGATGATCGCGTGCACGAGGGGCTCGTCGTAGTCGAACGCCGAGTTCGGCCCGTCGTACGTCTGCGACCAGATGCGATAGCCCTCCACCGGGTCCACGCGGGCGACCTCGACGCCCGCCTCCGCCAGCGACTCGTCGGCGAGCAGCCGGCGGATCTCGGCGATGCGCTCCTCGACGAACTCGCGGTCGTGCTCTCCGGTGAACGCCCTCATCAGGGCCATGCCTTCGAGGCCCAGCACGTAGGCCAGCGGGTGCTCGTACGTCACCGGCGCACGCTAGCCAAGCACGCCCCGCCGAGGCGAGCGAATTAGCCGCAGAACGCGGCCACCGTGGCGGCCAGCACGTCGGTCACCTTGTGCACCGAGGCGATGTCGGCCCACTCGGTGTCGGCGTGGGCGCCGCCGCCGTCGGCGCCGAAGAGCAGGCACGGGATGCCGGCGCGGGCCAGCAGGGCGCAGTCCGTCCAGAAGGGCTCGGCGCGGATGACCGGCGGACGGCCGAGCGCCCGCTCCGCCTCGCGCAGCAGGACGCGCGTGATCGCCGCGTCGGGGTCGGCCTCGAAGGGCTCGCGGTGCAGGCCGGGGCGCAGGCGGTAGCCGAAGCCGGGGACGGTGGCGGCGAGGTGATCGAGGACCCCGATCAGCTCGTCCCTGACGCTCTGCTCGGTCTCGCCGGGGACCGTGCGCCGCTCGATCGTGATCCGGCAGCGGGCCGGATAGGTGGAAGGGCCCTCGCCGCCCTCGATGAGCGAGGCGTGCACGGTGCCGGGCCCCAGCAGCCGGTGCCCGCCGGAGCCGGCCAGCCGCCGGCCGAGCGCCTCCAGCGCCACCAGGAAGTGACCGGCCTTGGCGATCGCGTCCACGCCCAGGTCGGGACGGGAGCCGTGGGCGGCGCGGCCCAGCACCTCCACCTCGAACCAGGCGAAACCCTTGTGCGCGAGCGTCACCTCCAGCAGGCTCGGCTCGGTCACGACGGCGCCGTCGGCGGTGAAGCGCTCCAGCACCTCCTCGGTGCCGAAGCTGGCGTGCTCCTCGTCGGCCACGCAGGCCACGATGACGTCGCCGCGCAGCGGGCCGCCCGCGGTGGCGCGGGCGGCGGCGGCCATCATCGCGGCCACGCCGCTCTTCATGTCGAAGGCGCCCCGGCCGTAGATCTTCCCGTCCTCGACGCGCGGGACGAGCGGGTCGCCGTCGTACGTGCCGCAGGCGACGGTGTCGAGGTGACCGTTGAGCATGATCGAGCGCCCGCCGCCGGTGCCGCGGGCCACGGCCACCACGGAGGGGCGGCCGGGCCGCCGCTCCAGCCGGTGGACCTCGAACCCCCGCTCGCCCAGCCACTGCGCGCAGAACGCGGCGGCGGCCGACTCGCCCGCGCCGCCGGGGGAGAGGCCGGGGTTGACGGAGTCGACGGCGATGAGGCGTTCGAGCAGCGGCAGCGGGTCCGGCATGGCGAGCCTCCCGGGGTGAGGGGTCATCCGCCATCATGCCCCCGCAGCCCGCCTCAGAGTGCGTCCGTGTTCTGCGCCGCCTGGTAGACGGCCATGGCCTCGTCGCCGAAGAAGGGGCCGAACATGAAGTTCGGGGCGAAGTTGTAGGTGAAGCTGTTGACGGAGTTCAGCCAGCCGAGGCCGGTGGACTCGTCGAAGCCCTGGAACCAGGGCCCGCCGCTCGACCCGCCGGTCATGTTGCAGCGCAGCCCCTGATCGCGGGTCATGACCGTGTCGTTGAACGCGCGCCCGCTGCAGTAGATCAGTTCGGACCCGTCGAACGGGTCGGCCGCCGGATACCCGAAGGCGAACATCTGCCGCTGCCTGGCCTGGTTGAACGCGACCCCCTGCCCGCCCACGACGTCGGTCAGCGTCCGCCCGTTCAGCGGCGCCACCACGACGGCGGCCACGTCGAAGTTGATGTCCTCCCTGGCGTTCCACTGCTGGGTGGTGAGCATCGCGCTGGCCACCCAGGTGCCGAACGGGCGCCGCCCGTCGTCGAAGGCCGGGACGAACACCCAGTTCCTGTGCGCGGCCCCGTTCAGCTTCACGCAGTGCCCAGCGGTGATCACGACGCTCTCGTTCGCGCTGGTCACGGCCGAGCCGGAGCACGAGGAGTTGCGGCCGTCGGCGGTGGTGAAGAAGACCCGGCCGGTGGTGCGCACGACCGCGCCGGCGTCCGTCCACTGCAATCCAGGGCTGTTGGGCACCAGGGACCGCCGCGCGGCGGTGACGGGCGTGGTGCCGCCGACCGACCAGGCGGCGCCGCGGGTGGTCCACGGGCTGCGGCGGGTGGTGGTGGCGCCGCGGGTTGCCCACGGGTCGCCCTGGGACGGCCCGCGCGACTGGGTACGCCGCGGCGCGGGCGCGTCGAGGGGTTGTGCCGCGAGCATGCGCCGCGTGGTCCAGTACTGCGAGACGGTCCTGCGCTCCGCCTGCGAATCCGTCGCGGTCCAGCCCGCGGGCCTGGGGTCGAGCCCGTTCGCGGCCCCGGCCTGCGCGGCGCCCGCCGGCACCAGGGCGCCTGCCAGGGCGAGGGCGACGGCGGAGAGCAGGCTGACTCTGCGGTGCATTGCATACCTCCCGAAACCCGGAATCTGCCGTAGGGAGGTACGTAGGGACGGCGCCATCTTCCTCAACGCCTACGCAAACGGATATATCGCCATCACGGGGAGAAGTCGCCGCATTGCGCAGCGTCACATGGGGTGGAATGGCATTGCTTTACGCAATTGCGGTCCGATATTGACGCTCTTTCACCGGCTCTTTCCCAGTACGGGAAATTCGGATTCGGCGTGGCGTTGTCATCTCGCTCGCGGCAACTGTAAGCATCGTACCGGTCTGGCGACTATGGGTCGCATTCCGAAAGGAACGGTAAATGTTCACCCCAATGAGAAAAATGGCGAAGCCCGCCGCACGCGGCATTCTCGCGGCCGTGCTGGCCGTCACCATGGCGCCGGCGGCGAGCGCGGGCGACAAGGACGACGGCCCCGACCACCACAAGTTCGACCGCGGCTTCGTCGACCACCATCACGATGACGACGGCGGCAGGAACTGCAGGCCGCGTACCTTCTTCCGGATCCACCAGATGTCGCCGCGGAATTTCTTCGTGCCCCGCACCCGCTACATCGACGGCCCCGGCGGTTCGATGACGGTGTCGGTCACGCGCGAGCACGAGGTCACCGCCTTCCTGGAAACGGAGAACGAGGCCGAAAAGGTCATCGACAAGGGCGAAGTGATCTTCAACCTGCGCCGGCTCGGCCTGCCGCACCTCGAGGAGCGGCACATGGTCTACAGCGGTCACGAATACACGCAGGAGATCAGCGACGGCATGTACGGCAACATGTGGTACCGAGTCTTCGGTTACCGCGTGGGCTGGTCGGCCTGGAACGTCCTCGGCACCTGCGAGCGTTTCAAGGTCAGCACGGGCATCGCCAACGTGCCCTCCCGGGTTGAGGGCTGGCGCTACTGGGAGACCAAGCACCCGATGTTCAAGCGCCGCAAGCTGTCACACAAGTAGGAAGAAACCCCAGGTCAGAGGGTTTCGTGGCCGCCTCGCGGGTAGGGTTGCGGGTCAGTCCGGCTACGCCGGGCGCGCGGCCGTCCGGCGCGCGACCCGAGTCCGTTAAAAGGGGGACATCATGGCCGCGATGCAGCGATATCTGGGTTTCTTCTCGTTCTTCCGGATTCCGGGACCGGAGCCGACTCCGGGCAACGGCGGAGCCGGCGGTGGTCGCGCCCGCAGGCGTCGGCGTCGGCGCCGCTGAGCGAGCGCCGTCCGAGATGTGAGGGTGTTCGCCGACCCTCACATCTCCCGGTCGGCGGTCAGGAGAAGGAGGCCACCACGATGCCGAGCGTGCGCCCGTTCTGGCCGGAGGCCTTGGCGTCGGTGGAGTTGACCGAGTAGACCAGGGTCCTCGACAGGTCCCGGGTCGCACCGACCCCGGTGGCGTAGCCGTAGCGGGACCCCGTCTTGCCGTACCCCACGATCCCGCCGGGCAGCACCATCCTGCTCATGCCGGAGGTGTAGGTCGCGGGCTGGTTGCCGCACTCGTCGAACATCGTCACGTCCGGGACGGTGAACATGGGCTCGAGCTGGGCCGGCGGCACGACCTCGCCGGCGAACAGCGCCTTGACGAACTTCTCCAGGTCCGCGGCCGTCGAGATCAGGTCGCCCGACGCCCAGGTCGAGGTGACGCTCGTCCTGGTCATGTCGACCACGTGCCCGTCGCCGTAGCGGATGGCGTTCTCGAAGCCCGCGGGCACGCTCTGGTAACCCTGGTGGTGCGGGCCCCTGATGGTGGTCGAGGTGCCGGGCAGGTAGCTGTTCCGCATGCCGACCGGGCGCAGGATCCGGTTCGTCACCTCGTGCTCGTACGTCCGCCCCGTGACCTTCTCGATCAGCAGGCCCGCCACGAACGTGTTGATGTTCAGGTAGTGCTGCCTGGTGCCCGGGGTGAACTCGATCGGGTTGCGCACGGCCTGGGAGACGTACTCCCGCGGGGTCCACTTCTGGAACCTGGTCTCGTAGACGTACTGGAAGCCGCCGGGCAGCTCGGGGGCGGGCAGGCCGCTGGTGTGGTTCAGCAGCTGGCCCACCTGGATCCGCGGGTAGGAGGCGGGCAGCAGGTCAGGCAGGTGGTCCTGGACGGCGTCGCCGAGCGTGATCCTGCCCTCGGCGACGAGTTGCAGCACGACCGCGGTGGTGAACATCTTGGTCACGCTGCCGGCGCGGAAGCGTACGTGCTCCGCGGCCTCGCGCCGCGTCCTCAGGTCGGCCACGCCGCTCGCGCCCCTCCACGAGCCCTTCGTGCCGCCCACCCGGACCACGGCCGCGGTGGCGTCGGCCGCGGGCAGGTCACCGATGGCCTTGCCCAGGGCCGCCTGGTCGATCGGCGGGATCACGGCATCGGGGTCCGGCTCGACGACGGTGGGCGCCGGGCAGGGCCGAGGGGTGGGCGTGGCCGCCTGGGCGGGCGCCGCCACGAGGACGGTGGCCAGGGCGAGGCAGGCGGCTGCGGTCTTCAACAAGGTGATCTCCTCGGTGCTGTGGGAACGACGGCAATCCTGCTGGGCGGCACCCCCGCCGCGGATCGCCGACGCGACCCATCTCTCCTCCCTCCCGCGAGGGAGCGCCCGAATCCCTCGCACCGGCGATGTCCGGCACCCCTCCACGGGACGAGGATTTCCGCCATGAACTCCCGCTTCGCCTTCATCGCCGCTCCCCTGCTCACCTTCGCCTACGGGGTGATCCGCATCATCGACGGGTTCGACGGCAGCCGCGGCCCCGGCCTCGCCTGGACCGCCGGCCACCTCGCGTTCATGGCGGCCCTCGTCCTGTTCGCCCAGATCTTCTGGCGCCTGCGCGCCATGGCGGGACGCGACACCCTGTCCACCGTGAGCGCGGTGGCCGGGACCGCCGGCATCGTGACGCTGCTCGCGCAGTTCGGGATCGACATCGTGGTCGGGTTCATGGCCGCCGACCGCGACGGGATGGGCGTGCTCTTCGACCAGGTGCAGAGCGTGCCGGGGGTGTCGCCGGTGGTCTACGACGGCGGCCCGTTCCTGTTCTACCTGGCCCAGCTCGCCCTGGTCCTGCAGCTCGCGGTCATGCGCCGGGTCAAGGCGTGGATGCCCGCGCTGGTGCTGCTCGACCTGGCCCTGCCGTTCATGGACAAGGACCTCATCCCGCTCGGCGCCCTGTGCCTGCTGATCTCGTTCGTGCCGCTCGCGCGCCGGGAACCCGCCCGCCACGCGGTCGCCGTCGCGTGAGACGGAGGGCACAATTGGGGCTTATGTCCGAGTCACGGTTGGTCGCGCGGTTCCGCCGCTGGTACGGCGGTCTGCCCACGACCCTGGTGGACGGCGCGCTCGCGGCGCTGGTGCTGGCCGTGCAGCTGTGGCCGTTCCTGTCCCGTGAGAACCCGCACGGCGGGCCCTGGCACTGGTGGGGTTACACCGTGGTGGTGGTCTCCGCCGTGCCGCTGATCTGGCGGCGCCGCGCGCCGGTGATCGTGCTGCTGGCCGTCTGCATCCCCACAGGCTTCTACGACCTGGAGGAGGAGGTGGCCTCCCAGCCCATCTGGTACACGGGCCTGGTGGCCCTCTACACCCTGGCCGCCTACTCCAGCAGGTGGAAGCGGTGGATCGCGTTCGGCGTCACGCTCGGCGGCGGCCTGCTCATCGTCGGCTCGGCCGAGTCCGGGGTGCGCGGGACCGTGCAGTTCGTCGCCGCGTACGCCATCGGCCGCGCGGCCGCCGCCTCCCGCGCCCACGCCGCCGCGCTGGAGGAGCGCGCCGTGCGGCTCGCCCGCGAGCGCGAGATCGAGGCCGAGCGCGCCGCCGAGCGGGAGCGGGCCAGGATCGCCCGCGACATGCACGACATCCTCGCCCACGCGGTCAGCGTCATGGTCGTCCAGGCCGAGGCCGGCCCGGTGGCGGTCACCTCGAACCCGGCCAGGGCCGTGGCCGCCTTCGACGCCATCGCCGGCGCCGGGCGCGACGCCATGGACCAGCTCCGCCGCCTGCTGAAGGTGCTCAAGGAGGAGGAGGGCCCGCGCGGCCCGCAGCCCACCATCGACGGGCTGCCCGCCCTCGCCGACCAGGTCCGGGCCACCGGGCTGCACGTGACATACTCCACCACGGGCTCGCCCCGGCCGCTGTCGCCCGACACCGAGGTGGCCGCGTACCGCATCACCCAGGAAGCCCTCACCAACATCGTCAAGCACGCGGGCGCCACCCGTGCCGGCATCGCTCTCACCTGGCAGGACCACGCACTCATGATCGACATCACCGACGACGGCCGTGGCCGGGACCCCGGGCTCCCGTCGGGCGGCAACGGCCTGATCGGCATCCGGGAGCGCGCCGCCGCGTGCGGCGGCACCGCCGAGCTCGGCCCGCGCGCCGGCGGGCCCGGCTTCCAGGTGCTCGTCCGGCTTCCGCTGGCGGCGTCGTGAGCATCCGCGTCGTGGTGGCGGACGACCAGGAGCTCGTCCGCGCCGGGTTCAGCATGATCCTCGACGCCCAGCCGGACATCGAGGTCGTCGCCGAGGCGGGAGACGGGCTCCAGGCGATCGCCGCCGTCCGCGAGCACCGGCCCGACCTGCTCCTGCTCGACATCCGCATGCCCGTCATGGACGGCATCGAGGCCGCCCGCGCCGTCTGCGCGGACGGGGACTGCCGGGTCCTCATGCTCACCACGTTCGACCTGGACGACTACGTCTACGACGCGCTGCGGGCGGGGGCCAGCGGGTTCCTGCTCAAGGACGTCAGGCGCGACGACCTGGTGCACGCCGTACGGGTGGTCGCGGCCGGCGAGTCGCTGCTCGCCCCCTCGGTCACCACCCGGCTCATCGCCGACTTCACCGCCCGCGCCGCCCCGCGCTCCGTCGCGCCGCCGTCGGAGCGGCTGGCGGTGCTGACCGGGCGGGAGCAGGAGACGCTGCGCATGATGGCCAGGGGGCTGTCCAACGCGGAGATCGCGCGCGAGATGGTGGTCAGCGAGCACACGGTGAAGACGCACGTCAGCAACGTGCTGACCAAGCTGGGGCTGCGCGATCGGGTGCAGGCGGTGATCGCGGCGTACGAGACGGGGCTGATCGTCCCCGGCGACGCCCACTGATTTCTCGGAATTTTCCCGGCGCGCTGATCACCGCTGCCAGCACCGATAAGGCGGAGATCAGCGGGTGCGGATAACCGGGCAATCCGGCTTAGTCGGTGTTTACGCACCATGGCTCACTCTTGTGTCATCGGGACTCTAGGAGATGACATGGACGCGAACGAGCCTCACACCGGCGGTTGGAGCCAGTTCGGTGACACCCCGCCTGCCGCCGGAGGGTTCACCCGGCCGAACCCGGTGATGCCGCCGCCTCCGCCGCCGAGGCGCGCCGGGTTCATGCTGACCCGCAAGGCGATCGCCGGCCTGGCGCTGGCCGCCGTGGCCGGTCTGTCGGCGGCTGCGCTGGGTGGCGGGGCCGTGGGCGCGTACCTGGCGGGGGCGAACCCGCAGCCCGTGGCGACCACCACCGCGAGCAACCCGAGCCCGGTGTTCCGCACCGCAGCCGACCAGTACACGGTGGCGCAGGTGGCGGAGAAGGTGCAGCCGTCCGTGGTGATGATCCAGGGCCAGACGAGCGAGGGCTCGGGCGTGGTGCTGTCGCAGGACGGATACATCCTGACCAACAACCACGTCGTCTCGGGGCAGAACGGCGGGCTGACGGTCAAGTTCAACGACGGCAAGACGGCCAAGGCGACCGTGGTCGGCACCGACCCGGCCACCGACCTGGCCGTGATCAAGGCCGAGGGCGTGTCGGGGCTGGCCAAGGTGGCGCTCGGCGACAGCGACCAGCTCAAGGTGGGCGACGACGTGCTGGCCATCGGCAGCCCGCTGGGCCTGGACGGCACGGTGACCTCGGGCATCATCAGCGCGCTGGACCGTACCGTGACCTCCGGGAGCGGTCAGCCGGAGCAGCAGCTCCCGCCGGGCTGGGGCGGGCAGGGGCAGCGGCAGGAGGAGACGACCACGCTCGGCGGCATGATCCAGACCGACGCGGCGATCAACCCTGGTAACTCCGGCGGCGCCCTGGTGAACGCGGCGGGAGAGCTGGTCGGCATCAACAGCGCGGTCGCCGCCGACGGCGTCAACCTCGGCTTCGCGATCCCCGTGAACACCGCCAAGCACGTCTCCGAGCAGCTCATCAGCAAGGGCACGGTGAGCCACGCGTTCCTGGGCGTGAGCGTCACCGACGCCAGCGGGGACGTGTCCGGCGCGCTCATCCGGCAGGTGACCAAGGGCAGCCCCGCCGAGAAGGCCGGGCTGCGGCAGGGGGACCTGATCACCAGGATCGGCGAGACGCCGGTCCAGGGCGGGGACACGGTCGTCGGCCAGGTGCGCGGCTACAAGGTCGGCCAGCAGGTCGCCATCACCTACCAGCGTGACGGCGAGGAGAACACCGTCACCGTCACCATGGAGCAGCAGAAGCAGCAGTAGCCCGCGCGCTGCCCATCACCCGAGATCGCCTCCGCCCGTACGGGTGGGGGCGATCTTTGTCTGTGCACTTAGTCCGATCCGAAGCGGAAGATGTGCGGATCGGTGGCGAAGAGACCCTCCTCGATCGGCGTAACTCGGGTTACATTCACGTTAATTTGCCCTCTCTTATCCCCCCGAGTAGACGGAAGGAGAGAGGCATGAGCGCGAGAACCGTGATGACAGCCTTGACCGCTGCGGCGATCCTCATGCCGGCAGCCGCCGCGCAGGCGGGCGTGGCGGCGCCGCCGCCCGACTCCCAGTTCCAGAAGGTCACGCTCAACGACAACCCGGGCGAGCCCATGGACTTGGCGGTGTTACCCGATTCCAGGGTGCTGCACACGACCAGGAAGGGCGAGGTCTGGCTGCACGACCCGAAGACCGGGCTCAACACGCTGGCCGCCGACCTCGACGTCTACGAGCACGACGAGGAGGGGCTGCAGAGCGTCGCACTCAGCCCCGGCTTCGGCAAGGGCTCCAAGAAGGACGACTGGGTCTACCTCTACTACTCGCCCCCGCTGAACACCCCGGTCGACGACCCCGCGACCCCGGACGTCAACGAGGGCGACGCCCCGTTCGCCGGCACGCCGGCGGACTTCGCGCCCTTCAAGGGCCTGATCAGGCTGTCCCGCTTCCGCTGGAGCGGCACGACCATCGACCTGCGCAGCGAGCAGCGCATCCTCGACGTCCCGGTGGACCGGGGCATCTGCTGCCACGTCGGCGGCGACATCGTCTTCGACGCCGCCGGCAACCTCTACCTGTCCACCGGCGACGACACGAACCCGTTCCAGTCCGACGGCTTCACCCCGATCGACGAGCGGGCCGACAGGAACCCGGCCTTCGACGCCCAGCGCAGCGCCGGCAACACCGACGACCTGCGCGGCAAGGTCCTGCGCATCAGCGTGCGCGAGAACGGCTCGTACACGATCCCCAGGGGCAACCTCTTCAGGCCGGGCACGGCGGGCACCCGGCCGGAGATCTACGCGATGGGCCTGCGCAACCCGTTCAGGATCGAGCTGAACCGGCGCACCGGCGAGCTGTACGTCGCCGACTACTCGCCCGACCAGCAGGAGGCCGACCCGGCGCGCGGCCCGGCGGGGCACGGCAAGTGGACGGTGGTCCGCAGGGCGGGCAACTACGGCTGGCCGTACTGCGCGACGGCGCGGCTGCCGTACGTGGACTACGACTTCGCCACCGGCGCCTCGGGCGCCCCCTTCGACTGCGCGGCGCCGGTCAACGAGTCGCCGCGCAACACCGGCCTGCGCCGGCTGCCGCCGGTCGTGCAGCCGGACGTGTGGTACTCGTACGGGCCGTCGCAGGAGTTCCCCGAGCTGGGCACCGGCGGCATCGGCCCGATGGCGGGACCGGCCTACGACTTCGACCCGTCCGACACGCGCGGCCGCACGGCCGTGGGCTGGCCGCGGTACTACGACGGCGTCCCGCTCTTCTACGAGTGGACCCGCGACTACGTCAAGGCGTTCCACGGCAACGGGAGGCGGATCGAGCCCGTGCTGCCCTCGTTCGTCTTCGACAACCCGATGGACCTGGAGTTCGGTCCCGACGGCGCGCTCTACGTCCTCGAGTACGGCGACGGCTTCTTCAGCGAGAACCCGGACGCCCAGCTCGCCCGCATCGACCACATCGGCAACACCGGCAACCACACGCCGATCCCGGTCGCGCAGGCCTCGGCGACGAGCGGTCTGGCCCCGCTCACCGTCAGCTTCACCAGCACCGGCACCAGCGACGCCGACGGCGACCGGATCCGCTACGCGTGGGACTTCGACGCCGACGGCCGGGTGGACTCCCGCAGCCCGAGCGGCACGCACACCTACACGGAGAACGGCATCTACCAGGCCACCCTGCGGGTCACCGACCCCAGCGGCAGGTCGGCGGCCACGTCGGTGCGGATCGTGGTCGGCAACGCCGCGCCGGTCGTCGAGCTGGTGCGGCCGGTGGCCGGCCAGCCGTTCGCCTTCGGCGACCTCGTCGAGTTCGAGGTACGCGTCACCGACGACCAGGCGGTGGACTGCGCGAACGTGACCGTGGACTACATCCTCGGGCACGACGACCACGGCCACCCGCAGACCACGGCCCGCGGCTGCACGGGCTCCATCCAGACCACCGTGCCGAGCGGCCACGACCCGGAGACCGACGAGCTCACCGGAGTCTTCGTGGCCACCTACACCGACCCCGGCACCGGGGGCCTGCCCCCGCTGACGTCCAGCACGCAGGTCGTGCTCGAGCCCACCAGTTAGGAGACACCCTCATGTGTTACGGCTACGGCCCCAGCAGGCGCTCCCTGCTCGCCGCGGGCCTCGGGCTGGGCGCCGCCGCCCTGGCCGCCGCGTCCCCCGCCGCCGCGGCGACACCGCCGCACCACCACGGCGGCAGGGAGCGCGTCCCTCCCGGCCAGATCAGCATCCAGCTCTGGACGGTACGCGACGACCTGGCCCAGAACTACGACACCACCCTCACCTACCTGGCCGAGCTCGGATATCCGAAGGTCGAGCTGGCGCTGGGCTACTTCGGCCGCACGGCGCGGCAGTTACGCGACTTCCTCGACGGGCTCGGCATCGAGGCCAGCTCCAGCCATGACGGCATCAGCCCCGACGACGCCGCCCTGGAGACGAAGATCGAGAACGCGCTGACGCTCGGCCAGACCTACATGGTCGTGCCGTACCTGGCCTCGGACAGCCTGGACGAGTGGAAGGGCTGGGCCGAGCGGATGAACGTCGAGGCGCAGGCCGCCCGCAAGGCCGGGTTGCGCTACGGCTACCACAACCACGCCCACGAGTTCACCACCGACCTCGGCGGCGGGGTGACCCCCTGGGACGTGCTCACCTCCGAGCTCGATCCGCGCCTGGTCCACCTGGAGATCGACATCTACTGGGCGGTCACCGGCGGCGTCGGGCGCGGGTCCAGGGACCCGGTGAAGTTCGCGATCGACGTCATCAGGCGGGCGCCGCAGCGGGTGCTGCAGTACCACGTCAAGGACCGGCACCTGGACGGTGACATGGCCGACCTGGGCACCGGCACGATCGACTTCCGCCGGGTGTTCGACGCCCACCGGGTCAGGGAGTACATCGTGGAGAACGACACCCCCGACGTGACGCCGAGGCAGACGTCGGAGGTCGGCTACCGCTACCTGCGCAAGATCCGGTTCTAGGGGGTCGCCGAACCGTTAAAGAGTTCGTGCTGACGTCACCGACACGCGGTAGAAAGCGGTCGTCTGGGAACTTTCCTCCACACTGAGACATATGGGGCCTGGGGGGAAGTATGTACCACTCGCTCGGTGTCGTCGTCACCGCGTTCATCACCGCCGTGCCGCCGCAGGTGGACAACATCGCCCACCGCGGCGGCTCGGCCAACGCGCCGGAGAACACCATCGCGGCGTGCGCCGTGGCCAGGTCCCACCGGGCCGACGTGTGCGAGTTCGACGTCCAGCAGACCAAGGACCACCGGCTCGTGCTGATGCACGACGAGACCCTGAGCCGGACCACGAACGTGGAGAAGATCTTCCCCAGGCGGAAGCCGTGGCGGGTCTCCGACTTCACGCTCGCGGAGATCCAGCGGCTGGACGCGGGATCGTGGTTCTCCCCGCGTTTCCGCGGCGAGGGCGTGCCCACGCTCAGGCGGGCCCTGGAGGCCACGCGCGGCACCGGCACCGGGCTGCTGCTGGAGATCAAGCACTCCCCGCGCAGCCCGGACATCGACCGCCGCGTGGCCGCCGAACTGCAGGAGGAGCGCGAGTCGTGGAGCCCGGAGCGGCTGACCGTGCAGGCGTTCGGCTGGCCGTCGATGCGGGTCCTGCGCGACATGGTGCCCGGCCTGCCCATCGCGCTGCTCGGCAAGCCCGCCGCCGGCAGGCTCGCCGAGGTGGCCAGGTACGCCGACGGCCTCACCGTTCCGCACGCCGGGCTCACCGCCCGGTACGTCAAGAAGGTGCACGAGCGGGGCATGCGCGTCTACACCTGGTCGGCCGACCGGCCCGCCCTCATCCGGCGGCTCGTCTCGTACGGCGTGGACGGCATCATGACCAACCGGCCCGACCGCCTCCAGGCCGTCGTCCGGCGCGGGTGACGCCCGCGGCCTAGGCTGGGAGGTCCACCCGTGAAAGGCGTTCTTGCATGTTGTGGCCTTGTATCGCCGGCGGTCACGGTAACGTGCCTCAACGTGCGCGACAGCCGTGCGGAACAAATGCCGTCCCATGGGTGAAGCGTGGAACGTGCCAGGCCAGATCTCCAAGCGTGACCGGTGCGATCCAGCCAAGACGCAGACGCTCCCGCCGTCCGGCGGTGGCGCGTCCTTCCATGCACGCCAGCCGCGCAGTGTCCTGCGCGTCGCCTTGGGAACAGGGATAGAGGTGGCCGAAAGCACCGAAAGCGCGCAACCGGGCCATGTTCCCGGCCTGGCGGAGAGGCGGGACCTCCGGCTCCTGTGGACCGGCTCCACCGCCTCGCAACTGGGGAACATGGCCTCCACGGTGACCGCACCACTGCTCGCGCTCACGCTGACCAGCTCACCCGTCTTCGCCGGATGGGTGGCCGCCGCCGGCACGCTGCCGCGCATCCTGCTGCACCTGCCCGCCGGGGTGCTGGCCGACTACTCCAACCGGCGCCGGGTGATGGTCGGCAGCATGCTCGTCCGCGCGGCGCTGGCCGTGCTGATGGTCGGCTGCCTGCTCGTCGGCCAGGGCGGCGACGAGGGCATCGTGTACCTCCTGCCGCTCGTCAGCGTCGCGCAGGGCATCTGCGTGGTGCTCTACAGCACGGCGGAGACGACGGCCGTGCCCTGGCTGGTGCGGCGCGAGCGGCTGGCCAAGGCCATGGCGGGCAACGAGGCCCGCACCCACGTGGCCGGGCTGCTGGGCAGGCCGCTCGGCGGGTGGCTGTTCGAGCTGGGCCGCTGCTGGCCGTTCCTGCTGGACGTCGCGACCTCCGTCGTGTCGGCGCTCACCCTGCTGAGGATGCGGAACAAGCGGTTCGCGCGGGCCGCGGCCGGGCGGCCGCTGCGGGCGGCGTGGCAGATCCGCGCGTTCCGGCGCGGCCTGACCTTCCTGCGGCACGAGGAGTTCCTTGCCCGCGTCATGATCGTCTGCGCGCTGGCGAACTTCGCCTTCCAGACCCTGGGCCTGACCCTGGTCCTGCTCGCCCACGAGCGGCACCTGTCGCCGCTGGTGATCGGCCTGCTGATCGCGGCCTCGGGGCTGGGCGGGGTGCTGGGCTCGCTGATGGCCCCGCGCATGCTGCGCAGGATGAAGCCGGCCCGGCTGATCGTCGCGGGTGTCTGGGCGTGGTTGCTGCTGAGCGCGTGCCTCACCGTGGCCGACCACGGCTCGCTCCTGTACGTCGCCGCCGTGCTGCCCGCCGCGTGGGGCGGGATCGGGTTCATCGGGGCGCACATCAACGTCGCGCTGGTCCTCTACCAGGCCTCGGGCGTGCCGAAGAGGCTGTTCGGCCGGGTCACCAGCGTGATCCGGTTCTTCTCCGGCAGCACCGTGCCGCTCGGAGCCCTGGCGGGCGGCTACCTCCTCGCCCTGCTCGGCACGGAGGGCGCCGTCGTCCTCGTGGCCGCCGTGGTCGGCGTGCTGGCCCTGGCGATCTCCGCCCCGCGGCGCCCGTCATCCGTCCGGCGCCGGCTCCGCCGGGAGCGGCCGGGCGACGGGGCCGGGCACGGGAGCGGGGAGCTCCCTGGCCACCTCGTGGAAGAGGTCGTCGCTCAACGCATGGAGGCTGCCCTGCAGGCTGGTCTGTATCGCCGCAGGAGCCTCCGCGGGCACCGAGGTGGACCACGCCTGAAGGTAGGCCTCGTCGACTGCCCGGCTCAGCGACTCGATCCTGTGGTGGACCCGCGGCGGGCACAGCGGCCGCAGCCACGCGACCGCGACGCTGGCCGCCAGGTACTCCACGCGTACCTGGCGGAGCTGCTCGGGCCGGTCCTCGCCGCCGAGGCGGGCAAGGCTGTTGCCGCGCATGTCCAGGGAGATGCGTACGGCGAGGCCGAGCTTCAGCACCGCCGCCTGCGCGTCCGCGAACGCCGCGAGCAGCTCCTTGACCTGTGCGTCCTGCCGGAGCGCTTCCCGCTCCTCCGCCGCCGCCGCACGGTCCTGCCTGATCTTGTTCCGCTCACTGATCATGTAGAAGCCGGCGCCGGACAGCGCGGCCAGCACGGCGCTGCCGCCGGTGATCAGGGTGAGCAGTGCGGTTTCACTGATCAGCGATGCCTCCTGTGAGCGCCTGGCCGAGGCCGGTCCGTACGACCGGGTCGTTCGGGATCCTGCTGACGGCCGCCATCAGGTGCTCGATGGCCGTGCTCCGCCTGCCCTGGGCGAGCGAGATACGGCCGACCGCGGCGAGCATCCAGCCCACGGAGGCGCCGTCGTTGAGCGCCTCGTACAGGGTCGCGGCGGCGAGGTAGCGGGCGACGGCCTCGTCCGGCGAGCGCTGCTCGTAGCAGAGGTTGCCGAGCAGCGACTCGATGTCGGCGCGCACCCGCATCTCCTTCGGCGGGCAGACGCGGGCGGCCTCGCGGGCCAGCCGCCCGGCCCGGTCCGGCTCGCCCGCGGCGCGGGCGCGCACGGCGGCGCACAGCAGCGCGGCCGGGTCCGGCGGGGGCGAGGGCCACTGCCCGGGGTCGAGCCCGCGCAGCGGGGCGAGCAGGCGCCGGCGGCGCAGGTCGGGGCCCGCGCTGTGCCGGGCGTCCGTGATGAGGTGGCGGTCCTCCAGCGAGTGCAGGAACGCGTCGGTGATCTCGGCGGCCGGGGCCGTGCCGGTCCCGCCCCGGTGCAGGACGGTGCGCCGCAGCCAGGACTCCAGCTCGCGCGGCGACAGCTCGTGCTCGGCCGCGGCGGCGGCGAGCGTCCTGCCGCACCAGTCGGCCAGGGCACGCTCGACCTCCGCCCGCAGGCTCGCCGGGACGAGATGGTCGTGGCCGGGGGGATCGCGCCACAGGTGCGCCCCCGCCACCTGCAGGAGCAGGGGGTCGATCGCCCGGGTCAGCCGGCTCACGCGGCCGCTCTCGTCCCTGACCGCGCGCAGCTCCTCCAGCAGCTCCTCGACCTCGGCGGGCGGCAGGTGCAGCCGCATGGCCTGGGCGGAGCGGCTCACGACGTCGGTGGCGGCCTCGGGAGTCAGGGGCCTGAGGTGGTACTCGGCGCATTCCGGCCGGCCGGCGTCCTTCACCTCGTGGCGCAGGTCGTCGAGGTAGTCGGAGCGTACGGCCAGGAGCAGGCGCAGGTTCGGCCGGCGGGCCAGCGCCTCGAAGAGCTCGTCCAGCAGCCGGCGGCGGTGCCCCTGGTGCGGCTCCTGCCGGCGCAGGAACGCCTCCGCCTGGTCGACGGCGGCGAAGATCGGGGCCGGCTCCCCGTCGCTGTCGAGGGTCTGCCTGCCGCGGACGAACTCGCCGACCGACAGCTCCGCCAGCCGCCCCGGCGACTCCTCCGGGTCCCAGGACGACAGCAGGGTGAGCACGTACGGGTTGTGGCCCGGCAGGGCGGCGGCCGGCCAGACCTGGCACGAGGTGGCCCGGCCGAGCGGCAGCACGTTGGCGTTGTCGGCGCGCAGCTTGGGGATGAGACCCGCGCGCAGCAGCGAGGTCTTGCCCGCGGCGGCGTCGGAGTGGAGGATCGTCAGCCGGTTGCGCCGCCACAGCCCCCGCAGCAGCCGGATCTCGTCGGACCGTCCGAAGAAGAGGCTCTCGTCATGAGCGGTGAACGGCCGCGGGCCGATGAAGGGGCTGCGTTGCCGCCGCAGTGCCGCGGGTATTCCTGCCATGGGGAGACCTCGCTAACCGAGGAGCCGACATATCGCGTCGCCGGGCCGGGGAACGACCCGGTACGCCACGGTGCGAAATCAAATATCGCCCGGGCCGAAACGCAATGATGTCTCATTCCGCACCACATTCCCAAGGTACCGCACGTTGATGCGGAGCACTTGTCGGGCGCGGCCGTTTCGGGCCCCCGAAATGAAAGTCGGAGGTCAGTTCCCCGCGCGCGCGGGAGGCGTGCTGTTGTCGAATGCCGCGTACACGTCCTCCTGCTCCCGGCCGTGCTCGAACAACTCGCGCAAGGCCGTGCCCAGGGCGGAGTCGCCGAGTTCGCGCAGGTGGACGGGGGAGAGTGCGGAGACGTCGACCAGGTCGCCCTGTCGTACGGAAAGCTGCGGTCGCATGAGCGCTCCCTCGTGGCCATGAGTCGCCGGCGGCGGCCCCGCCCCGTTGAAATTGATCAGGACTTTCGTGGAGCCATTAATCCGGTGCTCTCAGTCTTCGTCTGACTCTACCGCTGCGGGGCCGGTCCGGACGGTTAGGATGGTGCTCGTCATCATTACTTCCCCATGCCTTTGCGGTCGCAATCCATCGAACGAAAACGTCATCGGGTCGAGTGGACGGGAGGCGGAACGCGTGATGGTTTCAGAGCCGTCCACCACGGAGCGGTCACCACGTGATTTTCCGACGGTGTGGAAAGTGCCCCCGCGGAACAAGAACTTCACCGGGCGGGAGACCCTGCTCAACAGGCTGCACACGGGCATCGGCGACAACGTCACAGCGGTGGTGCCGCACACCCTGCACGGCCTGGGCGGCGTCGGCAAGACGCAGATGGCCATCGAGTACGCCTACCGCTTCCGCGACAGCTATGACGTCGTCTGGTGGATCCCCGCCGACCAGCCCGGCCTGGTCCGTGCGACCCTGGCGCAGCTCGCGCCGAAGCTGGGCGTGCCCGACGCCACGACGGCGGGCATCGAGGACGCCGCCAACGCCGTGCTCGACGCCCTGCGCAGGGGCGAGCCGTACGCCCGCTGGCTGCTCATCTTCGACAACGCCGACCAGCCCGAGGACTTCGGCGAGCTCATCCCGCCGGGCCCCGGCGACGTCCTGGTCACCTCGCGAAACCACCGCTGGGCCGGCGTCTACGAGACGATCGCCGTGGACGTCTTCCCGCGCAAGGAGAGCATGGAGTTCCTCGCCAAGCGCGTGCCGTCGGTCACGGTCGAGGAGGCCGACAGGCTGGCGGAGGCGCTCGGCGACCTGCCGCTGGCGCTGGAGCAGGCGGCCGCCCTCCAGGTCGAGACCGGCATGTCCGCGCAGGAGTACCTGCGCCTGTTCGAGCAGCACGCCTCCAGCCTCCTGGAGGAGGGCAAGCCCCGGGAGTACCCCTGGTCGATGACGACGGCCTGGCGGCTGTCGGTCACCAAGCTGCGCGAGCACCTGCCGGAAGCCATGGAGCTGCTGCGCACCTGCGCGTTCTTCGGCCCCGAGCCCATCCCGCGCGACGCCTTCCGCCCGGTCAAGGGCCCGGTGCGGCCCGAGCTGGCCCAGCTGCTCGCCACGCCCATCCGGCTGAGCAAGGCCATCGCGACGCTGGCGCGCTACGCGCTGGTGCGCATCGACCCCGACGAGCGCACGCTCCAGGTCCACCGGCTGATCCAGGCGCTGCTGAGGGAGGAGCTGCCGGCGCCGCTGCAGGACGAGATCCGCTCCGAGGTGCACTCCCTCATCGTCGAGGCGGCCCCCGCGGGCGCCGACATCCCCGCGAACTGGCCGCGCTACCAGGCGCTGCTCGCCCACGTGGACCCGGCGGAGATGGCGCAGAGCACCCGGGCGGACGTCCGGTCGTTCGCGCACGACATGCTGGGCGCCCTGGCCTCGTCGGGCGACTACCGCACCGCCAGCAGGTACGCCGACGCGTTCGTGCGGCAGTGGTCCCGCGACTCCGGGGCCACGGACCCCGACGTGCTGCGGGCGCAACGCGTCAAGGGCGACATGCTGCGCGAGTTCGGCCGCTACGCCGACGCGTACGAGCTCAACACGGCGACGCTGGCCACGATGCGCGAGGTGCTGGGGCCCGACCACCGCGAGGTCCTGATCCTGCTCAACGGCATCGGCGCCGACCTGCGCGGGCGCGGCCGGTTCATCGACGCCAGAGAGCACGACAAGGAGTCGGTGGAGCGGCACCGGGCCGTGCTCGGCTCCGACGACGTGCAGACGCTGCGGGCGATCAACAACCTGGCGCTCGACTACGGCCTCACCAGCGACTACCGGACCTCGCAGGCGCTGCTGGAGGAGGCGTACCGCGCGGCCCAGGCCAACGAGAGCAGGGTGAGCAGGGGCACCTTCCTCAACCTGTGGGCCAGCCTGGCCCGGTCGGTCAGGCAGTGCGGCGACTACAACGAGGCGTGCGACGTGGGCAGGGACGCGCTCGGCTACGGGCGGCAGCATCTCGACGCCGACCACCCGCGCGTGCTCCTCGTGCAGAAGGACCTGGCCATCGCCCTGCAGCGGGCGGGCGAGCGGGAGGAGGGCCTGGAGCTGGCGCGGGACGTGCACGGGCGATACGTGCGCATCTACGACCTCAACCACCCGGGCACGCTGGCCGCGGCCACCTGCCTGGCCAACTCCCTGCGCAGCAACGACCTGGTGGAGGACGCCTACAGGCTCGCCAAGGACACCATGGACCGCTACGCCAGGGTCTACAGCTCCGAGCACCCGTACCACCACGGCTGCATCAGCAACGTGGCGCTGCTGGAGCGGCTGCGGGGCGAGCCCGCGCTGGCGTACGAGCTGAACGAGCAGGCGCTGGCCGGGCTGGAGGCCAGGTTCGGGCGCGACCACCACTACGTGCTCACCGTCGCGGTCAACCTGGCCGGCGATCTGGCCGAGCTGGGCGAGTTCGACCGGGCCTGCCGCCTTGGTGAGGAGTCGCTGCGGCGGCTGCGCGGTCTGCTGGGCGAGCACCATCCGGCCTCGCTGGCCGCCGCCGCCAACCTGGCCACCGACCTGTCCGCCGCCGGCCGGGGCGACGAGGCCAAGCGATTGTTCGACGAGACGATGCGGCGCTACGAGGAGACGCTCGGGCGCGAGCATCCCGACGCGCTGGCGGCGGCCGAAGGGCGCCATCTCGACCTCGACTTCGACCCGCCGCCGATCTAGTCGCTCAGCCGGGAGCGCCGGTCAGGAGCGCCACGTCATCGGCCACGAGCCGCCGGATGTGCGTGATCAGCCGGTACAGGTCGCGGCAGTAGACGGAGGGGTTGCGGAAGCCCGCGCCGGAGCGGTACCGGTGCGGGTAGAGGCCGCCGCCGCAGACGCGGGCGATCGCGCACGAGGAGCAGCGGGCCGACAGCGCCTGCTCGCCGATCTGCCGCGCCGCCACCGAAGGCAGGAAGAGCGCCGTGTCGAACGAGTCGCGCAGCACGTGCAGCATGGTCACCGTGGCCCCGTCGTAGGCCGACTTCAGCGTGTCCACCTGCTCGATGCTGCCGTCCGTCTCCACCACCACGACCGCCACCGGTGACAGGCCGATCGCCTCGCTGCGCGACGGCCGGCCGAGGAGCAGGCGGATGATCTCGCTGAACAGCCGGACCTGCGTCTCCTGCTCCGGGGCCTGGTACCAGCGGTCGAAGACGGCTACGAGCCAGTCGCCGTACGGCGTGCCGTCCCGCGACCAGCCGGGCGGCGGGGTGTCCCAGTTGCCGTGCGGCAGCAGGAAGTCCACCACCGGCGGGCCGAACCGCAGCAGCGCCTCGTACGTGACGACCGGGTCGCTCGCCAGGTCCAGCGTGCACAGCAGGCCGCTGAACAGGTGCCGGTACGCGGGCGCGGTCAGGCGTTCCAGCCCGGCCCGCACCTCGGCGTAGGTGCCGGTGCCCTGCGCGCGGCGGCGATGGCGGTCGTGCCCCTCCTCGTCGCCGTCCAGGCTGACACCCACCCGCACGTCGAGCTCGGCGAACAGCCGCAGGAACGCCTCGTTGAGCAGCACCCCGTTGGTCTGCACCCGGACGGTCGCCGTGACGCCGTCGCCGAGCTCGGCACGCAGCCGGTTCACCGCGTAGCGGGTGTGCTCGACGCCCGCGAGCAGCGGCTCGCCGCCGTGCAGGACGATCTCGACGTTCCGCATGCCGTGCGCCTCGGCGTGCTCGGCGACGCGCGCGGCCACCCGGTCGATCGTCGCCTTGGACATGCGGCGCGGCTGGCCGCGCCAGCCCTGGTCGGCCATCTCGTAGACGTAGCAGTAGTCGCAGGCCAGGTTGCAGCGGCTGTGCAGCTTCAGGATGAACTGCCGGAACGGCGTCGGCCGCCACCCCGACTCCAGCAGGTTGCCGACGTCGAGGCCGGCCGGCCATTCGAGCTCGCGCCGGGCGTTGTTTCCCACGCTGATCAGCTCCTGATGGCGAGATGCGAGCGCAGCGGCGGCTGAGGGCTCGGCGGCAACGGGGATGCCCCGGATCCGAGATCGGCAAACGCCGGGCTGGTAGCCGCCACATGGACAACGACCGGGCAGGAAACGGTCATGACTCTGGCCAGCCCGCCGTGCCACGCTCCGATGCACGTGGGGAGCGCGGGCCCGCCTCGGCAGCGCCGCGCCCGCCCGGGCCGAGACAAGGAACGGATGTGCGTTTGGACTACCGCTGGCACCTGCGGAAGGTGATGGCCGTCCGCGGCATGTACGCCACCACGGACCTGCGGCCCCTGCTCGCGGAGCGGGGGTTCCGGCTGTCGCAGAGCCAGGTCTACCGGCTGGTCGCCGAGCGGCCGGTGCGGCTCAACCTGCACGTGCTGATGGCCCTGCTGGACATCCTCGACTGCACGATGGAGGAGCTCATCGAGCCGGTCACGGCCGGCCGGCGCCCGGCAGCCGAGCCGGGGCCGGCTGCCGGGCACGCGTCCGAGAGGGAGGCCGGGCCCGCCGAACCGCCGCCCGGGCACGCGTCCGAGGACGCCGGGCCCGCCCCGCAGCGGCCCGGGCGGGCGCAGGTCCTTCCCGGATGAGGAGCCGGGGGCGGCCGGCCGCGGCGAGGCGGCTCGGGCGCGGCACGCCGGCCCCTCAGGGGATCAGCAGCGTCTTGCCGAGCGTGGCCCGCCTGCCGATGGCCGCGTGCGCGTCGGCGGCCCGCTCCAGCGGGAACGTCTGGCCGATCACCGGCCGCAGCCGCCCGGCGGCGCCCTCGGCCAGCGCCCGCACCGACAGCTCGTACGTGGCCGCCGGCGACGGGAAGGCCGCGCCCATCGGCACCAGGGTGACGCCCCGCCCGGCCGCCTCCTCCTCGGGGATCGACGTCATCGTCCCGCTGCCCGCCCCGAACGCCACGAACCGCCCGCCCCGCCGGACCAGCTCGAACGCCGCCCGCCCGATGGCGCCGCCCGCGGGGTCGGCGGCCACGTCCACGCCCGCGCCGCCGGTCGCCTCGCGTACCCGCTCGGCCCAGTGCGGCTCGGTGTAGTCCACGCCCACCTCGGCGCCCCGGCTCAGGGCCAGGTCCAGCTTGGTCTTCGAGCTGGCGGCGGCGATCACCCGCGCGCCCGCCTGCCTGGCGAGCTGGATCAGCAGGCTGCTGACGCCGCTGGCGGCGGCCCCGATCAGCACCCACTCCCCGGCCACGGGCGCGAGGGCCCGCGCGACGCCCAGGGCGGTGCGCCCGTCGTTCAGCAGGCCGACCGCGTCGCGCAGCCCGAGCCCGTCCGGGATCGGGATGAGCAGGCCGGCGTCGACCGCCACCTTCTCCGCATAGCCGCCCGAGCCGCCGGTGGTGCTGGCCACCCGCTGCCCGACCAGCGCGGCGTCCACGCCGGGCCCCGCCGCCACGACGGTGCCCGCCACACCGTTGCCGGGGATGACCGGCAGCGCGGGCAGCGGCATGGGCGCCGAGCCCGACCGCACCTGCGTCTCCACGTACGTGATCCCGATCGCCGCGGTCTCGATCAGCACCTGTCCCGGACCCGGCACGGGATCCGGCGTCTGCTCGACCCGCAGCACCTCGGGCCCGCCGAACTCCCTCAACCAGACAGCGCGCATTCTTGGACTCCTTAGACTCTCGGGCAGAAAATGGGCAGTGAATGGCCTGGGAAGCGATCAGCCGGACAACCCAGAATCACCGGGTTGGTTCCCGGTGAGGAAGGCTGATCGACCATGAGTGAACGCCTGCGCGTCGCCGTGCTGGCGGGAGGGCCGTCTCCCGAGCACGAGGTCTCGCTGCAGTCGGCGCAGGCGGTGCTCGACACGTTACCGAAGGACCGGTACGACGCGATCCCCGTCATCATCGACCGGCACGGCAGATGGCCGCTGGACCTGCGCCGCGACGTCGCGGACGTGGTCTTCCCCGTGCTGCACGGCCCGTACGGCGAGGACGGAGTCATCCAGGGCCACCTGGAGACGCTGGGCCTGCCGTACGTGGGCTGCGGTGTCCTGGCCTCGGCCGTGGCGATGGACAAGAGCGCGATGCGGCGGGCGTTCCTCGCGGAGGACATCCCCGTCACGCCGCACGTCTGGTTCACCGAGCACGACTGGCGCACCACGATCGACCCGTGGAGCCTGGTGAAGCCGCTCGACTGGCCGATGTACGTCAAACCGGCGAACATGGGCTCATCCATCGGCATCTCCCGCGTCACCTCCGTCGAGGAGCTGCGGGCGGGGGTGGAGCTGGCCCTCACCTACGACCGGGTGGTCGTCGTGGAGCAGGGGGTCGAGGCACGCGAGCTGATCTGCGGCGTGCTCGGCGACCATGACACCCCCGAGGCCTCGGTGACCGGTGAGCTCCACGTCCACGGCGACTGGCTCGACTACGAGGCCAAATATCTCAGCCACTCGGAGATCGCCACTATTCCCGCCGCGCTGCCCGGCCACGTGGCCGAGGAGGTGCGCGAGCTGTCCCTGCGCGCCTTCCGCGCGGTCGGCGGGTACGGGCTGTCCAGGGTGGACTTCCTCTACGAGGAGGAGACCTGCCGCCTGTACGTGCTGGAGATCAACACCATGCCCGGCTTCACCCCTCGATCCGTCTTCGCCAGGGCGTGGGAGGCCAGCGGGGTCCCGTACCCGGACCTGCTGGGCCGCCTCATCGACCTGGCGCTCGCCAGGAGCGGCTCATGATCCCGATGACGCTGGCCGAGATCGCCCAGGTGCTGGGCGCCGGCCTGCACGACGTGCCGGACCCGCACGCGCCGGTGACGGAGCCGTCGGCGGTCGACTCGCGCGAGGTGCGGCCCGGCGGCCTGTTCGCCGCCACCGCCGGCGCCCGCGTGGACGGCCACGACTACGCGGCCAGGGCCGTGGCCGCCGGCGCGGTGGCCGTGCTGGCCGCCCGCCCCGTCGGGGTGCCCGCGATCGTGGTGGAGGACGTGCAGTCGGCGCTCGGCGTGCTCGCCCGGCACGTGCTCGGCCGGCTCGGCCCGACCGTGATCGCGCTGACCGGCTCCGTGGGCAAGACCACGACCAAGGACCTGCTCGCCCAGGTGCTCGAACCGCACGCGCCGACGATCTCCACCGACCGCTCGTTCAACAACGAGCTCGGGCTGCCGCTCACCGTGCTGCGTGCCGACGCCGGCACCCGGTACCTGGTGCTGGAGATGGGCGCGGGCAGGAAGGGTGACCTGACGTACCTGACCGGGATCGCGCCGCCGCGCCTGGCCCTGGTGCTCAACGTCGGCGCCGCGCACGTGTCACGCATGGGCGGCGGGCTGGCGGACGTGGCCGCCGCCAAGGGGGAGCTGGTCGAGGCCCTCCCGCCGGACGGGTACGCGCTGCTCAACGCCGACGATCCGTACGTCGTCGGCATGGTGTCGCGCACCAGAGCCCGGATCGTGCTGTACGGGCAGTCGCCTGGCGCCGCCGTGCGGGCCGAGAAGGTGACGCTGGACGAGGCGGGCAGGGCCGCGTTCGACCTGGTCACCCCCGCGGGCCGGGCCAGGGTCGAGCTCGGCCTGGTCGGCGAGCACCAGGTGGCCAACGCGCTGGGCGCCGCCGCGGCGGCCGTCACGCTCGGGCTGCCCGCCGACGGGATCGCCGCCGCGCTGAGCGCTGCCACGCGCCGCTCGCCGGGCCGGTTCGAGATCACCGAGCGGCCCGACGGCGTCACGGTCATCGACGACGCCTACAACGCCAACCCGGAGTCGATGCGGGCCGGGCTGCACGCGTTCAAGGCGCTGGCCGGACGCCGCCGCACGGTCGCGATCCTCGGCGGGATGGGGCAGCAGGCCGACGCCTCGCCCGCCCGGCACGCCCAGGTGGGGCGGCTGGTGGCCGAGCTGGGCATCGACGTGCTGATCGCCGTGGGCGACGGGGACGTGCCGGCCATGGCGCGCGAGGCGCGGCTCTCCGGCCCGGGCGTCACCGTCCACCCGAGCGAGGACGTGACGGGAGCGATCGCGCTGGCCAAGGAGCTGATCGAGCCGGGGGACGTGGTGTTCGTCAAGGCGTCCAGCGAGTACGGGCTGGGCGCCTGCGCCCGCGCGCTGCGCTGACTCAGCGCTCTCCCAGGGCGAACCCGGCTGCCGCCTCCGCGTGCAGCCGGGCGCTCGGCAGCACCGGGATCGCGGTGTCCTTGTCGCTGATCAGCAGCTCGATCTCGGTGCAGCCGAGTATCACGCCCTCGGCCCCCGCGTCCGCCAGCTCGGCGACGATCTCCACGTAGGCCTCCTTCGAGGACGGCCGGAGCACCCCGCGCACCAGCTCCTCGAAGATCACCCGATGTACCAGCTCACGCCGCTCGCGCCCGGGCACGACCACCTCGAAGCCGTACGCGGCCAGCCGGTCGCGCAGGAACGGCTCCTCCATGGTGAACCGGGTGCCCAGCAGCCCGACCTTGCGCCACCCCCTGGAGACGACCTCCGCGCCCACGGCGTCGGCGATGTGCAGCACGGGCACGCCGGTGCCGCGTGTCACCTCCTCGCACACCCGGTTGAAGGTGTTGCTGCAGATGAGCAGCAGCTCGGCGCCCATGCGCTCCAGCTTGCCGCCCGCGTCGGCCAGCATCGTGCCCACCTCGTCCCAGCGGCCGGCGAAGATGAGGTCCTCGACGGTCGTGTAGTCGACGGACCAGATCAGGCTGTTGGCGGAGTGGCTGCCGCCGAGCCGTTCGCGTACCCGCTGGTTGATGATCTGGTAGTAGATGATCGTCGATTCCCAGCTCAGCCCGCCGATGAGCCCAATTGTGCGCATGGCGGCAGGTTAGAGGCGGCGCCTGCCCATTTCGCAGGCCGAAAAGTGTCCAGTTTCCGCAGATCAGCGTGGGCGGCGGGTGGCGGCCAGGTAGAGCAGGCATGCGACGGCCAGCGCCGCGCTCACGCCGAGCGCGACCGGCGCCCCCACGGGCAGCAGCAGCCCGCCGAGCGCCGTCCCCAGGGCGATGCCGAGGTAGAGCACGGAGCCGTTCAGCCCCACGACCACGGCCGTCTCCTGGGGCGCGGCGGAGATCAGCCGCAGTTGCTGCGCCGGTGTCTGGAACCAGGTGCTCGCGCCCCAGGCCGCCATGAGCAGCGCGGCCACCGGGAGCACGTGCGGCCCCGTGCCGGTGGCCCAGGCGAAGGCGCCCAGAGTGAGGGCGAGCGCCGCGTACCCCACGGCCAGCACCCGGACGGGGCCGTACCGGTCGGCGGCGCTGCCCGCGACCAGGTTGCTGGCGAAGGCGCCCGCCCCGTACAGGAACAGCAGCCACATCTCCGACTCCGGCGTGGCGCCCAGCGTGTGCAGGAGCGGGACGGCGTAGGCGTACAGGCCGTAACTGGCCATCATGCCGAGCATGGTCAGCGGCAGCACCGCGACGACCCCCGGACGGCGCAGCGCGTCGAGCCGGGCGCGCAGGGGGACGCTCGGGCTGCCGGGCAGGGCGGGCAGGACGGCGATCACGCCGGCGGCGCAGAGCGCGCAGAGCGCGGCGACCAGCCCGAGCGCGACCCGCCAGTTCAGCGCCCTGTCGGCCAGGTTGCCCAGCGGGACGCCGAGCGCGGTGGCCACGGTCAGCCCGCCGACCACCACGGCCAGCGCGCGGGCCCGCTGCCCGGGCGCGGCCATGGAGGCGGCGACGGCACCGGCGTTCGGGGTGAACGCGGCGGCCCCGGCGGCGGCCAGCACCCGGGTGACCATCAGCACCGGGTAGCTGGGGGCCAGCGCGGACCCGAGGTTGGCCAGCGCCAGCACGACGAGCGCGGTGGCCAGCAGGGCCCGGCGCGGCACCCGCGCCGTGAACGTGGCCAGCACGGGGGAGAGCACCGCGTACGCGACGGCGAACACGGTGGCCGACTGCCCGGCGGTGCTCTCGGAGACCTGTAACGACCGGGCCATCGCCGGCAGGAACCCGGCCACCACGTACGCGTCGGTGCCGACGGCGAACGTGCCGAGCCCCAGCACCAGGGTCCTAACCGGGATACGAGACATCCTCATTCCTGTCCTGAGAAGACCGCCAGGCGGCGGGGGAGGGGTGATCAGCCGCGCATGCGCGCGTAGTTGCGCCGGGTGCGCTCACCCGAGGGGGCCGCGTCGGCCATGAGGTCGGCGATCGTCTGCCGGGCCAGCTCCCGGCGCCAGGCCAGCTCGGCCCGCCGCATCGCCATGGAGATCCCGCAGGGGCGGCGGAACTGCCCGCCCTCCGCGCCTGCGCCGCGCTGCCGGATCTCGACGCAGCGGAACGCCTCCGTGGCCCCCTCCAGCGCGGTCACCACGTCCATCATGGTGATCTGCTCGGGCGGCCTGGCCAGCGAGAAGCCACCCCTGGCGCCGGGGGCGGAGGCGAGGATCCCGGCCTTGGTCAGGGCCTGGAGCCGCTTCTTCAGATACTCCTGCGGGAGGTCGAACCAGGCGGCGAGCTTGCGGATCGACACCGGCCCCTCGTCCCTGAGCCAGCCCAGGGTCACGCAGCAGTGCAACCCCCACTCGACTCCTTCACCCATCTGCACAACCGGGATAATACACATCCCGAATAGCCAGCGCGCGTCGTTCCCGATGCTCGCCCACTCTCGGGTTATGGTGCATAACGGTAAGTAGTCGAGAGGTGGGGGCAAAGATGGCTCAGAACGATGGCGTCCAGAATGTCGTGAGCTCGATCAACGACTTTCTCCAGCAGGCCGTCGACCGTCAGGACGTGCCGCAGGACATCCGCGACCGGGCCGAGCGCCTGAGGGCGAACCTGTCGCAGCTGTCGGGCGGCTCGTCGGCCATGTCGATCTAGCCGATCGCAGTCCGGAAGGCGGCGGTCCTCGCCCACGTGCGGGCGGGCCGCCGTCTCGCATGTCAGCCGGCCCCCAGCGTGGACACCGCGGCGGCCACCGGGGTGACCGTGCCGCCCGGGCCGAGCTCGAAGGTCTGCCCGTCCTCGGGGAAGACGATGTTCGGCCGATCGGAGCCCGTGACCTCCTCGCCCAGGTGTGTGGGGAAGAGCGTGAGGCCGGGGTGGTCGTCGGCGATCCGCTCCACATCGTCCAGGCCCATGTGGCCGGCCTTGGAGGTGCGGAAGGACGTGTCCAGCGCGAGGGCGGAGCTCGTGCCGGCGAGCTGCTCGACCGAGGGGCACAGGACGGTGTCGCCGGTGTAGCCGAAGACGGTGCCCGCGGTGTCGGTGATGGAGTAGCCGAGCGCGATCGGGGTGGTGTGCTCGACGGGCAGGGCCCGGATGCGGTAACCCTCGCCGGACCACTCCCCGCCCTCCTGGCCGAACTCGACGAAGCGCGGGTGGAGGTTGGGCCGCACCTTCTCCCAGGTGCCCGGATAGCTGATCTGGAACAGGTGTGCCACGCGCTCGGCGAACCCGGACGGCCCGATGAGGACCAGCTCGCGCTCCCGCTTGCGCAGCAGGCCCTGCTCCATGAGCAGGAAGATGATGTCGAAGAAGTGGTCGGCGTGGAAATGGGTGATGAGGCAGAGGTCGACCACGGCCGGGTCGATCCGCGAGCGGCGCATCGCCTTGACGGAGCCGTTCGGCGTGTCGATGAGGATCTTGTTGTCCAGCAGCGCGGAGGCGCTCAGGCGGTCGTGGAAGATGGATCCGGTGCCGACGAAGTGAAGCTGCATTCCAGCCCCTATAGCTGAATGTGACAGATATATTACTCACAGTAGTCGCTGCAGGGGTGGGAAAATCATGACCATCGCGGTGAGATCCGCATCACTGGTGGTGGCCATGGTGCTGCTCGGCCAGGCCGCCGCCCACGCCGACCGTACCGGCGGCGGCGATGAGGTCGCGGCCACGGGTGTCACCGTGCCGGTTCCCGGCGATCGGGCCGGGCTGGTGGTGCTGGTGGAGCTGACCGTGCGGCGGTTGCTGCTGGCCGATGAGGTGGCGGCGGCCAAGCTCGCCGGCGGCCGCCCGATCACCGATCCCGTACGCGAGCGGCGCCTGCTCGACGCGGTCGCCGTCCTGGCGGCCCGGGCCGGGCCGGCGCCGGAGGCCGCGGTGCGGTTCTTCCGGGCGCAGATCGAGGCGGGCAAGATGGTGCAGCGCGGGCTGCACGCACGCTGGCGGGCGCACCCGGAGCTGCGTCCCCGGCGGCACCCCGACCTGGCCGCCGAGGTGCGCCCACGGCTCGACCGGCTCACGCCCCCGCTGCTGCGCCTGCTCAGGCAGACCTCACAGGTACGCGCACCCGCCGGCCGCTGCTGGGCCGGGCTGGCCGCGGCGCGGCTCGCCGTCGAAGCGCGTACCGGCCTGGACCGGCTGCATCGCGACGCCCTCGACGCCGCCCTCGCCCCGCTCTGCGATCCCGCTCAGGCCGAGCGCGTCACCTGATGGCGGGTCCGTGGCGCGGAACACCACGTGCTCGTCCCACCCGGGGGAACGCGCGTACAGCTCGGCGGCCTGCGGGTGGCCGGGCGCCCGCGACCGGAAGCGTAGGGGCGCGTGGGCACGGGCAGGCGGAGGACCACGGCCGCGGATGCCGCGACGGGCGCCGGCCCCTCGGCGGGCGCGGGCTCAGCGGACGCCGGTTCTGTGGGTGCCTGTTCAACGGGTGCCGGTTCGGTGGCTTCGGGTTTTCGGGCGCCGGAGGGAGGAGGCAGTAGCACGTCCTCCAGCAGTTGCATGAGCATCAGACCGATCAGAGCCGCCACCGGGATGGCCAATGCCGCGAGGATGATCGTCACCTCCTGCTGTGGCGCCGGGCGGCCGTTCGGATGTGACCGCCTCGTTCACGTTCCGCCAACGAGCGGCCCCTACCGCACCAGAACCGGACTAAACGGGCCTGGTGGACTCGGCGTGCGGTCAGGACAGGTTGCAGGTGGCCGTCATCATCCACGGGTTCTCCGGCGGCACGCCCACGGCCTGGTCGTAGGCGGGGTACTTCCACGCGCACAGGTCCGACACCGTGACCTCCGCGCCGCCGTCCGAGCACTTCATGCCGGACCAGCCGGCGCCGAACGTCATCGTCTGCCCCCGCGCCTTGCAGTACGCGCCGAAGTCGTTCCACGTGACCGTGCCCGTGGTGGGCTGGAGTGACGGCTTGGGTGAGGGCTGCCGGCTGCTGGTGGCCTTGCCGGCGGGCGACCTGCTGGCCGTGGGCTTGGGGGTGGTCGTCCTGGGTTTCCTGGTGGAGGTGGTGGGGCTGCTGCCCGGCGTCGCGTTCTGGTCGCGGGCCGGGGTCGCCGACCTGCGGGGCGTCTTCACCGGGGACGCCGGAGCGGGGCCGGTCGTCGCCTTGCCGGGCGTCGTCGTGGCGAGCAGCTCGTACGCGGTGGGCGCGGGCGAGGGGGTGGACACCGGAGCCGAAGGCGCGACGGAGGTCGGCGGCACCAGCGCCTCCTGCCGCTGGGCCGTGGCGGGCGCCAGGGCGTACACGCCGATGCCGACGCCGGCGGTGACGATCAGTGCCGCGCTGACCGAGGCGACGGCTAGCATGCGGCGGCGAGCGGTGTCGCCCGCGAGGGTCTGCCGGGCGGGGAAGGGCCCGCTCGTGGCGCTCAGGGCGGGGAAGGACCCGCTCGTGGGGTTTCCGGCAGGGAAGGGCCCGCTCGTGGCGCTCACGGCGGGGAAGGGCCCGCTCGTGGCGTTCTCGGCGGGAACGTGTCCCGCGGGGCCATCCGTCGTGACGCCCTGCCAGGTCGGGACGGGCAGGGCGCGCAGGCGCTCGACCACCTGGGCGGCGGTGGGCCGCCGTACCTGGTCCTTGGCCAGGCACTCCTCCAGCAGCCGCCGCAGCCGCCCTTCCACCCCGCCCAGATCCGGCTCGCTGTGCAGCACCGAATGCAGGGCCGCGGGGATGGAGTCGCCGGGGAAGGCCCGCCGCCCCGTGGCCGCGTAGTACATGGTCGCGGCCCAGGCGAACAGGTCGGCGGCCGGCCCCACGTCCTCGTCCGCGATCTGCTCGGGCGCCATGTACGCGGGGCTCCCGATGGGCTGGCTGCTGGCGACCGACTGGCTCAGGTCCAGGGCCTTGGCGATGCCGAAGTCGATCACCACCGGCCCGTCGGGACCCAGCAGCACGTTGCCCGGCTTGAAGTCCCTGTGCACCACCCCGGCCGAGTGGATCGCGGCCAGCGCCGTCGCGGTGTTGATCGCCAGCCGCTGCAGCGCCGCGGCGCCGCGTGGCCCGCTCTCCCTGACCGAGTCCTGCAGCGAGGGCCCGTCCACGTACTCGCTGACGATGTACGGCCTGGCCCCCACGAACCCGGAGTCGAGCAGCTGCGCCGTGCAGAACGGCGCCACCCGCTTGGCCGTCCGCACCTCCCGCAGGAACCGGGTCCTGGCGGCGTCGTCGGTGATGAGATGCGAGTGCAGCAGCTTGACCGCGACGAGCGCGCCACCCGGGCCGCGACCCGTGTACACCACGCCCTGCCCGCCCGCCCCGAGCCGGCCCTCCAGGCGGTACGGCCCGACCTCGGCGGGGTCTTCCGGGAGCAGGCTCATCGGCTCGGGCACCGGTTCTCCTCGACGTCGTGCTCGGCGGGGTTCAGGACGGTGTCCCGGCGACCAGGAGCGGCCGGCCGGGCGGGAGCTGGGCGACCAGCCCCTCGGCGGCCGCGGAGATGGTGAACACGAAGAAGTCCTCCGGGGTGTGCGCGGGGATGCCGGCGGTGGCCTGCCGCATGAGCTCGGAGCCGGCCATCACCGTCAGCGCCTCGTCGATGGCCGGGGTGCCGAGCAGGCTCGCCCGCCACTGCTCGGCCACGGTGGCGCCGATGGCCACGGTGGCCATCGCGGAGGAGAGCGCGACGGCGGCGGCCGGCTCGTAGCCGCGCCGGCCCAGGGCGGTGACCTGGTGCTCCAGGAGCCGCAGGCCGGACGGCCCGCGCGGGAACAGCCGCTGCATGTACTCGGCAGTCCCCGGATGGCTGAGCGTGAAGCGCCGCAACTGCATGGCGAAGCCGGCCAGGTGCGCGGCGGCCGGCTCGGTGGGGTCGTCGACCAGCGTCAGCTTGTCGAGGATCGCCTCGCCGACCAGCCGCTCCAGCGCCGACCGGCCGGCCACGTGGCGGTAGAGCGCCGCGGTCGTGACGCCGAGCGCGTCGGCGACGCTCTGCATGCTGAGCCGGTCGAGGCCGATGCGGGTGCCGGCCTCGATCACGTCACGAAGCGTGAAGCTGGCCGTGCGCCCGCCGGTCTTCATGGGTGAGCCCCCTAAGTTACGGTGCCTAACTTAGAAGAATGATCAGCCCGGGCGCAAGAAGCCGGCCGGCTTCCCGGAGGCCCCGGGCACCCCGCGCTCGCCGCCCAGCTCAACGTGAGCACCCAGCACCTGCGCAGGCTGCTGCGCGCGGAGCACACGTCGATCGGGCAGATCAAGGAGGACCTGCTGCGGGACGCCGCCATCGCGAGCCTGCGCCGGGGCGACGAATCCGTCGAGGAGCTGGCCGGACGCCTCGGCTTCTCCGAGGCGAGCGCGTTCAGGCGGGCCTTCCGCTCGTGAGCGATCGGCCGCGCCACCCACCACGACGGGCATGATGCCCTCGCCCCGCTCGATGAAAGTTTCACGTGAAGCTGTGGCATGAGAGACATGCCCGTTATGCTCGCGGCACGCATCGATGCCGATCACTGGCCACGGCGGAAGGTGACCATGAGCGAGGCGTCCCCCGAGCGGATCTGGACCCATCAGGACCCGGACTACCTGCCTCCGGAGATCGACACCAGCAAACCCAGCATCGCCCGCGTCTACGACGCGTTCCTGGGCGGCAAGGACAACCTCGCGGTCGACAGGGCCATCGCGATCGAGGGCATGAAGCGCTTCCCCGACGGCGGCGGTGGCGCGCGGAACAACCGCGCGATGTTGTTCAGGGGCGTGAAGTTCATGACGGAGCACGGCATCGACCAGTTCCTCGATGTCGGCTCCGGCCTGCCCACGATGGACAACACCCACTCCGTCGCCCAGCGCATCAACCCGGACGCCCGCGTCGTCTACGTCGACAACGATCCCATCGTGCTCGCCCACGCCCGGGCGCTGCTGCAGACCAACGACAACACCCGGGTCATCACCGCGGACATGCGCGAGCCCGACGCGATCTTCGATCACCCGAAGGTGCGGGGTTTCCTGGACTTCTCCCGCCCGATCGGCCTGCTGCTGGTGGCCGTGGTGCACCACCTCGGCGACGACGAGGGCCCGGCGGAGCTGGTGGACACCTACAAGTCCCGCCTGGCCCCGGGCAGCTACCTGCAGCTCACGCACTTCTGCTCGTGCGCGCCCGAGGTGCGGGCGCTGGAAGGGGTCCTGCTGTCGATGCTGGGCACCGGCAGGGCCCGCGACCTGAAGGAGATCACCCGCTTCTTCGACGGGCTGGAGCTGGTCGAGCCGGGCGTGGTGCACCTGCCGGAGTGGCGGCCGGACGGGCCGGTCAAGCAGCCTCTCGACCTGGCCGGCAACTGCATCGCGGGCGGCGTGGGTCGCAAGCCCTGATCCGCGGGGTTCACCATTCGAGCCGGAGCGCGAGCAGGCCCCGGTGGTCGAGCGTGCCGCGGTACTCGATCCGCTGATCCGGTACGAGCCTGAGGCCGGGCAGGCGCTCGGCGAGCAGGCGCAGCGAGATCTCGACCTGGCGGCGCGCCAGGCCCGCCCCGGGGCAGTAGTGGGGGCCCTGGCCGAAGACCACGTTGGCGTGCGGGGTCCGGGTGATGTCGAACGTCTCGGCCCGTTCGAAGGCGTCCTCGTCCCGGTTGGCGGAGGCCAGGCAGAGGGCGAACTCGGTGCCGGCGGGGAAGTCCCGCCCCCCGACCTCGGCGTCGGTGGTCGACGCCCGCAGGAAGATGTGCGTCGGGGTGTCGTAGCGGGCGATCTCCTCGGCGGCGTTCGGCGCGAGGTCGGGCCGCTCGCACAGCAGCCGCCACTGGTCCGGCTGCGAGAGCAGGTGGAGCATGCCGTTGCCGAGCAGCGCCGAGGTGGTGATGTGGCCGGGCAGGGCGACGCTCAGGACCAGGCCCACGAGCTCGGCCTTCTCCTCGAAGGACAGCGGCCCGTCATCCGGGGCGAACGCGGCGACGTAGGAGCTGATCACATCGTCGCGGGGCGCGGCGCGGCGCTCGGTCACGTACCGCTCGATGAGCCGCTGGAAGCGCACCCACGCCTGGGCGCAGGCGATCTGCTCCTCCTCGGACCTGAACCGGTGCCCCATCGAGACGGCCGCCGCGGCCCGGCTGTCGTCCCCGAACGCCGTGCTGTCCTCCTCCGCGAACCCGACCAGCCTGGCGATCACGTCCACGGGCAGCCGGTTGGCGTACCCGGCCATGAACTCGACGCCGCCGTCCTTGGCGAAGCCGTCGATGAGCCGGGAGGCGCGTTCGGTGATGTAGGGCTCGATCGCGGCGACCCGTTCCGGGGTGAGCGCCGCCGCCGCGGGCGCCCGCCGCCGCCGGTGCTCCTCGCCGTCCATCGTGATGTACGAGCCCCGGTTCGGAAGGCCCTTCTCCAGCTCCGCGAGGAGCGCCGGAGGGAGCGGCGTGTACGGCCGCAGGGTGTTGGCCGAGGAGAAGCGGCTCCCGTCACGCAGGATCCGGCGCACGTCGGCCATCTTCGTCACCACCCAGGCTCCGATCGCCGGGGAGTAGAACAGCGGCTCCTCGCGGCGGGCCCGCGCGTAGAAGGGGTAGGGATCGGCGTGGTGCTCGTGGAGCGGTTCGTACAGGTCACCCAGCGACATGCCCGTCACCTTCACCTGGAAGCCCGGAGCCCGGAATCCGGAAGCCGGAAAGCCTGAAAGTCCGGAAGATGGCAATTGCCCTGACTATAACCCGGCGCCGGTTACCGTGGCGTATGACCAGCGAGACCCCTGAGGCGCGCCGGCACCGCCGCGAGCAGCTCCGCGACTTCCTGCGTGCCTGCCGGGCGCGGCTCACCCCCGGCGACGTCGGCATGGTGGCCGCGGGCCGGCGCAGGACGCCGGGGCTGCGGCGCGAGGAGGTCGCCGTGCTGGCCGGGGTCGGCGTGTCCTGGTACACCTGGCTGGAGCAGGGCCGCGACATCAACGTCTCGGCCGAGGTGCTCGACGCGATCGGCCGGGCCCTGCGCCTGACCGAGCCCGAGCGCGCCCACCTGTACCTGCTGGCCGGCCTCAACCCGCCGCGCCCCGGCGGCGGGCCCGGCGCCGAGGTCACCCCGGAGCTGCGGCGCCTGCTCGACGCGTGGACGCCGCGACCGGCGATCCTGCGCGACAGCCGCTGGAACCTGCTGGCGATCAACGAGGCGACGCGGGCGGTGTTCGGCTACGACGACCTCGATCACAACTGCCTGGTCTCGTTCTTCACCAACGCCCGCTACCGCGGCATGCACGTGCAGTGGGACTCGGTCGCGCCGGCCGTGGTCGCCGCCTTCCGCGCCGACGCGGGGCACGCCCCCGGCGACCCCGAGTTCGGCCGGCTGGTGGCCGACCTCAGCTCGGTGAGCCCCGACTTCGCCGCGCTCTGGGCCCGCCACGAGGTGGGCGCCCCCGTACAGGCGGTGAAGGCGGTGCGCCACCCCGCGGCCGGTGACCTGTTCTTCGAGATGACGACCCTGACCGTGGCCGACCGGCCGGACTGGCACCTGGAGCTGTACAACCCGCTGCCCGGCACCGAGGAGCGCCTGTCCAGGGTGGTGGTGGCAGACCCAGGCTGAGCACGCACTGTCTCGCCCGCGAGCCGTTCGGCAGGCTGGGCCCCATGACGAAGACACGTTTCGACGGCAAGGTCGCGCTCATCACCGGCGGCACGAGCGGCATGGGCCTGGCCGCCGCCCGCAGGCTGCTCGCCGAGGGTGCGCGGGTGGTCATCACCGGCAGGGACAAGGCCCGCCTGGACGCCGCGCTGGACGGCCTGGGCGGCGGTGACCGCGTCCTGGCCGTACGCGGCGACGTGGCGGACCTGGCCGACCTGGACACGCTGACCGCCGCGATCCGCGACCGGTACGGACGGCTGGACGTGGTGTTCGCCAACGCGGGCGTCGCCTCGTTCGGGGAGGTCACCGAGGCCGAGTTCGACCGCATCGTGACCATCAACTTCAAGGGGGTGTTCTTCACCATCCACAAGACGCTGCCGCTGCTCGCCGACGGCGCCGCGATCGTGATCAACGCGTCGTGGACGCTGCACCGCGGCCTGCCCGGCGCCTCGATCTACGCGGCGACCAAGGCGGCGGTGCACAACCTGGCGCACACGCTCGCGGCCGACCTGGCGCCGAGGGGCATCCGGGTGAACTCGGTCAGCCCCGGCTACATCGAGACCCCGATGTTCCACGACAACATCTCCGCCGAGGCCGAGGCCGCCGTGCTCGCCGCGGTGCCCGCCGGTCGCCTGGGCACGGCCGAGGACGTGGCGGGCGCGGTGGCCTTCCTCGCCTCGGACGAGGCCTCCTACGTCAACGGGCAGGACCTGGTCATCGACGGCGGCCTGGTCGCCACCGCCTCCGGGCTCACGGGCTGACCCTCGTCCGTGCGCGGATCAGGCGGCGGCCGAGCTCCTGAGCCGGCAGCTCGACGAACCGGTAGGTCAGGGTGGCGACGGCGACGACGACGGTCGCCAGCCCCAGCGACCAGGCGATCCGCCCGGGCAGCCAGACCTCGCCCGGGTACGGCACCAGCCGCCGCAGCACCTGCACGACCAGGGGATGCAGCAGGTAGACGGAGTAGCTGATCAGCCCGAGGCGCACGAGCAGAGCCGACGGCCGCCGCAGCAGGCGGAAGGCCACGAAGGTCAGCCAGGCCGCCGCCACGGCCGCCGACCAGCTCCACCTGAACGCCACCGCCTGCTCGTCGGACATCCCCCAGCCGGGGCCGAACCAGAGCGCGGCGCCGACGCACACGACGGGGACCAGCCCGACCACCCACCTCGCGCCGCGGTGGAGCTGCCCGTGGTCCAGCCGGTGCAGCGCGGTTCCGGCGAACATGGTGGCCACGATGGCCAGGCTCTGCCAGGCTCCGATCCGGCTGTTGGCGCTGAGCAGCACGACGGCCGGCACGGCCAGGGCGGCCGCGCCGCACAGCCGTACGCGATGGCCGCCGCCGAGGACCGCGGCGAGCCCGGCCACCAGCACGGCGGTCACGATCAGCACGACGGCGTCACCGCCGAGGGCGCGGGACAGGGCGCCGGCCGGGAGCAGCCCGCCCACGAGCACGGCCGCCATCACCACGACGAGGGTGCCGGTGGTGCGCGGCCGGTGCGGCGCGACGACGAAGATCGCTGTCACCAGGAGGTAGAACACCATCTCGTAGGAGAGCGTCCAGAACACGTTGACGACGCTGACCACCTGCATGAAGTCCTGCAGCATCGTCAGGTGGGCCAGGGTGGCCGCGGCCGGTCGCTCGCCGAGCTGGGCGGGCAGCTCCGAGTACACCCGCAGGAGGCCGAACCCGGTCCCGGCGACCGCCGCGACGAGCCACAGGGGGTAGAGGCGGAACAACCGGCCGATCCAGAACCCGGTGACGCTGCCGCGCCGCTCCAGCGAGGCCGGTACCACATAGCCGCTGACCAGGAAGAACACCATGACCCCGTACTGGCCGAAGTCGAACCACGGGCTGACGGCCGTGCGGACCTCGGGAAAGAGGGGATCGAGCAGGTGCTCGAAGAGCACGGCGAGCACGGCCAGGCCGCGCAGGGCATCCAGCCAGGTCTGCCTGCGCGGCGGCGGGGGCGGCCGCGTCCGGACGCCGGCCCGCGGCCCGCCGTCGCCCTTCAGTGCGGCCAGGTTGATGGACACCCGGTCACGTTAGGGGGCCAACCTGAGCGAATGCTTAGAGTAAGACCAGGTCAGATGGCATCTTGTCTTGCACGAAACCTATGGTGAATATTCCTTTCCGCGGGATGTCCATGGCCTGTCGCGCTGCCTAACCTCCTAGTGACGAGGGAGGTGCCGTCATGAAGATCGTGGTAATCGGTGGGACCGGACTGATCGGCTCGAAGCTGGTGGCCTGGCTGAAGGAGCAGGGGCACGAGGCGGTGGCGGCCTCGCCGAAGACGGGGGTGAACACCCTCACGGGGGAAGGGCTGGCCGAGGCGCTGGCGGGCGCCCACGTGGTGATCGACGTGTCGAACTCGCCGTCCTTCGAGGCCGCCGAGGTGAGGAGGTTCTTCGAGACCTCCACCGGCAACCTGCTCACGGCCGAGGCCACGGAAGGCGTCGGCCATCACGTCGCGCTGTCGGTGGTGGGCACCGGGCGCACGCCCACCAACGACTACTTCACCGCGAAGCGCGTCCAGGAGCAGCTCATCGAGAATTCGGGCATCCCGTTCTCGATCGTGCACGCCACGCAGTTCTTCGAGTTCGTCCGCGGCATCGCCGACGAGTCCACCCAGGACGGCCAGGTACGCATCGCGCCCGTCCTCTTCCAGCCCATCGCGGGTGACGACGTGGCCGAGGCGGTCGGCCGGGTCGCGGTGGGGACGCCGTTGAACGGCGGCGTCGAGGTGGCCGGGCCCGAGCAGTACCGGATGGACGAGTTCTTCCGCGAGGCGCTGGCCTCCTACGGCGACCCGCGCGAGGTGGTCACCGACCCGCACGCGCGCTACTTCGGGACCGAGGTGACCGAGCGGGCGCTGGTGCCGGGCGAGGGCGCGGCCCTCGGCCGGATCCGCTACCAGGACTGGCCCGGCAACAAGCCCTGACGGCCCCGGATCGCCGGGCGGCCCGGGGCCGGCGGCATGGGCGCGGTGCACGCCGCGGAGGTCGTGCACCGGGACGTGATGATGTCCGGGCGAGCGAGAAGATCACCAAGCCCGCCGATCAGGCCTCGGCGGCGGCCTTCAGGTCGCGCAGCCACGCTTCGAGGCCGGCGCCGAGCGCCGCGGCCGCGGTGGGAATGTCCGCTTCGACCTGCGCGCCCGTCCAGGTCTCCTCGGTGTGCACGCGGACCCCGCCCTTCACCTTGGTGAACGTCCACAGGTGGACCCCCTTGTCGATGCGCAGCCCCTGGCCGATCGCGGGCCCGGTCCACAGGATGCAGGAGCCGCGCTGGAGCTGCCGGACGGTGGAGGTGATCTCCAGGGTGGTGGCGGGGGTGGTGGGCGTGGCGGGCGCGGGGGTGGTCCAGCGGAACCGCGAGCCCCTGCGCAGAGCACCGTGGTCGAGCCGCTTCGCGGTCAGGACGGGGGACTGCCAGGCCGGCCAGCGTTCGACGTCGGTCTGCAGCTTGAAGACCCTGCTCAGCGGCGCCTTGATCACGATGTCGGACTGGTAGCGGATGCGGGCGCCGGGGTCGACGCCCTGCCCGCGGCACTGCTGGGGAGCGGCGGCGGCCTGTGCGGGCGTGACCGTGCTCGCGAGCAGGCCGGTGGCGGCGACGGCGAGGGAGACCGTGACCGCGGCGGTGCGCACACGGGAACCGAACATGATGTTCTCCTTGATTCGTTAGATGGCCTTGCGTTGGTTAGAAGCTATAACGCAAGGCGCCGGACGGTCAAGGGCGATCGTGATAGGTTCTAACCAACGCTTGAAGCCATAGCGGTGTGGAGAGGTGAGGTCGTGGCGAAGACGGACGCGAAGGCCCCGCGCGAGCGTTACCGCACCCAGGTGCGCGGCGAGATCAAGCAGCACGCCTGGGAGCAGATCGCCTCGGCCGGCGCGTCGGCGCTCTCGCTCAACGCGATCGCCAAGCGGATGGGCATGAGCGGGCCCGCGCTCTACCGGTACTTCGCGGGCCGCGACGACCTGCTCACCGAGCTCATCACGGACGCCTACCGCAGCCTCGCCGACACCTTCCGCGCGGCCGCCGCCTCCGGCCCGGACCTGGCCGCGCTGGCGCACGCCCTGCGCGGCTGGGCACTGGAGGACCCGCAGCGCTACTTCCTGATCTTCGGCACGCCGGTGCCCGGCTACCGCGCGCCCGACGACGTCACCCTCATCTCCGACGAGATCATGGCGACCCTGCTCGACGCCTGCGCTCCGCTGCCCGCGGACGGCCCGGCGACGCCGTTCGACGGGCACCTGGAAGAGCACCGGCGGTGGGCGGGGGAGCACCCCGCCCCTTCCGCGGCCCTGCGCCGCGCCCTGACCTTCTGGACCCGCATGCACGGCGTGCTGTCGCTGGAGCTCGCCGGCCACTTCGCCGGGATGGGCTTCGACGCCGCCCTGTTCTTCGAGTCCGAACTCCAGGAGCTGCTGGCTTCCGGAACATGATTCCGGAAGATCCTAACGCTGGCGCAGCCCGTCGATGAGCAGCCCGACCAGGCGCCGGGCGTCGTAGCGGGGATCGTTGTCCGCGCCGATGCACAGGTTCCCGACGCCGCGCATGAGCTCGTACGCCTCCAGGTCCGGGCGGATCTCGCCGGCGTCGGCCGCGGCCGCCACGAGCCGGGCGCACACGGGCAGCAGCCGGTCGAGGAAGTAGGCGTGCAACTGCTGGAAGCCGGCCTCGTCCGACTGCAGCACGGCGGCGAGCCCGTGCTTGGTGACCAGGAAGTCGACGAACAGGTTGATCCACCGCCCCAGCGCCGCGTGCGGGGTCGGGCTGCTCTCCAGCAGGACGGGCCCGGCCTCGGCGCAGGCCTCGATCTGGTGCCGGTAGACGGCGATGATGAGGTCGGCCCGCGTCGGGAAGTGGCGGTAGATCGTGGCCACGCCGACTCCCGCCCTGGCCGCGATGTCGCGGATCGGCGCCTCGACGCCCGAGGTCACGAAGACGGCCGCGGCGGCGTCGAGCAGCGTCCGCTCGTTGCGCCGGGCGTCCGCCCGCTTGCGCGGTGCCGCCTGCCCCGTGCCTGCTGTGCCTGCTTCGTTGTCGTGCACGCGCCGCATCCTCCACTCCGCACTTGCTAAACGGAACACGGTTCCCTATCGTGGCAGTTAACGGAATCGCGTTCCGCTTATCCATGATGCCAGATCAGGGAGAACACAGCCATGCAGTACCGCACGCTGGGCCGTACCGGTGTCCAGGTCAGCTCCCTCGCGCTCGGCGCGATGAACTTCGGCGCCATCGGGCGCACCACCCAGGACGAGGCCACCGCCATCGTCGACGCCGCCCTCGAGGCCGGCGTCAACCTCATCGACACCGCCGACATGTACGGCGCCGGCGAGTCGGAGGAGATGGTCGGCAAGGCCATCGCCGGCCGCCGCGACGACATCGTCCTGGCCACCAAGGCCGGCATGCCGATGGGACAGGAGCGCAACCACCAGGGCGGCTCGCGCCGCTGGCTGGTCACCGAGCTGGACCACAGCCTGCGCCGCCTCGGCGTCGACCACGTCGACCTCTACCAGCTCCACCGCTGGGACCCGGCGACCGGCGACGAGGAGACGCTGTCGGCCCTGACCGACCTGCAGCGCGCGGGCAAGATCCGCTACTTCGGCTCCTCGACCTTCCCCGCCTACCGCATCGTGCAGGCCCAGTGGGCCGCCAAGGAGCACCACCTCGGGCGATACGTCACCGAGCAGCCCAGCTACTCGATCCTGCAGCGCGGCATCGAGGCGCACGTCCTGCCCGTCACCGAGCAGTACGGCCTCGGGGTGCTGGCGTGGAGCCCGCTGGCCTCGGGCTGGCTGACGGGCGCGGTCCGCGAGGGCCGGGAGATCGCCACCCACCGCTCGGCGTTCATGCCCGAGCGCTTCGACCTGTCCATCCCGCTCAACCGCGTCAGGCTCGACGCGGTCGAGCGGCTGGCGAAGGTCGCCGACGCGGCCGGTCTGACGATGATCCAGCTCGCGCTCGGCTTCGTCACCGCCCACCCCGCCGTGACCAGCGCGCTCATCGGCCCCCGCACCCTGGACCACCTGCGCTCCCAGCTCGCCGCCGCGGACACGGTGCTGCCCGCCGACGTCCTCGACGCCATCGACGAGATCGTCGCACCCGGCGTCGACCTGGCGCCGCACGAGAACTTCGACACCCCGCCCGCCCTGCTCGACCCCGCGCTGCGACGCCGCTGAGCGTCCCGCGGCAGCGAAAGGACCAGCGCCATGCCGCACGACCCCCGCCCCAGCTTCGGCATCATGACCGCCCCCTCGCAGGTCGACTACCAGGACGTCCTGCGGGTCTGGCGCGAGGCCGACACGATCCCCGACATCGAGCACACGTGGCTGTTCGATCACCTCATGCCGATCCACGGCGACCCGGACGGGCCCACCCACGAAGGCTGGACGCTGCTCTCGGCCCTGGCCGCGCAGACCCGGCGGCTGCGCGTCGGCGTGCTCGTGACAAGCAACCGGTTCCGGCCGCCCGCGATGCTCGCCAAGATCGCCGCGACCGTCGACATCGTCTCCGGCGGACGGCTCGACTTCGGCATCGGCGCCGGCTCCCGGCCCGGCCACCCGCTGGCCCGCCGCGAGTACGACGCGCACGGCCTGCCGTACCACGACGCCGCGCACGCCGTGGGCAGCCTCGCCGAGGCCTGCACGGTGATCAGGCGGCTGTGGACCGAGACCGAGCCGTTCGACTTCCAGGGCGGCTACGTGCGCGTCACCCAGGCGTACTGCAACCCCAAGCCCGTCCAGCGCCCGCATCCGCCGATCGTCATCGGCGGGCGCGCCGCCTCGACCCTGCGCGTGGCCGCCGAGCACGCCGACGTCTGGAACGTGCCCGGCGGCGACCTCGACGACGTCGTGCGCCGCAGCGCGATGCTGGACCGCTACTGCGCCGAGATCGGCCGGGACCCCGCCTCGATCGTCCGCTCGATCCACGTGCCGGTCTCCTACGAGCAGCCCGCCCGCACCCGGGAGGCCATCGGGCAGTCGCTCGACGCCGGCTTCCGCCACATCGTCCTCGGGCTGCCGTCGCCGTTCCCCGAGGGCGTCGCACGGTGGGTCGCCGACGAGCTCATCGCCACGTCATGACGCCCCGGCCGGCGCGGCGCCGTCGGCAGCGCCGCCCGCCTCGGTCCAGGTGGCGGCCTGCGGCGGGTGGGCCGGGTGCCGCCCAGGAGCAGCACCCGCATGCCGCCCGCCCGCCTACTCGTCGTGGCAGCAGGAGACGCGAGCCCTGCCCAGCTCGCCAGGGTCGTTCCACCAGTAGGCCGCGGTGCTCGCGTGCGCGGGGACAGGGTCCTTGACCTTTCCGGACGGCGCCGAGGCGGCGGGGGCGGCCTGGTCGGTGGTGGTGGCGGACGGGTACGGCGCGAGGAGCTGCTCGACGGTGTGGTGCCTGCCGCCGACGAGGACGGCGGTGACGTTGGCGGCGTCCTCGATGCGGGTGAGCGGGTCGCCGTCGACGATGGCCAGGTCGGCGTACATGCCCTTGCCGATCCTGCCCAGCGGCTGGCCGAGGTGCTCGCCGGGCACGCTGGTCGCGGCGGTGAGCGTCTCCAGCGGGGTGAGGCCGTACTTGACCATGGCGCGCAGGTTCATGTGCAGGCTCACCGCGACGTGGTCGATGGGGGCGTCGGTGCCGACGGTGACCACGCCGCCCCCGCGGATCATCGCCACGAGCTGGGCGACCTGGTTGGCCAGGTTCCGCAGGGTGACCTGGATCGCCGCCGGGTCGGCGTTCTGGGCCGTGGCGACCGTGGCCCTCAGCTGTGCCATCCGCCAGTTCGGGTAGAGGCGGCGGACGCGTTCGTCGGCGGCCAGCGAGCTGTCCTCCCGGTAGAGGGCGGTGGAGTTGAACAGGGTGGGGGTTCTGGCCATCTTCGAGGCGTTGAACATGGCGATGACGTCCGAGTAGGCGGAGCCGACGTTCGTGACCGTGCGCGAGTAGCCGAACCGGCTGGTGGCGCCGATGTGCTCGGTCTGGTCGCCGCCCATGGCGATCGCCGGGTAGTGGTAGTGCGAGGTGACCGGCCTGCCATGGCGGTGCGCCCAGTCGATGACCTCCCTGTGCCAGGCGACCGGCAGCCGCACGTAGCACTTCATCAGGTCGTAGTCGAGGTCGGCCGCCCGCTCCAGCTCCAGCCGCAACTGGTCGTGGGTGAACGTCGGGCGCATGAAGTTGTAGTAGACGCGCGGCCCGTCGACGGCCTCGCCGGTGCCCAGGTAACGCGGCGCGAGCCGGGCGCCGGACTGCACCGACTCCCGCTCCTCCACCATGTGGTACGCGGGCGAGCCCGGTGAGCGGGTCGTGGTGATGCCGAAGGCCAGCCAGAGCGGGCCTTGCCGCGAGCCGTACGCGTAGCCCTGCATCTCGCGGTGGTGGTGGATGTCGATCAGGCCCGGCATGACGAACCTGTCGCTCGCGTCGACCAGGGTGCCGGGGCGCCCGTCCCGGTGCGGCTCCACGGCGGTGATGCGCTGGCCCCGCACGATGATGTCCACGTCGCGGGCGACGGTCGCGGAGACACCGTCCCACATGCGGCCGGCGTGCACCACGACCTGCTCGGGGCCGGGGTCGTTGCGCCAGTTCAGGCGGTGCGGGACGGTGCGGGCGGAGCCGCCGTCGACGCGCACGCTCCTCAGCCGCCCGCCGTTCAGGTAGAGGAGGGTGGCGGAGTCGCCGGCCCAGACGGGGGCGTCGGACACCTCGCGGGTGACCTGGCGGGCGCGGCCGGTCGGGCGGCCGGTGCCGTCCACCGGCAGCACCCAGATCAGCGACTCCATGGCGAAGGCGAGCATGGTGCCGTCCGGCGACCAGACGGGGCCGTCGTCGCCGCGGGTCTGCAAGGAGCGGTGCGGCGCGGGATCGACGTACGTGCCGGCGCCCGTGGCCCGGTCGACGAGCAGGATCTTGGACAGTCCCTCGCGGTAGCGCCGCGAGTACGGCACGACGGCGGCCAGCGCGATCGTCCTGCCGTCGGGGGACCAGGTCGGCCGGCCCGGCTCGAAGGTGGCGTTGAAGATCTTCTGGATGTCGCCGGTGGCGACGTCCAGGATCCACAGGGCGCCGTCCTGGTCCAGGTAGGCGATCTCCCTGCCGTCAGGCGACCATCTGACGGACAGGGCGGCGGAGTCGGTCAGCCGGGTCAGCTGCCGGTCGTCGCCCGTGGCCAGGTCGCGGACCCAGATGTTCAGCGTTCCCGTACGGTCGGTGACGAACGCCAGGCTTCGCCCGTCCGGGGAGAAGTCCGGGTCGGCCTTCCACCAGCGGTCGCGGAAGAGCGGGCGAGGCACGCCACCGATCCGCATCAGGTAGATGTCGTTGAGCGCGCGGAACGCCACCGTGGACCCGTCCGGTGACACGGCCGGGCTGCCGATCCCGACGACGGGGAACGAGCCGGGCGCGTCGAACACGCGGGCCTTCTTCTGGTACTTCGGGGTCGTGGTGGTCAGCGCGGCGGTGAAGCCGACCGTGCCGGCGGCGGCGGAGCCGAGGCGGCGGGTCCTGATGGCGCCGGCCGAGGTGTAGAAGTAGCGCCCGTCCGGGGCGAACCGGGCCCGGAACGGGAAGACCTCCTCGCCCGTGACCAGGGTGCCGGCGGTGCTCGCCAGCTCGTTCACGCCCGCGCGGAACAGGTGGTAGGCGAGGTCGGTCCCGTTCGGCAGCCAGGACGGCTGGTGGATGACCTGGCCCGCGGGGACGGTCACCGCGGTGCTGCGCGCGCCGGTGGCGACCTCGACGACGTCGATCCTGGTGTCGGCGACGACGAAGGCGAGCCTGGTGCCGTCGGGTGACCAGGCCGGCTCGTACTCCTCGCTCGGGGTGTCGGTCAGGGCACGCGACTTGCCGGTGGCGAGGTCGAGCAGGTGGATCCCGTAGCTGCCGCCGGCGTCGGAGGAGTAGGCGACGGTGCGGCCGTCCGGGCTGTAGCGGGGCTCGCGGTGGTCGAACGGGCCCCTGGTCAGCTGCCTGATCGCGGAGCCGTCGGGCCGGATCGTCCACAGGTTGAAGACACCGTCGCGGTAGGACTGGAAGACGATGCCGGAGCCGTCCGGGGACCAGTCGGGCTGGGCGATGTCGTACAGGTCGCTGGTGAGACGGCGGGCGGTGCCACCCGAGGCGGAGCAGACCCACAGGACGCCGAGCAGGTCGAAGGCCAGCCGTCGGCCGTCGGGCGAGGGCGCGACGGCGAAGTCGGTGCCGGTCGCGACGGAGGTCCTGCCTGCCACGCCGGCCCTGGCCGGAGCGGTCGCGACGGGGGTGATCGCGGCGGTGAGGGCCGCGGCGGCACCGCCCGCCAGGACGGCGCGGCGGCTCGGGCGGGACATCGAGCCGGCCGAGCCAGGAGCGTCAGGTGACATCGGGACTTCCCTCCACGCGCTTGACCCGGATCTTCGTCTACGGCGTGCATACGTTGGTCAGGAGGATCGGTCAAGGGGGCGCTCCCGGCACCGTGATGGGCTACGCGCGCGGCGGCCCCGCCAACCTCCCGCACGAGCATGCCGTTCGCCTCGCCTCGCGGCGCTGGAGCGACCGCTCGCCCCGATGACCGGCTCTTGCAGCCTTACACTCGTAAGGAGTAGCTTCCTTACGATCGTAAGGCCGGCCGGAACGCATGAGGATTCGCCATGAAGACAGACAGGCTCGCGGGCGCGCTGGTGATCGTCGGCATGGTCGCCGGCGTGCTGAGTGTCGTCCCCGTTCTCGAGGAGCCGGACTATCTGGCTCTCGTTCCCGCCCACGAGAGCCAGATCATCGTCGGCGCGATATCGCAGTTCATCATGATCCCCGCCTATGTCGGATTCGCGCTGTGCCTGTATCCGGCCTTGCGGTCGGAAAGCGCAGCGCTCGCTCCAGGCTTTCTCGGACTCAGGCTGGTCGCGGCGACGTTCCAGTTGTCAGGCGTGATCGTCCTGCCCTTGTTCCTCGTGCTGGGCCAGGAACACGCGTCGGCCGCACCCGGCGCCGAGGCGCTGGGCCAGTTGCTGCGGACGGCCCGCGACCTGGTGAATCACGTCGCGCTGATCCTCGCGCTCGGCCTCGGGGACCTCCTGCTGTTCCGCATCCTGCATCGGTCGCGACTCGTCCCGCGCTGGTTGTCCGTGTGGGGTTTTCTCGGCACCGGAGCGGCCATTCTGGCGAGCCTTCTGGTGCTTTCTCAGGTGACCGGCGTCGTCACGCCGCTTTATCTGACCATGAACGCACCACTGGCCCTGCAGAGCGTCGTCCTGGCCATCTGGTTGATGACCCGAGGCCTGACCGCCGCGGCTCGCGATGACTACGCTGATCGCCATGGGAGACGGTGAGGCGAATCTGCGCCTGGACGACGTGACCTCGGCGCTGGAGACCACTCTCACCGCCCTGAGCGCTTCGGGGAGAACCCCGAAATACCGCGTGGGCGGCACGGGCGCGGCTCTCCTGCAGGGCGTCCCCCTTCCTGTCGGCGACGTCGACCTCCTGGCGGCCCGGCGCGAGGACGTGCACCTGATCGCCGCCGCCCTCTCCTCCTTCCCCTGCCTGCACGCGGCCTCCTGGCTCCCCGGGAGCGCGCAGTACTTCGCCAGGTACGACGTGAACGGCGTACACCTGGAGATCAGCACCGTCGAGCGGGAGACGGACTCCGACGGGATGGAGTGCGTCGGCAGCGGCCCGTGGCGGCACTACGTGCTGATCACGTGCGGCTCGTACCGGGTTCCCGTGGTCCGGCTGGAACTGCGGCTGGCCACGGAACTCCTGCGCGACCGCCCCGACCGGTACGAGCCTCTCCTCGACCACATGGCGGCGCAGGGCTTCGACCCCGACCTCCTGGCCAGGGCCATGGCCGCGCACGATCTACCGGCGGAACGGCGCCGCATGGTGGCAGACCGGCTCGCCTCCGGCCCCCGGTAGGGCCCGATGGCTCAGTCCTGGAGGGCGGGACGGTAGCCCAGCCGGCCGCGGGTCGCGACGAGCACCAGGAAGGCCGCCGTGGTGCCCGCCAGCAGGGTGACCTGGCTCGCATGATCAGGGCCGGCGATCGACGGGAACATGTCCGAGTAGGCGATCGACATGAAGTTGTTGACGCTGACGTGCAGCAACATGATCAGCGGCAGGCTCTGCCCGGTCCGGTTGAACACCCAGGTGACGACCACGCTGAACATGCAGGTGAAGGCGAGGAACATGCCGACCCTCTCCCAGGTGACGTCCGGCCACCCGCCCCACTCGCTCAGGAACAGCGGCAGGTGCCACAGGCCCCACAGCGGACCGAGGACGGCGGTGGCGCCCAGCGGGCCGAGCCTGCGCTGCATGCGCGCCAGGGCGAAGTCCCGCCAGCCGGGCTCCTCGGCCAGTCCGGTGGTGACCATCTGGAGCAGCAGGCCGGGCACGTACGCCGCCAGCACGGCGACGGGCGGCATGCGGACGTCCCCCTCGCTGACCGCCATGCCGGTGACGACGATGGCGGCGGGGACACCGAGGGCGGTCACGAGGTACCAGATCCAGCCGACCCGCCACTTGGTCATCCGCCCGATCCACCGGCGGATGCCTTCCTTGCCCTCGGTGACCCTGGTCACGACGTAGGCGGCGAAGATCGGGCCGAGGTAGGCGCCGGGGAGGACGCCGAGCAACTGCGTGGTGCCGAGCAGGGCGGGAAAGCCGAAGCCCAGGATCCCGAGGCCGTTGGCCGACAGGATGTAGGGCAGCCAGGCGACCCAGCTCAGCAGGTTGGCCATGAGGAAGAAGCTGACCAGGGGGCGACGGCGGATGAGACCACGCAGCCCGGTCCGCCCTGGAGGGTGCTCGGTGACCGGCCGGCTGTGCACTGCCATATCAGTTCCTTGGGGGAGCGCTTGTCTGACAGCGCTCAGCACATCAGCGGCGGGCCGTCACCGTCGCTCCCGCCTGCGCCCCAAGGGTGGTAGAGCCAGGGGTACCAGCGCGCGGCCGGAGACCACGGCCGGGCGCGTCAGAAGCGGGTGGCGCGTACCTCCGTCACGGTGAAGTCGTCGACGGCGCCCCGGCTCTGGAGGAGGAAACCGACCAGGCCCGCCACCGCCTCCACGCCCTGAGCCGCGTGTGCCTGCCCGGTGAGGAGGAAGACCAGGGGCGTCGAGGGCTGGTCGAGGGAGAAGTGGCGGCCGTGGCGGTGCACATCGTGCAGGACTTTGATGGGGATGGGCCGGGGGGAGGTGAACCACACCACGGCCGCCCACAGCGGCAGGGCCGCGTCGGGGGCCATCGCGGCGCGGTAGCACGGCACGCAGCCCTGTCCGACATGTTGCCCGTGGGGACACGTCCATCGGGCTGTCTCAGGGTGGTGGGACTGGTCGCCCAAGCCGAAGATCGCGGTTTCGACCACGCGACGGTGCGTGCTGCGTACGCTGGGCTCGCTGATGATGATGAATCCTCCCGAACTGTCGCAGGGCCGACCGGCGACGAGAGCACCGGGGAGGCGCGGTGCTCGTCACAGCTTCACGAGTTTGGCGTACGGTGAGGCGATTCGATACGTGGCCGCGCCGAAATCGATGAGAACAGCGTCATCCTGATCGACCGCGAGAACCCGGCCGAGGCCGTATTTGTCATGGCTCACCCGGTCACCGGCCGCAAACTGCTCGATAGGCGCGGGAGGTATTTCCGGAGTGTTGAAAGGGCTGCCCGGAGGGCGTCGCCGGGCAGCCGGCGAAGTACGTCTCATTGGGCAAGTATGCGCCTCGCCGGCGAATAAATCGACCCCGAGGCGAAATGTGGCGCATCCCGTCCGGGCTCGATCCGGGCGTCCGGGGCACGGGCGCCGAGGTCCGCGCGACGCGGACGGTCGCGGCCGGGCCGCGGGCGCCGGGGCCCGCGCGAGGGGCGGGGCATGGTGGCGACCGGAAACCGGGCCCGCGCCTGAGCGCGGACCCGGCCTCGTGATGTGCCAGGTCAGGCGGCGACGATGTTCTCCGCCTGCGGGCCCTTCTGGCCCTGGACGACATCGAAGGACACCTTCTGCCCCTCGGTCAGCTCACGGTAGCCACCGTTGGCGACGATGTTGGAGTAGTGGGCGAAGACGTCGGCGCCGCCGCCGTCCTGCGCGATGAAGCCGAAGCCCTTTTCCGAGTTGAACCACTTGACGGTGCCGGTGGCCATGTCGATCTCCTTCAGACAGTGCCGGGAAAACTAGAGAATTCACACCTCGTGAATCTCGTGCCGCCGCGATGAGCCCATCCGGAAAAGCCGGAAAACAGAAACGCGCCCATAGATCCAATCTATCAGGCGCGCATAAAGTCTTTATGGGTACCATAACTGCAACGCACCTCAGGCTAGCACACTTTCCGATGATCCTCGCTCAGGAGAGCCCGTGTCGCCGCCATCGCGTGAGCCGGGGGTGCGCAGGAGACCGCCGGGGGCGGCCCCTACCTTAAGGATCATGACCGCCGAACACGCGGGCCTCATGCTCGCCGACCCCGTCGCCTACACCGACGAGACCCGGCTGCACCAGGCGCTCGCCCTGCTCCGCCGCGAGGACCCGGTCCACCTCGTACGAAGCCCCGGCTACCGGCCGTTCTACGCCGTCACCCGGCACGCCGACATCATGCGGATCGAACGTGACAACGCCCTGTGGCTCAGCGCGCCGCGCCCGCATCTCCTCAGGAGCGACCACGAGGACCTCGCCAGGGAACACGCGGCGGACGGCGTCGCGCTGAAAACCCTCGTGCACCTGGACGACCCGCAACACCGGGTGGTCCGGGCCATCGCCGCGGACTGGTTCCGGCCCAAGGCCATGCGCGCCATGGAGACGCGGATCCAGGAGCTCGCGCGCCGCTACGTGGACCGGATGGCCGCCTACGGCGGGGAGTGCGACTTCGCCACCCAGGTCGCGGTGCACTACCCGCTGTACGTGATCCTCTCGCTGCTCGGCCTGCCCGAGTCCGACTTTCCCCGGATGCTCAAGCTCACCCAGGAGCTGTTCGGCGGCGACGACCAGGAGAACAGGCGGGGCGGCAGCTCCGAGGAGCAGTTCTCGGTCCTGCTGGACTTCTTCGCCTACTTCCAGGAGCTCACCGCGGCCCGCCGCGCCCACCCCACCGACGACCTGGCCTCCGCCATCGCCAACGCCACGGTGGACGGCAAGCCGCTCGACGACCTGGAGACGGCCTCCTACTACGTCATCATCGCCACCGCCGGCCACGACACCACCAGCTCCACCGTCGCCGGCGGGCTGCACGCCCTCATCGAACACCCCGGCCAGCGGGCCCGGCTGCTCGAGAACCCCGGCCTGCTGCCGCTGGTGGTGGACGAGATGATCCGCTGGGTCACCCCCGTCAAGCAGTTCATGCGCACGGCGTCGGCCGACACCAGCCTGCGCGGCGTGCCGATCCGGGCGGGAGAGTCCGTCCTGCTGTCGTACCCGTCGGCCAACCGCGACGAGGAGGTGTTCGCCGACCCGTTCACCTTCGACGTCGGCCGTGACCCCAACCGGCACCTCGCCTTCGGGTTCGGCGTGCACTACTGCCTGGGCGCGGCGCTGGCCCGGATGGAGCTGCGGGCCCTGTTCGCCGAGCTGCTGCCCCGCCTGGACGACATCGAGCTCGCGGGCCGCCCGGAATGGACGGCCACCACCTTCGTCGGCGGCATCAAGCGCCTGCCCATCCGCTACAAGCTGCGCACCTGACACGCCCTCCCGCGACCCCCAGCGCCCGCTCGCCGGCCGGCCCCACCCTGGCCCCGCCCTGGCCCCACCCTGGGCCAGCCCTGGGCCAGCCCGACCAGCCTGACCAGCCGCAGGACGCGGACGCATAGCACGGCTGACCTCCATCGAGAGGTAGACTGTAAGTACCGAGGACTTTTGAGCGTTGGCAATCAGGTCTGCGTCGCCCCCGGCGAACCACCACCGGTCCCACGGAGGGACCCGGACAGGCCAGGCGATCATGATGCCGACACTTCTCTCCCGGCCCGCACCGCTCAGCTCTGCCTCGTCCGCGATCCCCCGGGTGGATTCCACGCTGAGGCTCCGCCTCTACCCGGCCCTGGATCGCCGCGCCGTGGTCGACGGAGCCTGGTGGCCCTACTCCCGTGACGCGGCCGCCGAGCTGCCCGGTCTCATCACCGCCGTCGACCGGCTGCTCGGCCGTGTCACGCTCCGCATCAGCCTGCACGGCGACGCGTGGCGCAGCGTCCCACGCCGCATCCCGGCACGCGGGCGCCAGGTCCACATCAACGGGCTCCGTCCCATCGACAACGGGCTCCGTCCCATCGACCCGCGCCTGATCACTCTGTTCTTCGCGGCCGGCGAGCCCGTCGTCCTGCTGGTCATCCCGCCGGGCGCCGCCATCGGCGCCGCGACGGCCGAGCTCCGGGCGACCGTTCGCGACACGGCCGGCCTGACCGTTGACGAGAGCCGCCTCCTCGCCCGCCAGCCGCCCGACCTCGATGCGCGGGCGTCGGCCGCCGGCTCTGCCCGGCAGCCGAACGGGGGCGGATCGATCACCGACAGCAGACATGACCCCTGACCAGCCGAAGGAGACATTCCATAAAAAGGAGACATCCCATGACCGTCATCGACACCGCCCCGCTCGGCGTGGCCGGCCCGTCCAAGCCGACCATCGTCCATCTTTCCGGCGAGATCGACCTCTTCACCAGCGCAGCGCTTCGCAGGCAACTGATGAGCACGCTGCACTACAGCACGAGCGTGCTCATCCTTGACCTGTCGCAGGTGTCGTTCTGCGACGCCGGCGGCCTGGCCGTCGTGGTCGGCATCCAGCGCCGCGCCCGGTCGATGGGCATCACCGTCGTCCTGAGGGCGCCCCGCCCGTTCATGTCCCGGCTGCTGCACATCACCGGCCTGGACCGCGGCCTGCCGATGGTGGTGTGAGGTGCCTCGGCGGCCCGGCAGGGCGAACACGTACAGGTGCCGCAGCACCACGAAACAGGCGCGTCACGCCTCGACCGGCGGCTGATCCCGCCCGGACCCGGTTCGGGCGGGATCAGCCCGGCAGACGGAAGGACACCCGCAACACGGTGCCTTCCGCCCCGCTGGTGATGGCGATCTCGTCGGACAGCCGGCGGATCAGCCACAGACCGCGCCACTCGGTGCCGTCCAGCGAGGGCAGATGGGCGCCGTTCGGCATGCCCGCCTCGGCGCCAGGCCCGTCGTCGCTGATCTGGCAGCACAACATCGTCCCGTTGCGCCAAAGCCGCAGCTCGCCCCTGCCACCGCCATGGCCGACCGCGTTCACCGCCGCCTCGTGCACCGCCAGGACGAAATCGTCCCAGCGCACACCGCTCAGCCCGGCCCGGGCCGCCTGGATGGACACCGCGTGCCGCAGCAGGGGCAGCCAGGCGTGGCCGAACCGGCACGCCAGCAGCAGGCGCCGATCACCGTCCGGCAAGCGCGCCATCCGCCCGGCCTCCGCTCACGCCAGGCCGGTCGCCGGCGACCAGCAGCGGGCGCCGCTGCCCGCTGACCGCCGTGACGCGATCACCGCCGCCACGGGAGTGCCTCTTCAGGATTGTCTCGGCCGCCAAGCCAAGGGACGGTCCGCCGGCCACCGCCATCACGGTCCTTTGCCATGGAACGGGACCGCCAGGGTCTGGGGCAGCCAGTGCTTTCCTCCATCATGCCCCTCGCCCGCCCGCCCGCCCGCCCGGCCAGCCACCGTCAGCGCCCGATCCCCCGAGCCGGCGGTTCTGATCGTCCCGCGCTCGGTCGTCGCCGCGACCGTCCCAACGCGGTCTGCCCTCGGCCCGGTACGGCGCGACGCCGAATGGCTGCTGACCCGCATTGAACGATCTGGAACGGCTTGGCCTGGATCTTTAATCCGTAGGTTCCGGGTTCGAGCCCCGGGCGCCCTACCATCAACGACCTGGGCGGACCACGCCTTGCTCTCTGAGGAGAGTCGCAGCGGCGTGTCGGGCGTCGTGGACGCGGGCGTCCTTCTCGGCTCAGGCCAGGCAGCCCTCTGGACGGGGAGGGGTTCGCGGTCCGTCACGGACGGCTCTGAACGGCTTGGTATTGCAACACGAACTGCAACCCTCGCGGCTCGCTGATCGCTTCCTTATCAGGACCATCCATGCCGCGATGAGACGCTTGCCACTCCATCCCGAGCAGTGCCGAAAGCGTGGATCTGTGAGCGGTTGTGCGCCTCCGTTGCAGTACGGATATCCCCCATCATCCAGGACGGCCCGTAAAGCAGATGAGCAACAGCATACGAACTGGCATGATCCGGAATCATGGCTAAAGGGAGGGCTCTCAAGGACCTGAAGAGAGCAAGAAGTTCTGGTGAACCCGTGAGAGTCAGCCGTGAGATCGACGATGCGGATCGACTCGACGCTTACGCGGTCGGCATCGGTCGCAAGTGGGTGCTGCTTCACACCATCTCCGACGCACTCCGTCTCGACGGCTACTCGGCCATACGCCTCCGCGACATCGAGCACGCGACGCGCTCGGGATGGAAGGGCGCGATGACGGCCCATCGTGCCATCGCCTTGCGCGGGGAGCACTTCCAACCTCTGCCAGACATCGACCTTGACTCCACCAAATGCTTGATTGAGACGCTGACCACAGCGTTTCCCCTTATGGGGGTCTACATGGAGAAGATCGACCCCCATGTCTGCTACATCGGCCGCGCCCGCGGGATCACCCGAAAGAAGCGATTGCGCCTGCAGGAGATCGGCCCTGCGGCGGACTGGGCGCTCACGTGCTTCACGAACAGGACAACGGACATCACGCGGTTCGACGTCGGCGGCGGGTACATCGATGCGCTCCACGCAGTCGGCGGAGATCCACCAGATTGTTGATCATCGGTAGAACGGCGTCTACACCTTGGGAATGCGCACCACCAGATTGGAAGATTTCGGCTCATGATCCCCTGACGTGCTCCGGCTCTGGTCAGATGCCGGGCGGCCCTGCCCGCGACTCCCCGTGATTCCCCCTTGATCACCACCCCACCGGGGCACGCAACGGGCACGCCCGCCAACTGGCGACGGTTTTACAGCGGGCTGACGTCTCCGGCTACATCAGTTTTCTGACCTCGGGGTGCGGCTCAAGTCCTTCCCCTGCCAGTGAAGATCATCCCGGATATATCCCGCAAGGCAACGCCAGCCACGATCGCCCCGGGAGCCGCGGATCTCTTGGGAGAGAGGGCCTTCCCTCGTGATCAAGAGCCGATGACGCCGACAAGCAGGGGTCTGTCAAGGATTCTCGGAGTGAACACCACGCCGGTGATCTTGGCCGCCAGTAAAAATGCCCGCGAGATCCTGTTGGTGTACATGTCATCCCACGTCGCCTCCCATGCCTCTTCATCCAACTCCTCCGGAGGCAAGCCGGTTTCACGCATAAGCTCGTTGATCCGGTCCGGGTCGCTGCCCCACCGAGTGCCTGGCAGGTGCGGCGTGAAGCTAGTGACGACCTTGCCATCTACCACGTACCTGAAGCCGTCCTCCGCATAATCGTGCCGTCCGACGGCCACCACCTCACATCCCCGAGACAGCCCGGTCAACGGCTCGGCCAGCTGCGCCTGGAAACCCCGCAGTTCAACGGCCACGCTCCACTCGCCGACCTGGACGACTCCGACATAGTCGTCGTCGGTCATCCCTGCCGACTCCCAGACCTTGACACAGAGTTCATGGAAGGTCATCTCCCGCCCTGGGCGTCCGCCCCCGAAGCGGTGCAGCACCTCGGCAGGCTCGAGCCCGCGAAAAAGGACACACAGAAGATCTCACCAAGCAGATCGTCGCGGTCTCCTGGCGAGGCTTCCAACCAACGGAACGGGACGAGAGGATCGGCCACCGCAACCTCCTTTGAGGGTTTTGCAGCTCATGACCGTTCTCGGCGGTTCACGGCCGTTGACCTGGGAGCATAGAGTGCTCCATGCCGAGAAAGACCTTGATCATTGCACGCATATTGCACGCCTCCTGAGGTGCCCACTCCGTAGCCAGGTCACGACGAACGCCTCTGGCCGGGAGCACTCCGTCCTTGGTCGATCGCCTCCGCGGCAGAGAGCCACCCGGTGACCAGGGCGCCACTGTGGACCTCGTGCCGCCCACTATCGAAACGTGTCCTCTTGTGTCGCGATGTCATGCGTTGCCCGTGCTCAAAATGTCCGAGGATGCCGCCCGGTGGTATGCCGTATCAGGTGCCGATGAGCATCCACCGAGCAACCGTGCAACGGTTGGCATCCCTTGACCATGCGCACTTCTCGGCTGGCCGGGCGGTGTGGCCACGCGAATCCCGCTGGTGGGGATCGCTGGCCGCCAGGCATGGAAGGGCTGGTTTACTCGGCTGTAAGGCCGGCGTCGTTGGGCCGCTTGATGAGGCCGGGCTTGCCCTGGTGTCGTTCCTGGAGGTGGGTGAGGCGCTGGGTGAAGGCGCCGGCGGCTGAGGAGAAGTGCAAGAAGGAGTTGGCTGCCGCCAGCCCGGGGAGGTCCTTGATGGGCATGGCCACCCTTGACGGTAAGGCGGAGCCGGAGGCCATGCCTGGCCGGCGGCGCCGTGCCGTGGCAGGGACAGGATGGTGGCCGGGCTCCTGGTCACGGTGACGGTGGCGGGCGGCGGGTTCGTGGCGCTCAATAGCGCGGGCGTGCGCGAAGGTGCCGGTCCCACGCGGTGGCCAGCGCCTTGCCCCCGGCCACCGCCACGGTGGCCAGGCAGACGCTGAATGACACCAGGGACGCGGACGGTGAGCTCGGCTACGGCCCGGTGACCAGATACTCAACCGGCCCACTCGACCCCTAGCCAGCATCAGAGCCATGACTGGGCCTCCGGACCTCCCGCCAACCGTAACCCGGGGCGGCCAGACCGCCCCCCCATGCCCGGCCTCGACCGGGCCATGCCACCGACCCCGCCGTGGTTACCGGCTGAGGATCAGGCGCCAACTTCTCCGGTACCCGAGCCACCGGCAGCCACGTCAGTCTCGCCCAAGTGGCGTTCCTCGTCACCCGCCGCAGGCAACGCTCGAGTCTCAGCGCGGATGATGCCGACGTTGGCGGGGGGCATGCGCAGCACAGCCACACGTGTGCTAGATTGGGCCTAGTTGCAGTTGTGGTACCCATAAAGACTTGTGTGCACCTGACGGTATGTGGCCTCAGGTGCATTTTTGTTTTTCCGGTCATCTCCGGGTGTGGTCCTATCGCGGCGACGCGGGATCCGTTGGATGCGGATTTCGGCTTTGCACCCATCAAAGGAGATCAACATGGCTTCTGGCACCGTGAAGTGGTTCAACGCGGAAAAGGGCTTCGGCTTCATCGAGCAGGACGGCGGCGGCGCCGACGTCTTCGCGCACTACTCCAACATCGTCGCCAACGGCGGCTACCGTGAGCTGCGCGAGGGCCAGAAGGTGGCCTTCGACGTCACGCAGGGCCAGAAGGGCCCGCAGGCCGAGAACATCGTTCCCGCCTGACACTGACGCACCACGTAGCCGGGGCCTGCGCCGCAGGGCGCGGCCCCGGCACGTTGCTTTTTTGTGGCATCCATCGTGCCGTGATGGCTCACAACCCGAGAAGCACAGCGTGGCTGTTCTTCCGCCGCGCACCGGATGCACCACCGATGGCTCCGGTTCGGGCACAGGCCCGCTCCAGTCCTACGGCGCGGCAGCACAGCCGCGTTCTTTCGGCGAAAGCCGACCATTTCGACGTACGAGTCCAGGCCGTTCCCGCCGGTTCGACTCGTCTTTTCTTCGGCTCGTGCTCGCTGTTCTTGTGCCGCTCATCGCACCGAGAACCACCTGACACGTGCCGCATCGAGGAAGGTTCTGCATGAACCACGCAACTCGCGCGCACGATCGCAACTCTTCGCCCCGGACGGGCGGCTCCGCCCGAAGCAGGGGCGGCCGATTCGGCTCTCGGGCTCAGGGCCGTTCAGGCGCCTCCAGTTGGGGCGGCAACGGGCGGCGTCCCGCCGCGGTCCAGGGAGAGTTCGCGCTGCCGGTCACCGTCACCCCGGCCCTGCCCGCAGCCGCGACGTTCGCTGAGCTGAGCATGCCGCCCGCGCTGCTTAAGGTGCTCACCGGCCTGGGCATGAACGAACCGTTCCCGATCCAGGCGGCCACGCTGCCGAATTCCCTGGCCGGCCGGGACGTCCTGGGGCGGGGGCGCACCGGGTCGGGCAAGACGCTCGCCTTCGGCCTGGCCCTGCTCGTCCGCACCTCCGGACAGCGGGCACAATCGCGGCGACCGCTTGCCCTGATCCTCGTCCCCACCAGGGAACTGGCCCAGCAGGTCACCGATGCGCTCACGCCGTACGCCCAAGCACTGAAGCTGCGGCTGGCCACGGTCGTCGGCGGCATGTCGATCGGCCGCCAGGCCCAGGCGCTGCGCAACGGCGCGGAGGTCGTCGTCGCGACCCCGGGACGGCTCAGGGATCTCATCGAGCGTGGCGAGTGCCGCCTGGACCAGGTCGGCATCACCGTGCTGGATGAGGCCGACCAGATGGCCGACATGGGCTTCATGCCGCAGATCACCCACCTGCTCGACCAGGTGCGCCCAGGTGGCCAGCGGATGTTGTTCTCCGCCACTTTGGACCGCAACGTCGATCTGCTGGTCCGCCGCTATCTGAACGACCCGGTGGTCCATTCGGTCGACCCCTCGGCGGGCGCGGTCACCACGATGGAGCACCACGTGCTGCACGTCCAGGGCGCCGACAAGCAGGCCACCACTGTGGAGATCGCTGCTCGCGACGGCCGGGTGATCATGTTCCTGGACACCAAGCACGCTGTGGACCGGCTCACCGAACAGCTGCTGAACAGCGGAGTGCGCGCCGCCGCGCTGCACGGAGGCAAGTCCCAGCCCCAGCGCACCCGCACCCTCGCCCAGTTCAAGAGCGGCCACGTCACGGCGCTGGTGGCGACCAACGTCGCGGCCCGCGGCATCCACGTCGACAACCTGGACCTCGTCGTCAACGTCGACCCGCCGAACGACCACAAGGACTACCTGCACCGCGGCGGCCGCACCGCCCGCGCCGGCGAGTCCGGCAGCGTCGTCACCCTGGTGCTGCCCAACCAGCGCCGTGACATGACCCGCTTGATGGCCGACGCCGGTATCGTCCCGCAGACCAGCGAGGTCCGTTCGGGCGAGGCCGAGCTGAGGCGCATCACGGGCGCCCAAGCTCCCTCAGGCATCCCCGTGACCATCACCGCACCGGTTGCCGGTCGTCGGTCGGGACGGAACGGCAGACGATTCCGGTAGCAGCTGATGGCCGCTCGCTCAAGGCTAGGTAGTTAAGGCTTTTGAGCTGTTGGCAAGAGCGCTGAAGAGATTGGCCGGGCGGTGTAGAAACCCGGCCCGACCTTGCGGATGGAGTTGGCTGCTGGCCCAGCGAGACAGTTGCCGGTACATGAGTGTTGAGGGTGACCTCGCGGAGGTGGCGGGCGATGTCCCGGGCTGGTCAGAACCTGTTGTTGTCTGCGGCGCTCGGCCGGGGCGATGGACGACCGGCTCAAGGTCGAGAAAGATCGAGGATAGGAGATCTACCTGATCTTCGCTGGACGTAGATGCTGTTGTTGCCGTCGTCTCACGTGACCCAAGCGTGAGGTGAGGGCGATGGCATGCGCTCAAGATCCCGTGGTGTATCGGCGTTGTGGCTGCGCCGACGCGGTGACAGGCAAGCGGCTGGGAAACCGCTGCGCCCGGCTGACGGATCCCGTCCATGGCAGCTGGTACTTCGCCGTTCAGGTGACGGATGTGTCCGGTCGGCGGCAGCGGCTGCGCCGTGGCGGCTTCCCCACGGCCGAGGCGGCGCGGCAGGCCGTCCGCGATCTCGCCCAGTCGCTGGAGGCGGCGCCTGTGACCGGGTACTGCACCGTCGCCCAGTGGCTGCGCTACTGGTTGTCGGTGGTTGAGCAGCGGATCCGGCCCACCACCTACAAGGCTTACTGTGACCACGTCCGGCTGTTCCCTTATCCCGTGCCTCGGCCTGATCCCGCTCCGCAGCTTGTCGAGGCGGCACGTCGTGAGAATGTTCTCCGCTGTGGCCCAGCGCCGCACCCGCTACGGCAAGCCGATCAGCGCGGCCACCCTGGAAAGGATTCGCGCGACGCTGCGGGCCGCCTTGAACGAAGCCGTCCGGGAAGACGTGATTCATGACAACCCGGCTCGGGGGCTACGGCTACCGTCGCCACGCCGCGTCCACCCCCTGGTGTGGACCCCACGGCGGGTGGCCGCGTGGAGGCGCACCGGTGAGCGCCCCGCCGTGGCGGTGTGGACGGTCGAGCAACTCACCGAGTTCCTCGCCTTCGTCCGTGACGACCGACTATTGGCGCTGTGGTGGCTGATCGCTCTGCGCGGTCTGCGGCGCGCCGAGGTAGCCGGCCTGCGCTGGATCGACCTCGACACCGACCGGCGCGAACTCACCATCACCTGCCAGCTCGTACACACCGACCACGGCCTGTTCCCATGCCCGCCGAAGAGCGCCTCCAGCCAGCGTGGGATCGCTCTGGACATCGACACTCTCCGGCTGCTGTACCGCTACGAACAAGCCCAGCGCGGTGAAATGGGCACCGCTTGGTCGCCGTCAACTCCGATGTTCACGCGTGAGAACGGCAGGGCAATCGATCCCGACTACCTCAGCTACCGCTTCCACAAACTCGTCCTGGCCAGCGGACTTCCCCCGGTGCGGCTGCACGACCTGAGACATGGAGCCGCGACGCTGGCCCTGGCAGCAGGAGCGGATCTGCGCGTGGTGCAGGGCATGCTCGAACATGCCAGCATCGTGCTCACCGCCGACACGTACACGTCGGTGCTGCCGCAGCTGTATCACGACAGCGCCCGGGCCACCGCCCGGCTGGTCCTCAAAGCGGCTCGCGACCGCGCGCAAGGTGAACAACGCCCGCCCTGGCACGTGACTCACATGTGTCTCACCGTGACTCACGATCGGACGACTCGACTACACAATCGCGGGAAACCCCAGGTCGGAGTGGTAGGGCGCCCGGGGCTCGAACCCGGAACCTACGGATTAAAAGTCCGCAGCTCTGCCAATTGAGCTAACGCCCCTCGCACCAGCAAGGGTACAGAGATTACCGCCCTGTCCGCGACGCCTCCATCACCGGTAAGCCGCCATCCCCGTGAGCGCCTCCCCCAGCACCAGCGTGTGGATCTCCTGCGTCCCCTCGTACGTCAGGACGCTCTCCAGGTTGTTCATGTGCCTGATCACAGGGTACTCCAGCGTGATCCCGTTCCCGCCCAAGATGGTGCGAGCCTGGCGGGCGATGTCCAGGGCGGCCCGCACGTTGGCCAGCTTGCCGAAGCTGATCTGCCGGGGCTCCAGCCGCCCCGCGTCCTTCAGCTCACCGAGGTGCAGGGCCGTGAGGCCGGCCTGGGCCGTGCCGACGTACATCCAGGCGAGCTTCTCCTGGGTGAGCTGGTACGCGCCGATCGGCTTGTCGAACTGGACGCGGGTCTTGGCGTACTCGACGGCCGCCTCCAGGCAGGCGCGGGCGGCGCCGACGACGCCCCAGACGATGCCGAAGCGGGCCTCGGAGAGGCAGGAGAGGGGGCCGCGCAGGCCGGTGACGCCGGGGAGGGCGGCGGAGGCGGGCAGGCGGACGTCGTCGAAGTACAGGGAGGAGGTGACCGAGGCCCTCAGGGAGAGCTTCTTGTGGATCTCAGGGGCGGAGAAGCCGGGGGTGGAGGTGGGGACGACGAAGCCGCGGATGCCGTCGTCGGTCTGCGCCCAGACGACGGCGACGTCGGCGATCGAGCCGTTGGTGATCCACATCTTGGAGCCGTTCAGGATCCAGTCGGAGCCGTCCTTCTTGGCGTACGTCCGCATGCCCGCGGGGTCCGAGCCGTGGTCGGGCTCGGTGAGGCCGAAGCAGCCGATGGCCTCGCCGGCGGCCATCCGGGGCAGCCATTCCGCCTTCTGCTCGTCGGAGCCGTACTTCCAGATGGGGAACATGGCCAGCGAGCCCTGCACGGACACGAAGGAGCGCAGGCCCGAGTCGCCGGCCTCCAGCTCGCGGCAGGCCACCCCGTACGACACCGCGTCCGTGCCGGCGCAGCCGTACCCCTGGAGGTGCATCCCCAGCAGGCCGAGGGAGCCGAGCTCGGGCGCGAGCTCGCGGGCGGGGAAGACGGCCTGTTCGAACCAGTCCCCTACGTGGGGGAGGACGCGGTCGGCGACGAAGGACCTGACCGTGTCGCGGATGAGCCGCTGGTCAGGGTTGAGCTTGTCGTCCAGGCGCAGCAGGTCGTCCATGGCGGGTCCTCTCGTGCAAGGGGGACTACCAGGGTTCTACCAGGGGCAATCCTGATGTGCGAACACCGGGCCGCCGGGCAGTCTTGAGGCATGAGCGAATACAACGTCAAGAAGCTGCGTCGGACGCACAAGGGCCGGATCATCGCGGGTGTCTGCTCGGGCGTCGGCGCGTACGTGGGGATCGACGCCAACCTGGTCCGGATCGCGCTGGCGATCGCGACGCTGTTCGGCGGGGCCGGTGTCGCGCTGTACGCGATCGGCTGGCTCCTCATGCCGGACGAGGAGCACGAGACCTCGATCGTCCAGGACCTCATCAACAAGCAGCAGAACAAGGCCACCTCGACCGACTGGAGCGGCGAGCACAAGCCGCAGCAGTGATCAGGCGGTGGCCTCGGCACGCACCCGGGCGGTCTTGTCGCGGGACTCGGTCCAGACCAGGGCCAGCACGGCCGCGCTGATCACCCCGGCGATCCCCGCCAGCGCGACCACCGGCTCGGGGCCGAGTCTCTCCGCCGCGAACCCGCCCACCAGGATGCCGATGCCCTGCACGGCCATCAGCCCCGACTGCACGAGGCCGAACGCCTGCGCGCGACGTTCGGCCGGTACGTACTGGACGAAGGCGGCGTTGGCCGCGAGCTGGTACGCCCCGCCGATCCCCGACAGCACCCACGCCGCCAGCACCACGGCCAGCGGCGGGCGCACCGCGGTGACGATCAGGGGCGCGCAGCTCAGCATGGCCATCCACCCCATGAGCCGCAGCCGCCGCGGCGGCGAGACGAACCTGCTGAACAGGAACGCCCCCACGACCGTCCCGGCGGGCATGGCCGCCATCAGCAGCCCGGTGATCACGGGTACGGGCAGCGTGCCGTCGGCGAGCCTGGCCGCGTACGGGGCCGCGATGCCCTCGGGCAGGATGTAGAACCCGCACAGCCAGGCGAACAGCACGAGCGTGCGCAGCTTCGGCGAGCCGAACACGAGCCGGGCGCCGCTCGCCGTCATCGACCACATGGACGGCTTCGACGCGCCCGCGCCGGCGGGCCGGCGGCGTACGCCCGAGGCCAGGATCAGCGCCGACCCCAGGAACGTGGCGGCGTCGAGGGCGAGCGCGCGGTACGGGCCCATGGTCGCGATGAGCGCTCCGCCGGTGGCGAACCCGAGCATCTGCACGGCCTGGTTGGTCATGTTCTGCAGCGCCGAGCCGATGACGTACGCGTCGCCTTCGAGCACCTCGGGCAGCAGCGCCGCCCGAGCGGCCGAGAACGGCGCGCTGAGCAGCACGACGAAGAAGACGAGCGCGCACAGCGCCCAGAACGGCACGCCCGGCACCGCCATCACGCCCACCAGCGCGGCCCGGAGCAGGTCGCAGGCCAGCATGACGCCCCTGCGCGCGAACCGGTCGGCCAGCCCGGCCAGCAGCGGCCCGCCGACGATGGAGGGCAGGTACGTCAGCGCGTACACCGCGGCCGTGGCCAGCGGCGAGCCCGTGCGGTCGTAGACGAGCACGGCGAGCGCCACCTGGGCGAGCTGGTCGCCGAGGAGCGACAGGCCCTGGCCGTACCAGAGTGCCCGGAACTCCTTGACGGCGATGACTTCCCGATATGTGACTTGTCGTGCTTCTCCGGCACGGCGATGCCGTCCCGGCGGCCGTCGCGCCCGCATGGCCCCCACTGGACTCCGCTGTGCCTGACTCAGGGTGCTCGCTATGTGACCTAAGGTGCCCGACCGGTGGGGTTGACCGCAACCGAAAGCAGCCAACCAAAAGCAAAGGGTTACCAGCCCAATTCGTGAAGTCGGGCGTCGTCGATGCCGAAGTGATGCCCGACCTCATGCACGACCGTGATGCGGACCTCGTCGATCACGTCTTCCTCGGTATCGCAAATTTCGCATATGGGATTGCGGTAGATCTCGATCCGGTCGGGCAGAACTGCTGAGTACCAGTCGCCACGTTCGGTGAGGGGGACACCGGTGTACAGGCCGAGCAGGTGGGGCTCCGGCGGGTCATCGACGACTGTGACGACGACATTACTCATGGCACGCGTGAGGTCCGGCGGAATCGTGTCCAAAGCCTCGGCCACGAGCTCCTCGAACTTCTCCCGCGAAACCTCGATCACACCTGCCATTCTGCCTCGCCCGACAGGTAAGCAAGAAACCGTATGAAGTTCGCGCACAGGTCAAAGGCAGTTCTCCGATCACGCGGCGCGAGGATCGCGGCTGTGCTCCTCGTGGCCGCCGTGGGTGCCTGGCTCGGCATCTTCCTCAGCGGCACCGTACGCGCCCAGGTGGGCCCGGTGGAGACAGGAATGTCACTCCGCCCGGCCTGGGACGGCGAGACGGTCGTGGACGCCAGCCCGCTCGGCACCCTCACCTTCCAGACCCACAGCGCCCCGCTCAGGCTGCGCATCACGCTCGAGAACATCGACCAGGAACGCGCCAAGTCCCTCCTGGAGGACCCGCGCATCGCCGACCGCCTGCCGGGCGTGATCGAGCAGGATCTCCTGGACGGCGTGCGCGCCCTCGTCATCCGCTCACTGCTCTGTGCGGGCGCCGGAGCCCTCATCGCGGTCCTCATGGTCTTCCGCCGCCCGAGAACGGCTCTCGTGGGCCTTCTGGCGGCCTCCGTGGCCCTCGCCGCCACCGGGGCCCTGGCGGCCCTCACGTTCCGTCCCAGCTCGCTCGTGGAGCCGCGCTACTCGGGCCTGGTCGCCGCCGCGCCGTCGCTCGTGGGCAGCGCGGAGTCGATCGTGACGCGGTTCGAGTCGTACCGCTCCCAGCTCACCAAGCTCGTGACGAACGTCTCGAAGCTGTACGACACGGTCTCGACCCTGCCGCTCTACGAGGCCAACCCCAAGACCATCCGCGTCCTGCACATCTCCGACATCCACCTCAACCCCATCGCCTGGAACGTCATCCGCTCTCTCAAGGACCAGTTCGCCGTGGACCTGATCGTCGACACGGGTGACATCTCCGACCACGGCACGAAGGCGGAGAACAAGTTCGTCGACGAGATCCGCACCCTCCAGGTCCCGTACGTGTTCGTGCGCGGCAACCACGACTCGATGACCACCCAGAAGGCCGTCGAGAAGCAGAAGAACGCCGTAGTCCTGGACGACACCTCGCAGCAGGTGGCGGGCCTGACCATCTACGGCCTCGGCGACCCCCGCTTCACCCCGGACAAGTCCGTGACCGTCGACTCCGACCCGGCGGCGCTGGCCGAGTTCGGCCGCGCCCACCGGGCCAAGGTCGGCAAGGCGGACCTGATCGCGGTGCACGACGGGGAGGTCGGGAACGGCTTCTCCGGCGCGGCCCCCATGATCCTGGCCGGCCACACCCACGAGCGCCGCACGACCGTGTTCCCGACGGGCACCCGCATGCTCATCCAGGGCTCGACGGGCGGCGCGGGGCTGCGCGCCCTCGAACACGCCCAGCCCACGCCGGTGCAGGCCTCGGTCCTGTACTTCGACAGGGAGACCAGGCGCCTGCAGGCGTGGGACGACATCACGCTGGGCGGCCTGGGGGAGCAGTCGGTCTACATCCAGCGTCACGTGGAGCCCGACCCACAACGTATGATTTCCCCGGAGCCAACGACCGCCCCGTCGCCAACGGGAACGGCCACTGGCACCCCCGCCTCGCCGGCCGCCGGTCCGCCACTTTGGCATCAAGGGCAATCGTCCCCTATGCTTCAGAGGTCCCCGACGGAAGGCGACAGGGAAACCTAAGCCCCCATCGTCTAGCGGCCTAGGACACCGCCCTTTCAAGGCGGCGGCACGGGTTCGAATCCCGTTGGGGGCACCGCGAGCGCCTAGCGCACCCGCAAAACGGATGGTCGAAGGCCACCGAAGAGCTGGTAAGCTAAGCGAGCGCAAACAGAACGAAACGCAAGACACAAGGTCCTGTAGAGCAGTTTGGAGTGCTCGCCACCCTGTCAAGGTGGAGGTCGCGGGTTCAAGTCCCGTCAGGACCGCTCTGGGTCAGGTAGCTCAGTTGGTACGAGCGTCCGCCTGAAAAGCGGAAGGTCGGCAGTTCGACCCTGCCCCTGACCACCAGCATTGACTTGCAAGAACGCCCCGGACGGATCATCGTTCGGGGCTTTTTGATTTCCACTGACAGCAACGTCGTGATGAGGGGTTCCGGAAGGTGACGCTCCGGCGCGCTTCGACATCATCCGGACGATTCTCGAAGAACATCATGTGACTGTCGTGTTGAGGTGAGTGCCGGCCTGGTGCTCCAACGGATCGGCCCTTCCTCCTGCCCGCGAGGTGACGGACGCTGAGAGGCTGCAACGCCCCAGCTGCTGATGATCGCTCCTGGTCACATATTCGCTGTGTCCGGGCGACGTACGTCCGTAGGATCCGTGCATGACGGACGAGAACGAGCGTGCCGTGCAAGCAGCCATCGATGGTGAGTTGCGGCTGCTCGATCCTGAGGTGCGTGCTTCCCCGGCCGTTCGGTGAAGGCGGGGTCTCGGCGGCGACATGACGATGTGGCCGGCCGCGTCGCCGTACGGGGGCGAGGGATCCTGAAAGAGGTGGAGCGGCGCCGGAGCGGGTAGGGGTGGCGGGCGTAGGGGATGCCTGCCTCGAGGAGGCCCGCATGGCCGGTACGGTCGCCGTCGTCACCGGAGCGGCGCGCGGGATCGGGCGTGGGATCGCCCTCGTGCTCGGCGAGGCCGGGGCGACCGTCTACGTCACCGACCGCGAGAGCCGCGAGCAGCGCCACTCCGAGCTGCCCGGCACGGTGGAGGACACCGCCGAGCAGGTGGGCGAGCGCGGCGGCACGGGCGTGCCCGTCCGGGTCGACCACGCCGACGACCGGGCGGTGGAGGCGCTGTTCGCCCGGGTGCGCGCCGAGCACGGCGGGCTGGACCTGCTGGTCGCGAACGCCTGCGCCGGCAACGCCCTGCCCTTTCGCGGCGGCCCGTTCTGGACGCTCCCGCTCGACCACTGGCACAACATGATCGACATCGGGGTGCGCAGCCATCTCGTGTCAGCGTGGTACGCCGCGCCGCTGCTGATCGAGCGGGGCGGCCTGATCGTGCTCACCGGTTACGCCGACCCGGACGCCGAGGTGATCGCCGGGCACCTCTTCTACGACCTCGCCATGACGGGCGTCAGCCGCCTGGCCCGCTTGCTGGCCCACGACCTGCGCCCGCACGGGGTCACGGCGCTGGCCGTCTCGCCGGGGTTCACGCGTACGGAGGCGATCCTGGCGGAGCTCGGCGGGGACGTCACGGAGGGCGACAGCGTGGAGTTCCCCGGGCGGGCGGTGCGTGCCCTGCTGGAGGATCCCGAGGTGGGGCGGCACGCGGGGCGTACGCTGCCTGTCGCCGCGCTGGCCGAGGAGTACGGCTTCCCGAGGTGAGTGTCCATCCACCGTTCGGTGGATTCGCGGGTCAGCATCATCCCCCGCCGGTTGTGGCTGACAGGTCGATTCGGCGAGAGGGGCCTGAACAGCATGCTTGAGCCATGGCAATCATCGAGGTCACGGACCTGCGCAAGGCGTACGCGGGCCAGACGGTTCTGGACGGGGTGTCGTTCTCCGTGGAGGAGGGCGAGATCTTCGGCATCCTCGGCCCGAACGGCACCGGCAAGACCACCACCGTGGAGTGCGTGGAGGGCCTGCGCCGCCCCGACAGCGGGACGATCGGGGTGCTCGGTCTCGACCCGATCAGGGACGCGCGCGAGGTGCACGAGCTGATCGGGGTGCAGCTCCAGCAGACCCAGTTGCCGGAGAACCTGAAGGTGTGGGAGGCGCTCGACCTGTACGCCTCCTTCTACGCCCGGCCCCGTGACTGGCGGGAGCTGCTGGAGGAGTGGGGGCTGGCGGACAAGCGGAACGCCAGGTTCGGCAAGCTGTCCGGCGGTCAGAAGCAGCGGCTGTTCATCGCGCTGGCGCTCGTGGGCAACCCGAGGGTGGCGTTCCTGGACGAGCTGACCACGGGGCTGGATCCGCAGGCCCGCCGGACGACCTGGGAGCTGATCAAGCGGATCAGGGCCAACGGGGTGACGGTGGTGCTGGTCAGCCACTTCATGGACGAGGTGGAGGAGCTGTGCGACCGCGTCGCGGTGCTCGACCGCGGCAGGGTCGTGGCGATGGACACGCCGTCGGGGCTGGTCGGCGGCGAGCACCAGATGCGGTTCACGGCGCAGGCGCAGGACCTGGGCGACCTGGCGGGGCTGCCAGGGGTGACGGGGGTGTCCAGGACGGGCAACCGCGTGGTCGTCACGGGCAGGGGGGACTTCGCCACGGCAGTCACGGCGCACCTGGCCCGCCACCACGTGCTGGTCAGCGACCTGCGCATCGACAAACGCACGCTGGAAGACGCGTTCACCGCCCTGACCGGCCAGTCCTTCTGAGGAGATCGATCATGCTGAAGCTCGCCCTGGTGGAGACCAAGCTGCTCACCCGCGAACCGGGGGCGCTGTTCTCGCTGCTCATCCCGCTGTTCATCCTGGTGGTGTTCGGCAGCTCGATCCAGCCGGGAGACACCGTGCTGCTGCCGATGGCGCTGGCCATCGCCGTGGGGCTGGTGGGCCTGTACCTGCTTCCCACCACCCTGGCCACCTACCGCGAACGGGGCATCCTGCGCAGGCTGTCCATCACGCCGGTGCATCCGGGAAGCCTGCTGGTGGTGCAGTTGCTGCTCCAGCTCGTGCTGGTGGTGGCCGCATGCGGGCTGCTGATGGCCGTCGCGGGCACGGTTCTGGGCGCGCACCTGCCCGGCCTGGTGTTCTCCGGCGTGCTGGCCTTCCTGCTCGGTACGGCGAGCATGTTCGCGATCGGCTCGCTGGTGGCGGCCCTGGCGCCGAACGGCAGGGCCGCCAACGGGTTCGGCGTCCTGCTGTACTTCCCGATGGCCTACCTCGCCGGGCTCATGCAGCCCGTGGATCAGATGCCGGATATGGTGGCGCTCGTAGGGACATTCACCCCTCTGGGTGCTTTCGTGGAGAGCCTCCGGGACGTCTGGGCGGGTAGTGCTCCCAGCCCCGTGACGCTGGGCGTGATGGCCGCCTACACCCTGGTCATCGGCCTCGCGGCAACCAAGTTCTTCCGCTGGGAGTGAAGGATGGTCGGTCGCCTCGACCGATGGGAGCGGCTGCTGGAGCGGCAGCTCGCGGCTGCGCCGTACGTGCTGCTGGCGATCTCCACGATCCTCTGCCTGCTCACCGGCGGCCGGCCGTGGCTCACGGCCGGCCTGGCCGTGCTCGCCGCCGCGTGGCTGTGGCTGGTGCCGCGGGGCGCGGTCTACGTGGCGGGGCTGGTCGTACTGATTGGCGCGCTCTGTACGCAGAGCGTGTGGTTCGCCAGCTTCTTCGGCTTCACCGGATACCTCCACTCCTGGCAGTACCTGAAGGGCAAGTGGCGGTTCGCCGGAGTGACCGGAACGGCGGCGATCAGCAGCGCGGCCTACAGCGGCGGCCTGCCGGAGCCCACGCCGTTCTCGATCCTCACCTTCCTGTTCTTCACCGGCGCCATCGTGGCGGGGGTCGGGCTGTTCAGCTTCGTCGGCGAGATCACGGCCGAGCGCAGCGCCGAGCGCAAGCGCATGGTGACCCAGCTGGAGCAGACCATGCGGGAGAACGCGGGCCTGCACGCCCAGCTCCTGGTCCAGGCCCGCGAGGCAGGCGTGCTCGACGAACGGCAGCGCATGGCGGCCGAGATCCACGACACCCTCGCCCAGGGACTGACGGGCATCATCACCCAGCTGCAGGCGGCGAAGCAGGGCCAGGACTGGCGTCACGTGGACCTCGCCGTACGGCTGGCACGCGAGAGCCTGGCCGAGGCCCGGCGCTCCGTGAACGCGGTGGGCCCCGGCCAGCTGGAGGCGGCACCACTGCCCGAGGCTCTCAAGGAGGTCGTCGACCGGTGGCACGAGCTCCACGGGACACCGGCCGAGTTCACCGTCACTGGTACGGTCCGACCCATGCATCCGGAGGTCGAGGAGACGCTGCTGCGCACCGCGCAGGAGGCGCTGGTCAACGTCGCCAAGCACGCGAACGCCTCCAGGGTCGGGCTGACCCTGTCGTACATGGAGGACCTGGTCACTCTCGACGTACGCGACGACGGCATCGGCTTCGACCCCAAGCTGACGGCGTTCGGCCTGACCGCGATGTGCAAGCGAGTGGACCGGCTGGCGGGCACGCTGGAGATCGAGTCCGAGGCCGGCGCGGGCACCGCGATCTCGGCGAGCCTCCCGGCGGTGGCCCGTGGCTGAGCCCCGGATCCGGCTGCTCATCGCCGACGACCATCCCATCGTCCGCGACGGCCTGCGCGGCATGTTCGCCGGTGACCCGGGCTTCGAGGTGCTCGGCGAGGCCGCCGACGGCACGCAGGCCGTCGCGCTCGCGCAGGCGCTGCACCCCGACGTGATTCTCATGGACCTGCGCATGCCGGGCATGGACGGCGTCGCGGCCATCAAGGAGCTCGCCAGGCTGGGCAGCGCGGCCCGCGTGCTCGTCCTGACCACCTACGACACCGACCGCGACGTCATGCCCGCCATCGAGGCCGGCGCCACCGGCTACCTCCTCAAGGACACCGGCAGGGACGAGCTCGTCCGCGCCGTCCGCACGGCCGCGCGCGGCGAGGCGGTGCTCTCCCCGTCCGTCGCCACCCGCCTGCTCGGCCAGGTCCGTACCCCCGCCGACCCGCTGAGCGCCCGGGAGCTGGAGATCCTCCGGCTCATCGCCGACGGCGCGACCAACCGCGAGGCCGCCGCGCGGCTGTTCATCAGCGAGGCCACGGTCAAGAGCCACGTGCTGCACATCTACACCAAGCTAGGGGTCAACGACCGCGCGGCCGCCGTCGCCACGGCCTTCCGGCGCGGGCTGCTCACCGTGGAGAACGACTGACGGTGCGCCGTCATGGCGGGTGGAGCGAGGCGGCGGCCGGTCCGGAGCACGCGGCGAAGCTTGTCCGCGTGCTCCGGAAGGTGCAAGGTCACCGAGTGGTGCAAACCGTGCCGTTCAGGGTGAAGACCGACGGCAGCACGTTGGGGCCGCTGTAGTTCCCCACGAACCCGACAGTGGTCGTGGCCCCCGTGGCGAGCGACGGGTTGGCGGCCTCGTTGACGGCCTTGACGTCCGAGCCGGACTGCGTCCAGACGGCGCTCCACCCGCTCCCGAAGCTCTGCCACGACCGCGGCCAGCTGAACGACAGGGTCCAGCCGTTGAGCGGCGCCCCGTGGTTGGTGATGTCGATGGAGCCGACGTAGCCGCTGGCCCAGTCCGTCTGGACGGTCAGCTTGACGGAGCAGGAGCTGGCGGCGGGGGTGCCGGTGGTGAAGGTGAGCGGGGGAGAGGGGTCGGAGGCGGCGCCGCCGGTGTCCCTGGCGATCACGTTGATGGTGTGGCGGGTGCCGGGCTTGAGGTTGCGGACCGTGAACGTGGTGCCGGTGGTCTCGCCGAGCTGCTCGGTGATGGCGCCGTTCTGGCGGTGGAGCTCGTACTTGGCGATCGGGCGGGCGCCGGGCTCGGCGGCGGGCCAGGTGATCGTGGCGGTCCGGTCCGTGACGCCGGTGACGGCCGGCTGGCCGGGGGCGCCGGGGCGGCCCGAATGCACGGCGGACGGCTTGAGCACGACGGTGGTCAGGGAGAGGGGCGGCAACGTCTGGGTGGTGGCGGTGCCGGACGACGACGTGGTGATGCCGGTGGCGCCGTTCGTGTGGGACAGGACGGTGGGCGCGCCGGCGGCGGGGGTGAAGCCGGAGTAGCCGAGCTCGACCGGGTACGCCGTGTCGGACGAGGTGTTGATCATCAGGACGGCCAGGTCGCCGTTCGGGCGGCGGGCTGCGTGCGCGGTGACCTTCGGCTGGTCCGTCGCGGCGCGGATGAAGCGGTCACCGGGGCGGGCGAACCTGCTCATCATCTGCAGCGCGTAGTACGGCGCGAAGGGGGCGTTCAGCGCCGGTTCGCAGACGCTGCCGTCGGAGGTGCACGCGCCGCTCGACAGCAGGCCGAAGTCGCCGTAGTCGGTGTGCCCCTCGACCTCGGTGACGGTGCCGATGCCGTTGTGCACGTTCCACCAGTCCACCGTGAACACGCCGTTGGCCAGCAGCGTCGCGTACGCGTCGGCGGCGGCCAGCGCGCCCGGCTGGGTGTTGGTGCCGTTGCTGCTGGAGCCGGTGTTGAACTCGGTCATCGCGATGCCGATCCGCTCCGAGCCCGGCCCGGCGTACCTGGCGATCTGCTCGCGGGTGAGCTGGATCATGTCGGGGATGTGGCCGGTCCTGTCGAGGGCGCCGGGGTACCAGTGCAGGATGACGAAGTCGATCTTCGATCCGGTGGCGGAGAGCACGACCTGGTTCCAGGAGCCGCTGTCGCCCTCGGCCACGATGGCGTCGGGCCAGTTCGCGGGCGTGGTCAGCACGGCACCGATCTTGATGGTGGGATCGACGGCCTTCATCGCGTCGGCGTAGGCGACCACGTGGCGGGCGTACTCGTTCGGGCTCTTGTCGGCGTGGTCGTCCGCCTCCCAGGCCGTGCCGTAGTGGCCGTTGCCGTAGTTCTCGTTGCCGATCTCCCAGTACTTGACGCCGTACCCCTTGGTGATGTTGGCGTGGCGCACCCAGGCGGCGGCCTCCTCGGCGGTGCCGGTGCCGTAGTTGGCGGTGACCATCGGCTGCGCCCCGGTACGGCGTACGCCGCGCATGAACGTGTCGAAGTCGGTGTTCGGGGCCACGTAACCGCCGGGGGCGGTGTGGTCGGCCCAGTGGTAGATGTCGGAGTAGGAGCCGCCGGGGTAGCGCAGCAGCTTCATGCCCGCGTCCTTGAGCAGGTCGGCGGTCTCGTTCGTGCCCAGGTTGGTGTCCCAGATCGCGTGGTTGGTGCCGAGGCCCGTCTCGGGGACGGTGGCGAGCGCGGCGCGGGCGTTCACCGTCACCTCGACGGTGTCGGGTTCGTCCGCGTACGCGGCGGGAGCGTTCAGGGCGGTCAGCGTCAGCAGGGCCGCCAACGCGGCTCGCAGGGGGACTTTCGGCATCGGCGCACCTCGTGCTGGATTGCGGGTATTCAGCTCGACGCCTCCTCCTGACCAGGAAGCACCATGATCATGGGCGGTGGCCGCACGGGCGTCAATCGACGCTGAAACTTTCACGCCGGGCGGCGGGAGGACGTCGCGCCCCCGGCACTCTTGATCGCTATTGTCCGTGGGGGAGGTCATGAATGACGTTCGACCACAACGACCACTACCACCCCCGGCTCCTGCGCCTGGTGCCGGACGGCGCCAGATCGGCGCTGGACGTGGGCTGCGGCACCGGCAGGTTCGCGCGGCGGCTGGCTGGGCTGGGCCTCCAGGTGGACGCCGTGGACCCGGCCGCCGAGGCGATCGAGGCCGCGCCGCCCGCGCCCGGCGTGCGCTACCACCACGCCGACATCACCGGGATGGACCTGCCCGAGGGCCGCTACGACTACATCTCCTGCCTGGCGAGCATCCACCACGTGCCGTTCGGCACCGTCGCCAGGCTGCGGGACGCGCTGGCCCCCGGCGGCGTCCTGGCCATCCTCGGCTGCTACCCCGAGGTGAGCCGCACCGACTACGCCTGGAGCCTGGCCGCCGTCCCGGTCAACGCCGTCGCCAGGCTCGCGATGGCCGGCCGCGGCACGCCGAGCCCCGCCCCGGTCAAGCGTCCGGAGATGTCGCTGGCGGAGATCCGGCGGGAGGCGGCCGCCCTGCTGCCCGGGGCCACGATCCGCCGCCTGCTCTTCTGGCGCTACCTGCTCGCCTACCGGCGGAGGTGACGATGGAGCTGCTGCTGGCGCGGCTGCGCGCGGCGGGGTTCGAGGCGGAGTCCGTACGGGTGGTGCCCGGCGGCGTGGTGGCCTCGGCGGGCCTGGCGCGGCTGCGCGACGGGTCCCAGGTGTTCGCCAAGACGCTGCGTACCGCCGCCTCCGACCTGTTCGAGATCGAGGCGGCGGGGCTGCGCGCGCTGCGCGAGCTGGGCGGCGTCACGACCCCCGAGGTGCTGGCCGTGACGCCCGACCTGCTCGTGCTGGAGCCGCTGCCGCCGCGCCGCGACGACGACGAGCGGTTCTGGGAGGAGCTGGCGCTCGCGGTCGCCGGCCTGCACGCCGCCACGGCGGGCGAGCGGTTCGGCTGGCACCGGGACGGCTGGCTGGGCCGCCTGCGCCAGGACAACACCTGGGACGGCGACGGGCACGCCTGGTTCGCCCAGCGCCGGATCCTGCGCTGGCTGCCGGAGCCGCTGGTGGACTCGGCGCTGGACCGCGAGGAGCGCCTGGCGCTCGAACGCCTCTGCGCGGCCCTGCCCGACCTGCTGCCGCCCGCGCCACCGGTGCTCACGCACGGCGACCTGTGGCGCGAGAACGTCCTCTCCGGCCCCGCCGGCGGCCCGGCGCTGATCGACCCGGCCGTCTCCTACAGCTGGGCGGAGGCGGACCTCAGCATGTTGTGGTGCTCGCCGCGCCCGCCGGCCGCCCGGCGTTTCTTCGAGGTGTACGCGGCCACCGCCTCCCTGCCGGCCGGCTGGCAGGAGCGCATGCGCTTCTACCACCTGCGGGAGCTGCTGAGCAGCATCGCCCACGACGACAACGCCAGGGAGTGCGCCGAGGAGGTGCGGGAGATCGTCGCTCCCTTCTAGTTGTACCGATACAGCCTCGTGGCCTTGCGCCGGCCGTGGTCGAACACCGAGGCCCGGTACATGCTGATGGACAGGTCGCCGTGCTCGGCCTTGCCGCAGGTGCCGACGCCGGCGAGCTGGTGGATCTCGTAGCGGGTGGTCGGGTCCCCGGCCACGAAGTACTCGGCGCGGGCCTGGTACTCGTCGGCGGCGGTGTCGCAGGCGTAGACGAACGTGCTTCGTTCGGCGAAGCAGATGGTCGCGGCGGCCTTCGTCGAGGTGCACGTCCTGGACTTGGCGCGGGCGCCGGCGGGGGTGGTGCGGGTGTCCCGCTTGACCGGATATTTCGCGATATTTTGGACGGTCTTCCAGCGGCCGTACTTGACCCGCCGGCCGCCCGCGTACACGGCGGCGCGGAACGTCACGACCTTGCCGATCTCGCGGCTGCCGCGCACCTCGCCCTTGCGGCCCAGGTTGTGGATGACGTACTTGGTGCCGAGGTAGCCGTTCAGGTAGTACTCGACCGCGGGATGGCGGTGGTCGTCGGCCGTGTCCTCGATCGTGATGCCGGGGCGGTCGCTCCCGTCGGGGCCGACGCACGCCTCCGCGCCCTTGAGCCGTACGCACACCGGCTCGGCGGCGGCCGTGGACGTGGCGGCCGGTCCGGACGCCGTCCGGGCCGGCTCCGCGGTGGCCACCGCCTGGGGTTTCTGGATCGCCGGGCGGGGCGGCGAGACCGTGGCCGCCGCCCCGTCGGTGCTGAACGCGGTGGCCACCATCACGGCCGCCGCGATGACTGTGCGACGTAATGCCACAACCTCACCAGCCTCACCTGTCACAGTGCTTTTGCCTGGGTGAGACGCGAGGAAGGCGATGAAGGTTCCGGATCGTTCAGCGGACGTTCAGAAAGGGCCCGGTGCCGGCGCGCCCCCGAGCGAGGACACCGGCACCGGGAAGCGCAGGGGTCAGGCCTGCCGCCTCTTCGGCGTGAGGCTGGCCAGCAGCAGGAGCAGCGCGCTCTGGGCGAGCATGCCGGGGGCGAGCGGCGGCGCCATCCCGACCGACTTCGTCAGGGCGTTCCACCACTGGGTGAGCGGCGAGTACGAGTCCCACTGCGGATCCATCGCCCCCATGCCGTGGTTGACCGACACGTGCATGAAGACGCCGTACACCGAGGCGAGCAGGACGATCGCCGCGAGCACGCGCACGACGGTGACCACCGGCCCCGCGTCGCGCAGGAGGAGCAGCACCAGCGCGACCACCTGCAAGGCCAGGGCCACCCAGGGGATGAGCTGCGCGGGGCTTCCCCAGTGGCGTTCGAAGGCGAGCTCCAGCGCGGCGCCCACGATGCCGATCGCGACCAGCGCCAGCAGGCCGAGCCTGAGCAGCGGGGTGCCCGGGGCGGCGAGCCGGCGCGAATGCCGCGCGCTCGTCTGAGGGGGAGTTGAGGTCATGTGCGGGACCACCGTCCGATGCGAGGGTCTCTTCCGAAGTCGCCTCAAACGTCTCCAGGCATCCTCAGAGGAATCTGGGCGAATTCTGAAGATCTGGTGAGAAGTCATCAGGCGCAGCGGTGTCGCGAGGGGACGGCTGCACGACATCTGCACGACATCCGCACACGGGCCTGGTGGAGTGCGGGGGCCGCGCGCGGTGTGCTCGGAGGCAGACGTGCCACGAGGAGGGTGCCGGTGGAGAACTGGATCGACCAGCCGATCACCGACCCGGCCGTTCCCCAGCGGGACGCGCGGCGTCTGACCGTCGCGCTGGCGCTCCTGCTCGGGCGGACCGATCCCGAGCCGCCGCGCTGGGTGCGGCGCATGTTCGGCTTCGGCGGCCTCTGCGCCGCCGTGTCGGGGGCCGTGCTCGGCCTGGCGGCGGTCGAGGCCGGGCGCGGGAGCACGGGCCTGATCGCCATGATGGCCTTCCTCACCGGGGTCCTGTTCGTCGGCGTCTCCCTGCCGAACCCGGCAGAGCGCCTGGCCCGCCAGTACGCCGGCCGCTACGTCGTCCCCGCCGAGCTGGACGAACCCGCCCTCGACCTGCTGGCCAGGGCCAGGAGAGCGGTCCTGGACGTGACCGGCTCCCGCGTGCACCGCCGGGGCCTGCTCGACGCCATCGCCAACGACGTCGTGCTGCCCGAGCGCCTGTGGGAGATCGCCCGCCTGGTCCGCATCCACGCCGACCTGCGCGCCGAGCAGGCCCTGGCGCTGACCGAGGTGATCACCCCCGAGCTGACCGCCGTGCTCGGGCCCCAGCAGGAGGCGCTGCGCCGCTCGGTCGCGGCGGTCACGGAGCGGGTGTGGGAGCTGGAGGCGTACGCCTCCCGCGTCCGCTCGGCCGACTCCGCGTTACGGGCGAGCGAGCTGCAGCAGAGCAACGGCACGTACCTGGACCTGCTGGCGCAGACGGGCGACACGGAGGGCATGCGCGCCCTGAACGCCCAGGCGGACGCCCTGACCGGCATCCTGCGCGAGGCCATCGCCGCCGGCCGGACCCTGTGATCGGTACGACCAGGCGTACGGCCACGGGGCCGTACCGATCAACGTCGAAACCCTTTCACATGTTGATCATGTGACCCGCGAGCCCGTGGACGGCCTCCTTGACGGCCTCCCCGAGCGTCGGGTGCGCGTGCACGTTGCGGGCCACCTCGTGCACCGTCAGGTCCCACTGCTGGGCCAGCGTCAGCTCGGGCAGCAGTTCGGTCACCTCGGGACCGATCAGGTGCGCGCCGAGCAGCTCGCCGTGCGTGTTGTCGCTGATGATCTTCACGAACCCGGCGGAGTCGCCGAGGCCGTGGGCCTTGCCGTTGGCCGTGAACGGGAACTTCGCCACCTTCACGTCGTAGCCCAGGTCACGGGCCTGCGCCTCGGTGTAGCCGAAGCTGGCGACCTGCGGCTGGCAGTACGTGGCCCGCGGGATCATCACGAAGTCGAGCTCCATGGTCTCCGCGCCCGCGATCGTCTCGGCGGCGATGATGCCCATGGACTCGGCGGCGTGCGCCAGCATGAGCTTGGCTGTGACGTCGCCGATGGCGTAGATGTGCGGCACGTTCGTGCGCCCGCGCCCGTCGACCGCGATCGCGCCCCGCTCGGTCAGCGCCACGCCGGTCTTCTCCAGCCCGTAGCCGTCCACGCGCGGCTGGAACCCGATGGCCTGCAGCACCTTGTCGGCCTCCAGCACCTGCGTCTGGTCGCCGCGCGTGACGGTGACCTTGACGGCGGAGCCGGTGTCCTCGATGGAGTCGACGCGGGTGGAGGTCAGCACCTCGATGCCGAGCCGCTTGTACCGCTTGGCCAGCTCGGCCGACACCTCCTCGTCCTCCAGCGGCACGACCCGGTCGAGGAACTCGACGATGGTCACCTTGACGCCGTAGTTGTGCAGCACGTACGCGAACTCCACGCCGATCGCGCCGGCGCCCGCGATGATGATGCTGCCCGGCAGCTCCTCGGTGAGGATCTGCTCCTCGTACGTCACCACGCGCTCCGACAGCTGCGTGCCGGGGATCAGCCTGGTGGTCGCGCCGGCCGCGATGATGCAGTGGGAGAACGTGATCGTCTCGCCGTTCACCTGGAGCGTGTTGGCGTCGAGGAACGTGCCGCGCCCGTCGTACTCCGTGATGGCGTTCTTCTTCATCAGGTAATGAACGCCCTTGACCCGCCCGTCGGCCACCTTGCGGCTGCGCTGGAAGGCCGCGCCGTAGTCGAAGGTGACCTCGCCGCTGATGCCGAAGGTCTTGGCCTCGTTGTGGAAGATGTGGGCCAGCTCCGCGTTGCGCAGCAGCGCCTTGGACGGGATGCAGCCCACGTTCAGGCAGACGCCACCCCAGTACTTCTCCTCGACGACCGCGGTGCGCAGTCCGAGCTGGGCGGCGCGGACCGCGGCCGTGTAACCTCCAGGACCCGCGCCGAGAACGACGACGTCATAGTGAGTGCTCATGAGTCGGACCATACCGCTCGCCTGACTCTGCCCCTGACCTCAGACCTCCACCTTGTACGACAGAGTGAGCTCATCTGCGGGAACACCGCGGATTCCCCAGTTCGTCCTGGGCATCTCGATGATCGTGATCTCCACGTCTTCGGGGTCGAATCCCGACTTCTCGTAGATCTCCCGGATCAGTGCCCGCTTGGCGTCGTCGGTACGGCCCGTGAAGCACACCACCTCGATGATGAGATAACGCTCACTCCGCTGCGGGCAGATGAAGTCGTCCGCGTCGAGCAGCAGGAACCGGTGGAACCGCTTCTCCTCGGGCAATCCCCACGCGCTCACGAGGCACGACTGGAGGAGGTCGGAGACCTCCCGCTGCCGCCCCGCCCACGCGTCCCTGCGCCCGTAGACCTTCACCTGTGCCATGCAGGCCACTATAGAGGGCGTGATCCGCATACTCCTGGCCGACGACGAGGCCATGATCAGGGCAGGGGTCCGGGCGATCCTGCAGTCCGATCCCGAGCTGGAGGTCGTGGCCGAGGCCGGCGACGGCAGGCAGGCAGTCGACCTGGCCATCAGCCACCACCCCGACGTCGCGCTCCTCGACATCCGCATGCCACGGCTCGACGGGCTCGCCGCCGCGGCGGAGATGCGCAGGGCCGCGCCCGGCACGGCCGTGGTGATGCTGACCACGTTCGGCGAGGACGACTACATCGCCAAGGCCCTCGACGTCGGAGCCAGCGGCTTCCTGCTCAAGTCCGGCGACCCGCGCGAGCTCATCGCCGGGATCCACGCCGTCGCCGGCGGGGCCGCCTACCTGTCTCCCAAGGTCGCCCAGCGCGTCATCGCGCAGCTCGCCGGCGGCAGGATGGCCAGGGGCGCGCTGGCCCGCGACCGCATCGGGGCGCTCACCGACCGCGAGCGCGAGGTGCTCGCCCTGCTGGGGGCGGGCCTGTCCAACGCCGAGATCGCCCGCGAGCTGCACATCGTGGAGGGCACGGTGAAGGCGTACGTGAGCGCCATCCTCACCCGGCTCGACGTGCGCAACCGCGTACAGGCCGCGATCATCGCCCACGAGGCCGGCTTGGTAGCCTGACCCGTGATGTATCGCCTCGTGTTCTCGCAGGTCTTGCGGCGTCTCGACGCCGAGGCCGTGCACCGTTTCACCGTGAGCGCCCTCGCGCTCCTCGCCCGGCTGCCGCTGGTCAAGCGGCTGCTGCACCGGGTGCTCGCGCCGCACGACCCGGCCCTGCGCGTGACCGCCTTCGGCGTGCACTTCCCCGGGCCGCTCGGGCTGGCCGCCGGCTTCGACAAGGACGCCGCCTGCGCCGAGGCCGTCGCCGCGCTCGGCTTCGGCCACGTCGAGGTCGGCACCATCACCGCCCACGGCCAGCCCGGCAACCCGCGCCCCCGCCTGTTCCGGCTGGTGCGGCAGCACGCGGTGATCAACCGGATGGGCTTCAACAACGCCGGCGCCGTGGCCGCCGCCCGGAGGCTGCGCCGCACGCGCGGCGTGCCGGTCGTGATCGGGGTGAACATCGGCAAGACCAAGGTCGTCCCGGAGGCCGAGGCCACGGCCGACTACGTGGCCAGCGCCAGGCAGCTCGCCCCGCTGGCCGACTACCTGGTGGTCAACGTCAGCTCGCCCAACACGCCGGGGCTGCGCAACCTCCAGGCCGTCTCGCTCCTGCGGCCCCTGCTCACCGCCGTCAAGCAGGTGGCCGACGCCACGCCGCGCCGTACGCCGCTGCTCGTCAAGATCGCCCCCGACCTGGCGGACGAGGACGTCGACGCGGTCGCCGAGCTGGCCCTGGAGCTGGGGCTCGACGGCATCATCGCGACCAACACCACGATCAGGCACGGCGGCGAGACCGGCGGCCTGTCGGGCCGCCCGCTCAAGGCCCGCTCCCTGGAGGTGCTGCGCCGCCTGCGCGCCAAGGTCGGCGACCGCATCACCCTGGTGTCGGCGGGCGGCGTGGAGGACGTGGACGACGTCTGGGAGCGCATCCTGGCCGGCGCCACCCTGGTCCAGGGCTACACGGGCTGGATCTACGGCGGCCCCCTGTGGGCCGCGCACATCCACCGGCAGCTCCTGCGCCGCGTACGCCGCCACGGCCTCAAGTCGGTCACGGAGGCCATCGGCCGCACCGCATGAAGCCCCTATCGTAGGGACGGTGATCGAACCAGTTTCCCTCGCCGACGACGTCGTGCTCCGCCTCGCGACCGAGCGGGACGCCGAGGCTCTGAAGTCCGCCTACGTCCGCAACCGCGACCATCTGGCGCCCTGGGAGCCGCGCAGGCCGGACGAGTTCTTCACCGTGGAGGGCCAGGCCACGCGCCTGAAGGCCCTGCTGGAGCAGCAGGCCAGAGGCCAGGCGGTGGCGTGGGTGCTGGCCGACGGCGATCGCGTCGTGGGCCGCATGACGCTGAACGACATCGTCCGCGGCCCGTTCCTCAACGCCCACCTCGGCTACTGGATCGACTCCGAGTACCTGGGCCGCGGGCTGACCACGAAGGCCGTGCGCGAGGTGTGCCGGATGGCCGACCAGGAGGTCGGCCTGCACAGGGTCGCGGCGGCCACGCTGCTGCACAACGAGGCGTCGCAGAGCGTGCTGCGCAAGTGCGGGTTCGAGCTGGTCGGCACCGCCCCGCGCTACCTGGAGATCGACGGCCGGTGGCAGGACCACCGGCTGTTCCAGCTCATACTCAACGACCGCCCGGCCTTCTAGATGCTCGGCCGCGTCGACTCCGCGTGGTGGGTCATGGCGTCGATGCGGGCCATCACCTCGGTGACGCGTACGCCGCTGGGCCGGTGCGGGCGGCGCCGCTGCCACGGGTGCGGCCCGTCCAGCGGGCGGTACTCGACCCCGAGCGCGTCCAGCCGCCCCAGGTGCTCGGCCAGGCGCCCGTCGAAGTCCGCCGAGGCCTCGCCCGACCAGGCCACCTCCGCCAGCGCGCAGGCGCGCGGCCACAGCCGGTAGTCCACCGTGCGGGCATCGGGCACCCGCTCGGTCCACAGCTGTGCCTGCACCCCCAGGACGCGGTCCCGCTCCTGCTGCGACCACGCGGCGGGCGCCGGCGAGAACGCCGCCACGTCCGCCACCGTGATCGCGTCGCCGATGGCCATCGGCTCGTCGGGGGAGGAGGCCTCGGCGTAGTCGAAGTACAGCGGGAACACCGGCGTCGCCACCACGTCGTGCCCGGCGGCGGCCGCCCGGCGGCCCACGTTCATGCCGCGCCACGGCATGACGATCGTGTCCTGCCGCAGGCCGCCGCTGACGAACGCCTCGTCCCACACCACGGCTCGCGCGCCCCGCTCGGCCAGCGCGTCGGCCAGCCGCCGCAGGAACCACGCCTGCAGGTCGTTGGCGGTCCCCAGCCCCAGCGACTCGCGGTAGGCGACGATCTCCGCCGACTGCGTCCAGTGGTCGAGCACGACCTCGTCGCCGCCGATGTGCACGTACGGGGTCTCGCCCAGCGCCCCCAGCAGCTCGTCGAAGATCGTGGTCAGGAACTCCACGGTCGGCGGCAGCGGCGACAGGATCGCGGGGGAGATGCCCCAGCGGTCGAGCACGTCGTACCGCTCCCCGGTGGCCCCGAACTCCGGGTAGGCCGCCAGGATCGCCGACGCGTGCCCGGGCACGTCGATCTCGGGCACGATCGTGACGCAGCGCGAGCGGGCGTAGGCGGCCATCTCGGCCAGGTCGTCGAGCGTGTAGTAGCCGCCGTGCGGCAGGCCGTCGTAGGTCTCCGGCTCCCGGTAGTAGTTGGTCGCCGTGCGCGGCCGGTGCGAGGCGACCTCGTGCAGCAGCGGGTAGGCCCGGCTCTCCACCCGCCAGCCCTGGTCGTCCACCAGGTGCAGGTGCAGCCGGTTCAGCTTGTGCGCCGCCATCAGGTCGATCAGGCGCAGGACCTCCCGCTTGGGGAAGAAGTGCCGCGCCACGTCGAGGTGCAGCCCCCGCCAGGCGAAATGCGGCGCGTCCTCGATCCGCACGCCCGGGACGGGCCACGAGCCGCCGCCGGAGAACCGGTAGGAGGCGTCGGGCAGCAGCTGGTGCAGCGACTGCGCCGCGTAGAACGCGCCCGCCCGGCCGCCCGCCGCGATCTCCACGCCCCGGGAGCCGACCGTCAGCCGGTAGGCCTCCTCGCCCAGCTCCGGATCCCGCCGCACGTCGATCTCACCGGAGTCGCCGGGCAGCGGGTCGAGCCGGGCCAGCGCCGTGCGTACGGCGTCCACCAGGTCGCCGGACACCGTGGCGCCCGAGGTCAGCGTATAGGAGGCGGAAAGATCACGAAGCAGCCGAGGACGAGGAATCATGCTTCCAGATAGTGCTGCAACCCGTTCGCGAGCGCCAGGGCGATCTTCTGCCGGAACTTCGGATCCTCGAACTTCGCCGCCTCGCCCGGATTGCGCATGTTGCCGCTCTCGAACAGGACCTTCGGCACCGTGGAGAGGTTGAGCCCGCCGATGTCGTTGCGGTAGTCGAGCGCGTTCTTGCCGATGTAGTTGGAGTAGGGGATGCCCGTGCCCTTCCTGTACGCGTCGCGCACGGCGATCCCCAGCTTGCTGGAGGCGCCCACGACCTTGTCCACCGGCCCGTTGATCTTCTCGGGCATGATGACGTGGAAGCCACGGTGACGCTTGTCGTCGGAGCCGTCGGCGTGCACGGAGATCGCGGCGTCCGCCCTGGCCCTGTTGCCGATGGCGGCCCGCTCGGTGATGCAGGGCCCGACGCCGTTGTTGCTGGTCCTGGTCAGCTTCACGGTGGCGCCGCGGCGTTCGAGGATCTTCGTCATCCGCTGCGAGACGTCCCAGGTGAAGGCCGCCTCGCTGTAACCGCTGTTCGTGGCGGTGCCGGTGGTGTCGCATTCCTTCCACTTGGTCAGCACGTTGACCTTGCGGTTGATCTCGGCGGGATGGCGGTAGTTGGCGCCGTTGTGGCCGGGGTCGATGACGATGACCTTGCCTTCGAGCGGCTTGGCGTCCGGCGGCGCCTGCTTCGCGGGAGCGGAGGAGGGAGAGGACTGCGCCGCCGTGGTCGCGGGGGCGGCCTGACCTGCCGCGGCGCCACCGGATCCGGTGCCGCCACACGCGGAGGCGATCAGGCCGCAAACGGCGAGGACGGTGGCTGGTAGAGCACGCATGCCGTCCAACTTACGGCAGAGCGGGAGCTGCAGCCCGCCTTATGCCAAGCGTGGCGAGTCCCTACGAAGTCACCAGAGGCGCTGTCACCAGAGGCGCTGTCACCAGAAGCGCTGTCACCAGACGCGCTCGCCGACCTCCTGCCGTTCGAGCAGGGCGGCCAGCTCCCGCGCGTCCTCGGCGTCGAGCCCGAGGACGACGCGGGGGCGGCCCCACGGATGGTCCAGTGAGTGGGCGACGTAGCTGGCGACGGACTCCGCGCCGCCGTCGGCGCCCCGCCCCCTGCCCGCCCGCCACTGTCCCCAGGCGCGCTCGAGCTCGGCCGCCGCGCGCTGGGCACAGGACACCAGTTCCGGATCACGCATGACTGTTCCCCCGGATCAGACCGTGGCCGGACCGAATCCGGCCACACTTAGCATGACCCTGACGAGTAAACCGCCGTGTGGCCGCGCCGCCACACGGCTTGACCCAGCCTTGGGTCATCCTTAGGCAGGTCCCGTGCTCCGTCGCACGATCAGCTCGGGGCGGACCTCGCGCAGGCGCGCGACCTTGGCGGGATCCCCGATCCGGTCGCTCAGCAGCGCCGCCGCCGACCTGCCCATGCTGCGGCGGGCCTGGTCGATCGAGGTCAGCGAGATGTGGTGGGAGGCCGACAGGTGCGTGTTGTCGTAGCCGACCACCGAGAGGTCCTGGGGCACGCGCAGGCCCAGCTCGCTCGCGGCGGAGAGCACGCCGAGCGCGACCACGTCGTTGGCGGCGAAGATCGCCGTGGGCCTGGGGTCGCGGGTCAGCAGCGCCGTCGCCGCCTGCCTGCCGCCCTCTTCGGTCGAGTCGGCGGCCTCGACCATGATGTACGGCGCCAGCGAGTGCCTGCGCATCGCCACGAGGTAGCCCTCGCAGCGCGACGATCGCCGGCCCTCGATGTGCGCGATTCTCTTGTGGCCGAGCTCGACCAGATGGTCGATGGCCAGGCGGGCGCCGAGCTGATCGTCGTCGACCACGATGTCGACGCCGTCGAGCTCGATGTCACGTTCCCCCACGACGACCGTGGGCGTGTACGCGGTGGCCTCGATCAGCGTCTCGCTGGTCGGCGGGATGCCGAGCAGGACCAGCCCGTCGACCCGCAGCTCGAGGAAGGCCTCCACGGCCTCGTCCTCGAACGCCGGGTCCCACTGGCTGTTCCCGATCAGCATGCGCAGCCCGTCGCCGTGCAGGCTCTCCTGCAGGCCGTCGAGGAACTCCGCGTAGAACGGGTTGTGCAGGTCGGCGACGAGCGCGCCCACCAGATGGGTGCGGCCTTCGACCAGGCTCCGCGCCACCGCGTTCGGCCGGTAGCCGAGCTCGCGGGCGGCCTGCAGCACGGCCTGGCGCCGGTGCTCGCTCACGTGCGGGGATCCGCGCAGCACGAGTGAGACCAGCGATTTCGACACGCCGGCTCGTTCGGCGACGTTACGGATGGTAGGTCTGGGCCGAGGCAGTGCGTCTACCTCTCTTAGCTCAGGGATGGTTGAAGTGTTGACGGGCGGTCCTGACATGTGTCTCCCCCGCGATGCGGATATGGGCACCTGTCTGACCAAACGATCGAGTTAGCCGCAGGGTACGGCCTTCGTTACGGATTGGCTCAACCTCAGTGGCGAAAGCCGGATATTGACCGAAAGCTTCCACGTCAGCTATTGGGTACGGCGTCGGATACCGTACAGATGTGACACCCGGGAAGTCAGCCGAGACGGCACGGCCGGCGCGGCGCAGGCTCAGCGTGGACCGGCGTCGGGAAGAGCTCATGGCGGCGGCGCTGGAGTTGTTCAGCACCCGCGACGCGGAGGACGTCTCGATCGACGACGTGGCATCGGCGGCGGGGGCTTCGCGGGCCCTGGTCTACCACTACTTCGGCGGCAAGCAGGAGCTCTACGTGGCCGCGCTGAGGAGCGCGGCGGAGCAGCTGGAGTCCCGGCTGCGGCCCCAGGGGGGCGGCAGGCCGCTCGACGAGCTGGCCTCCGGCCTGGAACGGTACTTCGACTTCGTCGAGGAGCACGCTGCGGGCTTCGCCGCGCTGCTGCGGGGCGGCCCCGCGAACAGGACCGGCGAGGTCGGCGAGATCGTCGACGGGGTGCGCAGGCGGCTCTTCCGCCTGATCCAGAAGCAGATGGGCGTCGAGGAGCCGAGCCCGGTGCTGCGCACGACGCTGCGGTCGTGGATCGCCTCCGTCGAGACGGCCGGCCTCGACTGGCTGGAGCATCGCGACCTCGAACGGCCGATGCTGGAGAAAATGCTGGTGGAGCACATGGTCGCGCTGCTCGGGGTCGCCGCCGTCCATGACGGCGACGTCGCCAGGCTGCTGGAGCGGCTGGCGTAAGGAGAAGCGAGGGCAGGGCGGCCGGGAAGAGTGGCGCCGGCGCGGGCGGCGCCAACCTCCCATCGTCACAGCGGTGGACCGGGCCAAGTGGTGACCTGGTCCACCCCCTTCAAACCCCCCTGAGGTCGTTACCGACCTCCCGCTACTCGGAGCGCTGCTGCGGAATCCCCGCGAGCAGCGCGCGAACCTCGGTCTCCCGGTAACGCCGATGACCGCCGAGGGTACGAATCGACGTCAACTTGCCCGCCTTGGCCCACCGCGTAACGGTCTTGGGGTCGACCCTGAACATGGTCGCGACCTCAGCGGGCGTGAGCAGTGGCTCGGCCTCGGGTGTACGAGCTGACATTTGTGCGGCCTCTCCTCCGTGTGGACCGGCGTAGCGATCCTGTGACTGCCTTTGCGCGTGTCACGGATGTCCCCCTATGGCGCAGAGCGTGCGGCTTTTCTGAGCCATATGCGGCATCACCCGATGTGACCATACCGCCACGCAGAGCGATTGGCGAGCCCTTCTTTGACCCAACTGCCCGCCCCCGTGGCCATGTCACGCTCGGTGATTCTAGCGACACGGTTCGTGGTATCGCAGTGAAAACGGCAAACTACTCAGTTCGCAGAAGAGAGCAGCCGCGAGACGTGACCTACTCATGCAGGTCAGACGGCCGTATTGGGGCTCAGTTGGCAGATTCCAGCAGTTGCATTGACTTCCACCGCAGGATGACCCTCTGGTACATGGCGTAGGCAAGTTCTTCTTGACCCGTGTCCAGGCCCGTCAGTGCCGCGGAAAGCTCCGCGACGGACTGGTCCGCCTGCAGCGCGTCGTCGTCCATGAGGTGGACGAGCCCGCCGTAGTCGAGCTCCACCAGCGAATGGGGGTGGAACTCCTCCAGCCACCGCGCGACGTCCTCCACGTCGAAGTTGGCCGCGACGTCGCCCAGGTGCCTGCGCAGCACGCTGAGCGCCCGTGCCGTGCGCCTCCTGGCCTGGGCCATGGAGGTGACGTAGATCAGGTTACGCCCGGTAGTGGTGGTCACGTCCTGTCCCGGGTTGGCGGAGCCGAGCACCAGCCAGCGCTCGTTCCCATCAAACGGCACGAACCACGATGGCGGCACGTGCCACGCCGTGGTGCGGATGTGCGTGCGCAACGCGTCGGAGCCGGCCTGCCGCTTGTAGCGGTCGAAGTCGTCGGCCGTCTGCTCGGCGATCGCCTTGGGCACGAGATGGTCCATCAGTTTCACGGGAGTGGTGCCACGAAGCCGTGAGAACGCCAGCCACGAGCGCAAACGGGTTTGCCAGGGACAGACATAGAGCCGGTCCTCAACGCGCCGGAGATAGGCGTTGGGGCTCTCCTGGGCGGGAACGGGTTGAGGGGGCATGCCGAGCAGGCGCATGACGGACTCGCCGTGCTCCGCATTGAGCGCGTTCGCGCGTCGCGGGCGGTCACGTGAGTCGGCATAGTCGGCCCACACCTTGCGCTCGGACTCGGCGAACGCGGTCAGTGGCTCATAGACACGGAGGTAGGCGGCATAGGGCAGCACGGAGGCATCGTGTCACGAAGCGAACCTGCGTGCACCGTCGAGGCTTACTACTCTGTGAAGCGATCTCCGCCGCGACGGTGCGGCGGACCGGACAGGGAGTCACTACCGTGACCGACGTCTTCGGAGCGTCTCACAAAGACGTTCACGAGCAGGTCGTCTTCTGCGCCGACGAGCAGAGCGGCCTGCGTGCCATCATCGCCATCCACAACACGGCGCTGGGCCCGGCCCTGGGTGGCACGAGGTTCTATCCCTACGAGAGCGAGTCCGCGGCCCTGGCCGACGTACTCAACCTGGCCAAGGGCATGGCGTACAAGAACGCGCTGGCCGGCCTCGACCTGGGCGGGGGCAAGGCCGTGATCATCGGCGACCCGGCCCGCGACAAGAGCGAGGCGCTGCTTCGCGCGTACGGCAGGTTCGTCCAGTCGCTCGGCGGCCGCTACATCACCGCCTGCGACGTGGGCACCTACAGCGAGGACATGGACATCGTGGCCCGCGAGTCGCGCTTCGTGACCGGCCGCACGCCGGCCCACGGCGGGGCGGGCGACTCCTCGATCCTCACGGCGTTCGGCGTGTTCCAGGGCATGCGGGCCTCGGCCGAGCGGGTCTACGGCACGCCGTCCCTGCACGGCAGGCGGGTGGGCGTCGAGGGGGTCGGCAAGGTGGGCCACCGCCTGGTCGAGCTCCTGCGCGAGGACGGCGCCGAGGTCGTGGTCTGCGACGTCGACCCCAAGGCGGTCGAGCGGGTGCGGGTGCGTCACCCGGAGGTGGACGTGGTGGCCGACGCGCGCACGCTGATGACCGCCGACATCGACGTCTTCGCCCCGTGCGCGCTGGGCGGGGCGCTCGACGACGACACGGTGGCTACGCTGCGCGCGAAAATCGTCTGCGGCGCGGCCAACAACCAGCTCGCCCACCCCGGCGTGGAGAAGCAACTCGCCGAGCGCGGCATCCTGTACGCGCCCGACTACGTGGTCAATTCCGGCGGGGTGATCCAGGTCGCCGACGAGATCGAGGGCTTCGACATGGAACGGGCCAGGTCGAAGGCTGCCCAGATCTACGACACGACTCTGAAGATCTTCGGAATCGCGGCCGATGAGGGCGTTCCACCCGCGGTCGCAGCAGATAGGCTGGCCGAGCGCAGAATGTCGGAAGTCGGGCGTATTCGGGCCATTTGGCTAGGCCACTGACGCCCCGCGCCCATACGGCGTACCGAGCTGGGCACAAAACAGGTACGGTAATAGGCGAACGATAGGCTGACGCCCGTAGTCAGGCGGCGTCAGTGTGTGGTGCGTTAGCGACGAGGGGTCGGGGACGACCCCACACGAGGGGGTCGAGCCAATGGGGCGCGGCCGAGCAAAGGCCAAGCAGGTCAAGGTTGCTCGCCAGCTGAAGTACAACAGCGGTGGCACGGATCTTGACCGTCTTCGCGACGAACTCGGGGTCGGAGACCCCAGCCGCAATGACGACGCCGACGACCTCAACGATGAGCTGGCGGATCGCTATGCCGATTACGCCGATGACTATGGCGCCGGAGACGACGACGATGGCCGTACGTCCGGCCGTCGGTAGCCGTTCTCCTGAGTGATGTGGCCGAGGCCCGGCGGCGCAGGTGCCGGGATCCTCGCTCACGTTCGTCGGGCCCCACGGGCAACCGTGGGGCTTCGTCACGTGTGTCGGAAAAAGCAGCAACAGGACGCATCACGATCGCCTCTGTGATGCGTCCTGTTCCGCGTGTGCCGGGCCAGGCGTTTCCTGAGCCCTCCGCGGGCTCGGGCGTCCTCGGGTTGCCCGCGTGCGCCGGGCCGGCGCTCGTGCGCCCGGCCCGGCGTCCGCCGTCGCGTCAGCGGTAGCGGGCCTGCCCGCTACCCGGCACGACCTCGCCCATCACCCAGGCGTCCAGGCCGCGACCGGCCAGCAGGCGGATGGCCGCGTCCGCCGCGTCCGCGGGCAGCACGGCCGCCATGCCGACGCCGAGGTTGAACGTGCGGTCCATGGCGCGCTGCTCGATCTTCCCGTAGGACGCGAGCACGCCGAAGATCGCCGGCGGCGTCCACGACGAGCGGTCCAGCAGCGCGTCGAGCTGCGCCGGCAGCGAACGCGAGAGGTTGCTCTCGATCCCCCCGCCGGTGATGTGCGCGTAGGCGTGCACCTCGACCGTCCTGGCCAGCTCCAGGCAGTGCAGCGAGTAGATGCGGGTGGGCTCCAGCAGCTCCTCGCCCAGCGGCCGGCCCAGCTCGGGCAGCACGGTGTCGAGCGACAGGGAGTTCTCCCGCAGCACGTGGCGGACCAGCGAGTAGCCGTTGGAGTGCACCCCCGAGGAGGCGATCCCCAGCACCACGTCACCGGCCACCACCCGCTCGGGCCCGAGCATGGCGGACGCCTCCACCACGCCGGTGCCCGCCCCGGCCAGGTCGTACTCGTCGGGGCCCATCGCGCCGGGGTGCTCGGCCGTCTCGCCGCCCACCAGCGCGGCCCCGGCCAGGCGGCAACCCTCGGCCACGCCGCCGACGATCTCGGCGATGCGCTCCGGCACCACCTTCCCGCAGGCGACGTAGTCGGTCATGAACAGCGGCTCGGCCCCGCAGACCACCAGGTCGTCGAGGACCATGCCGACCAGGTCGATGCCGATCGTGTCGTGCTTGCCGTACTGCTGGGCGATCATGACCTTGGTGCCCACGCCGTCGGTGGAGGTCGCCAGCAGCGGGCGCCGGTACTTCAGCAGGGCCGAGGCGTCGAACAGGCCGGCGAAGCCGCTGGCGTCGTCGACGACCTCGGGCCGGCGCGAGCGCGCCACCTTGTCCTTCATCAGCTCGACGGCACGCTCGCCCGCCTCGATGTCCACACCGGCGGCCTCATACGTACTCACACGGCCTCCTTCGTCGGCAGTGCGAGCACCGTACTGCTGCGTCTGATGGTTCGTTCGCCGCGCTCTGTCACGCCTTGCTCTCCAACACGAACTTGCCCACGTTGTCCTGGTCGATCGGGATCGGGTACTCGCCCGTGAAGCACGCCCGGCAGAGCCGGTCGGCCGGGATGGTGGTGGCCTCGGTCAGGCCCTCCAGGGAGATGTAACCGAGCGTGTCGGCGCCGAGTGAGGCGCGGATCTCCTCGACCGACAGCGAGCCCGCGATCAGCTCCGCCCTCGTGGCGAAGTCGATGCCGTAGAAGCACGGCCACTTCACGGGCGGGGACGAGATGCGGACGTGCACCTCGCGCGCCCCCGCCTCGCGCAACATCTTGACGATGGCCCGCTGGGTGTTGCCGCGCACGATCGAGTCGTCCACGACCACCAGGCGCTTGCCCTCCACGACCTCGCGCAGCGGGTTGAGCTTGAGCCGGATGCCGAGCTGGCGGATGGTCTGCGAGGGCTGGATGAACGTGCGGCCCACGTAGGAGTTCTTCACCAGCCCCTGGCCGTACGGGATCCCGCTCTCCTGGGCGTAACCCACGGCGGCGGGCGTGCCCGACTCCGGCGTGGGGATGACCAGGTCGGCCTCCACCGGGTGCTCGCGGGCCAGCACGCGGCCGACCTCGACCCGGGTGACCTGGACGCCGCGCCCGGCGATGGTGGTGTCGGGGCGGGCGAGGTAGACGTACTCGAACAGGCAGCCCTTCGGCTCCGGCAGCGCGAAGCGGCGGGACCTGACGCCCTGCTCGTCGATGGTGAGCAGCTCGCCCGGCTCGACCTCGCGGACGAACGTGGCGCCCACGATGTCGAGCGCCGCCGTCTCCGAGGCCACCACCCAGCCGCGCTCCAGCCGGCCCAGGACCAGCGGGCGGATGCCCTGCGGGTCGCGGGCCGCATACAGCGTCTTCTCGTCCATGAAGACCAGCGTGTAGGCGCCCTTGACCTGCGGCAGCAGCTCGGCGGCCGCGTCCTCGACCGAGCGGCTGCGGTCCTGCGCGAGCAGCGTGGTCAGGACCTCGGTGTCGGTGGTCGCGCGGATGGAGCCGGGCGCCAGCCGCTGGGCCAGCTCCGGGGTGTTGATGAGGTTGCCGTTGTGGGCCAGCGCCAGGCCGCCCACCTCGGTGGAGCTCAGCGTGGGCTGCGCGTTCTCCCACACGCTGGACCCGGTCGTGGAGTAGCGGCAGTGGCCGATGGCCAGGTGGCCGCGCAGGGTGCTGAGCACCGACTCGTCGAAGACCTGGGCGACCAGCCCCATGTCCTTGTAGACGAGAATGCGGCTGCCTTCGCTGACCGCGATGCCCGCGGACTCCTGGCCGCGGTGCTGCAACGCGTACAGCCCGTAGTAGGTGAGTTTGGAAACTTCCTCGCCCGGAGCCCAGACGCCGAAGACACCGCAGGCGTCTTTAGGTGCGCGGTCGTGGGGGTCCAGGTCATGGCCGAGCCGGCCGTCGCCCTTCAGCACATGCCTCAGTTTAGGTTGGCCGCTTCCGTGCTCGCACACCCGGGTGCGAGATCAGATGGCGTGGGCTGACCTGCCCGCATTCGAACCGTCTCGGATGATCTCTCCCGTGAGGTTGTGGTTGGCCGCCGAGCCGAGGAAGACGATCAGCGCCGCCATGTCGTCGGCGGTGGAGAGCCTGCGGCTGGGCGTGCGGGCCGCGAGCCGGTCGAGGACGTCCTGCGGGAACGGGCGCACGCCGGTGACCGTGAGGCCCGCGACGGCCACGTTCACCAGGATGCCGTCCCTGCCCGCCTCCCAGGCCAGGGCCCTGGCCATGCCGTGCAGGGCCATCTTCGCGGTGCCGTACGGGCCGGGGCCCGGCACGCCCTCCTCGCCGATGCCGGACGAGACGAGCACGATCCGCCCCCACCGCCTGCGCCGCATCCCGGGCAGCACCTCCTGGACGAGCAGGGCGTTGCCGACCACGTTGGCGTGCATGGCGGCCGACCACTCGGCGGCGGGCACGTCCTCGAACGCCATGCTGCCCGGCTGGATGTTCCCCCAGCGGACGGCGTTCGCGACGAGCGCGTCCACGGTGTCGATCGCGCCGGCCCGCGCGACGGCGGGCGCGATGGTGGCGTGGTCCTCCAGGTCGAGGTGGACGGCCGCGCCCCGGACGCCGGCCTCCTCGATGCGCTTGACGACCTCGGCCGCCCGCTCCTCGCCCTGGTTGTAGGTGATCGTGACGTCCGCGCCCGTTCTGGCGTACGCGAGCGCGGTGGCGGCGCCGATGCCGGACGAGCCGCCGGTGATGAGTACGTGCATGGATAGCTCCTTGATTAGCCGACTAATTAGCCAGCTAAGTGCACGCGGCCCCGACGTACAAGGGCGTTTCGCTAGCAGTGAAAGTCGGGCGTGGCGCGCAGGAACCTGGCGAGCAACTCGCGCTCCTCGGCCGTGAAGCCGCGCTGGAGGTCCTCGTCCAGCTGCTTCCAGATGCCCTCCACCGGCTCGCGCAGGGCCTTCCCCGTGTCGGTGAGGTACACGCGGCCGATCCGGGGGCGGTCGGGGTCGGGGGCGCGGTAGACGATGCCCGCGCGCTCCAGGCGCTGGAGGGTCTTGGTGACGGTCGGCGGCTCGACGCCCAGCCTGGCGATCAGCTCGCCCTGCGTCAGGCCGTCCTCCCGCCACAGCTGGTTGAGCAGCAGCTCCTGGCCCACGTGCAGGCCGAGCGGGACCAGCGCGGCGGCGAGCTGGTTGCGGTGGGCCTTCATGAGCTTGATGAGCGCGTACGTCAGGGTCTCGTCCAGCATGCACTCATCTTGCCTCCCGCCTGCTGCTTTGGCGCATGGTGACCCAAGGATGAGCCGCCTCTTACCGTGTCGCATGGTTTAGCCGACGGCTTCCGCGAAAGGGTGAAGTATCCGGCATGCAGACCCTCGGGAGACGCAGACGTGACCACACCTGAGGACCCGAACGAGCCCCGCGAGGGGCAGCGCCCGCGCGAGGACCGCCCGCGGGAGGGCCAGCCAGAGAGCGCGCCTGCCCAGCACGAGCCCGAGTGGTGGAGCGAGGGCGCGCTGCCGGAGGACGAGCGGCCGCCCGAGCAGGCCCCGGCTCCAGGCGCCACGCCCGAGCGGGAGCCGGAGGGTGTGCCCGGGCAAGAGCCGGAAGAGGAGGAGCCGATCTCGCCGGTTCCGCCCGTGGTGCCCCGTCCCGACGTGCCGCCGACGCACGAGCCCAGGCCGGCCGGCGAGCCGTCCCATCCCGACCTGCCCACCGCGCCCGAGACTCCGGAGCCCGCGGGCGGCGATGCCGAGGCGACCCAGGTGTACCCGATCCCCGGCGCCACCCCGTCCTATCCGGGCTGGGGCGGAGCGCCGCAGGAGGAGCGGCCCGCCAGGCAGGAGCCCTCGCGCTACGAGCAGGACGACCAGCCGCAGCAGCCGCACTTCGCGCCACCCGAGGCAGGCGCCCCGTCAGGGGAGAGCGCCTCCCCCTGGCAGGGCACCCCGTCAGGGGAAGGCGCATCCCGCTGGGAGAGCACCCCGTCAGGGGAGGGGCCGGAGCCTTGGAAGAGCACGCCGCCCGGAGGGACCCCGGTGCCCGGAGGCGGGGCGCAGGCCCAGGGCGGTCAGGCGGGGACGCCGCCCGAGGGCGGCGCGCCGGACCAGGGTCACGCCGTCCCGCCCGCGCACGACCAGGACCCGACGGTGCCGGGCACGTCGCCCTCCAGCCCGTACGGCGGCCCGCCCGGCTACCCTCCGCCCCCGCCTCCGGGAGCCCCCTACGGCTCCCCGGCCGGCCAGTACGGCCAGCCCGGTCAGTACGGTCAGTACGGCCAGCCTGGCCAATACGGTCCGTACGGGCAGTACGAGCAGTCCAGGCCGGGCAGCGGCCTGGCCACGGCCTCGCTCGTCCTCGGCGTGGCCAGCCCCTTCCTGGTGTTCGTCTGCTTCACCGGCCTGATCACCGCGATCCTGTCGATCGTCTTCGGCTGGGTGGCGCTGGTGAAGCGCGCGGGCAAGGGCCGGGCCATCGCCGGCATCGTGATCAGCGTCCTGTCGCTGATCCTGTTCGCGATCGTGGCCCTCTGGTTCTGGAACGTGGTCCAGGAGTGCGCCCATCTGCCGGGCCAGCTCGCCGACCGGTGCTTCGAGGACAAGTTCCCCTGGATGAGCGGCACCCGCTAAAGCGGCAAATATCCGGACAAGTCGGCTCGGGAGCCGCTGGCCCTCACCGCGCCTTCTGTCATGGCCTCGTCCCAGGTCAGCCGCCCGAGCGCGAGCTCGATCCAGGTCCGCCCGTCCATCTCCACCACGTTCGGCGGCGTGCCCCGGGTGTGCCGGGGCCCCTCGATGGCCTGGACGGCGGCGTACGGCGGCACGCGCACCTCGACGGTCCGGCCGGGCGCCGCGCTCGCCAGCCTGTCGAGCAGGTGGCGCACCGCCATCCTGGCCGCGTCGCGCTCCGGCTGGAGCCCGCGGTCGTAGGCGGCCAGCACGGCGGCCACGAGCGCGTCGGGCAGCGCGGACGCGGGCCCGTCGTACGCGGGCTCGTCGAGCGCGACGAGCTGGCCGTCGAGGGCCGCTCTCAGCTTTTCCTGGTCCATCTTGCGTGGTGGCACCCTGCCATTGTCTCCCGGGAAGCGTTCATCGAGACGGAGGTCATCGTTCACCTCCGGTTTCGACGGTGAACGTAGCCTCCCGGCGGTACAACCGCGCACATATATGGAGGACCTGTGGCGAACCCCAACGCGGGGCCGCGGCTACTGCCGCTGCTTTCCACCCCGCACAAAGGTGGCCGTTCCGCGTTGACCTGTCAGTTCCGCTGCGGCAACGCGTGCGCGCATGACGTGGCCAACACCGCCGACAACGCCTACTTCGGCGACGTGGTGAAGGACGCGCTGTCCCGGCGCGGCGTGCTGCGCGCGGGCGCGCTCGGCGCGATCGTGGTGGGCACGGGCGTGGCGGGCGCGGTGCCGGCCCTGGCCGACGAGCCCGAGGCGGCCGCCGCCGGGCACGGCTGGAACGGTGGTGGCGGCAGCGACATCCGCTTCACCGCCGTGCAGCCGAACACGGATGACGCGCTGACCATCCCGGACGGCTACCAGTCCTCCGTGGTCGTGCGCTGGGGCGACCCGGTGCTGCCCGACGCGCCGGAGTTCGACTTCGAGAACCAGACCGCCGACGCCCAGAACAAGCAGTTCGGCTACAACTGCGACTTCGTGACGGTCTTCCCGATGGGCCGCGACCGCGCGCTGATGTGGGTCAACCACGAGTACTCCGACGAGAGCCTGATGTTCCGCGGTTACACCGGCGGCGCGGCGGCGACCGAGGAGCAGATCAGGATCGGGCTGGCCGCGCACGGCGGCTCGGTCGTGGAGATCGAGCGGGCCGGCAACACCGGCGAGTGGAAGCTGGTCACCAGGGGCCGCCGCCGCTACAACCGCCGCATCACCGCGCAGACGAAGATGCGGTTCAGCGGCCCCGCCGCCGGCAGCGACCTGCTGAAGACGGCCGCCGACCCGAAGGGCACCACGCCCATCGGCATGCTGAACAACTGCGCGGGCGGCACCACCCCGTGGGGCACGGTGCTGACCGCCGAGGAGAACTTCAACCAGTACTTCGTCAACGGCGACAAGGTGCCCGAGGCGCAGAAGCCGTACATCACCCGCTACTCGATCACCACCGGCACCCCCTCCTCCAGCCGCCGGTTCGACCGCGTCGAGGAGCGCTTCGACCTGGCCAAGCACCCGAACGAGGTCAACAGGTTCGGGTGGATCGTGGAGATCGACCCGTTCGACCCCGACTCGACGCCGATCAAGCGCACCGCGCTCGGCCGCTTCGCCCACGAGGCCGCCACCACGACGCTGGCCCGCGACGGCCGCCTGGTCGTCTACATGGGTGACGACTCGCGCTTCGAGTACATCTACAAGTTCGTCTCCAAGGACCGCTACATCCCCGGCTTCGACCGCCACAACCGGGCGCTGCTGGACGAGGGCACCCTGTACGTGGCCAAGTTCACCGGCGACAGCCCGGCCGCCGAGCTCGACGGCTCCGGCAAGCTGCCCTCCGACGGCCAGTTCGACGGCTACGGCGAGTGGCTCCCGCTGGTCTCGGGCGACAGGTCGTTCGTGAAGGGCATGACCGCCCAGGAAGTCCTGGTCTACACCCGTTCGGCCGCCGACAAGGTGGACGGCGGCGCGACGAAGATGGACCGCCCCGAGGACGTGGAGCGCAACCCGGTCACCGGCGGCGTCTACGTGGCCCTGACCAACAACAGCAACCGCACCGCGGCCCAGGTGGACGAGGCCAACCCGCGCCCGTCGAACAAGCACGGCCACGTCCTGGAGATCGTGGAGCGGCGCAACGACGCGGGCGAGAAGACGTTCGCCTGGTCGCTGCCGCTGGTCTGCGGTGACCCGAACGACCCCGCCACCTACTTCGCCGGCTTCGACAAGTCCAAGGTCTCGCCGATCTCCTGCCCGGACAACGTGACGTTCGACAAGGACGGCAACCTGTGGATCTCCACGGACGGCAACGCCCTGGAGAAGAACGACGGCCTGTTCGTGATGCCGGTCAGGGGCAAGGAGCGCGGCTACGTGCGCCAGTTCCTCACCGTGCCGGTCGGCGCCGAGACCTGCGGCCCGCTCGTCTCCGACGACCAGCGCAGCGTCTTCGTGGCGGTGCAGCACCCGGGTGAGACGGACGACGCCAGCCCGGAGACCCCGAGCAGCCACTGGCCCGACGGCGGCAGCAGCCAGCCCCGCCCGTCGGTGGCCGTGGTCTGGCACGCCAGGGGCAAGAAGATCGGGGCTTGACCTCAACTTAACTTGAGGCCGTAGCGTCCATGCCATGAGCATGGAAGTGACCGCCTGGCATCAGCTTTACTCGATGAACAACCGGCCCGAGCGTCGCTCTGTATCCAGGGCGACGCTCAGGCGTATCGGCGCCTTCGCACGCCCGCACCGTCGCAGGCTGGCGCTGTTCCTGCTGCTCAGCGTGGTGATGGCGGGCCTGGCGGTGGGGGCGCCGCTGCTGGCGGGGCGGGTGGTGGACGCCATCTTCACCGGCGAGCCGGTCGGCGTGGTCGTCACGGTGGCGCTGGCGATCGCGGGCCTGGCGATCGCGGAGGCGGGGCTGGGCCTGGTGAACCGGTGGCTGTCGGCGGGCCTGGGCGAGGACCTGATCCTCGACCTGCGTACGGCCGTCTTCGACCACGTCCAGCGCATGCCGATCGCGTTCTTCATGCGGACCCGCACCGGCGCGCTGGTCAGCCGGCTGAACAACGACGTGATCGGCGCCCAGCGCGCCTTCACCGACACGCTGTCCGGCGTGGTCGGCAACATCGTGACGCTCATGCTGACGCTCGTCGCGATGATCGGCATCTCCTGGCAGATCACGCTGCTGGCGCTGCTGCTCCTGCCCGTGTTCGTGCTGCCGGCCCGGCGGATGGGCACCAGGATCGCCCGGCTGCGGCGGGAGGCGGCCGACCACAACGCGGCCATGGGCACCCAGATGACCGAGCGGTTCTCCGCGCCGGGCGCGACGCTGGTCAAGCTGTTCGGCCGGCCCGCCCACGAGTCGGCCGAGTTCGCCCGCAGGGCCCGCCGCGTGCGCGACATCGGGGTGCGCTCGGCCATGACCCAGTCGGCCTTCGTCACCGCGCTGACGCTGGTCTCGGCGCTGGCGCTGGCCCTGGTGTACGGCCTCGGCGGCTTCTACGCCCTGGCCGGGCAGCTCGCCCCCGGCGCGCTGGTGTCGATGGCCATGCTGCTGACGCGCCTGTACGCGCCCCTGACGGCCCTGGCCAGCGCCCGCGTGGACGTGATGAGCGCGGTCGTCAGCTTCGAGCGCGTCTTCGAGGTGCTCGACCTGGAGCCGCTCATCCAGGACAAGCCGGACGCCCGGGAGGTGCCGGAAGGCCCGGTCTCGGTGGAGTTCGACGACGTGCGCTTCGCCTACCCCGCGGCCGACAAGGTCTCGCTGGCCTCGCTGGAGGAGGTCGCCACGCTCGACACGCGCGGCGGCGTCGAGGTGCTGCACGGCGTCTCGTTCCGGGCCGAGCCCGGGCAGATGGTGGCGCTGGTCGGCTCGTCCGGCGCGGGCAAGTCCACGATCGCGCAGCTCCTGCCCCGGCTGTACGACGTCGACTCCGGCGCCGTCCGGCTCGGCGGCGTGGACGTGCGTGACCTGAGCGCCGACTCGATCCGCGACACGCTCGGCATGGTCACCCAGGACGGTCACCTCTTCCACGACACGATCCGCGCCAACCTGCTGCTGGCCAGGCCGGAGGCGGGCGAGGAGGAGATCTGGGACGCGCTCACCCGCGCCCGCCTGGCCACGCTCATCCGGTCGCTGCCGGACGGGCTCGACACGGTCGTGGGCGAGCGCGGCTACCGGCTGTCGGGCGGGGAGCGCCAGCGGCTGACGATCGCCCGCCTCCTGCTGGCCAGGCCCCGGGTGGTGATCCTGGACGAGGCCACCGCGGCGCTCGACTCCACCTCCGAGGCGGCGGTGCAGGCGGCGCTGGGCGAGGCACTGGAAGGCAGGACCGCCGTGGTGATCGCGCACCGGCTCTCCACCGTCCGCGCGGCCGACCTGATCCTGGTGATCGAGGACGGCCAGGTGGCCGAGCGCGGCACGCACGCCGAACTGCTGGCCGCCGGGGGCCGCTACGAGGAGCTGTACCGCACTCAGTTCGAGGACCCGACGGTCTCCGGGGTCGCGGCGGCCTGAGGCTCGTCGGGCGGAGCCGGCTGGGGGCGCAGCGAGTAGAGCGCGACCGGGATGGACGCCAGCACCACGACCGCGGCGACGACCAGCGTGAACCGGTAGCCGTCGAGGAAGGCGGGCAGCGGCGGCAGGCCGCTCGCGTTCTGCCTGGCGGTCAGCAGCGCCCCCAGCACGGTGATGCCGAGCAGGCCGAAGACCTCGCGGGAGACGTTGAGCACGCCCGAGGCGACGCCTGAGCGCTCCCTGGGCATGCCGTTCAGGACGGCCGAGGTCAGGGGGACGAGCAGGCCGCCGCCGAGGCCGTACAGGATGAACCAGGGCGCCACGTCGGAGAAGTCGCCGTCGGCGCCGACGCGGGAGATGAGGTAGATCGCGGTCCCCATGAGCGCCATCCCGAGCGCGACCGTGCGCCCCATGCCGAGCCGCGCGCTGACCTGCTGCGAAAGGATCGCCGTCACGCCCATGACCAGCGCCATCGGCACGAAGGAGGCGCCTGCCTGGGTGGGGGTGAAGCCGAGCACGTTCTGCAGCCACAGGGCGCTGAAGAAGTAGATGCCGAACACGCCGAACGACCAGATGCCGCTGGTCAGCACGCCGCCGGTGAAGACGCGCGACCTGAACAGCGAGATCGCGATCATCGGCTCCGGCGCCCGCGCCTCCACCGCGACGAACCCCGCCACCGCCGCCGCGAACACGCCGAACGCGGCCAGGATCGGCGCCGAGGCCCAGCCGAGGCTCTCGCCCTCGATGAGCGCGAACGTCAGCGCGAACAGGGCCAGCGCCGACAGGGCCAGGCCCGGTAGGTCGAGGCTGTGGCGCACCCGCGTGAAGGCGGGCCGCACGGCCCAGAGCGCGAGCCCGCCCGTGACCACGCCGATCGGCACGTTGATCAGGTAGATCCAGCCCCAGTGCAGGTTCTCGCTGATGAGGCCGCCCAGGGTGGGCCCGAGGGCCATGGACAGCGCGCCCGAGGCGCTCCAGATGCCCACCGCCCGGCCGCGCTCCGCGGGGTCGGGGAAGATCTGGCTGATCAGCGCCAGCGTGGTCGGTGTCAGCAGCGCGGCACCGACACCCTGCACGGCCCGCGCGGCGATCAGCATCCCGCCGGAGGTGGCCAGCCCGGCCACGAGCGAGGCCAGCGTGAAGACGGCCAGCCCACCGAGGAAGACCCTGCGGGCGCCCAGCACGTCCGCGAGCCGGCCGCCGGCCAGCATGAGGCCGGCGAAGACCAGGATGTAGGAGCTCACGATCCACTCCAGCCCGGAGATCGTCAGCCCCAGCTCCCGCTGGATCGTCGGCAACGCGACATTTCCCACGTTGTTATCCAGATACGTCATGAACGTGCCCAGGGTCACGGCGACCAATGCCCACCATCGCATGGCGGCTCCTCTTCCTATACAGCGTACTTGTACGTCGTATAGTGGAACTTGTACGACGTATAGTTGTCAACCGTGATGGGAAAACTGACCGCGCAGGCGATCGCGGAGCGGGCCCTGGAGATCGGCGACACCGAAGGCATCGACGCCGTGACCATCCGCCGCCTGGCCACGGACCTCGGCGTGACCCCGATGGCGCTCTACTGGCACTACAAGAACAAGGAACAGCTGCTCGTCGGCATGGCCGACCACCTGATCGGTGGCTTCGCGCCCGGGCCCGCCGACGAGCGCCCCTGGCAGGCCCAGCTCCGCGAGCTGACCGAGGGCCTGATCAGGACGCTGCGCGCCCACCCCTGCGCCAGGAACGTGCTGGAGCAGATCGACCCGGTCGCGGTGCCGAACTTCCTGGCCGTCTGGGACCAGGCGCTCGGGCTGGCCCGCACCGCCGGGTTCGGCGTGGACGAGAGCTGCCTGATCACCAAGTACCTGCTGCAGAGCGCCATCGCCATCGCCGACGCGCCCGTCCACGGGCAGGCCGAGCCCGATCGCGAGGAGCGGGCCAGGGCCAAGCTCTTCGGGCTGCAGTCGCTGCCCGTGGAGAGGTATCCGCACCTGGTGGAGATGGCCCGCCCGCTGGTGGCAGGCACGGACCCGATCCTGTACGACACCTTCGGCGTCGACCTCGTGCTGGGCGGCATCGAGGCGCTGGCGGCCAGACGTTAGAGTCCAGATCATGCCCTTCGAGCTGATCTGCGAGATCGAACCGCCCACCAAGCCCGATCTGAAGCACGTACGGCACCAGATCGGCACCCTGAGCAAGATCGCTCACGCGTTCCTCATCCCCGACAACCACATCGGCCGCGCGACCGTCTCCAGCGTGGCCGTGGCGCACGAGGTCGAGGCGATGGGCGGGCGCGGCATCGCCTGCCTCAACTCGCGCGACCGCAACCTGCTCGGCTTCCGCCGCGACCTGCTGACGGCGGCGGCGTACGGGGTGGACCAGTTCCTGTTCGTCCACGGCGACAAGCCGACGAGCGGCAACCGGACGAGCGACCTGAACGTGCGCTCGATGATCGAGGAGGCGCGCAGGTTCTCGCCGGACCTCCGCGTGGGGGCCGCCGCCGGGCTGCGCCCGCTGCCCGCGTGGAAGCGTACGGCCGACTTCCTGTTCTCGCAGGTCAGCTTCTCGGTGGAGGACCAGCTCCGGTGGCGTGAGCAGCACCCGGTCGACGTGCCCGTCTACGCCGGCGTCATGGTCCTGGCCAGCGAGCGGCACGCGCGCACCCTGGCCGCCGCGATCCCGGACATCGCCCTGCCGGAGGAGCTGATCGCGAAGGTGGCCGCCGACCGCACGGCCGGCGTGGAGGCCGCCTGCGAGCAGGTCCTCGCCCTGCGCGACACGGGCGCCTTCGCCGGCGTGCACCTCGTCCCGGTGAGCCGCTACCGCGACGTCGAGGCGTGCCTGGCCGCCGAGCTCTGAGGCGCCTTCGGGGAGCGGGCCAGGGCCGCCAGCAGCGCGCCCAGCAGCGCGACCCCGAACAGCACCGCGTACGCCCGCTGGAACCCGTCCATGAGCTGCCCCACCGCCACCGGCGACAGGGTGGACAGGGTTCCGGCGTACACCTGGGCCCGCACGCCGGGCCCCACGGAGGCGGTCAGCACGCTGAGCGACAGGCCGACGCTGATCACGATGCCGACGTTCATCACCATCACGCGGAACCCGTTGACCACCCCCAGGCTGCCGGTCGGCAGTGCCCGCATGACCTGCGTGGTGTTGCCCGTGAGGAACGTTCCGCTGCCGCAGCCCGCCACGAACAGGCCGATCCCGATCACCCAGTACGGCGTCGCCGGATCGGCCGTCAGCATCAGCGTGCCGAGCCCGGCCGCGCTCAGCACCGCGCCGCCGATCGACAGCGCGTACGGCGACACCCGCCGCCCGAGCATGCCCACGATCGGCGAGGCCAGCCCGATCCCGACCGGCACGGGCAGCACGCTCAGCCCCGCCGTGAACGCGTCCACGCCCCGGGCGGCCTGGAAGTACAGCGCCACCACCAGGATCAGCGCCGAGCGGGCCAGCGCGTTGCAGAACGAGGCCAGGTTCGCGTAGGTCAGCAGCCGCCCGCCGAACAGCCGCAGATCCAGCACCGGGTTCGGGGCACGCCGCTCGGCCAGCACGATCAGCGGCAGCAGCACCACGAACGTGCCCGCCCCCGCCAGCACCACGGGGCTGGACAGCCCGCTCGACCCCGCCGTGGACAGCGCCAGCAGCAGCGCCGACAGCGCCGCGAACACCAGCACGTTGCCCAGCGCGTCCACCGGCTCCTTCGGCTGCCTGGGCATCTTGCGTAAGATCGCCGCGCCCACGCCCAGCGCCAGGAGCCCGGCGGGCACGTTCACCCAGAAGATCCACTGCCAGCCGGCCGCCTCGGCGATCAGGCCGCCGAGCGTGGGACCGGCGAGCTGGGCCACCGACAGCGTGCCGATGTAGACGCCCATGCCCTGGCTGAGCCGGTCGGGCGGGAAGGCGTCGGTGATGATCACGGTGCCGTTCGCGAGGATCATCGCGGCGCCGATCGCCTGAAGGACGCGCATCGCGATCAGGAACCACACGTCCGGCGACAGCCCGGCCAGCAGCGAGGCCACCGTGAACAGCGCGAACCCCGCGAGATACACCTCACGCCTGCCGAGCAGGTCGGCCACCCGGCCGAACAGCACCAGGCTCGCCGTGTTGACCAGCAGGAACGACAGCAGGATCCAGCCCGACTCCAGCGCGTCGGCGCGGAAGTGCCGCACGACCGTCGGCAACGCCACGTTCAGCGTGCTGCCGGCGATGCCGATGAGCACGAGGCCCAGGCTGGTGACCGCGCACACCCGCCAGGCGTAGCGCAGGCGGGCGTCGTCTTGGGGGGTGACCGCGACCATGCCTCCACTATGACGTACGACGTACGTCCCTTTTGTCCGGGGGGCGCTGTGTCCCAGGGGTCACCTGGCGCGCTTGCGCAACCCCTCCAGGTCGTGGATCACCACGCGCCGCCTGCCCGTCTCGATCAGGCCCCGGTCGCGCAGCGTGCGCAGCGCCTTGCTGACGGCCTCGCGGGAGGCGCCGGTCCATCCGGCCAGCTCGTCCTGCGACAGGGGCAGCGCCACGCGTACGCCGCCGTTGGTCTTCTCGCCGTACCGCTCGGCCAGCTCCAGCAGCCGCGTCGCCACCCTCCCCGTGGTGTCGAACGCGCCGTACTCGATGCGCTTGCGGTCGGAGTCGCGCAGCTTCCCGCTGACGAGCCGCATGAGCTGCACGGCGATGCGCCCGTGGCTCTCCAGGAAGCCGGTGAAGTCACGCACCACGAGGCCGGCGATCGGCTCCAGCGCGGTCACGGTGGTCGAGCGGGGTGAGCCGTCGATGGCCGACAGCTCGCCGAGCAGCGCACCGGGCCCGCGTACGGCCAGCACCACCTCGGTGCCGCCGCTCGTGTGGGAGGAGCACTTGACCCTGCCCTCCATCAGCACGAGCACCCAGTCGGACGTGTCGCCCTCGGTCATGATGGTCGTGCCCCGGTCCCAGCGCCGCACCCGGCCGGCCGAGCGCAGGGCCTCGACCTCCTCGGCGGTCAGCATGGTGAGGAACTCTCCGGGCTCTGAATCCATGCGCCTGATTATGTCGGTACCTGCACCGCCCTACTATGTCATTTCCGTCAGAACGTAGGCCGTGACGAGTTCCTCCTTGCCCTTGAGGTTGAGCGGCCCCAGCGGGCTCACCTTCGCGCCGTCGCCCAGTTGCCTGTACGTCGTCTCGCCGATCACCACCGTGCCCGGCTCGGCCAGGGTCTGGAGCCTGGCGGCCACGTTCACGGCGTCGCCCATGGCGTTGAAGCCGCGCAGCTCCGGGCTGCCGATGTTGCCGACCAGGGCCGGCCCGGTGTTGACGCCCACCCGGAACGTCGGCCACTCGACCGTGTCGACCTTCCAGGCCATCTCCTCGGCGATCTCGGCGGCGGCCTGCTGCATCTGCAGCGCCGCCTTGCAGGCCTGCCGCGCGTGCCCGTCCTGCGTCGCGGGCGCGTTGAACAGGGCCAGCAGCGCGTCGCCGACGAACTGCACGATCGTGCCGCCGTTGTTCAGGATGCAGGGGACAGCGGCCGTGTGGTAGCGGTTCAGCATCTCGACGATCTCGCCGGGCGTGACCTTCTCCGAGAACGTGGTGAAGCCCTTGAGGTCGGCGAAGAGCGCGGTCAGCTCCTTGAGCTGGCCGCCCAGCTCCGCCTGCGCGGGGTCGGCGAGCAGCGCGTGCGCCACGTCCGGCGACATGTACTGGTGGAAGAGCGTGTGCAGCTCCTGGTAGAGGCGGGCGTTCTCCAGCGAGATCGACAGCTGCCCGGCCAGCGTCGCGGCCAGCGCCTCGTCCTGGCTGGTGCGCCCGACCGGCACCTCCAGCACGCCCGCCAGGTTGCCCTTGACGGTCAGCGGGAAGGCCAGGAGCTGGTCGCGCCTGATCGGGTTGCCGTCGGTGAAGGCGTAGTCGCGCGAGCCGATCTGCGTCCTGCCCTCCGAGACCAGGGCGATCTTGACGTCCCCGTACGCCTGCCGCACCCGCTCCAGCGACACCGTCAGCAGCTCGTTCTCCGGCAGCCCGACCTTGGTCTGCGCGCTCACCGCCACCAGCGCGGCCAGCCGCTCCGACAGCTCCCGCTCGTTGGCCAGCGCCTCGCCCGCCCGGTCGAGCACCGCGGCCTGGCCCTCGTTGAGCCGGAACTTGCCCGACAGCCGGGTCGCGGCCAGCGGCTCGCCCCGGCGTACGTGCTCGACCAGCTCCTCCAGCGCCTCGTCGTAGTCGCGCTGGATGCGCCGCACGGTGGCCGCCAGCGCCACCGAGTCGAACAGGCCCGCGCTCGACCCCTCGCGCCTGAACTGCAGGTAGGCGCTGTAGGCGACGAAGACGAAGGCCAGGGTGAGCAGGATGTGCCACTCCCACCAGGACAGGTGCCAGTTGAGCTGCGACATGCCCGCGATCATCGACTCGGCCAGCAGCGCGTACGCGGTGATCAGGCTGATCAGCATGGCCGCCGGCCGCCGCCGGTGCAGCAGGAACATCATCACGCTCGCCGCCACGTACAGCAGCAGCCCGGGCACCGACGCCCACGCCAGCCAGCCCATCGGCGAGACCATGGGCGGCTCGCTGAGCGGCGTCAGGCCCGGGACCAGCGACATGACACCCCAGAGCACCATGAACCCGACCAGCGCCCCGCGGATGAAGTGCTGCGACCCGAGCACGGCCTTGGCGGCCTTCTCCCGCAGCGGCAGCGCGGAGGCGAACGCGAACGCCGAGGCGAGCGTGAGCCCCACCTGCTGGCCGAGGTCGAACCCGATGGAGCCGGTGGGCAGGATGACCTTCGGCGTGGCCAGCCCGTGCAGGAAGAAGAACCCTGCGCTGCTCAGGAAGACCATGGAGACCAGGAACAGCCGCGCGTCCTGCCGGCGCCTGGAGGCCTCGCTGATGAGCGCGCCGAGCGCGACGTTGACGCCGGCGACCAGGATGATCAGCCAGAAGTGGCTGGCGTTGTGCTGCCAGAAGATGTTGATGTGCGGCTGGGCCAGCAGGAGCCAGAGGCCGAGCAGGGGCAGGATCAGGTGGATGGACCAGACCACGCCGCGTACGGGCTGGGTGGCCGGGGGAAGGTAGGGCGTGGGACCGCGCGTTGGCACAGACCCGATTATCCACGGGCGATCGGTGTCGCCAATGCGTCCTTTTACTCACCCGAGTCGGAGACAATCCGTCAATCCGGTCAGTAACACTCTGTTTCGTAATAGATACGTTATGTAGTTGGCGTCATCCCTTGGAACGTTCGAAGCGTGAATCTCATGCACAACATGAGCATCACTCGTTCCGTTGGGAAGGAAAGCCGTGGCCATCAAGGTTCGAGGCGGGCGCACGATCACGCTCGCCGCTGTCGGGGCGCTGGCAGCCTCGCTCCTCACCGTGGGTGGCGTCGCCACCGCCTCGTCCGCCGCAGCCGCGGAGGTGCACGCCTGCGTGCACAAGAAGACGCGCTACGCCCGCATCGTCAACCCGGCGACGAAGTGCAGGAAGACGGAGGAGCGGATCCTGATCGGCGGATCCTCCACCTCGACGACCACCGTCCAGCAGGGCGAGCAGGGCCGCCGGGGCGAGCCCGGCCCGGCCGGCCCGCAGGGCAAGCAGGGCGTCCAGGGGCCCAAGGGCGAGACCGGGCCTGTCGGGCCGCAGGGCAAGCAGGGCGTCGCGGGCCCGCAGGGCCCCAAGGGCGAGCAGGGCTCGAAGGGTGAGCAGGGCGAGCCCGGCAAGACGGGCGCCACCGGTCCTCAGGGTCCGCAGGGGCCGAAGGGCGACGACGGCAAGAACGGCCTGCCGGGCAAGGACGGCGCGACCGGCCCCCGCGGCCCCCAGGGCCCGAAGGGCGACACCGGCCCGCGTGGCCCGCAGGGCCCGAAGGGCGACCCCGGCACCGGCGCCACCTACACGACCTACGTCAACAAGGAGTTCGTCAACGGGACCGGCACCGAGACCGTGAGCTGCGGCAGCGGCGTGGTGACGGGCGGCGGCTTCTCGTTCAGCACGTTCAAGAACGCGATCGTCACCAGCAGCGCGCCCTCGGGCGCCTCCAGCTGGACGGTCACCGTCGTCAAGGACGACAACGGCGGCGGCAACGACTACGACAGGCAGGCCGCAGCGGCCCCGACGGCCACGCCCACGAACGCCCCGGCCGAGAAGGACGCGCAGACCTACGGCCACGGTGGCGGTAACAACGGCGTCAGCGTCAGCGGCAGCATCTACGTCGTCTGCCTGAAGAAGGCGTGACGCCAGGAGGGCCGGCACGGAACCCCGTGCCGGCCCTCCCGGAAGACCTCAGCCGAACAGCGCGGGAAGCGCGGCCGAGTGCGTTTCCCGCAGCTCCTCCACGGAGACCTCGAGCACGTCCTTGACGACCAGCGACGCCCCGCCGGTCATCCCGAGCCCGTAGCAGGGCACGTCGTGCCGCCCGCACAGCGAGGCGAACTCGTCGTAGGCCTCGGGCCGCACCACGACCAGCGCCCGCGCCGCCGACTCGCTGAACAGGTCGGTGAACGGGTCGCCCGTCAGCTCGACCTGCGCCCCGACGCCCCGCGCCAGGCAGGACTCGGCCAGCGCGACGGCCAGCCCGCCGTCCGACAGGTCGTGCGAGCCTTCCAGCAGCCCCCGCCGGGCCGCCTCCACCAGCACGGTGCCCAGCGCCCGCTCGGCCTCCAGGTCCGCGTGCGGCGGCAGCCCGCCCAGGTGGCGGTGCTCGACGTGGGCCCACTCCGAGCCGCCGAACTCCGCGCCGGTGTCGCCGAGCAGCACGACCCGCAGCCCCTCGGCGGTGAACCCGGACGGCACCCGCTTGGCGACGTCCTCGATGACGCCGAGCACGCCCACGACGGGCGTCGGGTGGATGGCCGTCGAGCCGGTCTGGTTGTAGAAGGAGACGTTGCCGCCGGTGACCGGCACGCCGAGCGCCCTGCAGGCGTCGGCCAGCCCGCGGGTGGCCTCGGCGAACTGCCACATCACCTCGGGGTCCTCGGGGGAGCCGAAGTTGAGGCAGTTGGTGACGGCCAGCGGCTGGGCGCCGGTCACGGCCACGTTCCGGTACGCCTCGGCGAGCGCGAGCTGCGCCCCCGCGTACGGGTCGAGCTTGGCGTAGCGCCCGTTGCCGTCGGTGGACAGCGCGATCCCGCGGGTGGTCGGCTCCGCGCCCTCGATCGCCTCCGAGATGCGCAGCATGCCCGCGTCGGCCGGCTGGGCCAGCACGGTGTTGGAGCGCACGTACCGGTCGTACTGGTCGGTCACCCACGCCTTGGAGGCCAGGTTGGGCGAGCCGAGCAGCTTGAGCAGGGTCGCCCGCAGGTCGGCGGGCCGCTCCAGCCGGTCGGGCGTGTCGCCGTTGAGCGCGGCCTGCCCGGCCGGCTCGTGGAAGGGCCGCTCGTAGACGGGGCCCTCGTCGGCGGCGGTGCCCGGCGGGATGTCCACGATGACCTCGCCGTCCCAGGTCATGACGAGGCGGCCGGTGTCGGTGACCTCGCCGATGACGGTGGCGGGCACGTCCCACTTCTCGCAGATCGCCATGAACGCGGGGATGTCGTCGGGCCGGACGACGGCCATCATGCGCTCCTGCGACTCGCTCATGAGGATCTCCTCGGGCCTGAGCGAGGGGTCGCGCAGCGGGACCAGGTTGAGGTCCACCTTCATGCCGCCGGTGCCCTTGGCGGCCAGCTCGGTGGTGGCGCAGGAGACGCCGGCCGCGCCGAGGTCCTGGATGCCGACGACCACGTCGGCCGCGTACAGCTCCAGGCAGCACTCGATGAGCAGCTTCTCCATGAACGGGTCGCCCACCTGCACGGCGGGCCGCTTGGCCTGCGACTCGTCCTCGAACGTGGCGCTGGCCAGCACGGAGGCGCCGCCGATGCCGTCAGGGCCGGTGGACGCGCCGAACAGGACCACCTTGTTGCCCGGGCCTGGCGCGGTGGCCAGCTTGATCTGGTCCTTGCGCAGCAGGCCCACGCACAGCGCGTTGACCAGCGGGTTGCCGATGTAGCAGGGGTCGAAGACGACCTCGCCGCCGATGTTCGGCAGGCCCAGGCAGTTGCCGTAGCTGCTGATGCCCTCCACCACGCCGGGCAGCACGCGGCGGGTGTCCACGGCGTCGGCGGCGCCGAAGCGCAGCGCGTCCATGACCGCGATCGGGCGCGCGCCCATCGACATGATGTCGCGCACGATCCCGCCGACGCCGGTGGCGGCGCCTTGGTGCGGCTCGACGTACGACGGATGGTTGTGGGATTCGATCTTGAACGTGGCGGCCCAGCCGTCGCCGATGTCGACCACGCCGGCGTTCTCGCCCATGCCCACGAGCAGCGCCTCGGACTTGGGCGCCTTGGTGGCGAACTGCTTCAGGTGCACCTTGGACGACTTGTACGAGCAGTGCTCGGACCACATGACGCTGTAGATGGCCAGCTCGGAGCCGGTGGGACGGCGGCCCAGGATCTCCTTGACCCGGTCGTACTCGTCCTGCTTCATCCCCAGCTCGGCGAAGGGCATCGGCTCGTCGGGAGTCTCCGCCGCCCGCTTCACACTGTCTGTCATGCGTTCACCAGGTTCTTCAGGATGGAGGTGAAGACGCCGAGGCCGTCGGTGCTCGGGGCGCCGACCAGGTCCTCGACGGCGTGCTCGGGGTGCGGCATGAGGCCGACCACGTTGCCCGCCTCGTTGCGGATGCCCGCGATGTCGTTGAGCGAGCCGTTGGGGTTGCCGACGTAGCGGAACACCACGTGGCCGCCCGCCTCCAGCGCGGCCAGCGTGTCGTCGGAGGCCACGTAGCGGCCCTCGCCGTGCTTGATCGGCAGCACGATCTCCTGGCCGGGAGTGAACGAGTTCGTCCACGCGGTCGCCGTCTGCTCGACCTTGAGCCGCTGGTCGCGGCAGACGTAGTGCAGCGAGGCGTTACGGGTCAGCGCGCCGGGCAGCAGGTGCGCCTCGCACAGGATCTGGAACCCGTTGCAGGTGCCGATCACGGGCAGCCCCGCCCTGGCGGCGGGGACCAGCTCCTCCATGAGCGGCGCGAACCGCGAGATGGCGCCGCAGCGCAGGTAGTCGCCGTAGGAGAAGCCGCCGGGCAGGAAGACGGCGTCGACCCCCTTCAGGTCGTGGTCGGCGTGCCACAACGGGACCGCCTCCGCGCCCACGAGGCGCACGGCTCTGGCGGCGTCCTGGTCGTCGAGAGTTCCTGGAAACGTGACTACGCCCACACGGGCAGCGCTCATGACTGTCGTCCCCTCCGGAGGAATGCGCGCGCGCACCACCGTCCCTTCGGGGCGGACGGCGGTGTAATCAGGTTATCGGGTGCTCCCAGGTGGTCCGCATCGACTCGGGCGTGGAGCGAAGGCGCAGGTCAGACCGCGGCGAGCTCGCGGGGACGGGCGTCGGCGCCGTCGTCCCAGGCGAGGTGCTTGCGCAGGTGGACCGTGGTGCCCCGGCCGGGGGTGACGCCGAAGGAGATCTCGTCGACGACCGAGCGCATGATCAGCAGGCCGCGGCCGTTCTCGGTGTCGGGAGGCGGAAAGGAGTGAGGCATCGTCGGGACGCCGTCACCGTTGTCGGCCACGCGAACGTCGCACTGGCCGGCGCCGATGGCCGCCGTCACCTCGTAGCGGTTGGCCGGCCCTCCGTGCCGGACCGCGTTGGAGCACGCCTCGGACACGGCGAGCAGCATGTCGGCGATGCACGTCTCGCTCACGTTGAGTGAACGCATGGCGTCGCCAAGCACTCGCCTGACCATCGGTATGCCGATCGCATCCCGAGGCAGTGCCAACGAGAACTCAATATCCACCGGACTCCTCCGGGCGCCGGAATCTCACCTGGAGTAGGTTTCCCTGAGAAAACGGGGCTAACCGCAAAATCACGTTGTTGTTATTCAGTGTTGGCACGCCCGTGGCATTGTGGCACGTCGCAACCGGGCTTTAACCGCCCCAGGGGAAATCGGGGCGGCAAATGTGCCTTAGCCCTCGACGCGGACGCTGTAGTCCTCGATGACCGTGTTGGCGAGCAACGTTTCCGCCATCTTGCGCACCTCGTCGAGCGCCGCCTCGTCGGCCGGGCCGTCGAGTTCGACCTCGAAGCGCTTGCCCTGGCGCACGGCTGAGACGCCGGAGAAGCCGAGCCTGGGCAGCGCCCTGGCGATGGCCTGGCCCTGCGGATCGAGGATCTCGGGCTTCAACATGACGTCCACGATGACGCGGGCCACTGCGTTCCTCCTGGGAGCGGTGGGTGGATGGGAAGCACAGCCTACCGGCGCGTGTGGCTGCCACTACAACGGGAACGGGGAGGACATGGGGCTTGCGCACAGGGCTGTGACGTCTGCCACGATGGCCCCGAACGCGTACGAACCACCACCTACCGGTTCGTCGTTAGGTAAGGCTGGCCTAAGGTGGCAACCCCATCCATAGTCCGGCCCCTGACCAGCAGGAGTGGCGCATGACCATAGACGCCTCGGGAGCATCTCCTGAGCTCGTCCAGCTGCTCACCCCCGAGGGCGAGCGGGTCGAGCATCCCGACTACGACATCGATCTGACCCCGGAGGAGGTCCGGTCGCTCTACCGCGACCTCGTGCTCGTCCGGCGCATCGACCTGGAGGCGGTGGCGCTGCAACGCCAGGGCGAGCTGGGCATCTGGGCCTCGCTGCTGGGCCAGGAGGCGGCCCAGATCGGCTCCGGCCGCGCGCTGACCGACACCGACATGGCCTTCCCCACCTACCGCGAGCACGGCGTGGCGTGGTGCCGCGACGTCGACCCGGTCAAGCTGCTGGGCCTGTTCAGGGGCGTCAACCACGGGGGATGGGACCCCAAGGAGCACAACTTCCACCTGTACACGATCGTGATCGGCAGCCAGACCCTGCACGCGGTCGGCTACGCGATGGGCATCCAGCGCGACGACGCGAGCGCCGCCACCATCGTCTACTTCGGCGACGGCGCCACCTCCCAGGGCGACGTGAACGAATCGTTCATCTGGGCCAGCGTGTTCAACGCGCCGATCGTGTTCTTCTGCCAGAACAACCAGTGGGCCATCTCCGAACCGCTGGAGAAGCAGACCCGCATCCCCCTCTACCGGCGGGCGTCCGGGTTCGGCTTCCCCGGCATCAGGGTCGACGGCAACGACGTGTTCGCCTGCCTCGCGGTGACCCGCAAGGCGCTCGAAGCCGCCCGTACCGGGCAGGGGCCGACGCTCATCGAGGCGTTCACGTACCGGATGGGCGCCCACACCACCACCGACGACCCCACGCGCTACCGCGTGGCCAGCGAGCTGGAGGCGTGGAAGCTCAAGGACCCGATCGAGCGGGTCAAGGCGTACCTGTTCAGGAACGAGCACGCCGACCAGGCCTTCTTCGACTCCATCGACGCCGAGGCGGACCAGCTCGGCGCGGACCTGCGCAGGCGCTGCCTGGCCATGCCGGACCCCGAGCCGCTCGACATCTTCGACCACGTCTACCGCGAGCCCCACGCCCTGATCGACCGGGAGCGCGCCCAGTTCGCCGCGTACTTGGAGGGGTTCGAGAAGTGACTGTGCTGAGCTTGTCCAAGGCCCTGAACGAGGGCATGCGCAAGGCCATGGAGGACGACCCCAAGGTCCTCATCATGGGTGAGGACGTCGGCAAGCTGGGCGGCGTGTTCCGCGTCACCGACGGGCTGCAGAAGGACTTCGGCGAGGACCGCGTGATCGACACGCCGCTGGCCGAGTCGGGCATCATCGGCACCGCGATCGGGCTGGCGCTGCGCGGGTACCGGCCGGTGTGCGAGATCCAGTTCGACGGGTTCGTCTTCCCGGCCGCCGACCAGATCATCACGCAGCTAGCCAAGATGCCGATGCGCTCGCTGGGCGCGATCAAGCTGCCGGTCGTCGTACGCATCCCCTGCGGCGGCGGCATCGGCGCGGTCGAGCACCACAGCGAGTCGCCGGAGGCGTACTTCACCCACACGGCCGGCCTGCGCGTCGTCGCCTGCTCCAACCCGGCCGACGCGTACACCATGATCCAGCAGGCCATCCGCAGCGACGACCCGGTGCTCTTCTTCGAGCCCAAGCGCCGCTACTGGGAGAAGTCCGACATCGACACCTCCTCCACCGACTGGTGGCCCCCGCTGCACGCCGCCAAGGTCGTCCGCCCCGGGTCCGACGTCACGCTGCTGGCCTACGGTCCCATGGTCAAGACGTGCCTGGAGGCCGCCACGGCGGCCGAGGACGATGGCCGCTCGCTGGAGGTCATCGACCTGCGCTCGCTCAACCCGCTGGACGAGCCCGTCGTGATGGACTCCGCACGCCGCACCGGGCGGGTCGTGGTCGTCCACGAGGCCCCCGTCAACAGCGGCTTCGGCGCCGAGCTCGCCGCCCGGATCACCGAGCAGTGCTTCTACCACCTGGAGTCGCCCGTCCTGCGGGCCGGCGGCTTCTCCACCCCCTACCCCCCGTCCAAGCTGGAGGAGCACTACCTGCCGGACCTGGACCGGGTGCTCGACGCCGTCGACCGGACCTTCGGGTACTGAGGGGGTTGCGCGATGCGACGCGAGTTCAAGCTTCCTGACGTCGGTGAGGGGCTGACGGAGGCCGAGATCGTCCGCTGGCACGTCAAGGCGGGTGACGCGGTCAAGGTCAACCAGATCGTGGTGGAGATCGAGACGGCCAAGTCGATCGTCGAGCTGCCCATCCCGTGGGACGGGGTGGTGGCCGGCCTGATGGCCGAGGAGGGCGACACGATCGACGTCGGCGTCCCCATCATCGCCGTCGACACCGCCGAGGAGGGCGGCGCGCCTGCCGGCGCCACCGGCGCGGGGGTGCCTTCCGGAGCCGCGACACCGGCCCAGGCCTCGGGCGACCTCGCCGCCCTGGCCGACGACATGGTCCCGAAGCCGCCGGCGGAGGGCGCGGTGGAACCCGGCGCCCACGGCAGCCCGGCCCCCAAGGAGGAACGCCAGGCGGTCCTGGTCGGCTACGGCGTCAAGACCGGCGCCACCAAGCGCCGCCCCCGCAAGCAGCAGTCCCCGGGCATCGCCGCCAACCCGGTGGCCAACCCGTCCCGCGTGGAGGTGGACGGCCCGCCCTCCACGGCCCCGTCCCCGGCGGCCCCTGGTACGCCGGAGCCCGGCGCCACGCCTGCGACGCCCAGCCGGGTGGCCGTCCTGGCCAAGCCCCCGGTCCGCAAGCTGGCCAAGGACCTGGGCGTGGACCTGGCGTCCCTGACGGGCACGGGCCCGCAGGGCTCGATCACCCGCGACGACGTGCACGCGGCGGCCCAGGCCCCGGCCGAGGAACCGGCGCCCGCGGCGGCCCCGGCCCTCCGCGAGGAGCGCATCCCCGTCAAGGGCGTACGCAAGGCGACCGCCCAGGCCATGGTCACCAGCGCCTTCACCGCCCCGCACGTCACCGAGTTCCTCCAGGTGGACATGACGGGCACCATGGAGGCGGTGCGGCGCCTGCGCACCATGGCCGACTTCGCGCAGGTCAAGGTCTCTCCGCTGCTCCTGGTGACCAAGGCGGTCCTGACGGCGGTCAAACGCCACCCCCTGATCAACTCGGCGTGGGACGAGCAGGCCGGGGAGATCGTGATCAAGCACTACGTGAACCTCGGGATCGCCGCCGCCACCCCGCGCGGCCTCATGGTCCCCAACATCAAGGACGCCCAGGACCTGTCACTCCCCGCCCTGGCCACCGCCCTGGCCCAGCTCACGGAGACGGCCAGAGCGGGACGCACCCAACCGGCGGAGATGTCCGGCGGCACCATCACCATCTCCAACGTCGGCGTCTTCGGGGTGGACACCGGCACGCCGATACTCAACCCCGGTGAGGCCGCCATCCTCGCCGTGGGCCAGATCAGGGACATGCCGTGGGTCGTGGACGGCGAGCTGGCGGTGCGCAAGGTGACGACCCTGTCGCTCTCCTTCGACCACCGCATCATCGACGGCGAGCTGGGCTCGCTCTTCCTCGCGGACGTCGGCGCGATGCTGGAGGACCCCCTCCGCATGCTCGCCTGGGGCTAGGCCCGATGGAGTACGGCGACCGCCGGGAGGACCCCTCTCCCGGCGATCGCCGTACGGCGGGGGACGCCCGCACCCACTGGGGTCAGAGCGACCAGGGCCTCATCAGATACCTCGATAAGGTGGCGAATATGATTCGCCACATCGTGCTGTTCACCTGGACCGAGACCGCGACCGCCGAGCAGAAGGCCGCCGTCACGGCCGAGCTGCGCAAACTCCCCGGCCTCATCCCGCAGCTGCGCTCCTACACGGTCGGCGCGGACGCGGGCCTCAACCAGGGCAACCACGAGTACGCCGTGGTGGCGGACTTCGACGACGTGGACGACTACCTGACCTACCGCGACCACCCTGACCACCAGAAGGTGATCGCCGACTACATCAAGCCGATCCTCGCGACCCGCGCCGCCGTACAGCTCAGCCTCTAGCCCGTCGCTGATCGGCCTTCCGTGGCCTGATCGGCCTGGAGCTCGGATCTGACCAGCTCCAGGAGGCGGCCCATCCAGTTGCGGCCCCGGCTCCCCGCGGTCGTCCAGTAGTCCGGGGCCGCCCCGCTGTAGTGGAGGCGCGCGGTGCCCGTACCGAGCAGGATCTCCGCGAGCCGCGGATGCTGGGCGAACTTGGCGCGCAGCAGCCGCGCCATGACGGCGGCCCGCACGTTCGCCCACTTCTCGACGCGGGCCGTCTCCCTGGCGAGCCTCTCCGCGTCGTACGGCCGCGCGGCCGCGGCGATCCGCTCCCGTGCCGCCGGATCGGCGGTGGACAGCGCCCAGTAGGCGTGGACGACCGTCGGGTACCGCACGCCCCCCACCTCGATCTCCGCCGGGTACTCGTTGCGCAGCGCCGCCACGCCGGGATCCTCCGGCCGCCCCTGGGCACGGACGACCTCGTAGAGGGTGATCGCGCCCGCTTCGACCGGCTCAGGGTCATCGGCCCGCCCGGGTGGTCGTGGCTCGCTCCGATGGCTCAGCACCTCCTCGAAGTAGGCGATCGCCTCCTCCCGGTCCTCCTCGGTCACGGCCGAGGGATCGCCGGGCCCCTGCGGCACCGCTTCGCGCGGCTCCGCCATCAGGTCCACGAGCGGAAGGTCCTTGCTGCCCATGTCGCCCAGGACGTACTGCCGTTCGAGCTCCGGGACGGCCAGGTAGGCCTCCCGCAGCGCGCGCAGGTCGTCCTCGGACCTGGTCTCCATGTAGCGTTCGATCGCCATCCAGCACCGTTCGGAGGAGTCGGGGCGGCCGTTGAGCTCATCGATGGCGTCGGCCACCTCCCCCAGGAGGCCCTCGGCCGTCATGTGCATCGTCGTCCTGGCCATCCGCCACGACGCCAGGTGGTCGGCCGAGGCCTGCGCCCCGCGCGGTATCGACGTGGCGACCCACCCCGTCTCCAGGTGCCGGCGCAGCCCCTCCAGGTCGGTCAGGCCCCAGACGTCGATCGCGCCGTCGGCGTACACGACCAGTTCGGTCAGGAAGTAGTGGCCGCCGTTGCAGATGAACACGGGCCGCGACAGGCCCTCGATCCGCTCACCGTCGACCTCTCTGAACGTTCGGTTCAGCACGGCTGAAGCCTGGACGCCCGGCCGCTCAGAGATCAGGCGGGTTGTTCTCGCGGTGCATCAGCCTGTTGTCGGAGGTCTGGCCCCGGCGAGGGGCCAGCACGATGCTCAGCACCACGCCCACGCCGCCGACGATCATGAAGATGAGGCCGATGACGTCCATGCGGACGCTCTGCCCGAACACGTCAGGGTCGATCGCGAACCTCAGGATGGCGCCAAGCGTGAGGAAGAAGATGCTTACCCCGACACCCATGACGACCTCCAGGCAAACGGCGAGTACAGCCTCGGTCATACCCGGCTATCGCGGATCACACCCGTCGCATCTCACGCCAAGCACGACAGGGGCCGGCCGCCGTTGTAGGTGATCATGTCGAGTACGGGCGCGACCAGGTCGATCGGCGCGCCCAGGGGCTGCCCGTCGAGCTCGGCGTAGGCGCGGTGCAGGTTGCCCACGATGCGCTCCGCGTCGAGCAGCCCCGCCCACTCGCCGAGGTCGGTCTCCCTGGCGGCCTCCAGCGGCGTCAGGCCCGCCTCCTTGCCCCGCCTGGCGGTCTCCTGGACGAAGCGCAGGTAACCCTCGACCGGCTCGTACGCCTCGGGCCCGCACACCTCGCCGTGCCCGGGCACGACGGTCCGCGCGCCGAGCTCCCGCAACTGCCCGATGGCCTGCAGCGCCCCGGCCACCGAGCCCATCAGCACGAACGGGGTGCCGCCGTTGAAGACCAGGTCGCCGGCGAACAGCAGCCGCCGCTCCGGGATCCACACGTAGGAGTCGTTGGTGGTGTGGGCGGCGTGCCCGACGTGCCGTACCTCGCAGCGCAGCTCGTCGGAGTGCAGGGTGATCCGGTCGGTGAAGGTGAGGAACGGCGGGGTCGGCTCCATCTTGCCCCACTCCACCTCGGGCGACCAGGCGGCGCGGTAGGCGGGCACGCCGTCGGCGATGATCTGCTCGCGCACGCCCTCGTGCCCGACGATCGTGGCCTCGGGGAACAGCCAGTTGCCGAAGGTGTGGTCACCGTGGTGGTGGGTGTTGACCAGCGTGGTGATCGGCCGGCCGGTGACCTTGCCGATGGCCTCGCGGAAGGCGCGCGTGCGGCGCTCGGTCGAGCAGGCGTCGATGACGACGACGCCGCGCCGCCCTGCCAGGAACCCGGTGTTGTTGATCCACCAGCTCCCGTCCGGCTGCAGGTAGGCGTAGACGCCGTCGGACACCTCTTCGACGCGCGGCGGCGGCAGGGGATGATCATGCGCGGAGGAGCTCATGCCAAGGAACGTACACAAGACGGCCGAGCGGCTCAGGACAGGGCGCCGCACAAGACGGCCGAGCGGCTGACGCCGAGGGACGCGCACAGAACGGCAGGGCGCCCGCACGCGGTCGGGCGCCCTGCCGGTGTGACTGCCGCGGGTGGCGGCGAGGTGTGGCTCAGAAGGCCTCTTCGGGCAGCTCCATCAGCTCCAGGTCGGTGGCGGCGAGCACGCGCCGCTCGGCGGCCAGCCGGGGCAGCACGGTCTTGGCGAAGAACGAGGCGGCCCCCACCTTGCCCTGGTAGAACGGGTCCTCACCCTCGGCCAGCCTGGCCAGCGCCACCTCGGCCTGGCGCAGCAGCAGCCAGCCGATGATCAGGTCGCCGAGCGCGAGCAGGAGCCTGGTGGTGTTCAGCCCGACCTTGTAGACCTCCTCGGGCGCCTCCAGCGAGCCGAGCGCCCAGCCCGCCATGGTGTCGCCCATGGCCTTGACCTCGGCCGCGGCCTCGGCGAGCAGCTTGCGCTCCTCCTTGAGCCGCCCGTTGCCGGCCTCGGACCCGGCGAACTCGTTGATCTCGGCCAGCAGCGCGCCGATCGCGGCGCCCTGGTTGCGCAGGATCTTCCTGAAGAACAGGTCCTGGCCCTGGATGGCGGTGGTGCCCTCGTACAGGGAGTCGATCTTCGCGTCGCGGATGTACTGCTCGATCGGGTACTCCTGCAGGTAGCCGGAGCCGCCGAGGGTCTGCAGGGAGCGGGAGAGCAGCTCGTACGACCGCTCGGAGCCGACGCCCTTGACGATGGGCAGCAGCAGGTCGTTCATGGCGGCGGCGTGCCGGTCGTCCGGGTCGATGAGCAGGGTGTCCTGGAACGTGGCCGTGTAGAGCACCAGCGCCCGCATGCCCTCGGCGTACGCCTTCTGCAGCATGAGCTCGCGCCGCACGTCGGGGTGGTGGGTGATGGTCACCCGGGGCGAGGCCTTGTCGGCCATCTTCGCCAGGTCGGCGCCCTGGACGCGGGCCTTGGCGTACTCGAGGGCGTTCAGGTAGCCGGTGGAGAGCGTGGCGATGGCCTTGGTGCCGACCATCATGCGGGCGTGCTCGATCACCATGAACATCTGCTTGATGCCCTCGTGCACCTCGCCGACCAGCCAGCCGATCGCGGGGTGCTTGTCGCCGAAGGTCAGCTCGCAGGTCGTGGAGACCTTCAGGCCCATCTTCTTCTCGACGTTGGTGACGTAGACGCCGTTGCGCTCGCCGAGCTCGCCGGTCTCCAGGTCCACGTGGAACTTCGGCACCAGGAACATCGACAGGCCCTTGGTGCCGGGGCCGTGGCCCTCGGGGCGGGCCAGCACGAGGTGGAAGATGTTGTCGGACATGTCGTGCTCGGCGCTGGTGATGAAGCGCTTGACGCCCTCGATGTGCCAGGTCCCGTCGGGCTGGCGGACCGCCTTCGTGCGCCCGGCGCCCACGTCGGAGCCCGCGTCGGGCTCGGTGAGCACCATGGTGGCGCCCCAGTTGTGCTCGATGGCCAGCTCGGCGAAGCGCTTCTGCTCCGGCGTGCCCAGCTTCCACAGGGTGTAGGCGAAGTTGGGGCCGGCCGCGTACATGTAGAGGGCGGGGTTCGCGCCCAGCACCATCTCGGCGGTGGCCCAGGCGAGGGTGCGCGGGATGCCGGGGCCGCCCAGGTCGGCGGGCAGGTCGAGGTGCGCCCAGCCGCCGTCGACCAGCGCCTTGTACGACTTCTTGAAGCCTTCGGGCACCTTGACGGTCGAGGTGGCCGCGTCGAACACGGGCGGGTTCCTGTCGCCCTCCTCGAAGGAGTCGGCGAGCACTCCGGTGGCGAGCCGGTTCATCTCGTCGAGCACGCTGCGCGCGACGTCCTCGTCCACTTCCGAGAAGGGCCCGGTGCCGAGGATCTCGCCTCTCCCGAAGACCTCGAAGAGGTTGAATTCCAGGTCACGCACGTTGCTCTGGTAGTGGCCCATGGGCGTCGATCTCCTTGAACCGAGGCATTTCTACTGGTGAGTAACCTTACTCTGAAATGCTACCCGCGGGTAACCCGTCATATGCGTGGCATGCTCGTCTCCATGGACGCCGCAGAACTCGCCGCCCGGTGGCGGGAGCGCCTGGAGTCGTGGGCGATTCCGGACGAGATCCTGGCCAAGGCCCCCGCGGATCCGTGGAGTCATTCGCCCGAGAGGTTCGGCACCCGTACCGACAGGGCGCTGGCCGAGCCCGACGACGGCCCGACCATGACCCGCCTGTCCGAGGCGCTGCCGGAGAAGGGCACGCTGCTCGACGTCGGCTCGGGTCCCGGCGCGGCCTCCCTGCCGCTGCACGCCCGCATCGGCCACCTCTACGCGGTCGACACCTCCGCCTCCATGCTGGAAGGGCTGACGGCCAGGGCGGAGAAGCTGGGCGTGCCGGTCACGACGGTCGAGGGCCGCTGGCCCGACGTCTGCGACCAGGTGCCGGTGGCCGACGCGGCCGTGGCGGCGCACGTCGTCTACAACGTGCCCGACCTGGCCGACTTCCTGCTCGCGCTGGACGCCCGCACGCAGGGGCGGGTGGTCCTGGAGCTGCCGCACCGCCACCCGATGAGCTGGATGGCGCCCCTGTGGCAGCACTTCCACGGCGTCGACCGGCCGGTGCGGCCCATCGCGGAGGACTGCGTGGCGCTGGCGGCGGCGCTCGGCTTCAACGTGCGGGTGGAGGAGAGGGAAGCCCCGCTGGAACGATTCACGTCGCTGGAGGAGCTGGCCGCCAGCGCGGTGCGCAGGGTGTGTCTCGACCCCTCGCGGGCGGAGGAGGTGGCGCGGACGGCGGCCGAGTTCGGCATGTGGCCGGTGCCGCGCGACCGCTGGGTCACGATCTGGTGGGAATGACCGGCCTGTCCTGCGCGTTCACCCTCATGAGCGGTTGAGCTCCCGGACGAGACGCGCCGTACCCGGTACGCCAAGACGACGCACTCCAAGTCAGTCTCGTCTCTCAGGGAGTGCTTCTCGTGGCGTGGATCGTCCTTGTTCTGGCCGGCCTCTTCGAGGTCACCATGGCCCTGTCGCTCAAGCTCAGCAACGGCTTCTCGCACCTGGGATGGACGCTGTCGTTCCTGGTCACCGCCGTGCTCAGCTTCGGCCTGCTCTCGTACGCGCTCAAGACGCTGGAGGTCGGCACCGCGTACGCCGTCTGGACCGGCGTCGGCGCGGCCGGCACCGCGCTGCTCGGCATGATCGCCATGGGTGACGAGGTGTCGCCGGCGCGGCTCGTCTCCATCGCCCTGATCCTGGCCGGGGTCATCGGGCTCAAGACACTGGCTTAACGGCTTTGGCGGTGTCTATTGTGTGATTCATGATCGAGATTCATGCCGTCACCATCGACGCCGCCGACCCGTACGCCATCGCGAGCTGGTGGAGCGAGGCCACCGGATTGCCCCTGGGCGAAGGAGACAAACCAGGCGACGACGAGGTCATGCTCCGCACCCACCAGGACCCGTTCCTGCTGTTCATCCGGGTCCCCGAGGGCAAGACCGTCAAGAACCGGGTGCACCTCGACGTCAACGGCACCGAGGGCAGGACCCGTGACGAGGAGGTCGAGCGGCTCGTCGGGCTCGGCGCGACCATCTACGACGATCTGCGCAAGCCCGACGGCTCCGGCTGGGTCACCATGCGCGACCCCGAGGGCAACGAGTTCTGCGTGTGCAGGAGTACTGCGGAGCGGGAGGCCCAGTAGGGTCACCGGCCGGACCGCGCTCGTCCCTGCATCGTGAGCGTCAGCACGCCGGCGATCAGGTAGACGAGCGCGCCGCGCCACAGCGCGTCGAAGGCCGAGCCGAACACCCCTTCGCCGTCGAGGACGAGCTGCACCGGGTAGTTCAGCACGGCCACGATGCCGGCCGGCAGCAGCGCGAACTTGAACGGGTGCTTGAGCGACCAGATCCGCGCCTGGCGGGTCACCCGGTCGCCCTCCTCCGGCTTGGACACCGCGCCGATCGCGGCGACCAGCGCGAACAGGCTGATGCCCAGGCCCAGCGACCAGACCAGGCCGGCGCCGCCGGTGAGCCAGCCCACGCCGTAGGTGACGGCGGCCGCGACGGCGCCGCTGATGGCAGCGGTCTTCCAAGGGGCGCCGCGCAGCGCGGCGCCGGACAGCGATACCTCATCGCGTCGACTGATTTCGTTGCTCATGTCTTCATGCTGCCTTTTGTCCTCCCCTGGGGGCATCGGGGTCTGACCCTGAGCTGTCCCTGGGAAACTGACATGATTCGGGCATGCGGGATATAGAGATGGTGCACCTCGGTCCGGGCGAAGGCGAGCGGCTGCGGGAGGTGCGGCTGCGCGCGTTGCAGGACGCGCCGGACGCGTTCGGCTCCTCCTACGCCCGTGAGATCGAGTTCCCGCCGCAGAAGTGGGCGGAGCGGCTGGCGGACCAGGACGCGCGCTGGTGGGTCGCCACGCGCGACGGCGCGGACCTGGGGCTGGTGTGCGTGCGCCTGGAGGAAGGCGCGGCCCACCTGCTGTCCATGTGGGTGGCGCCCGAGGCCAGGAAGGACGGCGTCGGCTCCAGGCTGGTGGACGCGGCCGTCGAGTGGGCCAGGACCACGGGAGCCGAGGAGATCGGCCTGTGGGCGGTGGACCGGAACCACGCCGCCCGCGCGCTCTACGCCCGTAAGGGCTTCACGCCCAGCGGCAAGGTGATGGCGCTGCCGTCCAACCCGGCCCTGATGGAGTCCCACTACGTGCTCTCCCTGCTCTTCAGGCAGGCGCGCAGGCAGGACGTGCCGGCCATCGTGGCGATGCTGGCCGACGACCCGCTCGGCGCCGAGAGGGAAGGGGATCCGAACGACGAGCGTTACCTGGCGGCGTTCGACCGGATCGACGCCGACCCCTACGACGAGCTGATCGTGGCCGAGCGCGACGGCAAGGTCGTGGGCACGATGCAGCTCACGTACCTGGCGGGGCTGTCACGGCTGGGCGCCGAGCGGTGTCAGATCGAGGCCGTCAGGGTCGCCGCCTCCACCCGCGGCCAGGGCCTGGGCCGCAAGATGATCGCCTGGGCGATCGACAGGGCGCGGGCGCGCGGGTGCGCGATGGTGCAGCTCACCTCCGACAGGTCGCGTACGGACGCGCACCGCTTCTACGACGGCCTCGGCTTCACCGCCTCCCACGTCGGCTACAAGCTCAAACTGAACTGATCTCCACGAAGTTGTCGTGGAAGCCGGGCCCCCTGCCCATGTCGGCGTCCCGCTCGGCCACGACGGCGTTCGGGTTGGCGCCGCCGGGGCTGAGCTTGGGCCAGCGGCCCTTCGGCGTGGCCACCACCCCGGCCGCCACCCGGTCGCTGATCTCCACGTTCGCCAGGAACTCGCCGCCGTCGTTGTGCACGCGTACCCGGCGGCCGTCCTCCAGCCCGCGCGCCGCCGCGTCGGCCGGGTTGACCAGGACCGTCGGCTCCTTGGCGCGCCGCAGCAGCTCGGGGTTGTTGCCGAACGTCGTGTTGAGGAACGTGTGCGAGGCGGGCGTGACGAGCGTCAGCGGGTACGGCGAACTCCCGGCGGAGGAAGCCGTGTACGACGGCACGTACGCCTGGCCCGCCGGCGGGAAGCGCAGCCGCCCGGAAGGCGTCGGGAAGCCCTCGGCGAACGGCGTGAAGGGGCGCGGGTAGTTCATCCGCACCCAGCCCTCCTTGCGCAGCCTGTCCAGCGTGACGCCCTCCAGCGACGGATGCCCGCTCGTCAGCAGCTGCTCGGCCAGCTCCAGGTCCGAGTCGTACAGCGACGGCTCGGTCATCCCCATGTGCGCGGCCAGCCGCCGGAACGTCTCCGTCGTGGACAGGCACTCGCCGGGCGGCTCCACGGCCTGCTCGTTCCACAGCAGGTACAGGTGCCCGTAGCCGGCGTGCAGGTCGTGGTGCTCGGTCTGCATGGTCGCGGGCAGCACGATGTCGGCGTAGTCCACGGTGTCGGTCGGGAAGTGCTCCATGACCACCGTGAACAGGTCCTCGCGCAGGAGCTGCCGCCTGATGGCGTTGGAGTCGGGGGAGGAGCCGACGGGGTTGGCCGCGTACACCCAGAAGCACTTGACCGATTCGAGCTGCGAGGCCGCCTTGGTCATGGTCAGCGTGCGCACCGGCGCCGCGAGCAGGTCGTCGCGGCGGTCCACGTTCAGGTGGACGTGGTCGCTGGTGGAGAAGGCGAGGCCGCCGCCGGGGTGGCGCCAGTCGCCGGTGACGCCGGGGATGGCGGCGATCACGCGCAGGGCGGCGCCGCCGCCCGCGTGCCGCTGCAGGCCGTGCGTGGCGCGCAGCGCGGTCGGGCGGGTGTGCGCCAGCCGCATCCCCAGCCTGTGGACGGCCTCGGCCGGGATCCCGGTGATCTCGGCCACTCGTTCCACCGGGTGGCGCAGGATCTCCTCGCGGAAGTCGTCCCAGCCCTCGGTGTGCTCGGCCAGGAACTCCTGGTCCTGGGCGTTCTCGGCCAGCACGACGTTGAGCAGCCCCAGCGCGAGCGCCCCGTCCGTGCCCGGCCTGATCGCCAGGTGCTCGTCGGCCTGGTCGGCCGTCCTGGTGCGGACGGGGTCGATGGCGACGACGTACGCGCCGTCCGCGCGGGCGTCCTGGATGAACTTCCACAGGTGGTGGCCGCTGGTCAGGGTGTTGGTGCCCCAGAGCAGGATCAGCTTGGACAGCGCGAAGTTCTCCGGGTCCATGCCGGCCGCGGTGCCGAGCGTGCGCCGCAGCCCGGCGTTGCCCGCCGCGGAGCAGATGTTGAGCCAGTGCCTGGAGGCGCCCAGCAGGTTCCAGAAGCGCCGGCCCGCCACGCCCTCGCAGCCTTGCAGGTAGCCGAGGGTGCCGGTGCCCAGGTACGGCCAGATGGCCTCGCCGCCGTGCTCCTCGACGATGCCGCGCAGCCGTACGGAGATCTCGTCGAGCGCCTCGTCCCAGGTGATCCGCTCGAACTGGCCGGAGCCCTTCGGCCCGGTGCGGCGCAGCGGGTACAGGATGCGGTCCCGGGCCTGGGTGTGCTCCAGGTAACGGTTGACCTTCACGCAGAGCGCGCCCCGGGTGTAGGGCTGGTCGGGGTTGCCGCGCATCTTGACGGCCCTGCCGTTCTCGACGGTCACCACCCAGGAGCAGGTATCCGGGCAGTCCAGCGGACATGCCCCCAAAACCCTCAATTCACCCGACATGGGACACAGCCTACGTCCACCCGCTACCAGGAATTCAGAGGTGAACAGTGGGAAGTGCAGCGTGTAGCCTGCCCCGTGCGACACTGCGGGGACGATTGAGCACACTGGAAGTCAGAGATCGTATGGTCCGGCACGGGAAGGTGCGGAATCGCTGTCGGTGGCCGATATCAGGGAACGAGATGACACGGAGGGCCTCGCGGAAGGGGAGCCGGCCGTGGCCGAGTCGCGCGCGGAGAACGACGTCTACGTCGTGGAGCCGCTGCTGCCCCAGCGCCTGCGCCGCCCCTCCGACCTGCTGCGCTTCTTCGCCACGCTCATCGTGCTCGGCGCGGTCATCCTGCTCGCCCTGGTAGCCAAGCAGACCCTCATCGGGCTCGAGGCCGACGTCAAGGAGGGCGCCGAGCTCGTGCCGCTGCTGAGCAGGATCGCCACCTTCCTCGGTGGCGCGGCCGTGCTCATCGTGCCCACGGCCTTCGCGGTCGAGCGCGTCTTCCACCGCGACGGGCTGCGCGTCGCGGAAGGGCTCATCGCCGCCATCGTCGGCATGGCCGGGTCGTTCCTGCTCGGCCAGTGGCTCGTCGGCGGCAACATCGACGACCTGCGCGTGCTGCTCACCGGCGACCGCACCATCGAGCCGCTCAACACGCTGCTCACCTCGGTCATCGCCTACTCCACCGCCGTCCGCATCTCCCGCCGCCCCACCTGGCGGATGCTGATGTGGACCACCATCGCGCTCTACATCCTGGCCCTCTTCTCCGGCCGCCAGATCACCATCCCCAGCGCCATCGTCACCGTCCTGGTCGGCATGGCCATCGGCTACGCCACCCTGTACGGCGTCGGCAGCCCCAACACCCGCCCCCCGGGCAACGCCGTGGTCGCCGCCCTGCGCAAGCTGTCGTTCGTGCCCGTCTCCGCCCGCCGCGTCGAGGACGACCACCAGGGCAGCCGCCGCTACGCCATCGGCCTCAAGGACGGCTCCAGCCTCGACGTCACCGTGCTCGACCGCGACCGGCAGGTGGCCGGCCTGCCGTACCGGCTGTGGCGGCGCATCAGGCTCAACTCCGAGACCAGGCGGCGCGCCATCAGGTCGCTGCGCGCCGAGCTCGAACGCGAGGCCCTCATGGCGTACGCGGCCCAGGCGGCGGGCGCCAGCACCCCGCGCCTGCTCGGCACCAGCGAGATCGGCACCGAGGCCGCGCTGCTGGCCTACGAGCACATCGAGACCCGGCCCCTCGACGAGGTGCCCGACGCCGAGATCGACGACGAGCTGCTCGCCCAGATCTGGGAGCAGGTCGAGCTGCTGCAGATCCAGCGCCTGGCGCACCGGCGGCTCACCGGCGACAGCATCCACCTCGACCGCGACGGCCGCGTCGTGCTCACCGACGCGCGCAGCGGCGAGGTCGCCGCCGGAGACCTGCTCCTGCGGCTCGACGTCGCCCAGCTCCTCACCTACCTGTCGCTGCGCGTCGGCCCCGAGCGCTCGGTCCGCGCCGCCGCCAACGTCATGGGCCCCGACGCGCTGGCCGCCGCCATGCCGCTGCTCCAGCAGATCGCCCTCACCAGGGAGACCCGCGCCGCGCTGGCCAAGGCCAAGAACGTGCTGCCCGGCATCCGCGAGCACATCGTCGCGCTCAAGCCGCAGAACAAGGTCGAAGAGGTACGCCTCGAACGCTTCCGCCCCCGCACCCTGATCACCATCATCGCCAGCACGCTCGCCGCGTACATCGTGCTCTACCAGCTCAGCCAGGTGGACGTCTACCACGTCATCACCACGGCCAACTGGGCCTGGTCGGGGCTGGCGCTGGTGGCCTCGTTCGCCAGCTACGTGGCCGCCGCGTTCATGCTGCGCGGCTTCGTGCCCGAGCACCTGCCGCTCTGGCGGACGGTGCTGGCGCAGTTCGCGGGCTCGTTCGTCAAGCTCGTCGCGCCCGCCGCCGTGGGCGGCGTCGCGATCAACACCCGCTACCTGCAAAAACGCGGGATCCACCCGGCCAGCGCGGTCGCCAGCGTCGGCGCCTCCCAGCTCATCATGCTGGTCTTCCACATCCTGCTGCTGGCGCTGTTCGCCTACATCACCGGCTCGACCACCCCCACCTCGTTCACCCCGTCACGCACCCTCGTCCTCGTGCTGCTCGGGGTGGCGGTGCTGGTCGTCGCCGTGCTCGGCGTGCCGCCGCTGCGCCGGCTGGTCACCTCACGGCTGCGCAAGCTCTTCTCGAACGTGCTGCCGCGCCTGCTCGACGTGCTCCAGTCGCCGCGCAAGATGATCGAGGCCTGCTTCGGCACCCTCTCGATCACCCTCGCGTTCATCGTCTGCCTCGACGCGTGCGTGGCCGCGTTCGGCGGCACGCTCAGCTTCACCGCCGTCGCGGTCGTCTTCCTCACGGCCAACGCGATCGGCTCCGCCGCACCCACACCCGGTGGTCTGGGCGCGGTCGAAGTCGCGCTCGTGGGCGGCCTGACGGTCGCGGGCGTGCGACCCGAGCTGGCCACCTCGGCGGTGCTGCTGTACCGGCTGCTCACGTTCTGGCTGCCGGTACTGCCCGGCTGGGCGGCCTTCACCTACCTCCAGCGGAACGACGCTCTGTGATCTTGTCGATGGCCTGCAGCTCGTCCTCCGTGAAGGCCGGGCCGTCCACGCACGCCACGTTGTCCTCCAGCTGCTTGACGCTGCTGGCGCCGATCAGCACGCTCGTCACCCTCGGGTCCCGCATCGCCCACGACAGCGCCATCTGAGCCAGCGTCTGCCCGCGCGTCCTTGCGATCTCGTCGAGGTCGCGCGCCAGGTCCCGATCGATCCGGTCGCTGCTCAGGAACCGGCTGGTGGCGGCCCGCGAGTCGTCCGGCACGCCCTCCAGGTAGCGGTCCGTCAGCAGCCCCTGCGCCAGCGGCGAGAACACGATGCAGCCCATCCCCGCCTCCTCCAGCGTGTCCAGCAGCCCGTCCTCGATCCAGCGGTTGATCATCGAGTAGGAGGGCTGGTGGATGAGCAGCGGCGTGCCCAGCTCGCGCATGATCCGCGCGGCCTGGGCGGTCTGCTCCGGCGAGTAGTTGGAGATGCCCGCGTACAGCGCCTTGCCCGAGCGCACCGCCCGGTCCAGCGCGCCCATCGTCTCCTCCAGCGGCGTCTCCGGGTCGGGGCGGTGGCTGTAGAAGATGTCCACGTACTCCAGCCCCATGCGCCGCAGCGACTGGTCGAGGCTGGCCAGCACGTACTTGCGCGACCCCCACTCGCCGTACGGGCCCGGCCACATGTCGTACCCGGCCTTGGTGGAGATGACCAGCTCGTCGCGGTAGGCGGCGAAGTCCTCGCGCAGGATCCGGCCGAAGTTCAGCTCCGCCGAGCCGTACGGCACGCCGTAGTTGTTGGCCAGGTCGAAGTGGGTCACCCCGAGGTCGAAGGCGCGGCGCAGGATCGCCCGGGAGTTCTCGATCGGCCGGTTGTCGCCGAAGTTGTGCCACAGGCCCAGCGAGACCGCCGGCAGCTTCAGCCCGCTGCGCCCGCTGCGGTTGTACGGCTGACGCTCGTAGCGCCGCTCGTCGGCCTGGTAGGTCATGACGTGCCCCTCTCGATGATCCACGACAGCGCGAAGGCCTCCTCGCGCCACGCGTCGTAACGCCCGCTGCGGCCGCCGTGCCCCGCGCCCATCTCCGTCTTCAGCAGGAACGGCCCGCCCTTCGCGGTCGCGCGCAGCTTCGCGATCCACTTCGCCGGCTCGTGGTAGAGCACGCGCGTGTCGTTGAGGCTGGTGATCGCCAGGATCGGCGGGTACGGCCTGCCGTCCACGTTCTCGTACGGCGAGTACCCCTTCATGTACGCGTACACATCGGCGTTGTGCAGCGGGTCGCCCCACTCGTCCCACTCGATCACGGTCAGCGGCAGCGACGGGTCGAGGATGGTGTTCAACGCGTCCACGAACGGCACCTCGGCCACCACGCCCGCGAACACCTCCGGCGCCAGGTTCGCCACCGCGCCCATCAGCAGGCCACCCGCGGAGCCGCCCCTGGCGATGACCCGGTCGCTCCAGCCCGACTCCTTCAGGTGCCTGGCCACGGCCACGAAGTCGGTGAACGTGTTGCGCTTCCTGGTCAGCTTGCCGTCCTCGTACCAGCGGCGGCCCATCTCACCGCCGCCGCGCACGTGCGCGACCGCGAAGACGAACCCCCGGTCGAGCAGCGACAGCCGCGGGACCGAGAAGCCGGGGTCGATGGAGGTCTCGTAGCTGCCGTACCCGTACAGCACGGTCGGGGCGGGCCTGGCCGCGTCCTTGCGCTTGACGATGGACACGGGGATCTTCGTGCCGTCCTCGGCCGTGGCCCAGTCGCGGAACTGCTCGTAGTCGGCCCGGTCGTAGCCGCCGAGCACCGGGCGCTGCTTGAGCAGGATCAGCTCGTGGGAGTCGAGCTCGTAGTCGTACACGCTGGGCGGGGTGACCATGCTCGTGTACGCCAGCCGCAGCCGCGTGGTCGTGAACTCGGGGTTGCCGGCGGGGCCGACGTCGTACAGGGGCTCGGGGAAGTCGATCTCGTACGCGTTCCGCTCGGACGCCTCCACCCGCTCGTGCCAGGTGTCACCCGCGCCGCTGTACGGGAGCACGCGCAGGCCGGTCAGGCCCTCGCGGCGGAAGTGCACCACGGCATGGTCGGAGAACGCGTCGATCTCCAGGAGCCGGGTGTCCTCGCGGTGGGCGATCAGCGGGGTCCACGTGCCGGGGTCGTCGAGGGGAGCGGTGGCCAGCTCGAAGTTCTCGGCGTTCTCGTTGTGGAGGACGTAGAAGAAGTCGCCCGCGTGCTCGATGCCGTACTCGACGCCGGTCTTCCTGGGCCGCACGACCTGGAACTCGCCGGCGGGGTCGGCGGCGTCGAGGATGCGCACCTCACTGGTGATCTTGCTGCCGGCGGCGAGTACGAGGTACTTCTCGCTGCGGGTCAGCCCGATGCCCACCCAGTACCGCTCGTCGCTCTCCTCGTAGACCAGCACGTCCTCCTGGGTGCCCAGGGTGTGCCGGTAGACCTGGTACGGGCGCCAGGCGTCGTCCACGCGCGTGTAGAAGAACGCCGAGCCGTCGGCCGACCAGGCGCCGCCGTAGAAGATGTCGGTGATCTCGTCGGGGAGCAGCTCGCCGGTCTCGAGGTTCTTGAACCTCAGCGTGAAGCGCTCGTCACCCTTGTAGTCGGTCGAGAACGCCAGCATCGTGCCGTCAGGAGTGACGGAGCTGGCGCCGACCGAGAAGAAGGGGCTGTCGCCGGCGAGCTCGTTGCCGTCGAGGATCACCTGCTCGCGGTCCAGCCTGATGCCCGGGGTGATCACCGGGGGAGCGTCGCTGTCGGCGGGGACCCGGCAGGAGACGGCGTACTGCTTGCCCTCCTCGGTACGGGCGAAGTACCACCACCGGCCCTTACGGCTGGGCACGGACAGGTCGGTCTCCTGCGTGCGGCCCTTGATCTCCTGGAACACCTGCTCCTGGAGGTCGGACAGATGGGCGGTCTGCTGCTTGAGAAAGTCGTTCTCCGCCTCCAGATAAGCGGTCGTGTCTGGATCTTCCTTGTTGCTCAGCCATGCGTACTCGTCGATGACGGTGTCGCCGTGATGGGTGCGCTTCGTGGGGACCTTCTTCGCCACTGGCGGCGTGTTGCTGCTCACGTGGGGAGTCTATGTTCGGTCGTGATCGTTCTGTTGCCGGAGAAGCGAGCGAACCGTCCCGAGCTGTCGAGAGGCGCTGCTAATCTTTAGGAGCCGACGCGGTGCGGCGCAACCCTCCTCCTTCACTCCGGTGACTTTGGTGTGTTGTGCCTCTTTTGTCGGCAATCCCCTGTGGCGCGCCGCTTCGGAGATCGATTCGCAGATCGGTCGAAGGGCTGGTAAGTTAGAGGGGTTGTCTCCGAAAGGGGGCAGGGATTAATTCCCGCAGGTCGAGCAAGTCGGGTCAATTTGACAGAGACTTGAACGGCTGGAAGAATTAAGACCACAACGACGAAATGAACGCCTCCGAGCGGGGGCCGCGAGAGCGGGCCTGGTGAGGAAGTACGCGT
>NZ_JBGNUV010000008.1:0-524746 GCF_041950525.1 Nonomuraea sp. GTA35 | reverse complement strand
AAGGCGGAAGCCAAGACCCGGTCCTCGGCTTCGATCCCGTTCTCAGCAAGGTCGTCCTGCTCGAAGATCCCCACCCAACTGACCGCGATCGATCGACGCGGCTTGACAAAACAGATTCCACATAATCCTCGCCTACATCGACGTGGATGAGACCTACCGCCGCGATATCAAACACATCCGCAACCTGCAAGAAGGCCGCCACGCCCTGGCGCGGAAGATCTGCCATGGCAAGAAGGGGGAGCTCTACCACCGCTACGCGCGCGGGCTGGAGAATCAGCTCGGCGTTCTCGGGCTCGTCCTCAATTGCGTCGTTTTGTGGACGACGGTCTACCTGGATGCGGCTGTGCGGCAGTTGCGGGCGCAGGGCTACCCGGTCCGCGAGGAGGATATGGCTCGCTTGTCGCCGTTCGTCAGCCGGCACCTGGGCGTGCACGGCGCCTACAGTTTCCTGCTCCCCGAGCTGGCCCCTGGAGCGATCCGCAGCCTTCGCGACCCGGACGCCCCTGATGTCGATGACGACGAGATCTGACATCTTCTGGGGCCCGTTTCCGCGCATCAGCAGATCACCTGAGCGGCGACACCGTCGGCTGCCGGGGAGGATGGACGGGCCACCTACCTCCGGCGAGCGCAGGGCCGGCAATCCCCGCGTCAAGCGTGGCCAGTTCAGTGTCGATCTCCACGTCGAGGCGGAAGTGACCAAGTCGGCCGGTGACGACCCTTGCGTCCTGCGGCCCGTGGACGTGACGTTGAGCGCCGTGTCCGTGCCGCCCGGCCCGTGCAGGCGGGGCCAGTCGGGCGAAGATCGTGCCTCTACCGCTGGCCTCAACGCCGACCTTCGGAAGGCAGGATGGGCGTTTCTCCGCTTTCCAGATGGTATGGGCGGGCACACTGGGGCGCATGCGCAATCCGAACTCCCCCCGCTTCACTTCGCACGCGCCTTTGGACGAGCTGCGCGAGGCCCTGGGATGGCGGGCGGACAGACCCTGGTGGAGCGATCCAGATCTCCTCGACGCCGTGGTGGCTGCCGAGGAGGTGGCAGGCTGGCTGGCGGATCGCCGCCGCTACGACAAGCGCTACCACAAGGGCCCCTGGACCGAAGCGATCAAGGAGTTCACCGCCGCGCTTCCCCGTCTCGGCCCGGCTGTCCAAACCGTGTTGCAACTGCAGCTTCAGGGTGCTCAAGCTGCCCTTGCCGGCTTCCCGGGCGCGGCCGACGATCCTGATCGCGAGCCGGTGAAGCTCGCCCTGGGCGCGCTGCGTCGGCGCTGGGTCGAGCCGCCGGTCCTGGATGCGGCCTGGCAGGATCTGCTCGCCGCCTGCCGTGATGAGGAGGCCTGCGCCGACACGCTCGCCGCTCGCCGCGACCTGTTCTGGCGCTTGGCGCGGCTCACCGACTGGCCGCCCGGCGAGCTGAGCAGCGCGCTGTGCTCGCTGCTGGACGGCTCCGTTGCCGATGTGACCTGCGCCCGGGTGCACCTGGGTGACATCGACCCTCCGCCGTATGAGCAGTGGGGGGAGCAGGATCAGCGCTCCGACCTGCCGGATGAGGACATTCTGAAGCTGGCCCGCCGGCGCCTCCTGCTGCATCACCTTGATCCGTGCTCGGGCTTCTTGAGTCCACCGCCAGTACTGCGCGCGACACGCCCCGCAGCAGAACACCGCGTGCGGCCGCATCCAGCCCGGCAGCACCGCCCCGCAGTTCTGGCACGCCCGCAGACTCACCTCACCACCCACGCCTCAACCAAACCCTGAGACGTCGCAGCACGCTATGCCCTCACCAGCCACAACCCCAACCAATGATCACCATCGGGCTTAGAAGCAGGTACTAAAGGAAGGCGGCCAGGCTGCGCGCCAGGGGTTCGGGTGCGACGTCGTGGGTCTGACCGGGCAGGGTCTCATGGTGGGCGTCTGGCAGGGCGGCGGCCAGGGCGCGAGCAGGATCGCGCAGCATGGGTGGGCTGGCTCCGCCGTCCATGACGAGAACGGGGATCTCTACGGCCTTGATCACCTCCATGGGAATGGCGCCTCCGGCGAAGGCGTGGACGGCCTCGGAGTCGTAGGCGAGGCTGGGCCCGAAGGGCTCCAGGGTGGGCCAGAAGGGGGCGGTCCGCATCTGGGCGATCACGTCTTCGGGCGTGCCGACCAGCTTCATGAAGCGTGCCACGGCATCGCCGTGGCGGCCTTCGGCCAGGAGGGCGGCCAGGTCGGCGGCGTAGGTGGCACGCTCCTGGAGGGCCTCGCGGCTGCCGTCGGTGAAGGGAACCTCATAGACGGCCAGGCGGGGGATAACGCCGGGTCCGAGCGCTGCGGCAGCCCGCAGGGACAGGGCGCCACCGGAAGAGATGCCGAACACGGCTGCCTGGCCGCCGGCAGCGCTGATGAGGGCTGCGAGGTCCTCGATCTCGCGTTCAACGGCGAAGGGCTGAGTGTCTCCGCTGTCACCGCGGCCGCGTCTGTCGTAGTAGTACAGGGTGAAACGTGACGACAGTGGTTCGGCAACCGCTACGCCGGAGCGACGGTCATTGAGAGCACCACCGACGTAGATCAGCGGCGGGCCGTCGCCGTAGCGGTCGAAAGCAAGGCGGGTGCCATCCTGGGAGGTCACGAAGTCCATTAAGGGGGTTCCTTTCATTCGCCTCACCCACCAGCCGAAGGCTACGTGTGCCACCGCCGTGGGTGCGAGCAACGCTGCTTTGAGGGGTAGACCCATGACGGTGTGAAAACTCATCGGCGGGGTTCGAGATGCCGACCATGCGCGCGACGGTGAAGGCCTCATGCAGCCCGATCGAGACGGTGAAATCGCTCGGAGGAGCCGTCGGCCTCATCCATGGCGCATCGTTCTTGGGCCTCAGGCACACATCAAGCAACACACAAGTCACAAGCGTTCGGCTCACCGACCGAGACTGTGTGATCACGCCGCCTCACTACTGGTTGTGACACAGGCACTTAGCGGGGAGCCGGCCGGCACGTGCGTGATCGAGGCGTGTGCACGGCTGCTCAACCGAGGTCCATAGCCCAGGGAACTAGCTGTAGTGCGCAACTCCGGTGCGGCGAAACGGCACTCCAGCTGAGGTGTCATCCACTCCTTCCATTCACCCTCGTCGCTGCTTGTTCTTGTTGCATCGAACGCATCTCGTCGTCGCCGGGCGTACCCGAAGTGGATGCCTCATCCTGTCGCTTGGGCCACCGCGAACGGGCGTTGGCGATGTGTAGGAGACGTCTCGCTAAGAAGAGAAAGGCCCTGTCAACCCTTCGCGGAAGGCGATGGCCGCCGCCTCGGTGCGGGTTGCCGCGCCCAGTTTCGTCAGGATGTGAGAGACGTGCACGCCTGCCGTGCTCGGCGAGATGTGCAGCTGAGAGGCGATCTGCCGGTTGCTCAAGCCCTCGGCGATCAACCTGAGCACCTGGTGCTCGCGTTCGGTGAGCCCGTCCTGAGCCGGTCGGGGTCGTCCAAGCAGGGCGATCTCCCGGGAGAGCGGCGCGGCGCCCAGGTCCTCGGCCAGCCGGGCGGCTTGCCTTCCTCGGGTGGTCGCGCCGGGCTTGTCGCCCGCGGCCAGCGCCGCCCGCGCGCCATGGTACAGGCTCAGCGCCAGTTCGTACGGCTGCCTCAGCTCCCGCCAGGCCGCGGCCGCCTCGTCCCAGCCGGTGTCCTCGATCAGGGCGTGCAGCATGATCTGCCAGGCGCGGTCAAGTGGCCCGTCGACCCCGAGCCTCGCGTCGGCCGCGGCGAGTTCGGCCTGACGTTCGGCGACGCGCCCCGGCACGTCGTCGCCGGCGACGTGGTCGAGCCGGGCCCGCTGCGCCAGTGCGCCGGCTACCAGGATCGGTCGGGCGTCGCTGCTGTAGACGCGGGTGAGCTCCGGGTCGGCCAGTGCCCGCTCCAAGCGCCGGTCGGCTTGTTCCGGGTCTCCCTGGGCGACGGCCAGCAGGCAAAACAGCTGATGGCGGGGGAACAGGCTTCCGCTGTCGGCGTGCTCCACGGCCGCCGCGGCGTCGGCTGCCGCGGCCACATCCCCGCGCAGCAGGGACAGGTAGCCGTCGAGGACGAGCAGGATCTGCCGCGACAGCGGTGGCGGATTCTCCGTGATGCTCTCACGCAGGATGGCGGCCGCTTCGTCCCACCGCCCGGCCAGGATCAGCGCGTGCCCGGCGTAGCGCGCGAGCTCGGCGCCCCGGCTGCGGCCCAGCCCGTACCTGCGGGCGTGGCGCATGCCGTCGCGGGCCGCTTCGATGGCGCGCTCCTGGTCGCCGGTCCTGGTGTACATCGTGGCCTCGTACATCGGGATGGTCATGAGCAGGTCGTGGCTGTCGAGCCGTTCGGCGAGCGTGCGGGCCTGCGCCAGCAGGCCGAGGTCGCCTGTCATGGATCCGACCCCTAGCAGTCCGCGGATGGTGACCGTGGGGTCGCCGGTGCGCCGGCCGACGGCGAGCGCCTCCTCGAACGCCTCGCGTGCCTTGCCCACCTCGGGCAGCAGGCCCATGGCCAGCACCCCGAGCAGCCGCCCCCGCTGGATGCTGCCGGGGTCGGCGGGCAGGAGTTCGAGGGCCCGTTCCCAGTCGGCGACGCCGTTCGCGTTCAACCGGTGCCGCAGTCTGCCCCGCAGCTCCAGCAACTGGGCGGCGCGTTCGGGCTCGCGCCGTTCGTCGATCGCGCTCAGCCCCGTGGTGGCGTAGTCGATGCCGCGTGCGTAGTCGCCGCTGAGCATGCAGGCCTCAGCCGCGCTTGCGAGGATGTCGATCCTGTCGACGTCCAGCCCCGCGTCCGGGTCCCAGAGTTCGAGGACTTGGTCGAGCAGGCGCACCTGCTCTTCGTAGGCGTAGGACCCGTGTGCCTGGTCTGCGGCCAGGTAGGCGGCGCGCAGGGCCTGCCTGCGGTTCCCGGCGGCGTAGGCGTGCGCGGCCAGTTCGGCGTGGGCCCCGACATCGCGCAGGGCATCGGCGTAGCGGGCGTGCAGGCGGGCCCGCTCGCCGGGCAGCAGATCCTCGTACACGGCCTGCCGGATCAAGGCGTGGCGGAAGTCGTAGCCGTCGCCCGTGGTGACGAGCAGGCCGCGGTCGACGAGCTCGCGCAGCAGGGTGTCCAGGTCGGGCCCGTCCTGCCCGGCCACCTGCGCCAGCAGCCGGTGGCTGACCCGCCCGCCCGCCGCCGAGGCCAGGCGGGTCAGCTCGCGAGCGGGGCCCGGCAGCGAGCGCGGTCCGTGCAGCAGCAGGTCACGCAGGCTGTCCGGGGTTCGCTCACCGGCGCGGGCGAGCGCCTCAACAAATAGCGGGTTGCCCTCACTGCGTTCGTGGACGCGGCGTGCCACGGCCGCGTCCGGCTCGTCGCCGAGGATCGCGGCCAGCTGGCGCCCTACGTCCTCCCGGTCCAGGCGTTCCAGGCGCAGCGTGGTCACGCGCGGGTGGCGGGACAGCTCGGACAGCGGCGTTTCCACGGGACGGTGGGTGATCACCAGGAGCACGCCTGCCTGGGTCACGTTCCTGGCCAGGAAACTCAGCAACTCGCGAGTGGCGGCGTCGGCCCAGTGCAGGTCCTCGATCAAGACAACCAGCGGCTGGTCCGCGGCCACCCGCTCGATCAGGGACAGGACCTCCTCGAACAGCCGGTGCTTGCCGCCTTCCCCGCTGCCCGCCTCGCCGAGCTCCGGGAACCAGCGTGCCAGTTGGCGGTAGGGGCCCGGCAGTATCCCTTCGACCCGGATCAGCCTGCGCAGCACCGTCACGAACGGCGCGTACGGCAGGCCGTCGCTGCCCAGTTCCGCGCAGGCACCCGCGACCACCCGCACCTGCGGCCCCAGCGTGCGCGCGAACTCGGCCAGCAGTCGCGACTTGCCGATCCCCGCTTCCCCGGCCACCAGCGCCACCGCAGGCTCCTGCTCGATCGCCGTGTCCAGGGCCGCTGCCAGGGCCGCGAGCTCCTCTGCTCGGCCGACGAACCTGGGACTGACCACGCGCTCCGCCACCACGGCACCAGCATAAATACCCAGATCGCCAGATGTGTCGGGCGTGTTTACCCGGCCAGGCTCGAACCCATGACAGCCACCTACCCGCTGCGTACCATCGGTGCCGACGAGCTCGACGCGTGGGCGCGCATGATCACCACGACCTACGGCCAGGACTGGGTCGACGGCGGCCTACGGAACGCCGCCGTCTCCATCGAGCCCGGTCGCACCCTCGCCGGCTACGACGGTACGGAGATCGTCGGAGGCGCGTCGATCTACGGCCGGGTCATGACCGTCCCGGGCGGGACGACGCCCGTCGCCGGCATCACGCTCGTCGCGGTCCTGCCCACGCACCGGCGCCGCGGCATCCTCACCGCGATGATGCGCAGACAACTCACCGACCTGCACGAATCGGGCGGCGAGCCGATCGCCGCGCTCAACGCCGCCGAGGCCACGATCTACGGACGCTTCGGGTACGGCATCGCCAGCCACGTGGCCGAGGTCCGCGGCGAGAAGCGGCTCATGGCCCTGCGCCCTGGCACCGATCTCGGCGACGGCACGATCAGGCTGCTCTCCCGCGAGAGGGCGCAGCCGCTGCTGGAGAAGGTCTACGACACCGCCCGCCGTACCTCCGTGGGCTGGGTGGACCGTACGGGGAAGTTCTGGGAGGCCCGGCTGGCCGACGGCGAGGGCGCCCGCGACGGCGGGACGGCGCTGCGCTTCGCGGTCCATCTGGAGGCGGGCGGCGAGGTCACCGGCTACGCTCTCTATCGCTCCAAGCAGGACCTCGTGCACGTCGTCGAGCTCGCGGTTACCACCAGGCAGTCGTACGCCGCCATGTGGCGCTTCCTCATCGACCTCGACGCGCATACCGGGCTGGTCTACGACGGCGCCCTCGACGAACCCCTCAAGCACCTGCTCACCGACCCGCGCGCGGCTCGCACCACGCTGATCGACAATCTGTGGGTCCGCCTCGTGGACATCGGCCGCGCGCTCACCGCTCGCCGCTACGCGACGCCCCTGGATCTGGTGCTGGAGGTCCAGGATCCGTTCTGTCCATGGAACGCCGGTCGCCACCGGCTGCTGGCCGATGGCGACACCGTCACCTGCGAACGCACCCGGGCGCGGCCGGACCTGCGCCTGACGGCGGCCGAGCTGGGCGCGGCCTACCTGGGCGGCACGTCCCTGACCTCCCTGGCGGCGGCGGGGCGCGTCGAGGAATTCCGCCCGGGTGCGATCGCCGCCGCCTCGCTCGCCTTCCGCTGGGAACGCGAGCCCTTCCACCCCTCAGGCTGGGCTTTCCCCGCCTTCTGACCTGGCGCGGAGTCTTGCACAACACGCCTCCGGCCGGATGCCGGAACCGCTGACAAAGGAGACACACCACATGCGTACGCATCGGCTCGGACGCAGCACCACGACGGTCACCGAACTGGGCTTCGGCGGCGGGCCTCTGGGCGGCCTGTTCGATCCCCTGGACGACGACACCGCGGCGCAGACGCTGGAGGCCGCCTGGGACTCGGGAATCCGCTACTTCGACACCTCGCCGCACTACGGCATCGGGCACTCCGAGCGCCGCATCGGCGAGCTGCTGCGCGGCCGACCGCGGGCGGACTTCACGCTGTCGACGAAGGTCGGCCGGCTGCTGATCCCGCAGGACCCGCGAGGGCGGATGGACGAGAGCTTCGCCGTCCCGGCCACCCATCGCCGGGTCTGGGACTTCTCCCGCGATGGCGTCCTGCGCAGTGTCGAGGACTCGCTGACCCGCATGGGCCTCGACCGGATCGACGTGCTGTATCTGCACGACGCCGAACAGCACTTCGAGGCTGCCCTGCGCGAGGGCTATCCGGCGCTGGCCGAGCTGCGCGCCCAGGGTGTGGTCACCGCCGTGGGCGCGGGCATGTACCACCCTGGCAAGCTGGCCCGTCTGGTGCGGGAGACCGACGCGGACGTCGTCATGCTGTCGGGTCGCTACACCCTGCTGGACCACACCGCCTTGGACGAGCTGCTGCCCGCATGCGCCGCACGCGGCGTCTCCGTCGTTGCCGCCTCCGTCTTCAACTCCGGTCTGCTGGCCACCGACAGGCCCGCCGAGGGAGCGCGGTACGACTACGGACCCGCCACCCCTGAGCTGCTGGAACGGGTCAACAGAATCGCGGACGTCTGCGCGGAGCACGGTGTGAGCGTCCCGCAGGCCGCGATGGCCTTCCCCCTGCTGCACCCGGTGGTGGCGGGCGTCGTCGTGGGCATGCGCTCGCAGGAGGAGGTACTGCGCAACAGGGAGGCGTTCTCGGCGCCGATCCCCGCGGGGCTATGGTCCGATCTGTGCGAGGCGGGCCTGCTGGACGAACGCGCCGTGGTGCACGCCGGAGCGTGAGTCGATCAAGTCACAGTGCGGGCGTGCCGGGGCTGGCCACTGGGGATTGGCGTCGGCGGCCCGTTTCTGCCGTATTCCGGTGCGCGCTTGGTGCGCATTCTCGGAAGTCCACGGCGCGAGAACTTCCGAGAAGCAGTTCTTCTCAGAAGTCGCTGGCCTGCGGGAACGAGCCGTAGCGAGAGATCTCGGCAAGATATGACCACGACCCCGACCTGGAGCTGGCAGGGTCGAGAGCGAACGAGCACGTAATGTACGTGATAGTGGACGATTATCACGTATATGAGCGATCACGGCGAAGCGGTGACTGTGACCTGCAACGCACCTTGGCCGGGAATCTGCAACATTGTTTGGCCGCGTGCGTCACGGACAGCAACGAGTGGTCAGCTGGTTCCGATGCCAAGAGCATCGCGGGCGGCGTCGATGACCTCGGCGGTGATCCGGTCGACGCCGTCGTTGAGTTTCATCACCCGTTCGGCTTGTTCCAGAAGCCGGGTGACCAGCCGGAAGTTGCCCGCGGTGGTGCGGTTGATCGCGGCGATGGCCTCGGTAGCGATGGCGTCGGGGATGCCCAGGCCCAGGTGGGCGAAGGCCATGGTCAAGACGGTGGCGAGTTCGTCGGCGGCCAGGGTGCGGTAGTGGTGGACGAAGCCGATGCGGCTGTAGAGCTGGGGGTAGCGGGCCAGGCGCTTTTCGATGCCGGGCATGCCGATGAGGATCAGCCCGAGGCTGCTGCGGTCGTAGAAGTCGCGGACCTGTTCAAGGGCGCGGGTGGTGAGCCGTTCGGACTCATCGATGATGACGAGTTCGGTGTAGAGGCTGGCGCCGTGGAGGTTGGTCTCGCGCTTGGGGTCGTCGATGTTACGGGCGCGGACCATGGCGTGGCGGTTGGTCAGGTCGGTGAGGTCCGTCAGGGCCCGGCCGGGCGGGGTGTTGATCAGCGGCGTGTAGAGCACGGTGTGCCAGTCGGGCCGGTTGGCGCCGGCGTGGAACCAGTCGGCCAGGGCGTGGGGCATCTCCAGCAGCGGGCGTTGTTCCGGCCAGCGCGCGTAGGAGTGGGCCGACAAGGTCTTGCCGACGCCGGCGGGGCCGTAGCACACGCCGATGTAGCGAGAGCCGCGCACCGTGTCGGCGAACTCGCAGAACCTGCGGTGCTCCTTGGTGGAGATCAGGTTCGGCATCGGCGGAGAAGGGCGTGGCCCGCGCCGCACGGCTTTCCGGTTGGGGTTGGAGCGCGTGGTGGTCACGGGCCATGCTCCTCTACTCCTCGGTGTAGATCTTCAACCGGCGCTGCGCGGGTGCCGGTGGGGCGAGCTCGCGGGCGGTCGCGGGAAGGCCGGTGCGGTGGGCGAGCAGTTGGTCGACCAGGGTGGTGCGTTCGGCCAGGTCGCGCGTGAGCTGACGGCGGCGGGCACGCCGGGCCGCGATGATCTCCCGCATGCTGATGGTGGTGCCGGCCAGCTCGGCGCAGATCGCCCGGCAGATGAAGACGCCACGGTGGAAGATCCGTAGTTCGGCCAGGTCGCGGGGGTCGTACCGGATGACGACGCTTTCTCCGACGAACGCGGCCAGCGTGGGGTCCAGGTAGCGCAGGCCGAACGCGTGGATGCCGTCGGGGTGGACCTTGCGGGGCTTGGCCACGGTGAGCAGCAGCAGGTCCAGCTGTTCCAGGGAGTCGGGTATCTGCGGCAGGAATCCGCCCTGTGCCCAGCGAGCGGCCGGTGGCTGGCGGGTTTCGGGGTGGATGCGCAGGTGGTACTCGCCGATGATCCAGGCGTTCAGAGCCTCATCGAGCTGGGCCAGGCTCAGCCGGGCCTGACCGGCGCGGTCGGGCGTGCCGGCGGGCGCGTAGCCGGGCAGCGTCGACAGGCACATCTGGTGCACGGTGGCGAACAGTCGCTCGATCTTTCCGCGGCCGCGCGGCTGACCGGGCAGGGAGAACACCAGGCGGATCTTCAGGTCGGCGGCGACCTGTTCCAGGTGCTGCGAGGTGAAGTCGGATCCGTGGTCGGTGTAGAAGACCGCGGGGATACCGCAGATCTGCCAGTGCGGGTCGCCCCTTGCGCCAGATCGCCCGCCGCAGCGTCAAGGCGGTGCCGATGGCGCTGGGGGCCTCCAGACTCAGCCGGTGGGCGGCGATCGCCCGGGAGTATTCGTCGATGATCAGCGTCAGCCATGGCCTGGCCGGGGTGCCGTCCTCGGTCAAGATGTAGAAGTCCAGCTCGGTGTGGTCGGCCTGCCAGCTGGCGTTCGGCGCGTCCACCTCGCGGCGGCCGATCAGCTCGAAGGCGTCGGCGTAGCGTTTGCGGCCCTCGTGGGCCAGGCACTTGAGCGCCGGATCGAGGGCCGCGATCACGTTGATCACCGTGCGATAGCTGGGGACCGGCCAGCCGTGCTCCGGAGCCAGTTCCTGGATCTTGCGGTGCACAGCGGCCGCGCTGAGCCGCGGCGTGCGCAGGGCCAGGGCCTCGATCACCCGTTGCAGTTGCTCGGGCATGCGCCGGCGGCCGATGTCCTCGCGGGGGCGAGGTGCAAGAGCGGCCAGGCCACCCCGGCGGTAGCGCGCCGCCCATCGCCGTGCCGTCCGGACCGAGATCTCGCCCGTGTGGGCGACCTCGGACAACGCGATGGCGTCTTCCAGGTGGGGCTGCAAGATCCCAAACCGCCGCACGGCTTCCTCCCGCGCGGCCACGGTCAGCTGCGCCAGCGGCGGCGATGGCTCCACCCCCGCGCCGGGCCCGGTCATGGCTTTACGGTAACCGGGACCGGGCCAGCCGGGGAGTGGTCAGCCGGTCTCTGGTTCTGCTGCCTCATCCTCGGGCAGGTCGCCGGCGAGCAGCGCGGCCTGGGCCTCCTCACGCTGCAGACTCAGCGCCCGGTACAGGGTGGATTTCGCGATGCCGAACCCGGCGGCGACGTCCTCCACCTTGATACCCGAGGCGATCATCGCGGCGGCGGCCGCGCGCTGCTGGGTGGTCGTCTTGGGAGGCCGCCCGTTGGGCAGGCCGCGGGCTTCCTTGGCCGCCCGGGCGCTGGCCGCCCGCTCCAGCATGTAGATCCGCTCCATCTGCGCAAACATCGCCAGCAGCGCGATGGCCATGTCCGCGGCCAGGCCGGGCACGCTGGTGTCCACCGGGATCTGATCCCTGAGGGTGCGCAGGCCGATGCCGCGCTCGGTCAACTCGTGGGCCAGGTTGAGGCACTCGCGCATGTTGCGCCCCAGCCGATCCAAGGTCACGACGGTGATCCGGTGACCGGCGTGCGGCGGGACGCGGCGCAGCAGGTCCTCCAGGCCGTCGCGGGCCATCGTGGCCCCGGTACGCCGATCGGACCAGATGAGCTCTTCGGGGACGCTGGCGGCCTTGAGGGTGTCGATCTGCCGGGTGAGATCTTGAGCGGTGGTGCTGACCCGGGCGTAGCCGTAGTCCACGAACCTCACGGTATCGAAAGCTGACGCCGTGACAAGGGTTACGAGAACCACTTTCGAGACCAACTTATGAGACTGGCCGACCTGCGGGGATGTCTCTGCCGCCATGTGCCCGGGTCGAGTCTCGAAAGCATGGATTCGAGACCGGCAGAGCCCTGTCACCCAGGGTGACGCACGGCCAGCGACGGGTGGGCAGCTGATTCCGATGACGAGAGCATCGCGGGCGATCAGGCGGTGACTGAATGGATCTGGATAACCTCCGGCAGACATAGGCGAGAGGCTCAGCGACCGTCCGTGAAAGCATCAAGGCACTTCGGGCAAGAAAGGGCGACCATCGTTCACTTGACCCAGCGGAGACGCCTGCATGGCCGTTCCACCTGACCTAGCCGACCCACCCGATCTACGGGTGGACTTCGAGCAGATCTTCAATGCGCACTTCTCCGAGATCCACCGCTACATCGTCAGGCGGTTGTCCGACGACGTCGCTGACGACCTGGCCGCCGAGGTGTTCCTGGCGGCCTATCGGGGTGGCTATGACGCCTCGCGCGGCGGGGTGCGTCCGTGGCTGTACGGCATCGCCACCCACCTCATCGCACGGCACCGCCGTACCGAGATCCGTAGATGGAAGGCGCTCAGCCGGACGGCTGAGCGCGCCGGGCACAGTCCCGAGCACAGTCCCGAGGACGCAGCCCTGGCCCGCGTGGCCGCAGGCCAGCTGACCGGCAAGCTGGCGGGGGCGCTGGCCGGGCTCAATCGCGGGGACCGCGACGTCGTGCTGCTGAGCGTGCTGGGCGACCTTAGCCACGCCGAGGTCGCCGCCGCCCTGGGGGTCCCAGCGGGAACGGTGGCCTCCCGGCTCAACCGCGCTCGCAAGCAACTCCGCAAGGCACTCGGCGACGTCAACCCTTTGGAGGAGACCCATGGATGAGCTAAGCCTCCTGGCGAGAGCGCTGCCTGACGCTCCGCCGCCCTCGGCGGAGGTGGTCGAGAAGGCCCGCCTCCGACTTGCCGCCGCCCAGCGCAAGCCGGTACGGCCAGGTAGAGCGAATCGGTGTGGCCTCACTTGGGGATGGACCCTGGGAGCGGCCGCCACAACGATCGCCGTCGTCATGGCCGTCATCATGCTGGTGTCGAACATGACCGCTGTTCCCGCAACGGTGCTCGCGCCCCCAGCCGGCAACGATGCCCTGCTCGAGCTGGCGGACCAGATCGCGAAACTGCCGGACGAACGCGGCGACTACTGGCGCAGGCCGCTACTCAACAATGGGCTGATAAAGGTCCGGGCGGGCGGCGAAACGTTCAACGTCCTGTCCTCGTCACGCATCGACCTCTGGCAACCGCGCGACCCCGGCGACCCCGTTCAAGCGGAGCAGCGGCAGCAGTTCGTCCGTCCCGCCACCGAGGCCGACGAGCGTGCGTGGCGAGCGGCGGGTTCTCCGGTCACGGTCCAGCGCGTGTGCACGCCGGGCGGCATGGCGGACAACTGCGCGAAAGTCCGGTTGCGGTCCAAGCCCTCACAGTGTGTTTACACGCGCGCGGCCGAGCCGGGCGGCGTGCTCGGTGACAGACGGCTGGGTGAACTCACGCTGGCCGACCTCGCGGCGCTGCCCGGCGACGCCGTACAGCTCCGGGAGAAACTGCGAACCTTCTGGAAGACCCGAAAGGACGGCCAGCCCAAGGTCAGCTTCGAAGAATTCCTGCCCATGGCCTTCGCCCTGCTGGAGCTCCCGGTCAAGCCCTCGGTCAGGGCGGCCACCCTGCGTCTGCTCGCCGGACTGCCGACGACCAAGGTGCGCGGCTCGATCATCGACCCTCTGGGACGTCCGGGAATCGAGGTCACCTTCATCAAGAGCGAGGGCTTCACCGCCGAGTTCGGTAGCGATGACGAGGTGGCGCAGCGGTACACCACCATCCTCGACCCACACACCGGCACCGTCTTGGCGACAAACGTCGCGATCGCGGCCGAGAGCACGGAGGGGCTCGCCAAGGGGACGTTCATGGACTATCAGGCATGGGCACCTGAGGCGGGCTGGACCAGCGAACGCCCCGAGCGGCCACGCGGCTGCCGGCTCAGCGACCGTCCGCTCCCGTGACGGGCCGCCCCGGGCACGCACGCTCACCACCATCCTTTCTGTCAGCGCCTGCGGGCGGCGGAATCGCGTCCGGCTTGTCAGCGCGCAAGCGCTTCTCCGGAGACTCGCGCGGACAAGAGGCTTAGCGCACGACCCGGTTCCGATGTATCAGGTCCCAGCCCCGTCGCTACGGGTGATATGCGGCCAAACAATGTTGCAGATTCCCGGTCAAGCTGCGTTGCAGGTCACAGCGGTGACCAGGACAACCCTCCGCCGGGGAGGTGCGCGACTCCGGCACGTTATCCGGTACATCGCCGAAGGCGTCGCGCGGCGGGCGGCATGAGCGCCGCGCCGAAGATCACCGCACTGCGCGGTGGAGGCGTCAACCTCGCCGCGGCCGCCGACGCCTTCCTCGCCACCCCGCGCACCGCCAACCCCAACACCCACCGCGCCTACGCCTCCGCGATCGACCGCGTCACCACACTGCTCGGCCGCGACCGCCCGCTGGCGGAGGTGACCGACGCCGAGATCGGCACCGCGCTGGCCGAGCTGTGGGGAGCGAGCGCGCCGGCGACCTGGAACCGCAACCGCGCCGCCGTCACCTCCTGGCTGACCTGGTGCCAGACCAAGAAGCACTGGGCCGCGCCGTCGGTCCCGGCTGAGGCCGAACGCCGCAAGGAGAACGCCGACGAGACCCGCGCGGTCGCCAAGACCACCATCCACCGGCTGCTGTCCCGCCGCGACATCCCCCTGCGCGAGCGGGCGCTCTGGCGGATGCTCTATGAAACGGCGGCCAGAGCGGCCGAGATCCTCGCGCTCAACGTTGAGGATCTCGACCTGGAGCACCGGCGTGCCCCCGTCCGATCCAAGGGCGGCGCGATCGAGTGGGTGTACTGGGACAGCGGCACCGCCCACCTGCTGCCCCGGCTGCTCCGGCTGCCCGACGGCAGCACGCGCACGCAGGGGCCGGTATTCCTGTCCGAACGCCGTCCCGTCCCCGCCCGCCGTCCGGCCCCCGGCGACATCTGCCCGCACACCGGCCGCGCCCGCCTCGGCTACGACCACGCCCGCGTCCTGCTGGACAAGTACGCCGGACTCGACCTGCACCAGCTGCGCCACAGCGCCGCCACCCACCTCGGCGAGGCCGAGGTCCCACTGCAGCTCATCATGGGCAAGACCCGGCACAAGAACCCCCGCACCGCCATGCGCTACGTCAAACCCGGCGCCGAAGCCATCGCCAAGGTCACCGAGGTCCTGGCACCGCGCCGCCGTACCCACTGATCAACCGGGTGGCGGCCGGCCGGAGCTATAGGAGTTCCGGGCCGTATTGGCACGCCAGATGGCGATAACCCCGCCCGCGCGTGCCTGCTACCGCCACTGGCCGATTGGTTGCTGCTCAAGGGCCGTCTCCGGGATGGAGGCCGCCGCCGGGGGCATCGGCCGGTGTCCACTCGCACAGTGCGCGCAGGGCCGGGCCGGTCTCCGCAGGGGGCAGGCGGTGCCGCGCCAGGGAGATCATGGACGGCAGACTAGCCAGCGCGCCACGGATGTCTCAAAAGGTTTTCATCCGGCGCACGCCAGCCCTGTGACCTGCGGGAACGCTGGCTCGCGGGCGCGTTCTCAGCTCGTGGCGCCCCAGGTGAGGGAGAGGCCGGTGGCGGCGCGTTCGGTGCGGATCTCCATCATGCTGCCGAGGATGGTGGCGTGGTCGGCCACCACGGGCGTGGCGTCGAGCGTGTAGGTGATCCGGGTGCTGACGAGCACCGGGCTGCCCTGCGGCTCGCGGAGGTGGCGGGCGGCGGCGGCGTCCAGCAGACCGGGCCGGACCACCTCGGACGCCCGGGCGACCGTCACGCCGGCGTCGGCGAGGGCCGTGTAGAGGGAGACGGCGGTGAAGTCGCGGTCGCGGATCTGGTCGGCCACCGGCCGCCGGACCCAGGACACCTGGTGCACGGCGGGACGTCCGGCGAACTCGCGGACCCGCTCCAGCCGCAGGGCGGTGTCGCCGGGACGCAGCCGCAGTTGCGCGGCGATCCCGGCGGGGGCCCGGCGCACCGCCCGCCCGGCCACCGCGGTGCGCACGTCGTGGCCCTGCTTACGCAGGTCGTCGACCAGGCTGCGGAGCGAGTCGAGCTGGTACGCCAGGTGGGGCGGGGCGACGAACGTGCCCCTGCCGGGCTGCTGCACGATCAGCCTCTCGTCGCTGAGCTCCCGCAACGCCTGGCGCAGCGTCATGAGAGTAACCCCGTAGGAGGCGCTCAGCTCCCGTTGCGGCGGCAGGGCCTCACCGGGGGCGTAGTGTCCCGACCGGATCTTCGCGGCGAGGTCGGCGGCGATGGCGCGGTATCTCGCCTCGTGCCCGGCGTCGGTGGTCATCGTGGTCGGTCACACTCCTGGTCGAGGGCTTGCCGCAGGGTTGCGAGGAAGACCCGCAGGTCGTCCGGCCCGGCCCCGTCGAGCACCCGCCGCATGACCGCGGCGCCTACCACCACGCCGTCGGCGTGCCGGCGGGCTTCGCGTGCCTGGTCCGGGGTGGAGATGCCAAATCCTAGCAAGATCGGCCGGTCGGTGACGCGCCTGATCCGCTCGGTGAGCTCCGCCGCCGAGGCGGCCAGGGCGGCCCGCTCGCCGGTGGTGCCCATCACCGACACCGCGTAGACGAATCCGCGGCTGCGTTCCGCGATCTCCGCCAGCCTCGGCTGCGGCGTCGCCGGCGAGGCCAGCAGGGCGGGCTCGATCCCGGCGGCGGCGGCCACGTCCGTCAGCTCGTCCGCCTCGTGCACCGGCAGGTCGGGCACGATCAGGCCGTCGACGCCGGCCTGGCGCAGCGCGGCGCAGAACGCCTCGGGGCCGTCGTGCAGCACCAGGTTGTAGTAGGTGCTGGCGACCAGCGGGATGCCCAGGTCCGGCAGGCCGGACAGGTCGGCGAGGATCCGGCGGGTGCTCGCGCCCCTGGCCAGTGCCGCCTGGCTGGCCTGCTGGATGGTGAGGCCGTCCAGCGTGGGGTCGGAGAAGGGCAGGCCGACCTCGATCGCGTCCGCCCCGGCGGCGGCGAACGCCCGCAGGTAGTCCGTCCAGCCGGGCGTGATCCCCCCGGTGACGTACGGCATGAGCAGGCCGCGGCCGGTGTCCCTGCGGGCACGCAGGTGGCGTTCGACCGCGCCCGCGGCCAGGGTCGGGTTCGTCACAGCAGCTCCTTGTAGGTCGAGACGTCCTTGTCGCCCCGTCCGGACAACGTCATCAGCACCGTCGTTCCCGCGGGCAGGTCGCCGTCGCCCGCCGCGCGGATCACCCAGGCGAGGGCGTGCGCCGATTCGAGCGCCGGGACGATGCCTTCGGTGCGGGCCAGCCGTACGGCCGCGGCGACCGCCTCGTCGTCGGTCACCGTGACGTAGCGGGCCCGGCCCAGGTCGCGCAGGTGGGCGTGCTCCGGGCCGACTCCGGGGTAGTCGAGCCCGGCGGCGATGGAGTGCGCCTCGGTGATCTGCCCGTCGTCGTCCTGCAGGAACAGCGAGCGGCAGCCGTGCAGGACGCCGAGCCGGCCGCGGGCCGCTCCGGCGCCGCCCTCCGCCTCGACCCCGACCAGGCGCGCGGGGGTGTCGGCGAACCCGGCGAAGGTGCCGGCCGCGTTGGAGCCGCCGCCGACGCACGCGACCACGTGGTCCGGCACGCCGGTCCGCAGCTCGGCGGCGCACTGCGCGCGGGCCTCGTCGCCGATGACCCGCTGGAACTCCCTGACCATCCACGGGTACGGATCCGGCCCGACGACCGAGCCGATGCAGTAGTGGGAGTCACCGGTCGCGCCCACCCAGTGCCGCATGGCCTCGCTGGTCGCGTCCTTGAGGGTGCGGCTGCCCGAGGTCACCGGGACCACCTCGGCGCCCAGCATGCGCATCCGGAAGACGTTCAGCGCCTGCCGCTCGATGTCGCGCTCGCCCATGAACACCGTGGCCTCCAGCCCGAGCAGCGCGGCGGCGGTCGCGGTGGCCACCCCGTGCTGGCCCGCTCCGGTCTCGGCGATCAGCCTGCGCCGTCCCATCCGGGTGGCCAGCAGGGCCTGGCCCAGCACGTTGTTGATCTTGTGGGAGCCGGTGTGGGTGAGATCCTCGCGCTTGAGGTACAGCTGCACGCCCAGGGACTCCGACAGCCGCCGGGCCGGGGTGAGCGGGGTCGGCCGGCCGACGTGCACGGCGAGCAGCCGCGCCAGGGCGCCGCGGAATCCCGGATCCGTCCAGGCGTCGCGGAACGCCTCGTCCACCTCGCGGCACGCCTCCACCAGGGACTCCGGGGCGTACCGTCCGCCGTACTCGCCGAACCGGCCCCGCGCGCGGGGCTCGCCCATGGTCCCGTCCAGCGGGACCGGCTCACGCCACGGCGACACGTTTCGCATGCCATGCTCCAATCGTTCTATAACTCCGTGAAGAGTTCTATAACAGTGAGTGTGGCACGGGCGGCGCCGAAGCGCCACCGCCGGCACCCGGCACGACATCCGGGAGGTTCGGCCTGGCGCGCTCGCTGCCGCGGCCGGCCGGTGAGGCTGGAGAAGGGCGGCATCGTCAAGATCGAAAAGACCGCTGAGCGCCGTCCCCGGACCGTCGTCAGCCTCACCGGGCCCGGCCGTACCACCGTCGCCGAACACTGGGACCGGCTGATCCGCCTGCACGAGGTCGCCCGCAACCGGATCCCCTCCGAGCCCTGACGGCCTGGCGCCGGGCGCCGGTCAGGTGACTCGGCTCACGGGCCGCGACCGGCACCTCGTGCGCCGCGATGCCGCGACTCACCCCCCGCGGCGCAGGGAGAGGGCCTGGCGCCAGTGTGCGGCCGCCTGCCCCATGTCGTGGCCGAGGAGTTCGAAGAACTGGCTGGTGGTGCGGAGCCGGTCGCCGGTGGGCGTGTCGGCGCCGAAGAGCTCGGCGCCGCGCCGGGTGGTGTCGGCCCAGGCCGCCATCGCCCTCGCGCTGGCCGCCCAGGTGTGGTACCAGACATCGACGTCGACGAAGTACCGCATCCGGCGCGCCTCGCGTTCCCTGGCGACCATCTGCCTGCCCTCCAGCCACCTGATCGCGTTGGAGATCGTCGCCGGGCTGACCTGGAGGCGCTGGACCAGCTCCGCGGCGGTCAGGCTGCCGCTCTCGCTGATGATCAGCGCGGCGAACACCCTGGCCGTCATGGGCGACATCCCGGTCCCGATCATCATGGCGGCGAACTGCTCCTCGAACTCCCCGGCCGTACGGGCGTCCCGGCTCTCCGCGGTGCCCGGAGCGCCGGTGGGGGGGACGCCGGCGTGCGGGACGCGCTTGCGGCGGCGGGCGCGCCAGCTCGTCGCATGCTGGGCACGGGCCGCCCGGTAGCCGTGCGGGCCGCCGTTCCTGGCGATCTCGCGGGTGACGGTGGACCGGGAGCGCCCCAGCCGGCGGGCGATCTCCGCGTACGTCAGTCCGGCGGTCAGGCCCTCGGCGATCCGGCGGCGATCCTCGGCGGTCAACCGGCTTCCCGGCATGGGTTCCCTCCTCGCACGAGCCGGCGAGCGGTGCTGTTGCACTCAGCTACAAGCTCATTGCACCAATTCAGTGGCTCCCACCTGCGCATACGAGTTCTGCGAGTTGTCTTGCCACGGAACACGACCCTAGCGTCTACCTCGAAAGAAGAGGAGATCATCATGGAGAAGGTCGTTCTCGTCACAGGTGCCTCCGCCGGCATCGGCAAGGCCACCGCACTCGAGCTCATCCGCGCGGGCCACATCGTCTACGGTGCCGCCCGGCGCGTGCCCAAGATGGCCGACATCCGCGAGGCGGGCGGCCACGTCCTGGAGCTGGACGCGCGCCGCCCGGAAGACCTGGAACGGGTCGTCGCCAGCGTGGTCGAGGAGCAGGGCCGCATCGACGTCCTGATCAACAACGCCGGCACCGTCCTGCACGGCGCGGCCGAGGACATCCCCCTCGACCTGGCACGCGACCAGTTCGAGGTCAACGTCTTCGCGCCGGCCCGGCTGATCCAGCTCGCCCTGCCGCACATGCGCGAGCAGGGATCCGGCACGATCGTCAACGTCTCCTCCATCGGAGGCGAGATCGCGCTGCCGCTCGGCTGCTGGTACTACGCGACCAAGCACGCCCTGGAGGCCTACTCCGACTCGCTGCGCATGGAGGTCGAGCCGTTCGGCATCGACGTCGTGATCATCCAGCCGGGCATCATCAAGACCGAGTTCGAGGACCGTACCGCGCAGGAGCTGCGGGAGATCTCCGGCGCGACCGCGTACGGGGCGATGGCCGAGGCCATGGCCATGCGCGCCGAGACGCAGCTCGGCGACGACTCCCAGGGCAGCGACCCGGGCGTCGTCGCCGCCGCCATCCGCCAGGCCGTCGAGGCCGGCAAGCCCGAGACGCGCTACGCGGTCGGCTGGCTGGCCGACAAGCTGCTGGAGCTCAACAGGACGCTGCCGGACCGCGAGTTCGACAAGCTCGCCACGAACACCTCGAAGTAGGCCCCGATGGCAGGCTCCGGTCTGCCGCGCGGACGAGCGGGTGCGCGGCCGCGGTGACGGGGATCATCGCAGCGTCCTGCCGAAGTGAGCGGTCACGGTGTCGGCTGCCAGGGTCACCTGTGGTTCCTGGTCGTAGAAGTCGAACTGGGTGCCCTGGGTCCAGAAGATGTCCCTGGGCCCGGCCAGTCCGGCGTGGAAGCGTCGCGCGCCGTCGGGGATGGCGGCGTCCTCGCTGTGCACGAGCAGGGTGGGCTGGATGATCTGCGGGGCCAGGGCGATGGAGTCGTAGGTGAGCCAGTCGGGCCAGGCCATGACGGCGAAGCGGTTGGGCCAGGCGGGGATGCCGCCGCGGGCCGGGTTGAGGTAGAAGTCGATGTCGTACGGCATGGCGGCCCGTGGATCAGTGGCTGAGACGACGGGCACGTAGTCGACCTCGCCCGTCTCGTCATACCGCGACCTCGCCTCCCGCCCCATCTTGATCTTCTCGGCCACGGCCTCCGCACCCCCGTAGGCGGCCTCGCAGATGGCGGCGTCGTGCAGCCACGGCGCCACCAGCGCCAGCGACTTCACCCGGGGGTCGCGGGCGGCGTTCCCGGACATGTACATCGCCGCCGCGCAGATGCCGAGGGCTCCCAGCCGGTCACCGTCCACCGCCGGGTGGGCGGCCAGGAAGCCGAGAGCGTGGTGGATGTCGCGGACCTTGCGCTCCGGGTTCTCCACGTCCCGCGGCTCCCCGCCCGACTCGCCGAAGCCGGCGAAGTCGAAGGACAGGGCCGCGTAGCCGCGCTCGGCCAGGCGCTGGGCGTAACGGTCGGCCATCAGCTCCTTGACGCTGGTCCAGGTGCCCGCGACCACCACGCCGGGCGCCCGCTCCACTCCCTCGGGCAGGTAGAGGTTGCCGGCGAGGGTGACGCCGTCGCTGTCGAAACTCACGTTCACGCGTACTCCAAAGTGGCTTTGGTGATCAATCCGTCGGAGATGTCGAAGTGGTAGGCGGCGCGGAAGCCGCCCGTGCCGCCGGGCTGGAAGCGGACCAGCAGGGTGACGCCGCCCGTGCGCGGCGTGTGGTCGAGCAGGGTGTAGACGCCGCCGATGACCTCGGCCGCGGCCCAGCCGCGGATGGCGTCCCGGCCGCGGATCTCCCGCCCGACGTCGATGACCAGGCCGTCGGGGGCGAAGGCGGCGGCGAGCGCGTCGGCGTCCTTCGCCGCCACCGCGTCGAGGTAACGCTGGGCGGCGGGGTCAAGGGAACCGCGCGAGGCGGCCCGCGAGGGCGGTGGCGAGGACGGGGCCGGCGAGGGCGGGAGCGCGGACGGGGGCGGCGCGGTGCCGGTGGCGGCCGTGCCCGGGAAGCCGCTGGTGGTCACCGCGACCACCCCGCCCACGGCCAGGGCGGCCGCCGCCACCCCGGCGACGATCGGCCATCTCATGGCCGGCCGTCGCTCCAGACCGCGGTCATCACCACGCCGCCGATCCGCCACCCGGCGGCGGTCCTGACCAGGTCGAAGCGGTAGGTGCCGCCCAGCGTCCACAAGGTGTCGTCGGTCTTGCGATGGGTGGCCTGGAAGGAGGCGGTGCACACCGCGGTGTCGCCGTCGAGGGTGACCAGGTGGTTGCCGAGCAGGTGCTGGGTGGCCTGGAAGGCGCCGAGCGCGTCCTTCCAGGCCGCCACGATCTGGCCGGGGGCGAGGGTGGCGGGCTCGCCTCCGTTGAGGCTGGTGTAGTCCAGGGTCACCTCATCGGCGAACACCTCGGCCAGCCTGCTCCACTCCCGCTGGTCGGCGTGCCAGGCCATGCGGGTGCAGGTGTCGATGACATCGAGTCGGTCCATGCGGCCCAGCATGTCCGTGCCGCCGCCGGGCGCGGGAGACGGAGAGGTTGCACGACCGGGTGCAGGAACCTGCACCCGGGGCTCACAGCCAGCCGCGCTCCTTGGCCAGGAGCGCGGCCTGGAAGCGGGTGGCGGCGCCGAGGCGGGCCATCAGGTCGGCGACGTGGGCGCGGAGCTTGCGTACCGAGACGTGCAGCGCGCGGGCCGCGGCCTCGTCGGTGTCGTGGCAGGTCAGGGCGTGCAGGACCTGCTGCTCGATCGGGGACAGGGGCATCTCGTCCAGGTCGCGGGCGCGCTCCCACATGCCGTCGAAGACGTCGGCGAGCATGGCGACCATGCCGGGCTGGCGGATCTGCAGCGCGCCGGCCATCGGGTCGGCGGGATCGGCCTGGACGAAGGCGACGGCGCGGTTGACGACGGCCAGGTGCCGGATCGGCTCGGTGGTGACCCGGTGCAGGTCACCCAGGGCGTGCTGGACGCGGGCGTGGGGCTCCTGCTCGGGGTCCCGCAGGGCGCGGGCGGAGAAGAGGGTACGGCTGCGCAGGCCGCGGGCCAGCAAGCGGTTGAAGGGGGCGAGGGCGTAGCCGGTTTCCTGGTAGTAGGCCCGTTCCTTCAAGTGGGCGAACTCGCCGGGATCGTCGTTCATCAGCGTGCGCATGCGCAGGGTGACGGCCCGCCCGTCCGGCAGGTGCTCGACCATCTGCACCGTCCGCCCGCTGCGGTGCTCCTCGGTCAGTTCGGTGAGCACGTCCCAGGCCAGGCTGAGCTCGGCCAGGCGGCGCTGGGTGTGCTCGATGCGCCGCCGTACCAGCAGATCGACCGCGACGGCGGGGGCGGCCGCGTTCAGCGCCTCGTCCACCAGGCCCAGCGCCCGTAACTCGGTGAGAGCGGGCAGGCTGGGATCGAGGTCCGTGCCGGGGTTCCGCAGCAGACGGCGGTAGAGGTGTTCCTGCTCGGCGGTCAGCCCCAGGCTGGCGAGACCCGTCATCGTTCCCCCAAGACGCAGCACTCCGTACGAGATACAGTGTATAGCGTACGGAGTTTAGAGGGGGAGTCATGGGATCAGGGGACGAGCTGCCCACGGTGGTGGCGCGGATGTGGGGCCTGGAGGCGGCGTCGCGCCGGGGCCCCCGCCCCGGGCTGACCCTGGAGCGGATCACCGACGCCGCGATCGAGCTCGCGGACGCCGAAGGCCTGGCCGGAGTGCGGATGAGCAGCGTGGCCGCCCGGCTGGGCGTGTCCACGATGTCGCTGTACGGCTACGTGCCCAGCAAGGACGACCTGCTCACCGCGATGGTGGACGCGGCGGCTCCCGACCCGCCGGAGCCGGGCCGGCTCACCTGGCGCGAGTACCTGGCCCGCTGGACCCGCGCCAACCGCGACTTCCTGGCCGGCCACCCGTGGCTGCTGGCGGTCTCGCCCCTCACCCCGCCCATCGGGCCGCGCACCCTGCGCTGGCTGGACCGGGCGCTGACCTCGCTGGCCGGCGCGGGCCTGGCCGGGGTGGAGGCCGTCAACATCGCCTCCACGCTGTCCGCCTACGCCGTCAGCTCCGCCACCCTCCAGACCGCCATGACGGGAACGGTCGACGAGGCGGGGCCGGAAGGGCCGGCCGGTTACACCGCGCTGCTCACCCGGCTGGTCGACGGGCGCGGCTACCCGGGGCTGGCGGCGGCGCTCGAGTCCGGGGCGTTCGGCGCCGCGCCCGACTGGGTCGAGGACGACGACTTCGCCTTCGGCCTCACCCTGCTCCTCGACGGCATCGAGGCACTCATCGCCCGGCGAGGGGAAGGCCGAACCGAACTCTGATCGAAGCCGGGCGCGGCCACCGAACCGGGAAGCGGTTCATGGCGTCGTTCTCGCGGCGGCACGCCCTCCCGGGGAGACCGGTGTGAGAGCCGGCTCGCGGCCGGCCTTCCCGCCGGACCCGGTGGCGGTCTGGGCGAGGAGCGCGCCGGACAGCACGATCAGCCCGCCCACGATCTGGAACCCGCCGAGCGTCTCCCCGACCAGCCCCCACGCCACCACCGCCCCGCCGATGACCTCCAGCGACGCCACGGTGACGCCGACGGCGGCCGACAGCCGCCGTACGGCGCTCACCCCCAGGATGTACGCCACCACGGTCGCGACCACCACCATCCACAGGTACGCCACCACCACGGGCAGCGTCAGGCCGTCCGCGGAAGGCGTGACGGACACCGTGAACGCCTCCCACGGCAGGTCCCAGGGCCGCGCGAACGGGGTCAGCACCACGACCGCCCCCGCCATCCCCCAGGCGATGAGCCCGAGGGGGTCCAGGTCGTCGCCGAAGCTATCGTTCATCAGGAAATATCCGGCGGAGCACGCCGCGGCCAGCATCCCCAGCGCCAGGCCCAGCACGTCCAGCCGGATCTCCTGCCACGCCTCGACGACCAGCACGAGCCCGGCGACCGCGACGACGGCCCCGACGTACGCGGCGCGGGCGAGCCGGACCTTCCGTACGAGCCGCACCCACGCCACCACCATCACCGGCGCCAGGTAGACCAGCAGCAACGCGATCCCGACCGGCAGCCGCGTGATCGCGGCGAAGTACAGCGACTGCACCCCGGCCACCGCCACGACCGCGTACAGCCCGACGAACGGCACCCTGGAGCGGGGGATTCGCAACGCCCGCGGCCTGACCGCGGCCAGCACCGCCACCAGCAGCAGCCCGGCGCCCGCCATCCGCGTCCACACGGCCTCGATCGGCGTCAGCCCGGCGGCGTCGAGGTATTTCGCCATCGGCCCCGAGAACGCGAAGCACCACGAGGCCCCGAACGCGAGCGCGAGCCCCGCGTACCTCATCCCACACTCTCCCGCCTGCGCCGTCATGACCGGTCAGCAGGACAGTCACATGTCCGGCATCCCGCGCGCAACGGAATAAACTCCCCTCGCCGGGCGGCCGGCGGCGCCGGCAGCAGCGTCTGGAGCAGGCCGGGCCGGGTGCCCGTCACGGAGGTCAGCGGGCCGGGCGCGCGGCCTCGGCGTAGCGGCCGGCCAGCTGGGCGAAGGCGGCCCTGAGCTCGGGCGGGCCGACGACCTCGATGTCGGCGTCGAACCTGCCGACGGTGGCGGCCAGGCCGGTCCACGACCACGAGCCCAGCACGAGCCGGCAACGGCCGGGCCCGAGCTCCTCGACCACCCCGTCCCGGACGAAGGGGGACACGGCGGCGGCGGGCAGGGCGAGGATCACCTCGCCGCGGCAGGGCCACTCGCCGGAGCCGTCGGAGCCGAGGAACCTGCCGGCCACGAAGGCGGCCACCGTGCCTCCTGGCAGCTCGCGTGGGGTGAAGCGGGGCCCGGTCGGGGTGCGCGGGGCGATGCGGTCGGCGCGGAAGGTGCGCCAGTCCTCGCGGTCGAGGTCCCAGGCGACGAGGTACCAGCGCCCGCCCCAGGTGACGAGGTGGTGGGGCTCCACCCGGCGCGGCGGGGCCTCCTGCGAGCCGTCGTAGTCGAGGCGCAGCACCTCGCGGGCGTGGACGGCGGCGCTGAGCGCCACGAGCACGCCGCTGCCCACCTGCGGCCCGGGCCGGAGCGCGGGCCGCTCGACGGTGGTGACCCGCAGGGTGTCGATGCGGTGGCGCAGCCGGGCGGGCATCACCTGGCGGACGGTGCTCAGCGCGCGGGCCGCGGCCTCCTCGATGCCGGCGCCGCTGGTGGTGGCGACCTGCAGCGCGATGGCCAGGGCGACGGCCTGCTCGTCGTCGAACAGCAACGGCGGCAGCTCCGAGCCGGCGTCCAGCCGGTATCCGCCCTCCGGCCCCTTGAAGGCGACGATGGGGTAGCCGAGCTCGCGCAGCCGGTCGACGTCGCGGCGCACGGTGCGCGGGCTGACGTCCAGCCGGTCGGCGAGCAGCGCCCCCGGCCAGTCGCGGCGCGTCTGGAGCAACGAGAGCAGCGCCAGCAGCCGGGCTGAGGTCTTCGGCATGTTCCCCATTCTGCCCGGAGTAGAGGCCACACCCTGTCCGCTACCCCTGCGACCGTGGTGCTCGCAACGACCTCCCTCGCCATGAACAGGAGCCACATATGTCTGTCACGACCACCGCTCATCTGAACTTCAGGGGCGACGCCCGCGCGGCGCTCGAGTTCTACCAGTCCGTGTTCGGCGGGCACGTCGCCGTCGTCACCTACAAGGACGTCGGGAACGTGCAGGACCCCGCCGACGCGGACCGGGTGACGTGGGGCCAGGTGCTCGCCGGGAACGGCTTCCACGTGATGGCCTACGACGTGCCCTCGGGGATGCCGTGGGACCGGGGTGAGAACGCGTTCTTCGTCTCCGTCCGCGGCGAGGACCCGGAGGAGATCACCGCGTACTGGGAGAAGCTCTCCGACGGAGCGACCGTCGTCCAGCCTCTGGGGCCCGCGCAGTGGGCCCCGCTCTACGGGATGCTCACCGACCGCTTCGGGGTCGTCTGGGTCCTGGACGTCGTGAGCGAGTACAACGCCTGAGCCTCCAGCGTGGTGCGGGACCTGCCCGCACCACGCCCCCCTCCTCCTGCCGAAGGGAACGACCAGACATGAGAACGCGCCCCCTCGGGCGGACCGGGATCCAGGTGAGCCCCTACTGCCTGGACACGATGATGTTCGGCCGGGTCGGCAACCGCGACCACGACGACTGCGTCCGCATCGTCCAACGGGCCGCCGGCCGTCACCCGGGCGGCGCTGCGCAGGCGGCCGTCCGGCGAGCGTGCCGCGGCGTGAGGCGATGACCGTGCTCAGCACCCGGGCGCTGAACCGCGCGACGCTCGCCCGGCAACTGCTGCTCGACCGCGCGGACCTGCCGGTGTCCGGCGCGGTGGCGCACCTGTGCGGCCTGCAGGCGCAGGAGCCGCAGGAGCCGTTCGTCGGGCTCTGGTCGCGGCTGCGCGCCTTCGACCCGGCGGCGCTCTCGGAGCTGCTGGCCGGGCGCGGTGTGGTGCGTACGCACCTCATGCGGCGCACCGTGCACCTGCTCACCGCCGCCGACGCCCTGGCCTGGCGGGCCCGCCACGACGCCATGCTGCGCCAGCGCGTCCTCGGCACCTACCGGCGCGAGCTGGCCGGGGTGGACCTCGACGAGCTGGCGGCGGCGGGCCGGGCGGTGGTGGCCGACGGCGAGCCGCGCTCGATGAGCGAGCTCGCGCGGGCGGTGGCCGCGCGCTGGCCGGAGCCGGGGCCGCGGGCGCTGGGCGAGATGCTGGTCGCCGCGCTCATCCCGATGGCTCAGCTGCCGCCGCGCGGGATGTGGCGGAGGAAGGCGGGGGTGCGCAACGTCCCCCTCTCCTCCTGGCTGGGGCGGGAGATCGACCCGCCGTCCGCGGACGGCTCCGATCCGGTGGGGCAGGCGCTGGTGCGGCGCTATCTCGCCGCGTTCGGCCCGGCCGCCGCGGCCGACCTGCGGGCCTGGTGCGGTCTCGCCGGGCTGCCCGCCGCGGTGGCCGCGGTCCGCGAGGAGCTGGTCGACTTCCGGGACGAGCGGGGCCGGGTGCTGCTCGACCTGCCCGACGCGCCGCGCCCCGACCCCGGCGTCCCGGCCCCGGTACGGTTCCTGCCGGCGTTCGACAACGCGATACTCGGCTACCACGACCGCAGCCGGATCATCGACGACGCCCACCGCGGCCTGTCGGTCGCCGGTGCCCGCGTGGTCCTGGTGGACGGCCGGGTCGGCGCGACCTGGACCGTCGAGGACGGTGCCGTGACCGTCGTCCCGCTGCGTCCCCTCTCCCGGGCCGACCGCGAGGCCGTGGCCGAGGAGGGGCGGGCGCTGGCGTCGTTCCTGTCCGACGGCGACGGCGATCGCGTACGGCTCCACGTGGGGTCAGGTGACGCAGTGCAGGCATGACCGGGCGAGAGCGCCGTCCACGACGCCGTCATGGCCGGCGCCGATCGCCGCGACCGGGTGGGGGCCGAGGTTAAACGCCGAGGTCAGCCGGGTAGGCCTGGGCATGTTTGCGGCGTTTTACGGGGGCGCCGAACGTGGGGGGCACGATGCGAGCGTTCGTGATGAGGGAGATCGGCCAGGTCGGGTTCATGGACAAGCCCGTCCCGCGGCCAGGCCCGCTCGACGCCGTCGTCAAGACCACCGCCGCCCTCATCTGCACCTCCGACTCCCACACCGTCAAGGGCGGCATCGGACCGCGGGAGAACCTCACGCTCGGCCACGAGGGTGTCGGCGTGGTGCACGAGGTGGGCGACGAGGTGAAGGCCTTGCGGCCGGGCGACCGGGTCCTGGCGGGCGCCATCACGCCCGACTGGGGCGACCTCGCCTCGCAGAACGGTCACCCGTCGCAGTCCGGCGGGCCGCTCGGCGGGTTCAAGTTCGCCAACTCCAAGGACGGTGTCTTCGCCGAGTACTTCCACGTGAACGAGGCCGACGCCAACCTGGCGAAGATCCCCGACGGCGTCCCCGACGAGATGGCCGTCTACTGCGCCGACATGCTCTCGACCGGCTTCATGGGCGCGGAGAACGGCAACATCCCCATCGGTGGGACGGTGGCCGTGCTCGCCCAGGGACCGGTGGGGCTCATGGCCACCGCGGGCGCCAGGCTGCGCGGCGCCGGCCTGGTCATCGGGGTCGAATCGGTGCCCAGCCGGCAGCGGCTCGCCCGCGAGTACGGCGCCGACGAGATCGTCGACTTCACCAAGGAGGACGTCGTGGAGCGCGTCCTCGACCTGACCCAGGGGCAGGGCGTGGACACCGCCATCGAAGCCCTCGGCGCGGACGCCACCTTCCAGACCGCCATCAAGATCACAAAGCCGGGCGGGACGGTGTCCAACACCGGCTACTACGGGGAAGGCGAGTTCGTACGCATCCCCCGCATCGAGTGGGGCGTCGGGATGGCCGACAAGACGATCACGACCGGCCTGTGCCCCGGCGGCCGGCTGCGCATGGAGCGGCTGCTGCGCGTCCTGCAGGGAAAGCGGCTCGATCCCACGCCCCTGACCACCCACACGTTCCGCTTCGAGGAGATGGAGCGGGCCTTCGAGGTCTCGGACAAGAAGCTCGAGGACATGGTGAAGGTGCTGATCACCTTCCCGTGACAGTGACGGAGAACGCCAGCCATGCTCGATCCCGATCCGCCCTTCCGGCCGGTCCGCCGGCACGCGGGCTACCTGCCGCTGGAGGACCTGGGCCTCATCGGCGACGGCACGACGGCGGCGCTCGTCGGCCTCGACGGCTCGATCCCGTGGCTGTGCCTGCCCCGCTTCGACAGCGACCCCCTGCTGTGCGGCCTGCTGGACCACGAGCGCGGCGGCCACTTCACGCTGACCGTGGACGACCTGCGCGAGGCCAGGCAGTTCTACGAGCCGGACACCGCGGTGCTGGTCACCGAGCTGCGCGGCCCGGCCGGCCTGGTCCGCATCACCGACGCGCTGGCGCTGCGCCCCGGCGCCGACCTCAGCGACGACGCGGGCGGCGGCCGGTCCGAGCTGGTCCGGTCCGCGACCGTCCTTTCCGGTACCGCGCGCCTGCGGGCCGAGCTGGAGCCGCGCGGCGGCGCGCAGGCCCGGGTCCTCTACAGCGGCCTGGAGGTGGGCGCCTCCCGGCGGCCCGACCTGCGGCTGCATCTGCGTGCCAACCGCCCGCTGGCCGGCCTGCGCAGCGCGTACGACCTTCAGGAGGGTGACCGGCTCGACCTGGTGCTGTCCTGGGGACGCGTGCACCGTCACCACCGGTTCGACCCCGAGGCGATGTTGCGGCAGACCGCCGAGGCCTGGCGGCGCTGGATGCGCAAGTGCAGCTACAGCGGCCCCGAGGAAGCGCTGGCCCGGCGCTCGGTGATCACGCTGAAGCTGTGCGACGACTGGGGCAACGGCTCGCTGGTCGCGGCGCCCACGTCCTCGTTGCCGGCGCCGATCGGCGGGGTGCGCAACTGGGACTACCGCTATACCTGGATCCGCGACGCCGCCTACGCCGTGTTCGCGCTGCGCCGCGTCGGCTTCGAGGAGGAGGCCGACGCCTTCCTCGGCTGGGTTCTCGACGCCTTCGAGCAGAGCCGCCATCCGCGCATCATGTACACCCTGGGCGGCGGCCCCGTACCGGAGGAGATCCACGACGCCGACCTGGAGGGCTACCGGCGCTCGGCCCCGGTGCGATGGGGCAACGGCGCCGCCGACCAGCGCCAGCACGACGTCTACGGCGAGGTGCTGGACTGTGCCGACCAGTGGCTGCTCCCCGGCCGCGAGCTCCAGCCGGGCCTGTGGTCCGGTCTGGCGGAGCTGGCCGAGTCCGCCGCGTACGCCTGGCAGCAGCCCGACCAGGGCATCTGGGAGGTACGCAGCGAAGGCCGGGTCTTCACCTACTCGGCCGGGATGTGCCAGGTGGCCCTGGACCGGGCGGCGGCGATCGGCGAGCGGCTCGGCATGTCCGGGCCGATCGCGACGTGGCGGGCCGCCGCGGAGAAGCTGCGCCGGCTCATCCTGGACCAGGCGTGGGACGAGGGCGCGCGGTGCCTGAGCGAGCACCTCGACGGCGGCGGCTCCCTGGACGCCAGCCTGCTGGCGCTGCCGCTGCGCAAGGTCGTCCCGGCCCGCCATCCGCGCATGGCGGCCACCACCGCCGCCATCGCCGAGCGCCTGTCGGCCGGCGACGGCCTGCTCTACCGCTACCTGCACGATCACTCACCCGACGGCCTGCCAGGCGACGAGGGCGCCTTCGTGCTGTGCAGCTTCTGGCTGGTCGACAACCTGATCCTGCTGGGGCACCTGGATCGGGCCGAGGACCTGTACGCGTCGCTGTGTGCCCGGGCCAGCCCGGTCGGGCTGCTGCCCGAACAGATCGACCCCGCCACGGGGGCCTTCATGGGCAACTTCCCGCAGGCCTTCAGCCACATCGGGATCATCGCCAGCGGCGTCAACCTGGCGCGGGCGAGAGCGGGGATCACCGCATGATCGTGGCGATCAGGACGGGCGTCCGGATCGGGCCCGACGATCACCCCGGTCCACCTCCTGCGTGCTGGACGATCTCGGCGGTGCCGGCCACCCGGGCCGTAGCGACCGGCGGGCCACGGACGATCCCTGGAGCGGGGGAGCGGCATCCCTCCGGCGGGGGAGTTCATGAGGCCGTACCCCCGAGAAGCTGACACCCATGAGCACTCGACCCGCGGCCCACCTGCCGGCCACGTCCGGATCCCCCAGCCGGCTCACCATCTGGGCCGGACGCAGCATGGTCCTGATCGCCGTTCTGCACACGGCCGTTTTCGCCCGCCTCGCCCCTTGGGCGAGCTGGTTCAGTGGAGATCTTCGCAACGATGCCGCGGACGGCCACTCGCTGGCGACGTTCTGGGCGCTGCCCGGTGGATTCGTCGTCACACTGATCCTGCTGGGGCTGCTGGTGGCACGAGCAGGACGGCGGGGACAACCCGTTCCCGCGTATGTCGGCTGGGTGATCCTCGGCTGGGCGGCGCTGGCCGTCAGCCTGATCGGACCGAGCGGTTTCCTCTTCGCCACGATTCCGGCCGGACTGCTCATCGCGGCGAGCCTCACCGCCGGACCACGCCACCGCGGCCAGGACCGGGTCCTGGACCGGTCAGGCGGAGGCCGGCCGGAGCGCGGAGCAGGTGCCGCCGAGGGGTGAACCTTCGGCGTGGAGGGTCCCTGATGCGCCCGCGCGATGTCGCGGGCGATCGTCAGGCCGACGTCACCGGGGCAGCGGAGCGCCGCCACGGTAGCCGAGCATCTGGTCGTACAGGTCGGTACGCCGATCGCGGTGCAGGTCGTTGAGCTGGTTCCAGATCGGGGCCGTCCGCGCCGCGGTGAGATCGATGTCGGCGTAGATGATGGTGTCCTCGTCCGGGCCGGCGATGCGATCGATGGGCCAGCCGTTCGTGCCCGCGATGAGGGAGTTGCCCATGAATCCGGCGCCGCGCTCCTGGCCGATCCGGTCCGCGGTGGCGATGAACACGTTGTTCGCGTGCGCCGCCGTGATCGTCAGGTAGGCGGCCATGCAGACGCCGCTCTGGTCGTACAGCGGCGGCGGGGTCCAGACCCAGCCGGTGGGGACGCAGATGATGTCCGCGCCGAGCTGCGCCACGATGCGGGCCGTCTCGGGGAACCAGATGTCCCAGCACACCAGCAGCCCGATCCGCCCGATGCGGGTGTCGAACACCGAGTATCCCTCGTCACCGGGCGTGAACCACAGCTTCTCGGTGTTCCACAGGTGTGTCTTGCGGTAGCGACCGATGTACCCCTCGGGGCCGACCAGGACCGCGGTGTCGAACAGCCTGTCGCCGTCCTGCTCGGCGACGCAGGCCACGATGTACACGTTGCGCTCGGCCGCGAACCGCGCGAACCCCTGCACTGTGGGGCCGTCCGGTACCGCCTCGGCGTGCGCGAAGGCTTCCTCGCGGGTCTCGAAGACGTAGCCCGTGGTGGCCAGTTCGGGCAGGACGATGAGGCCGGCGCCGGCCTCCGCCGCGGCCGTCAGCCGCTGCTCCACCGCCAGCGCGTTGGCCTTCAGGTTCTCGACGCCCACGCGGGGCTCGAACTGCACCACCGCAACCCGGACCGGGCTGACCCTGGTGTCCTCGCCGGTGTCCTGTCGTTCCGTCATGACCTCTCCTCGGGCCGCACTCTTCGTCCAGCGGTTTCATTTTGAAACCACTCATGGCGACCCTAGAGGAAGCTGGTTTAAACTTGCAACCACTCGCGTGAGCTGTCTCCAGGCAGTCGGACGGACAGGGGTGGCATGCAGGGACGGGGTGTCAGTCATCGGCAGGCGGAATGTCCTGTCGCCAGGACGGTGGACGTGATCGGGGATCGATGGTCCCTGCTCATCGTCCGGGACGTTCTCGACGGGATCCGCCGATTCAGCGAGCTGCAGCGGAACCTGGGGCTGGCCAAGAACATCCTGGCGTCCCGCCTGCGTGAGCTCGTGGCCCAGGGCATCCTGGAGATGGTCCCGGCGACCGACGGGTCCGCCTACCAGGAGTATGCGCTCACCGCGAAGGGCCGCGAGCTGTTCGCCGTGATCGTGGCCCTCAGGAAATGGGGAGAGGCGCACCTCTTCGAGGAGGACGAGCCCCGCTCGGCGCTGGTCGACATCGAGAACGAGCTTCCCGTCCGGCTCCAGGTCACGGACGCCACGGGCCGTCCGATCAGTTCTGACGAGGCGTTCGTGCGCAAGGCGTCCTGAACGCCACCGGCCGGCGACACGGACTCGGCGCGACGGAACGCCTGACCCCGGCCGCTGGGCGGGTTCACCGGATGGCGGCGGCGACCTCAGCGGGATGGGTGAGCTGCGGATAGTGCCCCGCCCGCTTGATCGTGGTCACGGGCCGGCCCACCGCCGCGGTCAGCGGATCGGCGGACCCCGTGACGATCTCGACGGGCACGCTCACCCGGGCCAGGAGCTGCCGCAGCTCGTCACGGGCAGCGTGCGCGGCCCGCAGCGCCGCCACCACCCGGCGGGCCTGGCCGGGGCGGGCCAGGCCGGCCGCCAGCACGGGCCCGTCGAGCCGGTCGGCGACCTCCTGCCACGAGCCGGAGTCCCGCGGCAGCCCGTGCAGCAGCACGTGAGCCGGCCGTTCGCGCTCGCCGCTGATCCAGGTGGCGGTGCCCGCCACCTGCTGGTAGCCGTACGGGCCGTGCGGCGTCTCCGCGGCGCCGAAGCGGGCCGCCACCAGATCGTCGGCCCACGCCCTGAGCGCCGCCTCGACCGGCGGCATGCGCAGCCCCGCCCGTTCGGCGAAGGCCCGGGCGGACGCGGTGTCGTACCGGTCGGTGGACAGGAACGACAACGTCTCGGGATCGGCCCCGGTCAGGGCGCGAGGGAGGATCCGCAGCAACCCGACCGGGATCGCACGCCGGGGCGCCCGCACCCCATGTGCGCGGCGAGCAGCCCGATGAGTTCCGGCAGGACGGGCGCGCGGTCGTCCAGGATCCAGTACGCCTCTTCCCGGCCCCGGTCGTGCTCCGGCAGGCCGGCCCGGGTCGCGGCCCAGTCGAGCACGTGCACCGCTCCGGTGACGTTCGTGGCGCGCGCCTGCTCGGCCGTGAGCCCGAACGCGTACCGGCCGGCGCAGTTGTAGACGTCGCGGACCGCCGTCAGATCGCCCGGCGGCAGCCCGAGATCGGGCCGGGTGATGTCGGCCCGGACGACGGCCAGCCCGTCCAGCGGAACGTCGCGGCCCGTCAGCCAGGCGGTGAGGCCGTCACCGCCGCCCCGGGCCGCCGCGGCGACGGTGTGACCGCGGCGCAGGAGCTCCGCGACCAGGAAGCGCCCGATGAGGCCGGACGCGCCGAAGACGAGTGGATCGGGTTGCATGAGTCTTTCTATAGATCGATCTACATATTTTTGGGGCATGCGCAGACGGGGCCCGCCCGGCCCTCAGCCGCCGAGCAGGACCGCGACGCTCCTGGCCGCCCGGTCGAGCGGATCCCGGCTCCGCCGCGCCCGCGCCAGCACCAGCGCCCCCTCAACCAGGGCCAGCACGCTCGTGGCGACGTCGTCGGCATCGGGGTGCCCGTCGGCGATCAGCCGCTCCCGCAGCACGCCCTCCCACGCGTCGTACACCTCGGCGCAGACTTGCTGCAGCGCGTCGTTGCCCGCCGCCATCTCCAGCGCGACGGTCGCCACCGGGCAGCCCTTGCGCCACGCCGAGCCTTCCAGCCGGTCACCGAGCAGCTTGATCACCCCGGTCACCAGGGCGGTCGCGTCCGGCGCCGCGTCGGCGAGGTCGCGCATCGCCTGGCCGAGCTCCAGGCCCGCCCACCGCAGCGCCTCGGCGACCAGTTGATCCTTGCCGCCGGGGAAGTGAAAGTAGAGGGAGCCCCGGGGCATCCCGCTGGCCGCGATCACCTGGTTGAGCCCGGCGCCGAAGTATCCGCCGGCCTCGATCAGGTCCTGCGTGGCGTCGAGCAGCCGCCCGCGCGTCTCGTCCCCCTTGCGTCCCATGCTCACAAAAATAGACCGATCTACCTATTTCCGCAACCTGGCGGGGCGTTCACGCCGCCGGGCGGCGGGCAGGAGATCGGCCGGTCGAAGGAGAGGATCACCATGCCGGAAGGAATCCCCCCGATCAGCTTCACCACCCCCTCGCCCCGCGGATATCTGTACGCCTGCGCGAGCGTCGATCCGCCCGGCCGCGCCCCCTTCGTCCGCAGGAGCGCGCGCCGCGAGCGGATGCTCGCCCAGTGGCGGGCACTGGCGCAGGATCTGACCGAGCTGGACGAGGTGGCCTGCGCCACCGTCTTCGAGGCCGTGCTCATCCCGCCGATCCAGGGCGGCCCGCGCCACGACGTGCTCATGCTCGTCCAGACCACCTCCCCGGCGCAGCTCGCGGCCGTGCCGGTCGAGAAGCTGCGGGCCGACCTGGTCATGCCGGCCAGCAACACCAGGCGCATCGGCGACACCGACGCGACGGCGCAGGGCACGTTCCTGTTCAACCACTTCACCGCACCGGACCCGGAGGCGGGGGTGGCGGCCTGGGAAGGGCTGGCGGCCTGGTACACCGCCAAGACCGGCGTGGACAACTCCACGCTGCTGCGGCCCGTCGAGGAGAGCGGCCCGTACGCGTTCGTCAACTACGTACGGCTTCCCGGCAGCGCCCCCGCCTTCCTGCTCAACCAGGTGCTCAGGCCCAGCTTCCACCGTTACGTCAGGTCCACGCTGAAGGCCAACGGCATGGTCGCCATGCCGATCCTCTGCCGCCCCGCTTGACGCCTCACCTGAGGGCCCGCTTGACGCCTCACTGCTGGTTCGCCGGCGCGAGCCACTGGCGGGCGAGGTCGCGTACGGCCTCCAGCCAGCTCTGCCGCTCCTCGCCGGCGGCGATCGCATCCGCGGCGCCGTGCAGCACCGTGAACAGGATCGTGGCCGCGATGTGCGGATCGATCGGGCGGAACGCGCCGTCGTCCATGCCGCGTCGCAACGCCGCGGCGATCGCGTCGACGACGTCGAGCCGCCCCCCGTCCGTGAGCTCGGGCGCGGAGTGGAAGACGGCGGCGTGCAGCCCGCCCGGCCGGGAGATGTCCTCGATGGCCGCGGCGCACTCGGTGTCGAGGGTGGCCCACCAGTCGATCGGCCCGGTGGACTCGGCGAGCCGGTGGAAGCGGGTCACGTAGTCGCGCAGCACGTGGTCGCGCACGGCGGCGAGCATGTCCTCCCAGGAGGAGAAGTAGACGTAGAAGGTGCCCTTGGCGGCGTCGGCCTCGGCGGTGACGGCCTGGACCCAGTTGGTCACCTCCTGGCCGGAGCGCAGGAGCCGGATGGCGGCGTCGACGAGTTCGCCGCGCCTGGCCTCGGGAGAGAGGCGACGGCGGCTCCTGGAGGTGACCACCGCACCAGGCTAGCGACCGCGCGTGCCGTGCCCAACCAGGAGCTCGCTGACGCCGCGGAGGTTGACGTGCTCCCGGTACGGCGGCGGGTCGGCGACGAGCCGGGGCTCCTGGACGCGCCGGGCGAACGCGGCCAGCGCCACCCGTCCTTCGAGCCTGGCCAGCGGCGCGCCGAGGCAGAAGTGCGCGCCCGCGCTGAAGCCCAGATGCCGCACCTGCCCGCGTCCCGGGTCGAACCGGTCCGGGTCCGGGTTCGCCTCCGGGTCCCGGTGGGCCGCGGCCAGCAGGAGGATGATCAGGCCGCCCGCGGGCACCTTCGCGGTCCCGACCCGCAGGTCCTCGCGCGCGACCCGGGCGGTGAGCTGGACGGGCGGGTCGTAGCGCAGGACCTCCTCGACGACCGCGGGAGCCCTGCGGGGGTCGGCCCGCAGGGCGGCGAGGTGGCCGGGGTGGCGCAGCAGGGCGAGCACGCCGTTGGCGATCAGGTTGACCGTCGTCTCGTGCCCCGCCACCAGCAGCAGCACGATCGTGGAGACCAGCTCGTCATGGCTGAGCACGTCGCCGCCGTCCTCGGCGGCGAGTAACGCGGAGATCAGGTCGTCGCGGCGCGGGCTCCCGCGCCGGTCGGCGACGAGCTCGTTGATGTACCGGTGCATCCCCACCATGCCGCCGGCCCACTGCTCCTCGTCGTCGTCCGGGCCGGAGAAGCCGTCGAGCTGCCGGGTGAGCTGGGCTGACCAGCCACGGAACAGCCGCTCGTCCGCCGCGGGAACGCCGAGCAGGTGGCAGATGACCGTCACGGGCAGCGAGTAGGCGAGCCCGGACACCACGTCGAACGGGTCCCGCTCGCACGCCCGGTCGAGCAGGTCGTCGACCAGCCGCGCCACGTAGGGCTCCATGCGGGCGATCGTGCGGGCGGTGAACGCGCTGCTGACCAGGCGCCGCAGCCGGGTGTGGTCCGGCGGGTCCATGGACAGGAACCACGGCTGCCGCACCGAGGACGGCGCGTCGGGGGGATACGGATCGACTTCCCGGCCGGCGTCGAAGTGACGCCAGCGCTCGGCGCTGAGCCGCGGGTCGCGCAGCAGCGTCTCGCAGTCGCGGTAACCCGTCACCACCAGCGCGGAGATCTCGTCGATCCAGACCGGGCCGAGAGCTCGGAAGCCGGCGTAGACCGGGTACGGGTCGGCTCTCGACGCGGGATCGAGGAGCTTCCCGACCAGGTCGAGGCCGGACGTCTCGCTGTCCGTCGCCAGGGACATGTGCACTCCTTGGGAGATTTATTGACCTGAGGTCAGTATTGATGACCTCAGGTCAATACGTCAACGGGCCAGGACTGGTAGTCTTAGGGGCATCGCAGAGCCTTCTCGGCCGGATCCTCATCCGCCCCGGGGAGGCTTTTTTCATGCCCGGATCCGGTCTCGCCCGGATGGCCGTGGCACTTCCCCACCCCACCCACACCGGCCACTGCCGTGAGGACCGATCATGACTGCACGTACGAACACCGCGGCCTCCGCGGGCACCTGGAAGCTGGGCGACCTGACCGTCAACCGGATCGGGTTCGGCGCCATGAGGCTGACCGGACGCGCCGCCTTCACCGCCGGCGCCGGCGCTGACCGCGAACGCTCGATCAGCGTCCTGCGTCGCGCGGTGGAGCTCGGGGTCAACCACATCGACACAGCCGCGTACTACTTCTCGCCACGCCTGTCGGCCAACGAGCTGATCAACCGGGCCCTGGCGCCGTACCCCGACGACCTCGTCATCGCCACCAAGGTCTGGCCGGCCAGGAGCCCGTCGGGGGAGTGGTGGTGGGCCGAACCCGAGCAGCTCCGCGGCCAGGTGGAGGAGAACCTGCGCCAGCTCGGCCGCGACCATCTCGACGTCGTGAACCTGCGCGTCCCGCCCAGCGGGAAGGCCGGCTCGATCGCCGACCACTTCGGCGCGCTGGCCGACCTGCGCGACGCCGGGCTCATCCGCCACCTGGGGGTCTCCAACGTCACTCCGGCCCAGCTCGCCGAGGCCCAGGCCATCGCGCCGGTGGTCTGCGTGCAGAACCCCTTCGGCGTCGGCTCGACGGCCGGCCAGCGAGAGCTGCTGCGGAGCTGCGGCGAGCAGGGCATCGCCTTCGTACCGTTCTTCGCGATCGCCGGCGCGGGGCGCGAGGCCGGTCTCGCGGGCGACGGCGAGCACGAGAGCGTCCTCGCCGTCGCCCGCGCCCACGGGGCCACGCCCGCCCAGGTCCGGCTGGCCTGGACGTTGCGGCAGGGGCCGCACGTGCTGGCCATCCCGGGCACCGGCGACCCCGGCCACCTCGCGGAGAACGTGGCCGCGGGCACGCTGACGCTGTCCGACGACGAACTGGACCGCCTCCAGTCCATCGGCTGACCGTCCCCGCACGTCCACGCCACTCGAAGGCACGCCCCGCCCCAGCGCTTTGCCGCGCGGTCTGTCCCCCCGGCGTCCGGCCGCGTCGCCACCGGCCAGCAGGGGACGACGGCGCACGAACGCCGGCCGGGCGCCGTCGTCCCCTGCCACCACGCCCCACGAGAGCACGGGCCGGGGGCGGCGGCGCGGACACCTGTCGTGGGGCCGACGGCCCCACGGACGCTGTGCGCGAAGGCGCCGGCTGGCGGCGGTGCTGCCGTGCCGCAGGCCGCGGGCCTACCCCTGGGGCGTGTCGCCGAGCGACTCGAGCAGGCCGCGCAGCAGGCCCGCGAGCTGGTCCCGTTCCCGCGGGCCCAGCTCGGCCAGCAGGCGGGCCTCGTTCTCCACGTGCGGGCCGACGAGCTCGTCGATCTTGGCCAGCCCCTGCGCCGTCAGCCGGACGCGGATCGAGCGCCGGTCCTCCTCGTCCGGCAACCGTTCGACCAGACCCTTGGCCGCGAGCCTGTCGATCCGGTTGGTGATCGCCCCGGAGGTCACCATGGCGGCCCGGTTGAGGGTCCCGGCCGTCAGCTCGTACGGGGAGCCGGACCGGCGCAGGGTGGCCAGCACGTCGAACTCCCATCGCTCCAGCCCGTGTGCGGCGAAGAACTCCCTCAGCTCGCGATCCAGCACCCGCGACAGCCTGCTCACCCGCCCGATGATCCCCATGGGCCAGACGTCCACGTCGGGCCGCTCGCGCTGCCACTGGCTCAGGATCAGGTCCACCACATCAGCCAACGGGGCCTCCTTCCGCCTGCTCGGCGATCTGCCATGCCGCCCACCAGGCCTCTCTCAACGCTAACTATCTCAACGTTCATTTATTTGACGTTGAGCTTCCTTCCATGGTGTTATCTCAACGTTGAGATTATCAACGCGGAGGGACCGGGATCGCCGTCCCCGCGCGTCCCCGGCCGTCCTCCGCCTGAACGATCAGAGGAAATCAGTGGCCACACACCATGGACACCCGCGCTCGGCCCTGAGGGCATGGCTGGGTGTCGCCGCCATCACAGCCAGTTTGTTCGTCTTTCTCACGACCGAGCTCATGCCGGTCGGCCTGCTCACTCCTGTCAGCGCCAGCCTGCACATCTCGGTGGGCGTCGCCGGGCTGATGGTCACCCTGTACGGCGTTTCAGCCGGGCTGGGCGTGCCCTTCATCGTGGCCTGGACCAGGCGCGTCAACCGGCGCGTGCTCCTGTCGACGCTCCTGGCCATCCTGACCGTGGGAAACTGTGTCACCGCCGTCGCGCCCAGCTATCCCTTGGTCCTGACGACCCGGCTGGTCATGGGATTCGCCAGCGGCGTGTTCTGGGCCATCGGCGTGAGCATGGCGATGCGCCTGCTCCCCGAGCGCCAGGCCAGCAGGGCGGCCGCGGTCGTCATGTCGGGCATCTCGATCGCCGCCGTCGTCGGCATCCCGCTGGGAACCGTGCTGGAAAGCCTCACCGACTGGCGGACCACGTTCCTCATCTGGAGCGGCCTCAGCGCGCTGGTGTTCCTCGCCGTGGCGACCGTCGTCCCGTCGCTGCCGTCGGCGAACGCGGTCCCGGTCAGGGAAGTCTTCGCGCTCCCGTTCAGGAACGTGCCGCTGCGCCTGGTGCTCGGCACGGTCGTGCTCTTCGTGCTCGGCCACTTCGGGGCGTACACCTTCGTACGGCCCTTCCTGGAGGGCAGCACCTCCGCCGCACCCGCCTTCATCACCGTCGTGCTGATGATCTACGGCGTGGGCGGCGCCATCGGGAACTTCGTCGCCGGCTACACGGTGAACAGAAGCCTGCGGGGCAGCTTCATCGTCGGCTGCGCGGGGCTCGTGGTGTCGATGCTGTTGCTGCTCACGACCGGCCACGGGCAGGCCGGGTCGATCGTCGCGCTCGTGCTCTGGGGGGTTTCCTTCGGCGTCGTGCAGTTGTGCCAGGTCAACATGACGCAGGCGGCCGCGCCCGACACCTTCGAAGCCGCCATGTCGCTCAACACCATGGCCTACAACACCTCCATCGCGCTCGGAGCGCTCTTCGGCGGGCTGTTCGCCGATCACCTGGGGGTCACGAGTGTGGTCTGGTTCGGCGTGGTGCTGACGGCGGCCTCGCTGCTCCTCACGCTCGGCACCGGCCGGCGCACCTCACGCGCCGCCTCCGACGAGGAACTGGTCGCCACCCGGTGAGCCCGTCCTGGTGGGACGCACATCCCGCCAGGGCCATGGCCATGCGGCCATCCAGCTGGGGCGTGCGACCCGCCACGACCACGCCCGCGCGACGACCCGGCTGGACGCGCATCCCGCCACGACCACGCCCGCGCGACGATCGGCGCGCGACCGTGGCGGGATCTCCGACGCCTGGCGGATGAGCCAGGCAGCGGCGGCCGGGAGGATGGCCGACATGGATCCCCAGCTTGAGGCCCGCATCCCGGGCGCCCGGGATGCGTTCCCCACCCCCGGGCGCCCGAGTCTCGTCCTCCGCCCCGAGGGCGCGATGATCGCCACTGTGGTGGTGGGATAGCCCGCCGACCTTCGATCCCATGCTCACGGAACGCGTGCTGAGCGGCGGCGCCGGTGAGTACGTGGTGAAGGCCATATTCGTCGAGGCCGGCGGGGTCACCGCCGGGCTGATCGGACCGGTCGTGATCAGCGGCATCGTCGCGGCATGGGCGGCTGCGCAGCAGGGGCGGTGGAAGAGCGGCGCCCTCGCAGGCACGGCTGGTCCTCTCCTGCTCTGCTCCGTCTATTTCACGATCGACCCAGGCCTGAGCGATCAGGAGAGCATTCAGGACACTCTGTGGGGGTATGCCGTCTTTGCGGTGCCGGTCGGGCTGTGCGTCAGCACCATCACCGCCACCGTCGCCGCCCAGATCGTCGCGAAACGGAAGCGGCCGGGTGCTGACCAGCTCCGGCAACCCAGATTCGAGTCGTGAAGAAACATCTGCGTCGTCCCAGTTTCGAGTATCTCGATCCTGGCCTGGCTCTCCGCGGCCGATCACCGGCCTCGCCGGAACGGGTTCATGACGTTGTGCCGTACCGGCCGGCCTCGCCGGTACGGGCTCACGTCGTTGTGCCGTCCGCCACGATGCGTGGCCGGTGCCTCCTGGTGAGCCTTCGGCTTCCGACCGATCCGCCCGACACCGCGGCCCGGGGCAGCGCGCCCCCGCAGCCGCGCCTCAGCTGGGTAAGAGGTGGCGGACCCGCACGGTGTTGAGCGTGGTGGTCGGGCCGGTCTTGCCGCCCTCGCATTCGCCGGCCTTGACGAAACCGTGCTTGTCGTAGATCTGGTCCAGCTCGGCGCTTCCGGCCCAGTGGTCAAGGCCCAGGGCCGGTGCTCCGTGCGCCCTGGCCTGGCGGGCGGCCTCCTCCAGGAGGACGTGGCCCACGCCCCGCCCGGCCGGGCCGCGGGCGGACATGATGGTGTGGATGAACAGGGAGCCTTCGGGGATCAGCCCCGGCGGGATGCGCGGCGGGGGCGAGGGAGCCAGGGCCAGGAGGCCCACGCAGGTGCCGCCTCGTTCGGCCGTGGTGATGGCGCCCTGCGACGTCCAGCCCGTGAAAAGCTCGGGGAAGCCGGGGAGGCGTGAGAACGGCACGGTGCCCCACTGCTCCGTGCGGCCTCGTGCGACGAGCCAGGTCAGGACCGAGTCCATGAGTGCGAGCAGGGCAGGGATGTCCTGCGTCGTGGCTGGGCGCAGCGTGAGGTGCTGGTCGTCCGACATGCTCGTCTCCCTGGGGAGTAGGATGCTGGCGAGAGAAACTTTAGTTTTCTAAGGATTAGATTGTCAAAGCAGAGCGTGATCGATGCCGTCACCAAGGCCGTGCAGGATCTGCAGGACGCCACCGACGTGCTGGACGAGCGGGCCGCGCGCCGCCTCGCCATCAACCGCACGGACCTGCGCTGTCTGAGCCGGTTGAGCACGCGCGGGCCGCTGACGGCCAGCGAGCTGGCGACCGCAGCCGGGCTCACCGGCGGCGCCATGACCACCGTGATCGACCGGCTCGAGCGGGCGGGGCTGGCCGAGCGGCGCCGCGATGCCGCCGACCGCCGCCGCGTCCTCGTCCACCTGACGGAGCACGCGGAGCGGATGAGTGCGGAGATCTGGGGTCCCGTGCTGACGGATGCGCAGGTCGAGCTGGGGAAGTTCAGCCTGGCCGAGCTCGCCGTGATCGAGAGGTTCCTGTCGCTGGCGTTGAAGAACCAGCAGGATCACGCCGAGCGCCTGCGAGGGCCTGTCCCGGAAGCCGGGTGAGGAGTCTCGATCGAGGGGCTGGGTGTGCTCGCAGAGAGGCGTTCCTCGCCGTTGGCGGGCTTCGCCCGGGTGGAGGGCGACCGCCTGCCGGGAACCCGGGGCCGTGGACGGTGGGACCCGCATCCTGTTCGCCGCCCGCCACCAGAGCGCCTGAGGCCAGGCGGGCCGGCCAGTGACGGCGAGCGGCCACACGGCGGGTCGGGCGGGTGAGTGCTCGCGGGCACCCACACGGCCGAGCGGGCGGGTCAGCGATCGCGGGCGGCCACACGTACCCGGGCGAGGCGTTCTTACGGCCTGACGGAGGCGTCCCTTGCGTTCTGGCGGAGGCGTTCCCTTGCGCCCCGGCAGCGGCGCGGGCGCCTGCCGCTCCCTTTCGGCGGTCTTCCCCAGCGTGCTCGACGAGCGGACCGCCCCTGTGCCGCCTCCCGCAGCCCTGCCGGAGGCGGCACAGGCCGCATCACGCGACGGCGGTCCCCTCCAGCTCGACCATCAGGTCAGGGATCGCCAGCCGTGTCACCCCGAGCATCGTGGTGGTCGGCGCCACCCCGGCCGCGCCCAACCGCGACGCCAGCACGCCGTAGTGCTCGAAGAGCCGATCGACGTCGGTGGTGTACACGTTGAGCCGGACCAGGTTCGCCAGGGACATTCGGGCCTCGCCGAGCACGGCCTCCAGGTTGTCGAGGCTCAGCGCCAGCTGCGCCGCCATGTCATCGGCATGCTGGGGCTTGCCGTCGCCGCTCATCGCGGTCTGCCCGGACAAGTACAGGGTCCGGGTGTGCCCGGAGACGATCTCACCCTGGTTGTACCCGAGCTCCACCGACCAGGCCCACGGGTTGACCGCCGTTCGCTCCATTGCCACATCAGCTCCATTCGATTTCGTCGACTTCACGCAGGGCCGCAGGCCCGGGGGCCGCCGCCTTTCGTGACGTCGAAGAGCCTCCCAGCGAATCACGACATCCTTTGTCGTGTATTTCGGTAATGTCCTCGCATGCGCGCCGACCGGCTGGTTTCCCTGGTGTTGCTGCTGCGGCAGCACGGCCGGATGTCCGCGACCGCGCTGGCCCGCGAGCTGGAGGTGTCCACCCGCACCGTGCTGCGCGACATCGAGGCGCTGTCCGCGGCCGGCGTCCCGGTCTACGCCGAACGCGGCCGGCACGGCGGGTTCGCGTTGTTGCCCGGTTTCCGCACCGAGCTCACCGGGCTGAACCACGACGAGGCCCTCGCCCTGCTGGTCGCCGGCTCGCGGCGCGGCGCGCAGGCGTTCGGCCTCGGCTCGGCGCTCGCTTCGGCGATGCTCAAGGTGGTCGACGCGCTGCCCGAGAGCTACCGGCACACCGCGGCCGGCGCGGCCGAGCGCTTGCTCATAGACCCGGAGACCGACCTCCTCTCGCGCCGCCTGGTCGACGAGGAGGTGCCCGACGCCATCGTGGCCACGGTGCTGCGCGCGGTGTTCACCGGGCGCAGGCTGCGCATCCACTACGCGGCTGTGGACCGGAGCCCGCAGTGGCGCACGGTGGACCCGATCGGCCTGGTCACCGTGCGCGACAGGGGCTACTTGCTGGCCACGCGGTCCGGCGCGGACCGCACCTACCGGCTGTCCCGGGTCCTGGCCGCCGAGGAACTCGCCGAACCCGCGCAGCGCCCGGACCGGGTCGATCTGGACCGGGCCTGGCAGGAACGCAGCACGCGGTTCCGGACCGGTGGTGACCAGGTCGCCGTGCGGGTCCGGCTGAACCCGGCGCGGCGGGAGGACCTGGTGGGCACCGCGCTGGCCGTCCTGGCCGAAGAAACCGACCCGGACGGCTGGCTGCGGCTGGAGGTGACCTTCCAGGACTCCCGGCACGCCGAGTGGGCGCTGTGGCAGCTCAGCACGAACGCCGAAGCCCTGTCCCCGCAGTGGTTGCGCGACTCCCTGCGCAACCGCGCCACCGCGATCGCCGCCCGCTACGCAGTGCCGTCCTGACCCGCGGCCCTGACCTGCGACCGTCCTGACATGCGGCCGTCAGCATGACCGGCGCCGCGCACGCCGTCGTTCTCAGGAATCCACGTGCTCTTGGCGCCGGGCCCGGACGCGATGCCAGGATACGTTCCCGCCTGTTCCTTCTGCCACAACGACACCATGGAAGATCAATTCAGCAGCGGGACGAGCTGCTCCTCCTCGTAGTCCAGATGGGCCTCCAGTTCCCGGGTGAGCCGCTCCACCTCCGCGAGCAGCTCGGCCGGTTCGACGTCCTCGGCGCGCAGCAGCGCCTGCAGCTCCCCGAGCAGCCGCGCGACGACCGCGTGCTCGTCCCGCAGCCGCGCCATCACCGGCGCCAGCTCCGGATACCGATCCTCCAGCGCGGGGAACATGTACTCGTCCTCGCGCGAGTGGTGCACGTGCAGTCCCTGGCACATGGTCAGGCAGTTGACCCGGAGCTGGGCGGCCAGGCGCGGACCGGAGGCGGCCACCTCCCGGCGGATCAGGGCCAGCTCGCGGCGGAAGTTGTCGTGCATGGAGATCAGCGCGTCGCCCATCCGGCCGGTGGGCGGTCCGAAGTCGGTCGGCACCAGCGCCACCACGGGCAGCGTCCGCCCGGACCTGGCCTCGTACGCGCCCCAGCCCGGGTCCAGCTCGACGGCGCGGGCGAACACGCGGTCACGCTCCTCGCCGTCGAGCACCACCGCCTTGGCCGTGTACGTGAACAGGCCGGTCTCCACCGTGACCTGCGGATCGGCCCGCAGGTTGTGGTACCAGGCCGGGTGCTTGGGCGAGCCGCCGGCGGAGGCGATGACGAGGAGGCGTTCGCCGTCGGGCAGGTAGCCGAGCGGCGTGGTGTGCGGGGCGCCCGATCTGGCGCCGGTGGTGGTCAGCAGGAGCAGCCTGGCTCCTTCGAAGGGGCCGCCGACCTGGCCCTTGTTCGCGCGGAACTCGTCGATGATCTGCTGGTTGAAGTCCATGGGCATGCTTTTTCCGGCTCCTGGCGGGTGAGATGTCGAAAAGGACGAAAAACCCGCGCGGGCATGCCGACACGCAGCGGGCTTCTACGACACCGCCGAGGGCATGGGATGACGCGCGGGCGCAGTGCGCTCAGGCACGACCGACAGTGTGAGTGGTCACGGCGTCATCCCCTTTGATTCGGCGCCTCCATGCCCCGACCGTCCTCCCGGCCGGCGACACGCGACGCGACGGTTATTACGCACACATCCCGGCAGAACTGTCAAGCCGTACGGATCTCCGCAGCGGAAGCACCCTTGGAGACGCAGGCGAGAGTCGAACTCGCACGGGCCGGTTTTGCAGACCGGCCTCCGCACCGGCGAACTGCGCCGCGATGGACCAGGCAGGGGAGTGCGCGAGGACGGAGTCGAACCGCCACAGCCGAAGCGTCCGGTTTACAGCCGGGTGGGCTCCCCGCGTGCCCAGCTCGCGCAGAAGGGGAAATCAGTGGCCCCAGCAGGGATTCGAACCTGCGACGGACCCGGCTTCGTAGGCCGGCGCTCTGTCCCATTGAGCTATGGGGCCGTACCCCGTACCGGATTCGAACCGGCGATCTCCCGGGTGAAAGCCGGGTGTCCTGACCACTGGACGAACGGGGCGTGGTACGTCCGGCGGGATTCGAACCCGCACCGTCCGGCTCCTTAGGCCGGTGCCTCTCCCCTTGGGCTACGGACGCGTGCAGAGCCGCAGCGGGGACTCGAACCCCGTCCTGCTGGGTGGAAGCCAGCTGCCTTACCAGTTCGGCCTCTGCGGCGTGGTGGACCGACGGGATCTCGAAACCCGAACTCCTGCTTGCAAGGCAGGTGTGATGCCTTTTCACCATCAGCCCATGGTGCTCCGCCGTGGAGTTGTCAAAATGCGCGGCCCGCATTCCGGGCAGGGGGAAAAGAAAAGGCCGCCTGGTGTTCACCTGGCGGCCTCCGGAATACTCCTCTTCGGGGTTTATCCAGAAGCCGTCCCGAGCAGGGCGCAGCCGAGCGCCGCAGGTCGGCGATAGCAACACCGTTCCTGCCCGAGTGCGGCGGCTGCGAGGAGCATGACTGGCCTTTCCTTGTCTGATCGGTGGAGGGGGCGGATCGGCGCCGCCCCGTGTTCCGTTGTCTTTGACATTAATGGCGGGCCCGGCGGCCGTGCCACCTATTTATGTGACGTGTGAGCGCGCGGAAAGGTTTCATCCCGGCGCCAGCCGGCTGAGCCGTTCCCAGGCACGGTATTGCTCGGCGCGGGCCTGCTCCATGTGCAGCACGATGTCGTAGGAGGCGCTGCCGACGATCAGCCGCACCGGCGGCTCCGGCAGGTCGACCAGCTCCATGATGACGGGCGCGGCGGTGCTCGGGTCGGGGCCGGCGTCGTCGCCCCACATCTCGGCCAGCTTGGCGCGCAGTTCCGCGTAGCCGGGGTCGGGTTCGGTCGCGGTGGTGCCCACCGTGAACAGGCCGGTGTCGTAGCCGCCCATCTGGAGGATGGTGACCTTGACGCCGAACGGCTCGACCTCCATGGCCAGCGCCTCGCTCACGGAGTCGAGCGCCGCCTTGCTCGCCGCGTACATGCCGGTCGAGGCGAAGCCGCCGCCCGCGCCCATCGAGGTGACCTGGAGGATGTGGCCCGAGCCCTGGGCCCGCAGGTGCGGCACGACGGCCTGGGTGACCCAGACGGCGCCGAAGAAGTTCACGTCGAAATGGGCTCTGAGCTGCTCCTCCGTGGCTTCCTCCAGCATGCCGAACAGCATGCCGCCGGCGTTGTTGAGCACGATGTCGAGCCTGCCGAACGCGGCCACGGCCCGGTCCACGCCCTCGAACACGGCCGCGCGGTCGGACACGTCGAGCGGCAGCCGTACGAGAGCGCCGGGGTGTTTGCGGGCCAGTTCCGCCAGCGGCTCCACGTTCCGCGCCGCCGCGACGACCTGGTCGCCGGCGGCCAGCGCCGCCTCCGTGAACGCCCGTCCGAGGCCGCGCGACGCACCGGTGATGAACCACACTCGGGTCAAGATTTCTCTCCTCAGTGAGCAACTGCGAGACGATACGAACCGTCTCGCTGAATGCCTCTACTGTGAGGCGTGCGTCCCGTCGTGTCAAGACGGAGCGTCTCGTCTCGTCGAGCTGCTATGCTGCCTCGCATGCCGAAGCACCCCGACCCCTCCCGCCGCAGCGAGCGCTCCCGCCAGGCCATCCTCGCCGCCGCCCGCGAGCTGGTCTCCGAGGTGGGCTACGCCAAGGTCTCCATCGAGGCCATCGCCGCCCGGGCCGGCGTGGGCAAGCAGACGATCTACCGCTGGTGGCGGTCCAAGGGGGCGGTGGTCTTCGACGCGTTCCTGGCGCTCAGCGAGGCGGAAGAGGGCGGTATGGCGCTGCCCGACACCGGCGACATCGAAGCCGACCTGAAGCTCGTGATGCGGGCCACGGCGGCGGAGTTCGCCGATCCGGCGTTCGAGGGGCCGATCAGGGCGCTCAACACGGAGATCATCAACGACCCCGACCTCGCCGCGCAGTACCGCGAACGGCTGGCCGCGCCGGTGGACGAGGCCAAGAAGGCGCGCCTTCGCAGCGCGCAGCGGGCCGGCCAGATCGCCGCCGACGCCGACCTCGACCTGGCCCTGGAGCTGCTGTACGCGCCCCTCTTCCAGCGCTGGCTGCACCGCTCGGGCCCGCTGACCCCCGAGTACGCCGACGCTCTGGTGGATCTGTTCCTCAAGGCCGTGCGCCCGACTTGACGTTGACGCCACGTCAACGTCTTAACTGGAGGCATGCGGATCGGAGAGCTGGCCGCGTTGCTCGGGGTATCCACCCGGACGGTGCGCTACTACCACCACCAGGGCGTGCTGCCGGAGCCGCCGCGCCTGGCCAACGGCTACCGCGAGTACGGCATGCGCGACGCCGTCGCCCTGGCCCGCGTCCGCCGCCTGGTCGAGCTGGGGCTGAGCCTGGACGAGGCTCGCGACGTCATCGCGGAAGACCGTTCCAGGGAGCTGCCCGAGATCCTCGCCGAGATCGATGCCGACCTCGCGGCGCAGGAGCGGGAGATCCACCTGCGGCGGGCCCGCCTGGCGGAGGTGCTGGCACGCGCCGAGGACGGCACGCTCGGCCCCGACGACACCGCCTCGCCCGACCTGGTGGCCTTCCTGCGCGTGGTGGACGTGCCCGCGTCGAAGAGCGCCGCCTGGGATCGCGACCTGCTCGTGCTGGTGGACAGCATGTCGGCGGCGCCCGACCGGCAGCGGACGCTGGCGATGCTCGACACGCTGGCCGTCAACCCCGCCACGGCGGAGCGCGGGCAGGAGTTCTACCGCAGGCTGGACGAGCTCGCCGATGCCGAGCCCGACGACCCCCGGGTGGCGCCGCTGGCCGCGACCCTGGCCGACTACAGCGTCGAGCACGTGCTGCACGAGCTGCGGCCGGGTCCCGGCTGGGACCCGCAGCAGCTCGAGCCGTTCCTCGAAGCGCTGGCCCCCGCGCAGGCGGAGGTCATCCGGCAGGCGACCCGCCTCATCGCGGCTCAGCTGAACGATCCAAAAATGCAATCGACTTAAAGCTTGTAGTACGCTTCAGTTTTATGACCGAAGGACTGCGCGAGCGCAAGAAGCGGCAGACCAGGCAGCGCATCTCCGAGGTGGCCATCGGCCTGTTCGTCGAGCGCGGCTTCGACAACGTCACCATCGCCGAGGTCGCCGCCGCCGCCGAGGTGTCGGTGAACACCGTCTACAACTACTTCCCGGCCAAGGAGGACCTGGTCCTGCCGCCAGAGGAGGCCTCGCCGCAGCGGCTGGCCGGCATCGTGCGCGAGCGGGCCGCCGGCGAGTCGGCGGCGGGCGCGGTGCTGGCGCGGCTGCGCCAGGAGGTGCGCGGGCGCGAGCGCCAGGTGGGCCTGACGGCCGGGTTCGGGCGGGTGCTGGAGATGATGCGGGCCGCGCCCACGCTCACCGCCCGGCTGGAGGCGCTCGGCCACCAGATGACCGACGCGCTGGCCGAGCTGCTGGCCGAGGAGAGCGGCGCCGCGAAGGACGATCCGCTGCCGCGCGTCATCGCCTGGCACCTCGGCAGCCTGCACGCGCTGGTGCTGTCGGAGATCGGCCGGCGCACGACGGCGGGCGAGCGGCCCGACACGATCGCGCGAGCCGTGCTGGAGCTGCTGGACGCGGCGGAGAGCGTGCTGGGCGAGCGGGTCCTGGCCTACGCCGTGCGAGGGGAGTGACCGTGTTCAGGGTGACGATCAGGGGCAAGTTCAAGGGGCTCGATGACGCGGGCAGGGCCGCCGTGCTGGCGGCGGCGGGCGCCGGGTACACCGAGGCCGGCACGTTCACGCACGACGCGAGCGTGTCGGTGTTCACGTTCCGCTGCCAGGTGCCCGCCGAGGGCCCGGACGACGGCGAGGACGACGCGGCGCTGGGAGCGATGGCGGCGCTGGAGGCGTACGGGGTCCCGCACGAGATCCTGAAAATCGCGGTGACCGACATGCGGGACATCAAAATTCGCCGGAAATCGGGGTGAAACTATCCGGTAGGTGCGGACAGGTACGGGGTGTCGGACCTATCGGATGAGAGAAGGCAGCGTGACCCGCCATGACCGCAAGCAGCGCTTCGAGGTGATTTACGTTGCCAACTACGCCGACATCCTTGCCTACATCCGGCGGCGTACCGACTCCCACGAGGACGCCGCCGACACCCTCGCCGAGACGTTCGCCACGGCCTGGCGCCGCCTGGACGACATCCCGGAGGGGCGGGACGCGCGGCTGTGGCTGTTCGGAGTGGCCCGACGGGTGCTGGCCAACGGCCGCCGCGCCGAGTCGCGCCGCAGCGAGCTGGTGGAGCGGCTCGGCCGGGAGCTCGCCGTGTGGGCGGAGCGGGTTGAGGCCGGCGAGAGCCTGGCGGGCGTGCAGGAGGCGTTCGCGCGGCTGAGCGCCGACGACCGGGAGATCCTCGCGCTGGCAGGCTGGGAGGGGCTGGGCTCCGACGAGATCGCCACCGTCCTGGGCTGCTCGCGGGCCAACGCCCGGCTGCGGCTGCACCGGGCCCGCAAACGGCTGGCCACGCATCTGGACGCGGCAGGCATCGACCTGGCCCGCATCGGCCTGCGGGCCGTCGCCATGACGAAAGGGGCCATGTGATGCACGAGATCGACCGCCTGGTGGCCGGCATCGCACCCGACCCCGGCCCCGGCACCACGCCGATCGCCAGGGAACTGCTGGAGGAGATCACCTCCGCTCCCGTCGCCGAGTCCCGCGACCGCAGGTGGCCGCGCAGGTGGGCGGCCGTGCCGGTGCTGGCCACGCTGGCGGCCCTGCTCTCCTTCGGCCTCGCCCAGGCGCCCGCCTCCGCCGCGCTGGACATCGAGGTGGTGGACGACCACTACGTGATCACGGTCAAGGACCTGATGGCCGACCCCGAGGTGTACCAGCGCGAGCTCCGGGCCAGGGGCCTGGACATCACGCTCGACCTGGCGCCGACCTCCGCCAGCCTGACGGGCCAGATGTTCGTGATCAACGACATGGACCGGCTCAGGTCCGGCGAGCCGGTGCCCGCCGAAGGCCCGATCACCACGATCGACTCCCCGGGCCCGTGCGAGCGGTTCCTGGGTTGCCCCATCGGGGTGAAGGTGCCGATCGACTTCGACAAGAAGGCCGAGATCACGCTCGGCAGGCGGGCCCTGCCCGGCGAGCGGTACAAGATGCCGCCCGGCATCGCCAGGCCCGGCGAGCCCCTGCACTGCGTGGACTACGTCAACAAGACCGTCGCCGAGATCTCGGCCCTGCTGCGCGAGCGGGGCGTCACGCCGTCGTACATCTCCCACGGCCGGCCCTCGGGCCCCTCGGCGCCAGGCGACTGGTACGTGCACGACGGCGTCATGTCCGCCGACGGCCAGGCACTCCTGCTGGTCGGCGCCGAGCCCAGCACCCGGCGCGGCGTGGTGCCCGAGTCTCGCTGCTGAGCTTTCCCTGAGCCTTCTGGGCGCGCGCGGCTGAGCGCGCGCCCACTTTCACCGCCATGCGTCGTCCTCGGCATGCGCGGACCCCAGTCATGCCCCCACGATCGGATTTCGCGTGCTCACCGACACCCGCCCCGCGCTGCCCGCGCAGCGCCGCCTCGCCGCACTCGCCGGCCACCGCGTCTTCGCCACGCTGCTGGCCCTGGCCGCCGCGCTGCGGGTGGTGACGATGCTCGGCTACCGCCCCGTCACCCTCTACTGGTACGACTCCTTCACCTACCTCGACACCGCCGTGCACCCGGCCCCGTCGGCGACCTTCCACCCGATCGGCTACCCGCTGCTGCTGCGGGCGCTGCTGCCGTTCCACAGCGTGGAACTGGTCGCGGCCGTCCAGCACGCCGCCGGCCTGGGCACCGGGATGCTGCTCTACGCGGTGCTGCGCCGAAGGTCGGCGCCCGGCTGGGTGGCGGCGTCGGCGGCGGTGCCGCTGCTCTTCGACGCCTCCTTCCTGCGGCTGGAGCACGGCGTGCTGTCCGACACGCAGTTCATCTTCCTCGTCGTGGCCGGGCTGGCCGTGCTGATGTGGTCGCCGAGGTTGTCCGCGCGCGCCGCCGCCGGGGCCGGCCTGCTGTTCGCCGCGGCCGCGCTGACCAGGACGATCGCGCTGCCGCTGCTCCTGCTCGTCGTGCTCGTCCTGGCCGTGCGGCGGGTGGGGTGGCGGCCACTGGCCGCGCTGGTCCTGGCCGGCGCGCTGCCCCTGGCCGGCTACGCCGCCTGGTACGCCCAGCACCACGGCCGGTTCGCCATCAGCGGCGCCGACGGCGTCGCCCTGTGGGCGCGCACGATGACGTTCGCCGACTGCGCCCGCATCCAGCCGCCGCCCGATCTGGCCCGCCTGTGTCCCAACGGGACGAAGGTGGACGCGGCCTCGGAGTACGTGTGGGCGCCCGGGGCCTCGCTCAACCTGCTGCCCGGCGACCGCTTCACGCACAACGACCTGGCCCGCTCGTTCGCGATCGGCGCCATCCTCGCCCAGCCCCTGGACTACCTGGGCCACGTCGCACGCGACACCGGCATCGCCTTCTCCTGGACCCCGATCCCGCACCCCGACCGCACCACGCCCGCGTTCGGCTTCAGGAGCGGCCACTGGGAGTTGCCCGGCCAGCCCTTGATCGACAAGGTCAAGCGCGAGTACGACCCGGACATCCGCGGCCTGTCGTCGGTCTCCCCGTACGCGGACTTCCTCATCGCCTACCAGTACGCCGCCTACCTGCGCGGCCCGTTCCTGGGCCTGATCCTCCTGCTGGGCGCGGTCGCCGCGGCGCGGCGGCCCCGCGTGGCGCTGCTGCCGTGGGCGGTGGCGATGGGCCTGCTGATCGGCCCGGTGGCGGTCCTGGACTTCGACCACCGGTACGTGCTGCCCGTCATCCCGGTCGCCTGCCTGGCCGCCGGCCTCGCGCATCCCAGATGTGGGATACGATCCCAAATGTGAGAAGTCTGGAGGACGTGGACGCCCGGCTCGCCGACCGCCTGGCCGAGCTGCGCGTCGAGCGGGGCTGGCCGCTGGAGGAGCTGGCGCACCGGTCCGGCATCAGCCGCTCGACGCTCTCGAGGCTGGAGCGGGGCGAGATCAGCCCCACGGCGGCCCTGCTCGGCAAGCTGTGCGAGGTGTACGGGCGGACGATGTCCCGGCTGCTGGCCGAGGTCGAGGACGAGCCGCCACAGGTCCTGACGGCCGCGGCGCAGCCGGTGTGGCGGGACGAGGAGTCGGGGTTCGTGCGCCGCTCGATCTCCCCGCCCCATCCCGGGCTGCGGGGCGAGGTGGTCGAGTCGACGCTGCGGCCGGGGGCCGACATCTCCTACGACGCGCCGCCCGTACCGGGGCTGGAGCAGCACATCTGGGCCCTGGAGGGAGCGGTGGAGATCACCGCCAACGGCCGCACGCACCTCGTGGAGGCGGGCGACTGCCTGCGCTTCCGCCTGTGGGGCGCCTCCCGCTTCCGCTGCCCCGGCCCTGGCCCGTCCCGATACGCGATCTTCGTCGTCCTGCCCTGATCAGAAGAGGGGATCACATGCGCACCATCGCCCGCCTGTCCGCCGGGGAGTTCGAGCGCTGCGTCAAGGAACTGGCCGCCCTGCTGGTCGACGCCGTGGACGACGGCGCCTCGCTGGGGTTCGTGACACCGTTCGACCACGAGGCCGCGGCCGCGTGGTGGCGGGCTCAGGCCCCGGCGGTGGCCTCCGGCGGCCAGATCGTGTGGGCCTGCCGCCTCGACGGCGTCATGGCCGGCACCGTCAGCCTGATCCCGGCCGCCAAGGCCAACGCCCGCCACCGCGCCGAGATCGTCAAGCTGATGGTCCACCGCGACGCCCGCGGCCAGGGCCTGGCGCGCGCCCTGCTGGCCGTGGCCGAGCAGGCCGCCCTGGACGCCGGAGCCACCCTGCTGCTGCTCGACACCGAGACCGGGAGCACCGCCGAGCACGTCTACCTGTCCGGCGGCTGGACCCGCTACGGCATCGTCCCCGACTACGCCGCCTCCCCTGACGGCACCCTGCGCGACTGCAGCTTCTTCTACAAACGCCTGACGCCGTCCGGCTGAGAGCTAGGCGATCGCCGGGCTCCCGTATACGGTCATGGCGCCCGCATGTGTACGGTCAGGGCGCTCCCGCCGGAAGGAGATTTCCGTGCGACTCATTCCCGCAGCAGCGATTCTGCTCCTCACCACCCTCGTCACCACCACCACCCCCGCCGCCGCCGACGCCGGGCCCCCGGGCCAGGTCCGGACGGACAAGGGGGTGGTGCGGGGCGAGGTCCTGAAGGACCGCCGGGAGTTCAAGGGCATCCCGTACGCCGCGCCGCCGGTCGGCGAGCTGCGCTGGAAGGCGCCCCGGCCGGCCGGCGCATGGCGGGGCGCGCGCGACGCCACGGCGTTCGCCGGGCAGTGCGCGCAACCCGCGACCCCCTTGGGCAGCCCCCAGGCGACCTACGACGAGGACTGCCTCTACCTCAACGTCACCACCCCGCGCCGCACCGGGCGGCTGCCCGTCATGGTCTGGCTGCACGGCGGCGGCAACCTCAACGGCAACAGCGCGATGTACGACGGCGCCAAGCTGGCGGTGGACGGCGGCGTCGTGGTCGTCACCGTCAACTACCGGCTGGGCGTGCTGGGCTGGCTGGCCCACCCCTCGCTGGAGGCCGGCGAGCGGTACCAGAGCGGCAACTACGGCCTGCTCGACCAGCAGGCGGCGCTGCGGTGGGTCCGCCGCAACATCGCGGCCTTCGGCGGCGACCCCGGCAACGTGACCCTGTTCGGCGAGTCGGCCGGCGCCGCCGACACCTGCGCCAACCTGGCCTCGCCGACCGCGGCGGGGCTGTTCCACCGCGCGATCCCGCAGAGCTACAGCTGCGCCTGGCCCACCAGGACCGAGCAGGAGGCCGAGACGGCCGGCGCCGCCTTCGCCGAGGCCGTGGGCTGCTCCGGCGCCGCCTGCCTGCGCGCGCTGCCGGCCAGGACGCTGCTGGAGGCCTACCAGGAGCAGAACCCGTACGCCGTGGCAGGAGCCGACGGCGTGCTGCCCGCGCAGCCCCGCGACGCCATCGCCTCGGGACGCTACAACCGCATGCCGATCATCCACGGCAACACCCTGGACGAGATGCGGCTGTTCATGTCGCTGCAGTTCCCGCAGCCGATCACGGTGGAGCAGTACGAGGGGTTCGTGCGCGAGGCGTACGGGCCGGCCGCCCCCGCGGTCCTGGCCCGCTACCCGGCCGCAGCCTATCCCGACCTGCGGATCGCGATCGCGACCCTGCTGACCGACTCCGGCTCGCCCTTGTCCACCTGCGGGCACCTGGACGCGCTGGGGCTGTTCGCGCGCTCAGGCGTGCCCGTCCACGGCTACCAGTTCGCCGACAGGACGGCGCCGCCGCTGATCGACGTGCCGGGATTCGAGGAGGGCGCGTACCACGCCTCGGAGCTGGAGTACCTGTTCCCAGGCCTGGTGCCCGGCGCCGAGCTGAACGCCGAACAGGAGCGGCTGTCGGACGCCATGGTGCGTTTGTGGACGTCGTTCGCCGCCACCGGCCGCCCCGAGGCGGCGGGCTGGCCGCGCTTCCGCTCCCCGGGCGACGTGCTGAGCCTGGCGCCCGGACCGGGCGGCATCCGCACGGTGAACCCGGCCGAGGCGAGCAACTGCGCGTTCTGGGAGTCGCTGGGGGCCACGCCGCGCGTCAGGACAGGGACCGGGTGAGCGCGTCGAGATCGGCCAGCCGCCGGGCCGGCGCGAGCCGGGCGGCCGTGGCGACGAGCAGCAGCTCGGTGACCGCGATCTCGTGCGCGAGCGGCGCGATCGGCCCGCTCGCCTCGCGCGGCAGGCTGATCAGCACCTCCGCGTGCGCGGCGAGCGGCGACCCCCAGGCGTCGGTGACGAGCACCAGGCGCGCCCCCCGCTCGTGCGCGGCGCGCACGAAGCGGGCGGTGTCGGGGGAGTAGCGCCGGAAGTCGTAGGCCACGACCACGTCGGACGGCCCCAGGTCCAGCACCGTACGGGCCCGCGCGGGCACCGGGTCGGGCACCCGGTGCGCGCCCGGGCGCAGGCTGGCGAGCTGGCGGATCAGGTACTCGGCCGCCAGCTCGCTCAGCGGGCCGCCGAGCGCCCACACGGTACGCGCCTCGGCCAGCAGCCCGGCGACCTGGTGGCAGAGCGGCTCGGGAACGGCGCTCAGGGTGCCGTCGAGCCCGGCGCGCAGGTCCTCCGCCGCCTGTCCCAGCCCCGCGGCCCCCGTGACGTGCTCCAGGAGCTGTGAGCGATCGCGGACCCCGTCGCGCACGGCCGCCTGGAAGGCGGCGAACCCCTCGAACCCGAGCCGGTCGAACAGCCGCGAGGCCGTCGGCGGGCTCACCCCCGCCCGCTCGGCCAGGGCGCGCAGCGAGCCCAGCGCCGCGAACGGATAGTCGTCGAGCAGCACGCGCACGACGGCGCGCTCCCCGGGCGGCAGCTCGGGATAGACGGCGCCGAGGCGGGCCGCGATCGGATCGTTCTCCACAATGACAAATGTTACACCAGACCCAATTTGGCGACATGTACGAAACAAGTGTTACGGTGCCGCCATGACTACCTGGCACGGCCTGATCGACAGCCCCTACCGGCGCTGGCTGCCGGTCACCGCCGACACCCCGTCCGTCTCGCTCAACGAGGGCAACACCCCGCTGCTGCGCTCGGAGCACCTGTCCCGGCTCACCGGCTGCGAGGTCTGGCTCAAGGTCGAGGGCGCGAACCCGACGGGGTCGTTCAAGGACCGCGGCATGACGGTGGCGATCAGCCGGGCCGCCGAAGCCGGCGCCGAGGCCGTCATCTGCGCCTCCACCGGCAACACCAGCGCCTCGGCCGCCGCCTACGCCGCCCGCGCCGGGCTGACCGCCGCCGTGCTGGTGCCCAGGAGCGGGGTCGCGCTGGGCAAGCTGAGCCAGGCCGTACGGTACGGCGCCGAGATCGTCGAGATCGACGGCACCTTCGACGACTGCCTGCGCGTGGCCCGCGAGCTGGCCGCCCACCACCCGATCGCGCTGGTCAACTCGGTGGGCAACGAGCTGCGCCTGGCCGGGCAGCGCACCGTGGCCTACGAGATCGCCGACGCCCTCGGCGACGCTCCCGACGTGCACTGCCTGCCCGTGGGCAACGGCGGCAACATCACCGCCACCTGGGGCGGCTACCGCAACTACCGCGAGGCCGGACTGACGTCGCGGCTGCCGCGCATGTGGGGCTTCCAGGCGGCCGGCGCGGCCCCGCTCGTGCGCGGCGAGCCCGTCGCCGAGCCCCGCACGGCGGCCACCGCGATCAACATCGGCCACCCGGCCACCTGGGACGGCGCCCTGGCGGCCCGCGACGAGTCCGGCGGGCTGATCGCCGCGGTGACCGACGAGCAGATCTTCGCGGCCTACCGGCTGGTGGCCCGCCGCGACGGCGTCTTCGCCGAGCCCGCCTCGGCGGCCGGCGTGGCGGGCCTGCTCGACCTGCACGCCAGGGGCGAGCTGGAGCGGGGCCTGCGCATCGTGATCACGCTCAGCGGCAACGGCCTGAAGGACCTCGACGCCTCCCTGCGTGACGGTTACACCGCGACGGAGACCTCGGCCGCCACCGCGGACGTGGCCCGCGCCCTGCGCCTGGCTGCCTGAAACAACCAACAGTAACTACTTGGTAACGTTATGTGACTCTGGTCACGGGCATGGATGTCGCGACAAAGCCGACGAGGCGGCCGATAAGGCCATTTGCCTGCCCCTCCATCGGCCTACTGCGCCTGGCCGGCGAACTCCCCTTTCACGAGAGGAACGCCCCGTGCCCGCACTTCTCCCTGCCCTGCGCCGCGCGAGCGCCGCCGCCCTGCTGCTCACCGCCGGAGCGGCGGCCCCCGCGTACGCGCCCGACAGCGCTCCCTGCGAGCGCCACCTGAAGCCGGCCCACACCTACCACGCCCACCGCCAGACCTTCACCACCGACGACGCGGGACGTCCCGTCGAGGCGCTGGCCAGGAAGCTCGTGGACAGGTCCGCCACGCGCACCGCGTGCCAGAGCACGGTGGGCGACTGGGGCGGGCGCGGCGACTGGAACGGCGGTCACCTCATCGCCGCCTCCTTCGACGGCGTCGGCCTGCGCTACAACCTGGTCCCCATGCGCGGCAGGCAGATCAACCAGGGCCTGATGAAACGCATCGAGGACGGCGCCCGCTCCTGCCTGGAGGGCGACCACGCCGTGACCGACTACCGGGTCCGCCTGCGTTACCCCGGCCGCACGGCCCTGGCGCCCGACCAGATCCGGATCACCCTGTCGGCCTCCGGGAAAGTGGAGTTCACGCTGCCGAACCGCGAGCTCACCGCCAAGGAGCTGCGCACCCGGCAGGAGGAGATCACCAGGACGTTCGAGAAGCTCTGTGCGAACGGTAGCGGTCGCCAGCAGATGATGCCCGGGAATGTTGTGGGATCCCTCCATGCCCGTTCGTGACCGTCGTGGTGTGAGATCGACCCCATGAAGAAACAGCGCGGGTTCGCGATGCAGACCCTGGCGAGGGTGGCCGTGTTCGCGGCGCTCATCGCCGTCCTCGGCGTGCCCGGCACGTTGAACGTCTTCGGTGCCGCCGTTCCCATCACGCTGCAGACGATGGGCGTGATGCTGGCGGGGGTGATCCTGGGCTCCTGGCGGGCCGCGCTGGCCGTCCTGGTGCTGCTCGTACTGATCGCCGCCGGTCTGCCGCTGGCGGCCGGCGGGCGGGGCGGGCTCGGGGTCTTCACCGGGCCGTCGGCCGGGTTCCTGATCGGCTGGCTGCCGGGGGCGGCGGTGACCGGCTGGCTGGTGGAGCGGGCGGGCCGCAGCCCGAGCACCCTGCGGCTGTTCCTGGCCTGCTTGGTAGGTTGCGTCGGCGTGATCTATCTGTTCGGGATTCCCGTCTGGGCACTCGTGGGCGGGATGTCGCTCGGCGCGGCGGCGTGGAGCACCCTCATCTTCCTGCCCGGCGACCTGATCAAGGCGGGGCTGACCGCGGTCGTGGCCAGGGGCACGCAGCGGGCCTACCCCGACGCGGTGCCCGCCGTGCACCAGGAACGCGTGCGCTCGGGCGGGGGGCGTTGACCCTTCGATGCCCGTAGCTCGACACGTCCTGTCGCACGCCGCCGGGCGCCCGTCCCGGCTCGCGGTGTGCGGCCCCCAGGGCGAGCTCACCTACGCCGAGCTCGCCGACAAGATCAACGGTGCCGCCCGTCACCTGCGCGGCCGGGGCGTCGGCCCCGGCGCGCTGGTCGCCATCGCCCTGGCCGACCCCGTGGAGCTGCTCACCGCCGTGCTGGCGACCGACCTCGCCGGGGCCACGCCGCTGGTGGGCGACCACGCCTGGGACCGCGAGCGGTGGGACCAGGTCACCGGTGAGGACCTCGCCGCCCGCATCGGCGCGCCGCTCCCGTACGCGGCGGGCGCGCCCGTGCGCGTCGAGGCCGGCCCGCACGATCCGGCCTGGGCGTGCTTCAGCTCCGGCAGCACCGGCCGCCCCCGCGCCGTCGTGCGCACCCGTGCCTCGTGGACCGGCTCCTACCCGCATCTCGACGAGCTGACCGGGATCGGCCCCGACGACGTCGTGCTGGTGCCGGGCCCGCTCGTCTCCTCCCTGTACGCCTTCGCCGCCCTGCACGCCCTGGCCACCGGCGCGACGGCCGTCGTGCCCGGCCGCTGGCCTGGCCGCTCCCTGACCGCCCACCTGGCCGGGGCGAGCGTCGTGCACGTGGTGCCGCACCGGCTGCCCGACGTGCTCCAGCGGCCCGGTTCGGTCCGCGTGGCCGTGGTCGGCGGCGCGGCGCTGGGCCCCGGCGCGCGGGCGGACGCCGCCGCGGCCGGCGTGCGCGTCGTGTCGTACTACGGGGCCACCGAGCTGTCGTTCGTGGCCGTGGACGCCGACGGGGGCGGGCTGCGCCCCTTTCCCGGCGTGGAGATCGAGGTCCGCACCGGTGCCCACGGGCCGCTCGGCGAGGTGTGGGCCCGCTCGCCCTGGCTGGCCTCGGGATACCTGGCGGGCGCGGCCGGGCCGCTGCGCCGCGACGGTGACGGCTGGGTGACCGTCGGGGACCTCGCCGAGCCGTACCGGGCAGGACAGGCGCTGCGGCTGCGCGGGCGTGGCGACGGCGCGATCCAGACCGGCGGCGCCACCGTCGTGCCCGAGGACGTCGAGGAGGTGCTCAGGAAGGTGCCCGGCGTGGACGACATCGTGGTGGTCGGCCTGCCGCACCCGTCCCTGGGCTCGGTGGTGACGGCCGTCGTCGAGGCCGGGCGGGCGTCCACGCCGCCGCGCGCCCTGCTGGAGGCCACGGCCAGGGGCGGGCTGGACGCCGCGCAGAGGCCGCGCCGCTGGTTCGTGGTGCCGAGCCTGCCGCGCAACCCGACGGGCAAGCCCGCCCGGGGCCTCGTCGCCGCCCGGCTGGCCGGGGGCGACCCCGAGATCCGGCGGCTGGCCTGACATGGGCGACACCCCTGTGGTGGTGGCGGCGCGGCGCACGCCCATCGGCACGGCCGGGCACGCGTACAAGGAGCTGACCGTCGACCGGCTGGCCGCCCCCGTGATCGCCGCCGTCGCCGCCGACGTGCCAGGGCGGCGGGTCGACGACGTGGTGCTGGGCAACTGCATGGGGCCCGGCGGGAACGTGGCCCGGGTGTCGGCGCTGGCCGCCGGGCTGGGGCACGAGGTGCCCGGGCTGACGGTGGACCGGCAGTGCGGCAGCGGGCTGGCCGCGATCCTGGTGGCCGGGCAGGCGGTCCGCGCGGGGGAGTCGGACCTGGTGATCGCCGGCGGGGCCGAGAGCGCCTCGACGGCGCCGCTGCGCACGTTCAGGGGGGCGGCGCAGCCGTACGAGCGGGCGCCGTTCACCCCCGAGGGCCATCCCGACCCCGACATGGGGCCGGCCGCGGAGGCGCTGGCGGCGGCGTACGGCATCGGCCGCGACCGCCAGGACGCCTACGCCTGCCGCAGCCACGCCCGCGCCCTGGCGGCCAGGCAGGCGGGCCGCTTCGAGCAGGAGATCGTCCCCGTCGGCGAGCGCCGCGACGACCAGCGCCCGCGCCCGCTGCGCGCGGCGTCGCTGGCCCGCCTGCCTGCGGCGTTCGTCGCGGGAGGTACAGTGACGGCCGGTAATGCCTCCCCCGTCAGCGACGGCGCGGCGGCCGTGGCCATCGTGCCGGAGCGGCTGCGCGCGGGCCTGCCGGGGATGCGGCTGGTGGCCGGGTCCGTCGTCGGGTGCGATCCCGGGCTGCCCGGATGGGGGCCGGTGCCGGCGATCCGCCGGGTGCTGGCGCGGACGGGGGTGGACGTGGAGCGGGTCGCGGCGGTGGAGATCGTGGAGGCGTTCGCGGCGCAGGTGCTGGCGGTGACCGACGCGCTCGGGCTCGACCCGCTGGGCGCCGACGCCGAGCGGGTGTGCCCCGACGGCGGGGCCCTGGCGCTGGGCCATCCGTGGGGGGCCACCGGGGCTGTGGTGGTGACCAGGCTGTTCAGCAGGCTCGTGCGCGCCGCCGCCCCGCCGGGGACGCTGGGCCTGGCGGCGGCCGCGGTCGGGGGCGGGCTGGGCGTGGCCGCGCTGTTCGAGGTGGTGTGATGGCGATCGAGTTCGCCGACGTGCACGTCCGCCTCGGGCAGCGCGACGTGCTGCGCGGTGTCACCGCGTCCCTGCCCGAGCGGCGCGTCGGCGTGGTCGGCGCCAACGGCTCGGGCAAGAGCACGCTGGCCCGCCTGGTCAACGGCCTGGCGCTGCCCACCTCGGGCAGCGTCACCGTGCTCGGCCTGGACACCCGCCGCCACGCCGCCAGGATCAGGCGCGGCGTCGGCTTCCTGTTCACCGACCCCGACGCGCAGATCGTGATGCCCACGGTGGCCGAGGACGTGGCCTTCTCGCTGCGCCGCAAGGGCCTGTCGCGCGAGGAGATCGACCGGCGCGTGACGGAGGTCCTGGCCCGCTACGGCCTGGCCGATCACGCCGACCACCCCGCCCATCACCTGTCCGGCGGCCAGAAGCAACTCCTGGCGCTCTGCTCGATCATGGTCCTGGAGCCCGAGATCCTGGTCATGGACGAGCCGACCACGCTGCTGGACCTGCGCCACTCCCGCCAGGTCGCCGGCCTGCTGCGCGACCTGCCCCAGCAGGTGCTGGTGATCACCCACGACCTGCCGCTGCTGGACGGCTTCGACCGCGTGCTGGTGCTCGACGAGGGGCGCGTCGTCGCCGACGGCTCCCCCGAGGAGGCCATCGGCCACTACAGGAAGCTCATGGCGTGAACGGCCTGACCGGCGCCTACGTCCCCGGCTCGTCCGTCCTGCACCGCCTGCCCGCCGGCGCCAAGCTGGCCGGTCTCGCCGCGGCCTGCACCGTGCTGGTGCTGCTGCGCGCGCCGGTGGCCCTGGCCGCGGCGGGGGTGCTGGTCGCGGCCCTGTACGCGCTGTCGCGGGTGGGGGTGGCGGCGGCGTGGGCGCAGGTCAGGCCGGTGCGCTGGTTCGCGATGGTGCTGTTCGGGATGCAGCTCGTCTTCGCCGATCTGGACGGGGCGATCTCGACGACGCTGCGGGTGGTGCTGGCCGTGGCGCTGGCCGGGCTGGTCACGCTCACCACCCGCACGGCGGCCATGATGCGGACGCTGGAGCGGTGCCTGTCGCCGGCCAGGTTCGTGGGGCTGGACCCGTTCCGGCTGTCGTTGCTGCTGTCGCTGACCGTGCGGAGCGTGCCGGTGGTGGCCTCGCTGGCCGGCCGGGTGCGGGAGGCGCAGCGGGCCCGGGGCGTCGAGCGCAGCCTGCGGGCGTTCGCGGTGCCGCTGGTGGTCAGCTCGCTGCGGCACGCCGACGCGCTGGGGGAGGCGCTGAGCGCCCGCGGCCTCGACGACTGAACGATTATCCCAGGCTTGACTTATATAAGGCTTCACTGAAACACTGCAGGCCGTGCACGCATTCGACGTCCTCGGCGATCCGGTCCGCCGCCGGATCCTGGAGCTGCTCGCAGGCGGTGAGCGCAGCTCCGGAGAGGTCACCACCGTCATCCAGGACGAGTTCGGCATCTCCCAGCCGGCCGTCTCCCAGCACCTGCGGGTGCTGCGGGACAACGGGTTCGCCAGCGTACGGGCCGAAGGCACCCGGCGGCTGTACGCCGTCGAGCCGGGACCGCTGCAGGAAGTCGACCTCTGGCTGGAACGCTTCCGGGGTTTCTGGGACCAGCGCCTGGACGCGCTGGCCACGGAGCTGGCCCGGGGCAAGCGCGAACGCCGTCTGAACACCGACAAGGAAGACAACCCATGAAGATGATCGACCACCTCACACAGACACACCACGAACTGATCGACGGCGCCCGCAAGACCGTGGTGCTGCGCCGCCACTACGACGCCGAGGTGGAGGACGTCTGGCAGGCCTGCACCGACGCCGACCGGCTCAGCCGCTGGTTCCTGCCCATCAGCGGAGACCTCCGGCTGGGCGGCAAGTACCAGCTCGAGGGCAACGCGGGCGGGGAGATCCTGCGCTGCGAGCCGCCGAGCCTGCTCAAGGTCTCCTGGCTGTTCGGCCCCGACCCGGGCTTCTCCGAGGTCGAGGTGCGCCTGGCCGCCAAGGACGGTGGCACATTGTTCGAGCTGACCCACACGGCGGAGCCGCCGGAGGAGTTCTGGTCGCAGTACGGCCCCGGCGCCGTGGGCGTGGGCTGGGACCTGGCCCTGCTCGGCCTGGGCCTGCACCTGTCGGGTGGCGAGAAGGTCGACGAGGCCTCCTTCCACCTCACCGAGGAGGGCCGCGCCTACATCACGGGCAGCGCCCAGGCATGGGGCGAGGCCTACCGGGCCGCGGGCGCCCCGGACGACGTGGTGGCCGCCATGGTCGCCGCACTCACCGCGTTCTACGCCCCCGAGGAGGGCTCCTGATGAAGGTCACCACGTTTCTCATGTTCCAGAACGGCGACGCCGAGGAGGCGATGAACTTCTACGTGTCGCTGTTCGACGACGGCAAGGTGGTCGCCGTCGAACGCTTCGGCCCGGGAGAGCCCGGCCCGGAGGGCACGGTCAAGCACGCCCTCTTCACGCTGGCGGGGCGCGAGTACATGTGCATCGACAGCGTTCCCAAGCACGACTTCACCTTCACGCCGTCAATGTCGCTGTTCGTCGACTGCGACAGCGAGGAGCAGATCCAGCGCCTGTACGACGCGCTGGGCGAGGGGCGGCAGGCGCTCATGCCGCTCGGCTCGTACGGGTTCAGCACGAAGTTCGGCTGGGTCAACGACCGCTTCGGGGTCTCCTGGCAGCTCAGCCTGGCCTGAAACCCCACCGGGCCAGGCCCGACCGCGCCAGGGCCCGACGACGCACCTGGGCCCTGGCGCGTGGGGACTTGGCGCGCGGGGGCTTGGCGCGCCGCCGTCCGGGGCTGCGGTCCCAACCCGGCCCGGCCCGCCCGCTCCCACCGGCCCTGCCCGGCGCTGCGGGGCCGCAGGGCCGGGCGGGGCAGCAGCGTCAGACCAGGGCCTGCCCGCCGTCCACCGTGACCACCGTCCCGGTCATGAAGTTGTTGGCCATGAGGAACAGCGCCGCCGAGGCCGCCTCCTCCGCCGTGGCGAAGCGTCCCAGCGGCGTGCCCTGCCCGGCCGCCGCCATGGCCGCGTCGTCGGCCAGCCCCAGCGCGCCACGCGCGAGGGGGGTGTCCACGACGCCGAACCTGATCGCGTTGACCCGCTGCCTCCGTGGCGCCAGCTCCACCGCCAGGGCGCGGGTGAGCCCCTCGATGGCGCCGATGCTGGCGATGGCCGCGGAGGCGCCGGGGACGGGGCGGGTCAGGTAGTGGCCGGAGCTGAAGGTGATGGAGCCGCCGGCGGGCAGGCGCCGGGCGGCGGCCCTGGCCGTGCCGTACGCGCCCCAGATCCGGCCCTCCACGGCCTCGCGCACCTGGTCGCGCGGGGTGTCCAGCAGCGCCCCGGTGCCCAGGACGCCGGCCGTCACCAGGACGTGGTCGACCGGGCCCGCCTGGTCGAGGGCCTGGTCCAGGACGTCCTCCGCCGTGCCGTCGCCTGCGATGCCCGTCACGGAGGCGCCGGGCGTCGTGCGGAGCCGGTCCACCGCGGCCGCCAGGCGGGCGGGGTCGCGGGCCAGGAGGGCGACGCGGGCGCTCACGGAGGTCAGCAGGGCGCCGGCGGCCAGGCCGATGCCGGAGCTGCCTCCGACGATCAGCACCGTGCGGCCCTCCAGGGCGGTGGGCAGGGGCGAGGTGACGGGCATCGGGGCAAGGGTCGTGGACATGGGGACACACTCCTCGATGAAATAAACCATCTGGTTGGTTTAGCTCGTGGGCATCACCATGGCGCATGTTCGGCGAATAAGTCAACTGGATGGTTTAATTGGTGGCATGACGTACGACGCGGAGGCCACCCGGCAGCGGATCTTCCAGGCCGCCACGGCCGAGTTCGCCGAGCACGGGCTGGCCGGCGCCAGGATCGACCGCATCGCCGCCGCCGCCCGCGCCAACAAGCAGGCCATCTACCTGTACTTCGGCGGCAAGGAGAAGCTGTTCGGCGCGGTCGTGCGAGCCAAGATGGACGAGATCTGCCACACGCTGAGCCTCGACCCGCGCACCCTGCCCGAGGCGGTGGGGCAGCTCTACGACTGGTACCAGGAGCATCCCGAGCTGATCCGCCTGCTGCTGTGGGAGGCCCTGGAGTCCGGCCGCCAGGTCGAGGGCGAGGAGGAGCGCAGGGAGTCCTACCGCGGCCACGTGGACGGCCTGCTGACCGCCGGCCTGCCGGACAGGGCGAGGGCGCAGGACTGGCTGTTCACCATCCTGGGCCTGGTGGCGTGGAACTTCGCGGTGCCGCAGGTGCGCCGCCTCATCCTGGACGAGCCCGACACCGAGCGCGCCGTCGCCCGCCGCCGCGAGGTCGTGGTGGAGCTGGCCGGCGTGCTGGCCGAGCGGATGACCGCGGCCACGTCCCGGGGGCCGGAGAGATGGGGAACGGGCGCCAACGGGGTTCGCGCAGGTCAGTAACCCCCTGCCGCTCCGGCTGATCCGCTGGAGGTGCCGAACCAAATCCCGCACGTCGTCGCCGCGCAGCGCTGACCTTGTATCATGCCGGCTCAGCGGCCTTGGCATGTCAAAGGAGAGGGCGGGACACCTCGCCTTCGGTGCCCCGAGCCGCGTGACCGGAGGAGCCGATGCTGGGATGACGGCAGAGCGACCGATGCCCACACAGGACGACGTGCTCGGGTACTTCAACACGCTGTCGAACTGGGGACGGTGGGGCGACGACGACGAGCTCGGCACTCTGAACCACATCAACGACGACGTCCGGCTGGCGGCGGCGCGGGCCGTGCGCCACGGCAGGAGCGTGTCGTGCGCATGGGAGGTCGCCGTACCGCAAGACATGGAGCGGTCGACGACGACGTGCCCGTGCGCCGCCGACATGCCGGGCGCCGAGAACATGCCGGTGGCCGCATTCCACGCCGACCGGCGCTGGGGCTTCTCGTCCGAACGGCTCGGCATCACGTTCCACGGCAACACCCTCACCCACATCGACTCGCCGTGCCACATCTTCTGGGACGGCACGATGTACAACGGGCGGTCGCACTCGCTGGTCGACCCCGCGACGGGATCGGCGTGGGCGGCCGTCACGGCGGCGGCGAACGGGATCGTCACGCGTGGTGTCCTGCTGGACATCGCGAGGGTCCGCGAGGTGCCGTGGTTGGAACCGGGGCAGGGCGTGTTTCCCGAGGATCTTGAGGAGGCCGAGCGTCGCCAGGGTGTGCGGGTACGATCCGGCGATGCGGTACTCCTGCGGACCGGCCATGGCCGCGTCCGGCACGAGACCGGTGAGGCCGGCGGTCTCACGCAGGCCGGCTGGCACGCGTCCTGCCTGCCGTGGCTGCACGAGCGGGAGGTCGCGCTGATCGGCGCCGACACCCCCCAGGACGTCCAGCCGTCGGGGTACGAAAGCGTGTTGATGCCGGTGCACGCCGTGAGCCTCGTCGCCATGGGGTTGTGGATGCTCGACAACTGCGACCTGGAGGCGTGCGCGACGACGGCTGCCGAGCTCGGCCAGTGGGACTTCCAGCTCGCGGTCGCGCCGGTCCGCTTCGCCGGCACGTCCGGCAGCCCGGTCAACCCGATCGCCACGTTCTGACCGCGGTTCACGAGGGGGTGCGACGCCATGAAGAGCCCGGCCCGCACCCGGAACGCGGTTCACCTCCTGACCCCTGGACGACAGCGATTCACGCGACGGCACCTCCGGCACTCCTCGATGGCTCAGCGGTTCTGCGGCGCGCCCAGTAGGCGAGCACCGCGGCCCCCAGCAACGGACCCCGCACCGGGCACGGGAACATCAGGACGAACAGGACGCCGTCCACCCACGAGCCCATCTGGACGCCCCCGGCCAGCACGCCGGGGGCCGAGACGCACAGCGCCACCGCGCCGAACGCGCCCGGCCCGACGGCCAGCATCACCGGGACCGGCCGCCCGTCCAGCCGGGGCACCCATCGCGGCACGACCTCACCCCAGCGGCTGATCAGGCCGAGGGCCAGCACGACGGCCAGGACCGCGCTCAGGCCGATCAGGAACCCCTGCATCCGAGTGGCCGCGTCGCCGCCCTCCACGGCGATCAGCGTGATGTGGCCGGTCCGCGGGTCGAAGCCGCCGAGCGGCCACGGCGTCACCCACGTCACCCACGTCAGCGCGTACGGCACGGGACAGAGGGCGGCCGCGATCGTGACGGCCCTCGCCCGCCGCGGGACCGTCACCTTGCGCCCACGCGCGAACGATCCGTACGCGAGCCACGCCCACCCGACCGCGGCGATCGCCATCGCCCACGACCGAGCGATCCGCCCGCCGTACACGCCGAACCCTGAGGCCACGTTGACCAGGTAGCGGGAGACCGCGTCGGTCATGGTCAGCGACGCGATCAGCCCGGCCGGGAGCAGCACCGCCAGCACGTACGCGACGGGCTGCCGCCGTACGCACCCCACCGCCACCGACCCGGCGACCCCCAGCAGGACGGCAGGAACGAGCGCGTACCCGATGGACGACAGCACGGACGCGTCCGACATCACCAGCAGGAAGAAGGCGCTCTCGGCCACGGCGGCCACGCCGGCGGCTCTCGGCCGGGACCGGACGCCGAGCGCCGCCAGCACCCCCAGCACGCCGGAGGCCACCATCAGGCCCCGGCGCGTCGAAGCGAGGCTGCCGCTGTGATCCACGTCGTCCTGGCCGACGACGGCAGGGAAGCCGTCGAGGCCGGCGCGGGCGCCGACGTCGTGCTGATGGACATCCGCATGCCCCGCATGGACGGCCTTGCCGCAACCGTCGAACTGACCCGCGGCTCCCCGTCCACCCGCGTCATCGTCGTCACCACCTTCGAGAACGACCAGCTGGTGTGGGCCGCGCTGCGCGCCGGAGCCGCCGGGTACGTGCTCAAACGCGCCCCGGCCGGCGAGCTGGTGGAAGCCGTCCGGCTGGTGCACTCCCGCCGCGCGGTGCTCTTCCCCGACGCGCTGCGCCGCATCGCCTCCCCGCAACACGGCAGCGCCCGGCCGCGCCGGCCGGTCACGCTCACGCCCCGCGAACTCGAGGTGCTGCGGCACATCACGCTCGGACAGGCCAACCCGGAGATCGCCGCGGCCCTGCACGTGTCCCGGGAGACGATCAAGACGCACGTGACCAACGTCCTGGACAAACTCGGCGCCCGCGACCGCACCCACGCCGCCGTCCTGGCCTACGAACTCGGCCTGATCCTCCACGGCATCGAACCCGGCTGAACCCGGCCGCACTGGCAAGGGGCCATTGACCTGGGAGAATCCCGTGAGCGCCGGACTCCCTTCCACATCTCTCCTGCCCCCCGAGGCCCGGCACCCCGACCGGCGCCTTCTCCGGCTATCGTGGTGAGTAAATACTTACACACCACCGAGGAGCGAACCCACGTGAAGATCACCGTCTTCGGAGCCACCGGCGGCACCGGTCTGGAGCTCCTGCGTCAGGGCCTGGAGCGGGCCCACGACATCACCGCCGTCGTCCGCGACGCGAGCCGCCTCCCGGCCGACCTGCGCCACCGCCTCGACGTCGTCGAGGCCGACATCATGAACCCCGCCGCCATCGCCCCCGCCGTCAAGGGCCGCGACGCCGTGCTGAGCGCGATGGGCTCGCGCGAGCGCGGCCCGACCACCGTCCAGACCGGCAGCATCACCTCCATCGTCGCCGCCATGGGCCGGGAAGGCGCCCGCCGCCTGCTCATGGTCAGCGCCGCCGGTCTGGAGGCCGACGCCGGCGACGGCCTCTTCACCCGGTACGTGCTCAAGCCCCTCGTCATCCAGCGCTTGTTCCGCCACTCCTACGCCGACCTGGCCAGGGCGGAACGCCTGCTGCGGGCCGCCGACCTGGACTGGACGATCGTCCGCCCCGCCCGCCTGACCGACGACGGCCGCACGAACGCCTACCGCACGGCCTGGGACCTCAGCATCCGCGGCGGACTCAAGACCACCCGCGCGGACGTGGCTGACTGCATGCTGCAGCTGATCGGCGACCGCGCCTCGATCGGTCACGTCATCTCGGTGGCCTCCTGACGGGCCTGCGCGAGGGCCGATACCTGTGCGGGGCCCTCAGGCCGGCGTCGAGGCGCGGGCGTCGTGGCGCTCGGGCAGCCAGTCGCGCAGGGGATCGTACTCCAGCCACCGGCTGCGCTCCGCCTCCGCCACGAAGGCGCTCACCAGGGCCTCCAGCAGGGGATGGCCGCCCTGGCCGCGCCACAGCAGCGACCAGGCGTACAGGGGTGTGGGGTCAACCAGCGGGATCGAGCGGATGGCGGGGCCGGGCGGGAGGGGCACGTCGGCGGGCAGCAGGCTGAAGCGGCGGGTGTCGGCCGCGAGGTCGGCCAGGAAGTGCTCCAGTCCCAGGTTCGTGCCCTCGGCGCGGTCGCGGACGCCGAAGGAGTCGGCGAAGCGGCGCAGGAAGTCCAGGCGGTGCAGCGCTCCCGGGGCCCACAGCACGCCGTCGCGCAGCTGTGCCGGCCGGATCGCCGGCGCGTCCGCCAGCGGGTGGTCGGCGCCGAGGATCGCGTCCACCGGCTCCAGCCGTACCAGGCGATGGGTCAGGCCGGCCGGCAGCGGCGCGTGGACGCGGCCGAAGGCGGCGTCGATGTCGCCGTGCAGCAGCGCGGCGATCACCGAGGGCAGGTCGCGGCCGTGGCCCAGCTCCAGCCGGGGCGCGTCGGCCGCGACCCGGGCCAGCGTGCGCATGGGTGCGTACAGGTGGCCCCACATGTCGACGCGCAGGGGGCGGTGCGCGTCCAGGACCGCCGCCACGGCCAGGTCGGCGGCGGCCAGCGCCTGGCGGGCGGGCTCCAGGAAACGCCGCCCGGCCTCGGTGAGGCGCACGCCCTGGCCACCACGGTCGAGCAGGCGCCTGCCGAGCGTGGACTCCAGGCGGGCGATGCGCTTGGACAGCGCCTGCTGGGAGATCGACAGCTCCTCGGCCGCGTGCCCGAAGTGCAGCTCCTCGGCCGCCAGCACGAACGCGCGCACCTGCGCCAGGTCCAGATCCACGCCTGTCACCATAGGCGACAACCAACGGTTGTCGGCCTGCCGCGTCTGTTGTTGGAGCCTCCGAGCAGGATGCCGGTTTCATTGCCGCATGCGTAGATTGATCCCTACGGGGGATGGTTCGCGGCCAGTGGAGTTCGCCCAGGCCGCTCAGCCCGTGCCCGCTCCGGACGAGGTGCTGGTCAAGGTCGAGGCGTTCGCGCCGAATCGCGGGGAGACGTTCCTGCTGGAAGCGCCGGAGCCCGGGCTGCTGCCCGGCAAGGACGTCGCCGGCCTGGTCGTGCAGGCGGCGGCCGACGGCTCCGGGCCGCCGGTCGGCACGCGGGTGGTGGGCCATCCGCCGAGGGGCGGCTGGGCCGAGTACGCGAGCGTGGCCACCGGCTCGATCGCCGTCCTGCCCGACGAGCTGACCACCGTCCAGGCGGCCGCCCTGCCGCTGGCCGGGATCACCGCGCTCCGGCTGCTGCGCGCGGCGGGCACCGTGACGGGCAGGCGCGTGTTGCTGACCGGCGCCTCGGGCGGGGTCGGGCACTACGTGACCGAGCTCGCCGCGGCGGCCGGGGCGGAGGTGACCGCGGTGACCGCCACCGCCGAGCGCGGCGCGCGGCTGCGCGAGCTGGGCGCCGCGGCGGTCGTGCACGGCGTGGACGAGGCGGAGGGGCCGTTCGAGGTGGTCCTGGAGTCCACCGGCGGCAGTGCCCTGGGGGCCGCGCTGGCCAGGCTGGTGCCGGGCGGCACGCTGGTGTGGTTCGGGCAGGCCGGCCGTACCCCGGCGACGGTGGACTTCTTCGACCTGCTCGCGGGGCCGGAGAACGCCGTGATCCGGCACTTCCACTACGCGGGCGCCCCCTACGGCCGCGACCTGGTCACCCTGGTGCGCCTGGCGGCCGGCGGGCGGCTGCATCCGGAGATCGGCCGCACCGCAGACTGGAGCCGGGCCGCCGAGGTGCTGGTCGATCTGCGGGAACGCCGGATCCGCGGCAAGGCCGTCCTGACGATCGGAGCGGCACGATGAGCAAGACGACGAGCGACACGACAGGCGCCTCCGGGTTCGCTGCTGAGTTCGCCGCCGCCACGTTCTCCCGCGCGACCGGAGCCGGGCTGGACCCGCACGAGTACCTGCGCGTCACCGGGGAGCTGGCAGGCCTGGAGCAGTGGGGCGAGGCGTTCATGCGCACCGCGCGCGAGCACCTGGCCCGCGCCGGACGGGCGGACACGCCGATCTCCGCGGCCGGGCACCTCCAGGTGGCGGCGCGCTGGTTCCACGTCGCCACGCTGGGCCCGAACCCGGACAGCGCGCCGGCGGCCGGCGAGGCCGACGCCGCCATGGGCCGCGCCCTGCACCTGCTGGAGCCGCAGGCGCGGCGGATCGAAGGGCCGGGCTTCGCCGGCTGGCTGCGCGGCCCCGCCGACGCCGCGGCGGTGGCCGTGGTGGTGCCGGGGCTGGACTCCGGCAAGGAGGAGTTCCACGACCTCGCCGAAGCTCTGCTGCGCCGGGGCGCGACCGTGTTCGCCATGGACGGGCCCGGGCAGGGCGTGCTCGCCGCCACCAGCACCGTCCGCGCCGACTACCACCGCGTGATCGGCGCGGTCGCCGACGCCCTCGGCGCGCGGCGGGTGGGGCTCGTCGGGCTGAGCCTCGGCGGCTACTACGCCGCCGAGAGCGCCGCCAGGGAACCCCGCGTCACGGCCGCCGTCACCGTCAGCGGCCCGTTCCGGCTGGACTGGGACGCCCTGCCCGCTCCCGTGCGGGACCTGCTCAGCCGGCGCGCCGGCGGCGAGGAGGCGGCCCGCCGCTTCGCCGGTGAGGTGGACCTGTCCGCCCTCGCCCCGCGGATCACCTGCCCCCTGCTGGTGATCGACGGCGGCCAGGACGTCATTCCCGGCGTGACCGGCGGCGAGCCGCTGGCCCGCCTGGCGCCTCAGGGGCGGTACCTGCGCGTTCCGCACGGCGACCACCTGCTCGGCAACGCCCGCCCTGACTGGCTGGCGGGCGCCGCCGACTGGCTGTCCAGTGCGCTTGCGGGGGATGCCGGGAGCGTTGAGCCGATCAGCCGAGCAGGGCGGACGGGTCGCGTTCCGGCGGGCCGGCGGGCCACCACTCGTCCTCCCGCCGGGTGAAGGGGTACCAGCGCCCGTCGCGGCCGTAGCGCAGCTGCACCGGGCCGACGGTCCAGCGGTTGCGCCACGCCTCCACCTGGGGCGGGTGCTCGCCCTCCCAGCCGGACTCCAGCAGCGCCTGGGCCCTGGCCAGCTCCCGCCGGGGCGGCGTCCACGTGCTGTCCAGGACGTCCAGCCCGTCGGCGCCGCCGTACCGCCACGCCTGGACGGCCGCGCCGAGCCCGAGGTCGAGGTCGTGCTCGGCGGCCAGCCGGACGCGGTCCTGGTACTCGCTCAGCTCCGGCAGCCGGCCGCGCCTCAGCAGCTCGCGGGCCCGCCCGGCGGCCGAGGCGGCCAGCACCCGCAGCGCGTCCACGTCCACGCCGGGGGCCGGCTCCAGGGCGGGCGGGGTGTAGGCCACGTCGTACGGCGGCGGCTCCGGCAACGGCGGCACCCCCGCCGCGTACGCCAGCGCCGCTGGCACGCCGGACGGCTCCTGGACGGGCGCCTCGCGCTCCTGCAACGCCTCGATGACGTCGCGCTCGCCGCGCCCGCGCATCAGCAGCAGCATGAACGGGTCGGCGTCCAGCAGCCAGGACACCTGGTAGCACAGGGCGGCGGCGTGCTTGCAGGGGTGCCCCCAGTCGGGGCACGAACATTCGGGTTCCAGATCGCCGACGGCCGGCAGCAGCGGCACGGCGGCGTCCTCGGCGGCCTCCACCAGGTCGTGCGGCATGTCGCGGTCGAGCAGCGCCGCGATGTGCCCCGCCTTGGCGGCGACCTGGTCGAGGAAGCGCTCCCAGGCGGCGTCGGTGAGCTGCTCGACGCGGACGACGACGTCGTACTCGCTCTCGGCGACGGCGGCGATCCTGCCGGGGCTGACGGTGATGGGGCCGAGCCGGCCGTGCTTGGCGTACGCGCGGCCCTTGCGCAGCAGGCCGTGGTCCAGGGAGGTGTCCTCCATGGCCTGGATCCAGGCGCGTCCCCACCAGGAGGTGGCGAAGCGGGCGCCGGCGCGCTGCGGGGGGAAGGCGGCGAATCCGCGGGCGGCGGTCATCTCAGCTCCACGAGGGCGGCGAGTTCGGCGTCGGTCAGCTCGGTGAAGGCGGCCTCGCCGGAGGCCAGGACGGCGTCGGCGAGCGAGCGCTTGGCGGTGAGCATCTGGGCGATGCGGTCCTCGATCGTGCCTTCGGCGATGAGGCGGTGCACCTGGACGGGCCTGGTCTGGCCGATGCGGTAGGCGCGGTCGGTGGCCTGGTCCTCGACGGCGGGGTTCCACCAGCGGTCGTAGTGGATGACGTGGTCGGCGCGGGTGAGGTTCAGGCCGGTGCCGGCGGCCTTGAGCGAGAGCAGGAACACCGGGGCGCTGCCGTCCTGGAAGCGCTGCACCATCTCCTCGCGGCGGGCGACGGGGGTGCCGCCGTGCAGGAGCTGGGTGGGCACGCCTCGGCCGGACAGGTGGCGTTCCAGCAGGCGGGCCATGGCGACGTACTGGGTGAAGACCAGCACGGCGCCGTCCTCGGCGACGATGGTGTCGACGAGCTCGTCGAGCAGCTCCAGCTTGCCGGAGCGGCCGGGCAGGCGCGGGCTTGCCTCGTGCAGGTACTGCGCGGGGTGGTTGCAGATCTGCTTGAGCCCGGTGAGCAGCTTGACGATGAGGCCGCGCCTGGCCATGCCCTGGGCGTCGGCGATCTGGGCCATGATCTCGCGCACGACGGCCTCGTACAGGCCGGCCTGCTCGACGGTGAGCGCCACGGGGCGGTCGGTCTCGGTCTTGGGCGGCAGCTCGGGCGCGATGCCGGGGTCGCTCTTGCGGCGGCGCAGCAGGAACGCCCCGACGAGCCTGGACAGCCGCTCGGCCGCCTCGGTGTCGCCGGACTCGACGGGCCTGGCCCAGCGTGCCCTGAACCTGCCGAGCGGTCCGAGCAGCCCGGGCGTGGTCCAGTCGAGGATGGCCCACAGCTCCGACAGGTTGTTCTCGACGGGGGTGCCGGTGAGCGCGACGCGGGCGGCGGCGGGGATCTCGCGCAGGGCCTTGGCGGTGCCCGAGGCGGGGTTCTTGACGTGCTGGGCCTCGTCGGCGACGACCAGGCCCCAGCGGTGGGCGGCGAGCCGGGCCGCGTCCAGGCGCATGGTGGCGTACGTGGTCAGCACGAACCCCTCGTCGGCGAGGGAGCGGTTGCTGCCGTGGAAGCGGCGTACGGGCACGCCCGGCGCGAACCTGGTGATCTCGCGCTCCCAGTTGCCCAGCAGCGAGGCGGGGCAGACCACGAGCGTGGGGCCGGCGCCCTCGGCGGTGCGGTGCAGGTGCAGCGCGATGAGCGTGATCGTCTTGCCCAGGCCCATGTCGTCGGCCAGGCAGGCGCCGAGGCCGAGCGAGGTCATCCTGGCCAGCCAGCGCAGCCCGGCGAGCTGGTAGTCGCGCAGGGTGGCGGCCAGGCCGTGCGGCGGGTCGACGGCGGCGGGCTCGGCCAGCCGCTCGCGCAGCTCGTTCAGCCAGGCGGTGGGCTCGACGGGCACCTGCTCGCCGTCGACCTCGACGGTTCCCGTCAGCGCGGCGCCGAGCGCCTCGATGCCGGTCAGCGGCTTGAGGTCGCGCTGGCGGGCCTTGCGGGCCAGGTCGGGGTCGATGAGCACCCACTGGTCGCGCAGCCGTACGACGGGGCGGTGGGCCTCGGCGAGCCGGTCCATCTCGGCGGCGGTCAGGCGCTCGCCGCCGAGGGCCAGCTGCCAGTCGAAGCTGGTCAGGTGCTGCCCGCCGAGGAAGGAGGGCAGGTCGGAGGGGGCGGCGTCGCGGTCGCCGAGGGCGGCGCGGGCGCTGAGGCCGCGCACGAGCGACTTGGGCCAGTGCACGTCCACGCCGGCGGCTGCCAGCCGGTCGGCGGCTCCGGCCAGGAGGTCCTCGACGTCGCCGTCGGAGAGCGTGAGCTCGTCGGGGACGGCGCTGTCCAGCAGGCGTTCCAGGCGGGGCCAGGCGCGGGCGGCGCGGCGCACGGCGAGCGTGGCCTCGATCCTGGCGCGGGCGCCGAAGCCGGGGTCGCGGCCCTGCCACAGGTCGGCGGCGTCCACGACGAGCGAGGGGTCGGCCAGGCTGTGGAGCTGGACGACGGCGCGGAACTCGGCGGTGGCCGGGTCGTCGGCCTCGATGCGCAGCGACAGCCGCACGCCGGCGTCCAGGCCGGCCGAGATCTCCTCGGACCAGCGGCGCAGGTGGGGGACCTTGACGGGCCTGGCGGCGGCGAAGGGGGTGGTGCCGGTGGCGCGTACGGCGCCGGGCGAGCGCGGCATGGCGTCGGCGACCGCGTCGAGGAAGGCCCGCACGAGAGGTTCGGCGTCCGGCAGCAGCGGGCCCTGCGGGTGCGGCGGGGCGTCGAGGGGGATTGCGAGGGGGATGGCGCGGGCGGCGGCGGGCATCGCGGCGGCCAGCTCGCGCACGCGCCGCAGGTCCTCGGCGTCCAGGGGCCCGGCCCGCCAGGAGTCGTGCTCGCCGGACGTCACGCCGGGCAGGACGCGGCCCCGGGTGACGAGCTGCAGCGCGACGAGCGCGGCGGCGCCCCAGAAGCGGGCGGCCGGGTGGGCGTGCGGGTCCATGCGGGCCCGGGCCAGCGCCGCCACCGCCTCCCCGACGGGCACCAGGGTGGCAGCGGCGGACCTGGTCGTGACCTGGCCGTCGTGCTCGTCCGCCACGGTGACCAGGCCGTCGCCGCCGGGGTCGAGGAAGGCGACCTGGCCGGACCTGGGCGGGTCGCCGGGTTGGAAGACTGCCGAGTGCCGGACCAGATCCGTGGAAGAGCTCACGGCCGTACAGTGTACGGTACGTGGAGGGTGCGGTTTACCGCAGTCAGGATCGGGCAGGCTCCCCATTCCGCGTTTTTCCAGATCTTCCATAGCCTTGATCTCATGACTGACTGGCTGATCGGACTGATGGAGAGCCTTGGTGCCGTGGGGGCGGGGCTGGCCATCGCACTGGAGAACTTGTTCCCGCCCCTACCCAGCGAGGTGATCCTGCCGCTGGCCGGTTTCACCGCGAGCAAGGGGAACATGGACCTGATCGATGTCCTGGTGTGCACGACGCTGGGCTCGGTGGTCGGCGCGCTGGCGCTGTACGCGGTGGGGGCCCTGCTGGGCCGCGAGCGGACGCTGGCCATCGCGGCCAAGCTCCCCCTGGTCAAGATCGCCGACATCGAGAAGACCGAGGCGTTCTTCCAGCGCCACGGCCGCAAGGCCGTGTTCTTCGGCCGGATGATCCCCATCTTCCGGAGCCTCATCTCCGTCCCCGCCGGCGTGGAGCGGATGCCGCTGCCGACGTTCACGCTGCTCACCACGGCCGGCAGCCTCATCTGGAACTCCGTCTTCGTGCTGGCCGGCTATCGCCTGGGCGAGAGCTGGCACCTGGTGGAGACCTACGCCGGCATCGGCAGCAAGGTCGTGCTCGGCCTGGTCGGCCTCGCGGTCGTCATCTTCGTCGTGGTGCGGCTGACCGAGCGCGCCAAGGGCAGGCATGCGAGCGGCCGCTGAGGGTTTGCGCCTGGGCGGCGCGGTGGTCCTGGGCGCCGTCACGGCGCTCGCCGAGCTGGTGTTCCTGCTGCTCACGCTGCCGTTCCTGGGCAATCCCAACGTGCGGGCCGCCGCCCGGCGGCTGGCCCGGCTGGAGGCCCGCCGCCTGCGCCTGGACCTGAGCGAGCTGGACGCGCTGGCGGACGGGCGGGGCGGGCGGGCGAGCAGGTACCTGGCCACGCGGGTGCCGGTCGGCATTCTGGGCGGCCTGGTGATCCTGCTGCTGGGGTTCGGGTTGTCGATCACGGTGCAGCTCGCGGCCGCGTGGGGGCGGGGCGAGCCGTTCGACAAGATGGTGCCCTCGGTGCCGCTGGTGACCTACCTCGGCGTCACCGGGTTCGTGGCGCTGTTCCTGGTGCTGTCGGGCCTGGTCGGCGTGCACGCGCTGGAGCGCATGCTGGCCAGGCGGATGCTCGGCCCCGACCCCACGCAGGCGCTGCAGCGCCGGATCGCCGAGCTGGCCGAGAGCCGGGCCGGCATCGTGGCGGCGGTCGACTCCGAGCGGCGCAGGATCGAGCGTGACCTGCACGACGGGCTGCAGCAGCGGCTGGTCGCGCTGTCGATGCTGATCGGCCGGTCCCTGCGCGGCCGGACCGAGCTGATGCAGCAGGCGCACCAGGAGGCTCAGCAGGCGCTCGCGGAGCTGCGCGAGGTGGCCTGGCGGGTCTACCCGAGCGGGCTGGACTCGCTCGGGCTGGGCGAGGCGCTGGCGGGGGTGGCGGAACGCTCCAGCGTCCCGGTCAAGGTAGATTGCCGGCTGCGGGAGCGGCCGCCGATGGCGGTGGAGACGGCGGCGTACTTCGTGGTCTGCGAGGCGGTGACGAACGCGGCCAAGCACGCCGGCGCCACGCTCATCACGGTCGAGGTGCAGGAGGAGGAGTCGGCGGTGGTCGTACGGGTGCGCGACGACGGCTCGGGCGGCGCGCAGGCGTCTGGAGGCGGCCTTTCGGGGCTGGCCAGGCGGGTGGCGGCGCTCGACGGCAGGTTCGAGGTGACCAGCCCGGCGGGCGGGCCCACGACGATCACGGCGGTGCTGCCGTGCGGGTGATCCTCGCCGAGGACTCCACGCTGCTGCGCGAGGGCCTGGTGCGCCTGCTCCTGGAGGAGGGTCACGAGGTGCCCGCGGCCGTCAGCGACGGCCAGGCGCTCGTGGCCGCCGTGGACGAGCACCGCCCCGACATCGTCGTGGTGGACGTCCGCATGCCGCCCACCCACACCGACGAGGGGCTGCGGGCTGCGCTGGAGATCCGGCGCCGCTGGCCGGACATCAAGGTGCTGGTCCTGTCGCAGTACGTGGAGAAGCGCTACGCCACCGAGCTGATGAGCTCCGACGTCGAAGGCGTCGGTTACCTGCTGAAGGACCGCGTCGGGCAGGTCGGCGACTTCCTCGACGCGCTGGAGCGGGTCGCCGCGGGCGGCGCGGCGTTCGACCCCGAGGTGGTGCGGCAGCTCCTGGCCCGCACCACGCAGGTGGACCCGCTGGCCCGGCTGACGGCGCGCGAGCGCGAGGTGCTGGAGCGGATGGCGCAGGGGCTGACCAACGCCTCGATCGCCCAGGAGCTGCACGTGTCGCAGAGCGCCGTGGAGAAGCACGTCAACTCCCTGTTCGACAAGCTGAACCTGTCGCACACCACCGGCTACAGCCGCCGCGTGCTGGCGGTGCTGCACTTCCTGGAGTCCTGACCCGGGCGTCAGTGGCGGCGCAGGGTGAGGCTCGCCTCGCCGCCACCGACCGCGAGCCCGGCCAGGCCGCCGATCGGGACGGTCGCCAGGGGGTAGGTGTGGCCGACGTCGAGGTTGGCCAGCACCGGCACCCCCTCCAGCGGCGGCTGGGTGGCGATGATCTGCTCCAGCAGCGGGCGCGTCATGCGGGTCGCCTTCTGGAAGCGCCCGACGACCAGCCCGCGCACCCCGGCGGCGTCGGGCTGTTGCAGCAGCGACGTCAGGTTGCGGGCGAAGATCGCCGGGTGCGACTCGAAGTCGTCCTCCAGCAGGAGGATCGCGCCGTCGAGTGACGGCATGTAGGGGGTGCCCTGGAGCAGGCTCAGGGTGGAGAGGTTGCCGCCGACGAGGCGCCCCTCGGCGGCGCCGGGCCGCAGCCGCCACCAGCCCTCGTTGGGGATGAGCTCGCGCTTGTCCTGGTCGAGGAACCACAGGTCGTCGCTCCAGGCGTCGGCGGGCGCGAGGGTGACCGGAGCCGAGCCGAACATGACGTCGGTGAACCAGCGCAGCGTCTGCTCGAAGTGATCGCGCATCCCGAACGTCGACCAGTGCGGCCCCGAGTAGGTCACCAGCCCGGTGCGGGCGAGGATCGCGTTCTGCAGGGCGCTGATGTCGGAGTAGCCGCACAGGATCTTGGGGTTGGCGCGGATCAGCTCCCAGTCCAGGTACGGCAGGAGCTCGTTGCTGTTGTAACCCCCGATGACCGTGAGGATCGCCGCGACCGACGGGTCGGCGAAGGCGTCGTGCAGGTCGGCGACCCGGGAGGCGATGGAGGAGGAGTCGAGGGCGTCGCGCTCGTCGACGTGGCGGCCGTAGGTGAGCGTGAGGCCGAGCTCGGCGAAGCGGGCTTCGATGAGGCCGGTGTGGTCGTGCTCGGTCACCATCGCGCGCGATCGCGCCGGGGCCACGACGCGGACCACATCGCCCCTGGTCAGCTTGCGGGGAAAGGTCATGCCCCCGGACCCTATCGAGCCTTCGGCCCGCTTCTCACCCGCATTTCGCCACCGACCAACTCGCTTGCCTTGACAATTCTTTTTGTCGGTGGAACGCTGGAGCCACCTCGGAGAACAAGGAGCCGAAACTCATGAGAAAGATCGTCGCGGGGCTGTTCATCTCGCTCGACGGCGTCGTCGAGGCGCCCGAGACCTGGCACTTCCCGTACCTCAACGACGAGATGGGCCAGGCGGTCGCCGCCCAGATGCAGGCCGCGGACGCCCTGCTGCTCGGCCGGCACACCTACGACGCCTTCGCCGCCCACTGGCCGCACCAGGACGCCACCAAGGACCCCATGGCCGCCACCCTGAACGCGGCACCCAAGTACGTCGTCTCCACCACCCTGACCACCCCCACCTGGGCGAACACCACCGTCATCGCCGGCGAGCCGCGCAAGGAGCTGATCCGGCTCAAGCAGGCCCCCGGCAAGGACATCGGCATGAGCGGCAGCCCTACCCTGGTGACGTGGCTGCTGCGCGAGGGCCTGCTCGACGAGCTCAACCTGCTGGTGCACCCCATCGTGCTCGGCCGCGGCCGCCGCCTGTTCGACGACGGCATCGGGCAGATCCCCCTGACGCTCACCAGATCCGCCACCTTCAGCACCGGCGTGCTGAACCTGACCTACACGAGGGCCTGACCATGCCTGCCAAGACCGTCGCCGAGAAACTGCTCGTCAAGCCGGGCACCGCCGTGTGGACCTCCGAGGACGCCCACCGCCCGCTGGTGGAGCCGCTGCCCGACGGCGCCCGCCACGCCGGGCACCTGAAGGAGGCGGACGTGGCGGTCTTCTTCGCCGCCGACGCGGCCGCCGCCCGCCGGCTGCTCGACGAGCACCGCGCCCTGCTCACCGAGCCCGCCGTCGTCTGGGTGGCCTACCCCAAGGGCAACAAGTCGGACATCAACCGCGACACGCTCTGGCCGATCGTCGGCGAGTACGGCCTGCGCCCCAACGGCCAGGTGGCGGTGGACGAGACCTGGTCGGCACTGCGCTTCCGGCCGCTGAAGGAGGGCGAGCCCCCGTTCACCGGCGGGCGCGGCTGAGCCGCACCCGGACAGTCTTGCCCCTCCCGCCCAGACCTGCGACACTCCGGCCAGATCCGGCCGTCACCGCCGGAGCACGCCAGCGAGGAGGGCCGATGAACGCGGCCACTGGGCACACCCACGACCCGGCCACCCCGTACGCCTTCGACAACGACGCGCCCCACGCCGACGAGCTGCTCGGCTCGCTGGGCGAGATGTGCGACGAGTTCACCACGGCCAGGCTCGAACGCCTCGGCGTCGCCGAGGGCGCCCGCTGCCTGGAGGTGGGCGCGGGCGCGGGCACGATCGCCGCCTGGCTCGCCGACCGCGTCGGCCCGCAGGGCGAGGTGATCGCCACCGACGTCAAACCCCAGCACGTACGCCCCCACCCCCGGCTCACGGTCATGCGCCACAACGTGGCCGTCGATGCGATGCCGGCGGGCAGCTTCGACCTCATCCACGCGCGAGCCGTGCTGCAGCACCTGCCGCAGCGCCGCGAGGTGCTGGCCCGGCTGGCGGGCTCACTCGCCCCCGGCGGGGTGCTGCTGGTGGAGGAGCTGGAGGCGCGCTGGGCCGCGGCCGTGCTCGACACCCCCGACCCGCGCGCCCACGAGGTGTTCGCCGCCTACGAGCGCGGCATCCGCGCCGTCCTGCGGGCCAACGGCAACGACCCCTTCTGGGGCCGCCAGGTGCACGCCGCGATGGCCGGGGCCGGGCTGACGCGCGTCGAGACCGAGGCCTGGCAGCGCTCCTGGCGCGGCGGCACCGGCGTCGGCCTGCTGGCGCACTTCGGCAGCAGGGAGCTGGCACCCCAGCTCGTCCAGGCCGGCATGGCCGCCGAGGACCTGCGGCTCATCGCCGAGCTCTCCCTCGATCCGCGCCTGGTGATGCTCGGCATCCCGCTGCTGTCCACCTCCGGCGTGCGCGCGGAGTGAGCGGCTGCCGCGCACCCCCTCTCCCGGCTCGAGCGCGCCCAGGCGAGGAAGGCCGGACCCGGACGTGAGAACGTTCCCCTGGACTCTCCCCCCGGGGGAGGCCTCATGCTGGGCCATCATGAAAGTGCCAGGGACAGGGGAGAGCGGACGCATGACCATCGTGCAGGGCATCGAGGCCCGCGGCATGCAGCACTGCGAGACGACGGCGCTGGGCGTGTTGTTGCGGCACGAGGGCCTCGACCTGTCCGAGCCCCTGCTGTTCGGGCTCGGCTCGGGCCTGTCGTTCGTCTACTGGGACAGCAAGGGCATGCCGTTCCCCTTCCTGGGCGGCCGCGTCAAGCCTTTCGAGCTCACCAGGAACCTGGCCGCCAGGCTGGGGCTGACGCTGGCGGTCGCCGAGACCACCTCACCGCGCAAGGCGTGGCAGAACGTGGCCACCCCCCTCGACGCGGGCCGGCCGGTCGGCCTGCAGCTCGACTCCTACCACCTGGACTATTTCCGGTCCAGGGTGCACTTCGGCGGTCACGTCGTGGCCATGTACGGCTACGACGAGCACCACGCCTACCTGGTGGACACCGACCAGCAGGGAGGCACGGTGCGCACCAGCCGGGACGGCCTGGCCAGGGCGCGGGCCGAGCGCGGCCCGATGACCGCCAGGAACCGATCCTTCACCCTCACCCTGCCGGCGCGCGTGCCCGCCTGGCAGGACCAGCTCATCCCCGCCGTCAGGGACTGCGCCGAGGCCTTCCTGTCCGCCCCCATCGCGAACCTGGGCCACCGCGGCATCGCCAAGGCCGGCAAGCAGGTGCCCGGCTGGCTGCGGCGAGCCGGCGAGCCGGGGCGGGACCTGCCGCAGGCCGCCCTCCTGATGGAACGGGGCGGCACCGGCGGCGCCCTGTTCCGGGCCCTGTACCGCGACTTCCTCGACGAGTGCGCCCGGCTGATCGACGACGACGGCCTGCGCACAGGTCACCGGCTGTACGCCGAGGCCGCCGTCCTGTGGACGGAGGTGTCCACCCTGATCGCCAAGGCCGGCGAGAGCGGCGACGCGGACTGCCTGGAACAGGCCGGCGCCGTCCTCCACGAGCTGTCGCGCATCGAGCACGACGCCATGCAGGTGCTGCGCACGCTGTAACCCGGACGACGGCCGACGCCCAGCCGGCCGGGCATCGACGCGGGGACGACCGGGACCCGGCCGGGGCCGCTTCACCCTCACAGCGCGGTGCCGGTCTCCTCGGCCAGCCCCTGCAGGAGGCGGTCCTGGAAGGCCTCGTCGTGGACGGCGCGGTGCGGCTGCAGCCGCCGGCGGTGGTACCAGTACCCGCCGCTGGTCAGAGCCTCGGGATCGTCGCTGGAGGCGAGCCACTCCTGCGTCCGGTGGCCGAGCTCGAGATCGTCAGGCGCGTCGGGTCCGCCCATCCTGGTCGGCACCCAGCCCGGATCGACGGCGTTGCTCAGCAGCCCGGGCCGCAGCCGCGCCACCTCGGCCGCGAGTGTGGTGACGAACAGCTTGCTGTCGGCGTACGAGCCGGCGCTGCGGCCCCGCCAGTCGACCCCGGCGAGCGAGGGACGGCCCTCGAAATGCGAGCTGCTGCTCAGGTACACCAGCCGGCGTGGCCCCCGCGGACAACAACGCATCCGCCGCGGCACGCCCCAGGCCGTCCGCGGAACCCGTCACCAGAATCCGGCTCACCTTCACACCGTCCTGTCCCTCGCTCGCGGGCCATGGCCGTAATACCCGCTGCTCCACCCCTGCTCTGACCGCCGCCGAAGACGACCCCCGTACCCCACTCCCGTACCCGACCGGCGAAGCCGGGCGTGTCGCGGCCGACGGGGGCAGCACGCTGCCGGAACCACCCCCGGCACAGGCAGCCTGTGCCCAGGGTCGTGCCCCCTCCTGCCGCCACCACGCGCCATCGACACCCTTCCGGTGCCTGGAGCGGGCGAGCCCGTCAGGCACGCCGGGTTCGTTCAGCCCGATCATGAGCAGGTACTTCGCGGGAGCCGGGGACAGCCAGCGGGTCCGGCCGTTCCCGGGCGAAGATGTCGGTAAGGGATCTGACGAGGGGAGCATCCTGGTGAAACCCGTGTACGCGGCCGCCGCCGTGCACGTACCCGCGCCGCCGGAGCAGGTGTTCGCGGTGATGACCGACTGGCCCCGGCATCAGGAGTGGATGCTCCTGACCACCGCCCGGAGGGTGGGCGCGGACAGGCTGGAGGCGTACACGGGGGTGCGGCCGTTCGGCATCCTCGACACGATGACGATCACCCACTGGGAGCCGCCGGCGCTGGTGCGCGTCACGCACACCGGCCGCGTCGTGCGCGGCCGCGGCGCCTTCAGCGTCCGCCCGGAGCGGGACGGCAGCCGGGTGATCTGGGCCGAGGAACTGGAGCTGCCGTTCGGCGCGCTGGGCAGGGCCGCCTGGCCGCTGGCCCGCCCGTTCGCCGTCGCGCTGGCCCGCCACTGCCTGCGACGGCTCGCCAGGCTCGTACCGCCTGCCTGAACCCGTGAACCCGTGAAGTCTGGCGTCCGGACCGTGAACCCGAGGGGCCTGCCGCCCGACTGTGCAGGGTGACGGGAGGACGAGATGACCGATGAGCTGCTGGTGGTCCGCGCCCAGCTGGGCGAGCGGGCGGCACTGGCCGAGCTGGTGGCCCGCTGGCGGGTGCCGGTGTGGACGTACGTGCGGCGCATGCTGGACGCCGAGCGGGCCGACGACGTGAGCCAGGAGATCTGGCTGGCGGTGGTGCGCGGCCTGCCCCGGCTGCGGGAGCCGGACCGGTTCGCGCCGTGGCTGTTCACCATCGCGCGCCGCTCGATCACCGACCGGCTGCGCGGCCAGTACGCCCGCGAGCCCGAGACGCTCACGGCCGGCGAGGCCGCCGCCGGGGACCCGGTGGAGGCCATGGTGGACCGCGCCGAGCTGATCAGCGCCCTGGCGCGGCTGCCGGTGCCGGAACGGGAGGTGCTCGTCCTGCACTACCTGGAGGACCTTTCGGTGGAGGACTGCGCGCAGATCTGCCAGGTCCCGGCCGGGACGATCAAGTCGCGGCTCAGCCGGGCCCGCCGTCTGCTGCGGGCCCATCTGGAGGAGGGAGATCGGTCATGAACGAACGTGAGGAGCCGCGCCTGTCCGCGCGGGAGATGATCGAGCGGCTGGAGCCGTCGCTGGGGGTCGGCCGGCGGGTGCGGGCGGTGGCGGCGCTGGTGGCCGGGCTGGCTGGTGCGGTGTTCGTGGCCGCGCTGTGGTGGAGCGAGCCCGGCCCGCTGCCGGGCCGCACGCAGGCGGCCTTCGCGCTGTTCACCGTGTTCTGCCTGGCCTGGGCGGGTTACGGCGGCTGGCTGGTGCGGCGGCGGGTGCCGCTGTTCGCCACCGACCGGGTGATCGCCGCCTGGATCAGCCTGGCCGCCTCCGTCGCCACCACCGCCCTGGTGGGCGTGGCCGCCGTCCAGCGCGGCGCCGCCGTTCCCGGGCCGGTCCTGGCGGTCGGGGGGTTGTTCGTCGCGGCGGCGCTGGTGCTGGTCGTCCGCGCCCATGCCCGGCGGGCGGCGCTGCTGCGCCGCCTGCGCGAGCTGGGCGGCGAGCCGGACGGCGGGCGGGAGCGGTGACGGCGGACGGGCTGGAGGGAGGGACAGCGAGCGGCAGCGGTGGAGGCCGGTCGCGGCCCGCGCGCGGGAGATCAGCCCCGTGACGTGACGGCCGCGGCCGCGGGCAGGTCGTGGCCGGTGTGGCGGCGGGCGACGGCCGCCGCGAACGCCGAGATCACCGGATGCGGCCGCCGCCCGTCCCCGGCCAGCTCCGGCTGGAACAGGGTGGCCACGAAGAACGGATGCCCGGGCAGCTCGGCCACCCGCGCCGTCCCGTCGTCGGCGTGCCCGGAGAAGACCATCCCGTGCCCGGCCAGTGTCTGCTTGTAGTCCTCGTTGAGCCCGTAGGAGCAGATGTAGGACTCCATCGTCGAGGGCGCCCCGACGATCTGCTCGATCCGGGTGCCGGGCACCAGCCGCACCCGCCCTTCGTGCCCGGCCAGCGAGCACGCCAGCGGCGTCAGCAGGAGGTCCGCCGCGCCCGGCTCGTTCTCGGCGTGCGCGACGGGCAGCCCGCACACGTGCCGGGCGAACTCCAGCAGCATGTGCTGGAACCCCGCGCACGTGCCCAGGAACGGGATCTCCTGCTCCCGCGCCACCCGCACGGCCTCCACCGCGCCCGCCTCGTCACGGTACGGGCTGCCCGGCACCAGCCAGATCCCGTCGAACCCCGCCACCCCGCTCACGTCGTCGGTGGGCATCCAGTAGGCGTCCAGCGCGATCCCGTCCCGCTCGCGCAGCGCCTGCATCAGCAGCGGGATCCGGGCGTGGGAACGGACACCGGGGGAGCGGTCCCCCACAAGAGCGATTCTCATGACACCATCGTGACCGGCGCCCCTCGTTAAGCGCCAACGATGATTCCTGCACCGAAGATAAGCAACGCTGATGGACCCGCACCTGCTGACCACGTTCGTGACCGTCGCCCGGCACGGCTCGTTCTCCGCCGCCGCCTCCGAGCTCGGCTACACCCAGTCGGCGATCTCCCAGCAGATCGCCGCCCTCGAGGCCGACCTCGGCCTGCCGCTGCTGCGCCGCCGCCCGGTCGAGCCCACCCCGGCGGGGCGGCGGCTGCTGGAGCACGCCGAGCCGCTGCTGCTGCGCCTGCGCGCGGCCCGCGCCGACGTGCTGCGCACCGCCGCCGCGCCCCGCCACCTGCTGGACCTGGCCGCCACCCCGCTGGCCGTCAACCCGGCCGTGGCCGCCCGCCTGGCCCGGGCCCGCGCCCACCGGCCACGCCTGGAGGTACGGCTGCGCACCTGCCGGGCCGAGCAACTGGCGGCGCTGGTCGCCGAGGGCCACGCCGACCTGGGCCTGGCCGGTGGCATCGCCGCCCCGAGCGACCCGCTGCGGCTGCCCGACGCCGGCCCCATGACGACGGCGGGGGTGACGGAGGAGGACCTGGTCGTGGTGCTGCCGTCCGGGCATCCGCTGGCCGGACGGGCGTCGCTGCGGCTGGCGGACCTGATCGACGCCCGCTGGCTGCAGAGCCCGCTGTGCCCGCTCGCCCGGCTGCGGGACCTGGTGGGCGACGGGTTCCCGGCGGGCCTGGAGTACGAGGGGGACGACGTGCACACCGTGCTCACCCTGGCGGCGGCCGGCCACGGCCTGACTCTCCTGCCCGCCTCCGCCGTTCCCGCCGTTCCCGCCGGGGGCGCAGGGGGTGGCGGGGTGCGCACGGTGCCGGTGGCCGCGCCCCGGCTGGTGCACCGGGTGGAGCTGCTGCACGCCGCCCTGCCCCCGGGCGCGGCGGCCGACCTGGCCGCCGCCCTGACCGGCTGACCACCCAGACCGTGAGCGGCCGATCCTCGGCCGGCCGCTCACGGCATAAGAGACCGGTCTATGTAGATATCTTTCATTCGCTCTCGCGGGTTGGTTGAATACTTTCGCCTCTGCTTCCCCTCAACCCCCCGGAGGGAACAGCTCGTGAAAATCATCACTCGCTTATCGGCCACGGTCGTGGCGGCCTGCCTGGCCCTGCTCGGCCCCGCCCACCCCGCGGCGGCCGCCACCACCACGGTCGACAACGCCACCGCCGGACAGTTCACCGCAAGCGCCGACTGGGGCACGTCGGCGTGGTCCGCGCAACGGTACGGCGCCGACTACCGGTTCGCGACCCCGAACACCACCGCGAGCGACGTCGCCTGGTTCAGGGCGTCGATCCCCGCGGCCGGGCCCCACCTGGTCGAGGTCTGGTATCCGGCGGACGCCGGATACAACAGCGCCACCCCGTTCATGGTGGCCACCGCCGACGGCACCCGCGGCATGGTCGTCGACCAGCGCGCCAACGGCGGCCGCTGGGTCAGCCTCGGCACGTTCACCCTGGCGGCGGGCGACTACAACGTGGTCGGCGTCAGCCGCTGGACCAGCCAGCCCGGCTACGTCGTCGCCGACGCGGTCCGGATCACCTCCTCGACCGGCTCCACCTCGTTCTCGCTGCCCCTGCCGCGCGGCGCGCTGCCGCGCAGCGAGTACGACGACCCGCACCACGACTATCCCGCGATCGACCTCCCGGTCGGCACCGGCACCCCGGCGTACGCGGTGCGCGCCGGCACGGTGACGGTCATCGACGACAGCCTGTGCGGGCGCGGCATCAACCTGACAGGCACCGATGGGGCCATCTACACCTACTGCCACTTCTCGTCGTGGTCGGTCTCCAACGGCGCGTCGGTCGGCGCCGGGCAGCAGATCGGGCTGACCGGCAACACCGGCAACTCGACCGGCCCGCACCTGCACTTCGGCATCCGCACCGGCAGCACCCGGCGCTGCCCGCAGAACTTCCTGCTGGCCGTCTACGACGGCGCCACGCCGCCGGCGGCGAGCAGCCTGCCCACCACGGGCTGCTCCTACGTCAGCCGTTCGACGGAACCGGTGATCCCGCTCGGCTGAAACGACGCCGACGACGGGCCCGCCGGCTGGGCCTTCCAGCCTGCGGGCCCGGTCGAATCGCCCGGTGGAATCGCCCAGCCGAGGCGCCCAGCCGGCGGACCCAGCCGGCGGGCGTCAGGCGTGCCAGTCGCCCGCCCCGCCCGGCACCGGCGCGTCCGGGTCGTACGGTGTGCGGGTGAAGATGAAGGTGTTGAGGTCGAGATGGTCGGCCGCCACGCGCAGCGTCTCCCCGGCGTAGTAGCCGTCCAGCCCCAGCCACGTCCCGTCGTCCTGCGGCACGAACCGCGAGGCCCGCCCGGCCCCGCCGACCGGCTCCAGCGACAGCCCCCGCTCGGGCAGCAGCCGCAGCGTGTACGCCTTGGGCCCCCAGTGCCACAGCCCGGTCAGCGCGAGCAGGTCCGGGTCGGCGGCGACGGGCCGCCACTCGTCGGGCAGGCGCGGCTCGTACCGGTCGAGGATGTCGAGCAGGTCGGTCAGCAGGGTGCCGCTCATGCCGCTGGTGGTGTTGGCCAGGAACAGCACCCCGACGCCGTCGGCGGCGTCGGTCCACACGGTGGCCAGGAAGCCGGGCATCGAGCCGCTGTGGCCGGCCAGGCGGCGCCCGCCGATCCTGGCCAGCTGCAACCCCAGGCCGAAGCCACCGGTCCAGGCGTCGCCGTCGTCGACGCCGATCGGCTCGCGCATCTCGGCGAGGGTGCCGGGGCACAGCACGCCGCCGGTCTCGCCGCCCAGGAACGCCGCCCAGCGGGCCAGGTCGTGCGCGGTGGACCACAGTTGCCCGGCCGGGCCCATGGCGTCGGCGTCGTGCTCGGGCTCGGCCAGCACCACGTCGGCCCACGGGTGCACGGCGTAGCCGGTGGCGTGCGGGGCGCGGGGGCGGGCGGTGGTGGCGTGCATGCCGAGCGGGTCGAGCACCTCGGCGCGCAGCGCCTTGAGCCAGGTGGTGCCGCGCAGGCGGGCCACCAGCTCGCCGAGCACGGCGAAGCCGACGTTGGAGTAGTGGAAGCGCCGGCCGGGCCGGTGCTTGAGCTCGCCGGGCCCGAGCCGCTCCAGCAGGTCGCCGGCGGGGATGCCGGGGGTGCGCTCCCACCAGGCGGTGGGCGGCTCGGCGGTCAGGCCGGCGGTGTGCGACAGCAGCTGGGCGATGGTCAGGTGGCCCAGCCGGGTGCCCGGCAGGTGCCGTTCGAGCGGGTCGGTCAGGTCGAGCGCGCCCTCGTCGCGCAACCGCATCACCACGACCGCGACCATGCTCTTGGTGATCGAGCCGATGCGGTACTGCGTGGCGGCGGTCGGCGCGGCGCCGTCCACGCTGCCGCGCCCGGCGAACCACGCCGGCCGCCCGTCGCGGACGATGGCCGCCGTCAGCGACGGGATCCTGCATTCGGCCTGCTCGACGGCGAGCCTGCGCAGCAGTGCGCGCGCCGCCTCATGTCCCACCTGCGTCATGGGCGACAAGGGTAGCGCTCAGATCGGGATCAGCCGTGGCCCGATGAGCTCGCCCTGGTGGGGCTGGGGGTGGTCCTGGTCGTGGAAGTAGTGGCCGGCGTACCAGACGACGACGTTGGCGCCGTTGATGTTCTCGCCGTCGAGGAAGCGGTTGATCGCGGCGCGGTTGCGCGGGCCGGGGTTGCCGTCGTCCAGCTCGCGCGGGTGGTGGCGCAGGAACCACAGGTCGGACACGCCGTAGGCGTCGGCGGTGCCGTCGAACGGGCCGGGGTGGATCTGCAGGCCGCGGCCGGAGGCCTTGTCGCGCACCTGCCAGTAGCGGGCGGGCGGGCGGCGCCGCCTGGAGGTCTCGCGGATGATCGTGACCGGCTCGGGGATGAGGGAGCCGGTGTCGTCGATCTGCTCGACGACGTCGTTGCCGGCGCCTTCGACGTCGAAGTCGAGCCGCCAGTAGCAGTGGTGGCGGTGCACCAGGCACGTCATCGGGTTGCGGGTGGCGGCGAACCCGAAGCGCGGCAGGATCTCGCCGTCGTCGGCCAGCCGCCAGTCGCTGGCGTAGCGGTACCAGCCGGCCTCCAGCTCGCTGACGATGCGCAGATGCTCGCCGTCGTGGTGGAAGGCGACGCCCTGGAAGTTGCCGGCGTCGGTGGAGGGTCGTTCCAGGATCGTGCGGGGCGGGCGGGTGCACAGCCGCCATCCCCAGCCGACGGGGTCGCTGCCGGTGGCGCTGAAGCGGGTCTCGAGGTTGACGTCGTCGCGGAAGGTGGTGCCCTCGTCGTACTCGACGTTGAGGATGGGCACGTGCGCCTGCCGCAGGACGAGCCGGCCGCGGTGGCGGACCTGGCGCAGCTCCACGCCGCCGCCCAGGCCGGGGCTGCGGGGCGCCGAGGCGCGCGGGCGGACCACCAGCAGGTTCCACAGCTCGGTGCCGCCGCGGTGGACGCGCACCCGCACCTGGTCGGGGCCTCCGCGGTCGGCCAGCGCGTCCACGCCGACCGGGACGCTGTCCTCGCAGTCGTGGTGCATGCGCACGTTGACGCCGGCGGGCGTCCAGTCGACCGAGCGGGCGGCCAGGTCGACGGCCACGACGCGGTGCCGCAGCCCGGTGGGCTCGCCCGGCGTGTACAGGCCGAGGGCGGGGCGGCGCACGGTGGTGCCGTCGGGGTTCTCGGCGTCGGCCAGGGACGGCATGGGCCGGTAGACGACGACGTCGTCCCCGGCGGGGAAGCGGGGGTCGGCGCGCAGGATCGCCGCGGCGGCGACGAGCTCCTCGCGGCTGGGCGGCGGGCGGTAGGAGCTGGGCCGCAGCTCGGCGCGTTCGGGACGGTCGAGGGTGCCGCGCAGCTCGACGGCGCGGTTGCCGACCGGGTCGAACACGGTGGCCTGGAACGGGGCGTTGTCGCCCGGGTCGTGGCCCAGCCCGGGCGCGAAGGCGACGGTGAGGCGCTCGGGGTCGGCGACCTCCAGCACGGCCAGCGCCTCGGGGTGCTCGGCCACGGCCTGGCGCAGCCGCTGCTCGCTGAGCCCGGTGCGGGGGACGGCCTCGAGCGTGACGCGTACGTCGTCGGTCATGCTGGACTCCTTTGCGGGGGTCAGCGGGAGGGGGCGCGATCGAAGGCGTCGAGGATGAGCCGGGTGGCGTCCAGGTCGCGGGCGGTGGCCCCGAGCCAGGGCACCTCGACGGGGCCGGGCCAGGTGTGCCCGCCTCCGTCGATCGTGTACAGGCGCAGTGTGGTGCCGCCCGGGCAGGATTTCCAGTCACGCACCCGTATCCGCGCCGACAGAGTGTCCGGCGGGGTGTCCGGCAGGGTGGTGGTGGTGCGGCCGGTGCAGCCGAGCAGCCTCGCCCAGCCGGCCGCCGCGTCCTCGACGGGCTCGAGCACGACCAGGTCGGCGAGCGTGCGCAGCTCGCCGGTGGCGTCCTGGAAGGGGTGTCCGCCGTGGTAGGGGACGATGCGGTCGGCGGTGCCGTGGAAGGCCACGACGGTGGTGGGGGGCGGCCGCCGCTCGCAGGGGCGCACGATGTTGAGCCCGGCGACGGCGGCCACGCCGCTCAGGCGGCCGTCCAGCGCGCAAGCCAGCGCGGTGGCCATCGCGGCGCCGTAGGACAGGCCGGCGGCGAACTCGCGCCGGTCGTCGACGCACAGGCCCCGCTCGAGGTGGTCGAGCAGGGCGGTCAGGAAGGCGGTGTCGTCGGGTCCGGCGGTGTGCGGCAGCGTCCAGCCCATGCGGCCCTCGGCGGCCTGCGGGGTGGCGACGATGTAGCCGCGGCGCGAGCCCTCTTCCGGCAGGCGGCTGTAGGCGGCCTGCTGGGCGGCGGTGGAGCCGAGACCGTGCAGGTCGAGCAGGACGGGGTGGGGGTCGTCGCCGTCGGGCAGCGACAGCAGGAAGCGGCGTTCGAGCTCGCCGGAGCGCAGCCGGTGGGTGCCGGGTTCCAGAGGGTGCGCGGCCTGGCAGCCGCTGGAGCCCGCCTGCGCCGAGGAGGTCCGCGCGGCGGGGTCCTGGGGGCCTTCGGGCGGGGGCGGGGCGCCGCCGCAGCGGGCGGCCAGCAGCAGGGCCGCCAGGAGCAGGGTCGCGCGTGTGGGCATCGCCGTCGTGCCTCCCGCCGCCGCAGGAACTGTTGGCATGTCTGTAGGCAGTGTGCTGGACGGCGGCGCCGCGCGCGAGCCCCCGTGCCGCGCGACGGGGCACGGGGGCTGGGCTCGCTGGGTGGGCTCGCGGGCTGGATGTGCCTCAGCGGCGGGCGCGGGTCTTGCGCCAGGTGAAGCCGCCGGGCAGGTTGACCGACACCGTACGGCGGCCGTCTGCGCCGCGCGTCACCCGGAACAGCCGGTTGCCCCAGCTGTGGCCGACGCCACGGTTGGACAGGTTCAGCCGGAACGGCCCGATCTTGATCGACTTCCGGTAGCTCAAGCCCATATCGCTTTCCTCCGTTGAGTTCGCGGAAAGCCTTCGACTACCCGAACGAAGCGCGATATATCGGGTTCCTTCATGCGGAGGTCAACTCCGCCCGGTGCAGCTCGCCGGCTCACGCGGCCCGACGATGTCGCCCGCGCCTGCTCTAATGTGGCCACGAGCACAGAGAAGGGGCATGCGTGAAGCCAGGCGCGGAGGGTCCACCCGCTTCCATCATCGACGGGGTTCTCGAACGCATCACCTATGCGAACGAGGAGACGGGCTACACGATCGCCCGCGTCGCCACCGAACGCTCCGGTGCCGACCTGCTGACCGTCGTCGGCCCCCTGCTCGGCGCCCAGGTCGGCGAGTCGCTGCGGATGCGCGGCCGCTGGACCTCCCACCCGCGCTACGGCCGCCAGTTCGAGGTGTGGTCCTACAGCACCGTGCTGCCCGCCACCGTGCAGGGCATCCGCCGCTACCTCGGCTCCGGCCTGATCAAGGGCATCGGCCCCAAGATGGCCGAGCGCATCGTCGACCACTTCGGCACCGACACCCTGGACGTCATCGAGCAGCACCCCCAACGCCTGGTCGAGGTGCCCGGGCTCGGCCCCAAGCGGACGAAGATGATCGCCGCCGCCTGGGAGGAGCAGAAGATCATCAAGGAGGTGATGATCTTCCTGCAGGGGGTGGGCGTGTCCACCTCCATCGCCGTGCGCATCTTCAAACAGTACGGCGACACCTCCATCTCCGTCGTCAAGGGCCAGCCGTACAAGCTGGCCGACGACGTGTGGGGCATCGGCTTCAAGACCGCCGACACCATCGCCCAGGCCGTCGGCATCCCGCACGACAGCCCCGAACGCGTCAAGGCCGGCCTGCGCTACACCCTGTCGCAGGCCGCCGACGACGGCCACTGCTACCTGCCCGCCCCCAACCTGGTCGCCGACGCCGTCAAGATCCTCGACGTTCCCGCCCCGCTGGTCACCACCTGCCTGGAGGAGCTCGTCGCCGACGAGGGCGTCGTCCGCGAGACGATCCCCGCCGGCGACAACGACGTCCCGGCCGTCTACCTGCCGCCCTTCCACCGCGCCGAGACCGCCCTGGCCGGCGGGCTGCTCACGCTGCTGCGCAACGGCCACGACCGGCTCAAGGCCTTCGCCGACGTCGACTGGGAGCGCGCCGAGGCCTGGCTGCACGGCCAGACCGGCGCCGAGCTGGCCACCGAGCAGCGCCAGGCCGTCCGCCTGGCGCTCACCGAGAAGGTCGCCGTCCTGACCGGCGGGCCCGGCTGCGGCAAGAGCTTCACCGTGCGCTCCATCGTGCTGCTGGCCCGCGCCAAACGCGCCAGGGTCATCCTGGCCGCCCCCACCGGCCGCGCCGCCAAGCGCCTGGCGGAGCTGACCGGCCACGAGGCCACCACCGTGCACCGCCTGCTGCAGCTGCGCCCCGGCGGCGAGGCCACCTTCGACCGCGACAACCCGCTGGACGCCGACCTGGTCGTCGTCGACGAGGCCTCCATGCTCGACCTGCTGCTGGCCAACAAGCTGGTCAAGGCTGTGGCCCCCGGCGCGCACCTGCTGTTCGTCGGCGACGTGGACCAGCTGCCGTCCGTGGGCGCCGGCGAGGTGCTGAAGGACCTCCTGGCCGCCGAGGACATCCCGCGCGTGCGCCTGACCCAGATCTTCCGCCAGGCGCAGGAGTCGGGCGTCGTCGTCAACGCCCACCGGGTCAACACCGGCCGCCACCCCGTCCTGGAGGGCATGAAGGACTTCTTCCTGTTCCCCTGCGAGGAGCCCGAGGAGATCGCCGAGCTCACCGTGGACGTCGTCGCCCGCCGCATCCCGCGCCGCTTCCGCCTCGACCCGCGCCGCGACGTCCAGGTGCTGGCGCCCATGCACCGCGGCGCCGCCGGCGCCGGCGCCCTCAACATGGCCCTGCAGGAGGCGCTCACGCCCGCCCGCGAGGGCATGCCGGAGCGGCGGTACGGCGGCCGCGTCTTCCGCGTCGGAGACAAGGTCACCCAGCTGCGCAACAACTACGACAAGGGCGCGGCCGGGGTGTTCAACGGCACCGTCGGCATCGTCACCGACATCCGCCCCGACGAGCACAAGCTCACCGTCCTGACCGACGAGGACGAGGCGGTCGACTACTCCTTCGACGAGCTCGACGAGCTCGCCCACGCCTACGCCGTGTCCATCCACCGCTCCCAGGGCAGCGAGTACCCGGCCGTCGTCATCCCCCTGGCCACCAGCGCCTGGATGATGCTGCAGCGCAACCTGCTCTACACCGCCATCACGCGGGCCAAGAAGCTCGTGGTCATCGTGGGCTCGCGCCGCGCGCTGGCGCAGGCCGTCCGCACCAAGGGGGCGGGCCGCCGGCACACCGGCCTGACCCACCGCCTGACACGCCGCTGACCGGGACGCTGACGGAAGGCGCCGGCAGGCCGCCACCCACTTCCGCTAGAAGTAATTGAAATGTGATCGAACTCTCCCAAAGGATTCCGCGTCTTACATGCGGGAGCATTAAGGTTTTTGGGGTGCCATTGTGGTGCCGTGGGGAGAGGACAGAGTTGAACGTTGCGCCTGCTTGGAGGAGACCCGCCACCGCGCTCGCGCTGCTCGCGGCGGCAGCCCTGACGGCCTCATGCTCCAGCGCCCCCACCGCGCAACCACCGGACGCCTCCGAGGCGACCACCACCGCCACCCCCCAGGCCCCCACCGTCAAGATCACCCCGGACGAGGGTGCCACCAAGGTCAGCCCCGAGAAGAAGGTGGTCGTGGCCGCCGCCGGCGCGCCGCTCGACAACGTCACCGTCGAAGCCGGCGGCGAACAGCTCGAAGGCAAGTTCAACGCCGACAAGACCCGCTGGGTGTCCAAGACCGCGCTGAAGCCGTCCACCAGCTACAACGTCTCGGCCACCGCCGGCGTCACCACCGCCACCAGCACCTTCACCACCGCCAAGCCCGAACGCGCGCTGCAGGTCGCCGACGTCACCCCCAACGCCAAGGGCGAGACCCTCGGCGTCGGCGCTCCCATCATCGTCACCTTCAACCAGCCCGTCACCAGCAAGGCGACCATCGAGCGCGCCCTGGAGGTCGAGGCGGAAAAGCCCGTCGAGGGCGCCTGGCGCTGGATCAACGACACCGTCGTCATCTACCGCACCGCCAAGTACTGGCCCGCCCACCAGAAGGTCACCTTCAACGCCAACATCACCGGCATCAAGGGCGGCAAGGGGCTGTACGGGGTCAAGGACTACACCGCCAACCTCAAGATCGGTGCCAAGCAGATCAGCAAGGTCGACACGCGCAAGAAGATGATGTACGTCTACAAGGACGGCAAGCGCGTCCAGACCATGCGCATCAGCGCCGGCATGGCCACCACCCGCGAATACACCACCACCTCGGGCGTGCACCTCACCATGGAACGCGGCAACCCCGTCCGCATGATCTCCCCGGGCCGCAAGAAGGGCGACCCCGGCTACTATGACGTCATGATCAACCACGCCGTGCGCATCTCCAACTCCGGCGAGTACGTCCACGCCAAGGACAACGTCTGGGCCCAGGGCGTGCGCAACGTCAGCCACGGCTGCATCAACGCCCGCCCCGACCAGGCCAGGTGGTTCTACGACAACGTGCAGCGCGGCGACGTCGTCGACATCACCGGCACCGACCGGGCGCTGGAGTGGAACAACGGCTGGGGATACTGGCAGATGCCGTTCTCCCAGTGGAAGAAGGGCAGCGCCCTGAACAAGAGCAGCAAGTCGTGACCCGCGACCCCGCCACGCCCCAGCAGCCCGCCCAGCAGCCCGCGCAGGAGCAGCCCGCCTTCGCGCAGCAGTCCGCCCAGCAGTCCGCCCAGCAGTCCGCGCAGCAGCAGCGGACCGTCATCCGGCCGGCCCGTGACGGCGACGTGCCGGCCGTCCTGGCCATGTTCGACTCGGCCGTCACCTGGCTCACCGCCAGGGGCCGCACCGGCCAGTGGGGCACCCGCCCCTTCACCGGCGACGCCAAGCGCACCGAGCAGGTCGCCTCGTGGCTGGCCGGCGGCGGCATGCGCATCGCCGAGCACGACGGCGACCCGGCCGGCTGCATCTCCGTCGGCCCCGCCCACGACTACGTCACCCCGGCAGCCGAGCCGGAGCTCTACGTGCAGGCCCTGGTCACCGACCGCCGCCACGCCGGCCACGGCATCGGCCGCGCCCTGCTCGACTGGGCCGCCGGCGAAGCCCGCGACCGGGGCGTCCACCTGCTGCGCGTCGACTGCTACGCCGGCCACGACGGCCGCCTGGTCGCCTACTACGAGAGCTGCGGCTTCACCCGCGTCGCCCCCTTCACCGTGGGGGAGTGGCCCGGCATGCTCCTGCAGCTCCGCCTGTAGCTCCGCGCCCCCCGCGCAGGCGCTCAGAGGGCTCGGGTCATGCGGAAGGCGAAGTAGTCGACGTTCCAGCCGTCCTTGACCAGGCTCCGGTGCGCGACGGTGCGCGAGACGAATCCTTCCTCCTCGGCCAGGCGCTTCAGATAGGCCAGGTCGCCGGAGCTGCCGAAGAAGACCAGCATTCGCCCGCGGGGTGCGAGGTACCGCCCGGCGTTGCGGAAGAACGTGGTCATCGCCCGGTAGTTCTCATCGGTGGTGGCGGACTCCAGCAGGTCACGCGGGGCGAACCAGCGAAACGGCGGATCGAAGACGATGAGATCGAACCGGCCGTCGACGTCGCTGAACATGTCGCTGTGGCGGACTTCGACGCGGCCGGCGACACCGTTGCGCCCGGCATTGTCCCGGGCGGCTTCGACGGCGACGGGGTTGATGTCCACGGCAAGGACCTTCGCCGCGGTCGACGCGGCCAGGATCGCGTTGACGCCGCTGCCGGTGCCCATGTCGAGAACATGATCGTCATGGCGCACCTCGGCCAGCACGGCTTCGCCCAGAAGATGCGACATGCCGGTGATCGGCTGCACCTGCGGGGGGACCACCAAGGTCTTGCCGAGGTAGGTGAAGGTCCGGCCGGTGGCCGCTTCCGCTCTGGCGGCCTCGTAGGCGCTCTGGTGCCACCGGCGGATGCGCTCGACCTCCGTCCCGGACAGGGTGGAGGCATGGACGGGAGCGGCCGGCCGGGGATCGGCCGAGTCGGGGTGGGCCATGCCGGAATGCTACGCGGACGGGACCCGGCCGCCCGCTGCGGCGGCCAGGCCGGCTGCTCGAGGCCGGATGAGGCCGGGTCCCGATCCCTCGGGCTGCCGGCTCAGAACGCGCGCGGATCCTGCCGGCGCGTGCGCGGAGCGGCACGGACGTGCGCGCGCTCGCCCTGCTTGCCGATGAGACTCAGGAACTCCACGGGACCGGCGCTGGTGGCCCCGAACCAGTGCGGGGTACGCGTGTCGAACTCCGCCGCCTGCCCGGGCTCGAGCAGCAGGTCGTGCTCCCCGAGAACGAGACGAAGCGTCCCGTTGAGCACGAAGACCCAGTCATAGCCCTCGTGCGTGCGCAAATCCGGCTCGGCGTCGTCGCTCCCGGCAGGCAGGACGAACTTGTAGGCCTGGATCCCGCCCGGCCTGCGGGTCAGCGGCAAAACGACCGCGCCATCACCGCTCGCGATGGGACGCAGGTTGATGCGGGGATCACCGGTCGGCGGCGCGTCGACGAGCTCGTCGAGCGTGACCCCGTAGGCGCGGGCCAGCGGGAGCAGCTGCTCCAGCGTGGGACGCCGCAGGCCCGCCTCGAGCCGGGACAGCGTGCTGGTGGAGATCCCGGTCTGCGCCGCGAGGTCGGCCAGCGTCACGTCCCGCTGCAGCCGCAGGCGTTTCAGCCTCGGCCCCACGGCGTCGAGAGTGCGGTCAATGGTTTCGTCCATCCCGCCATTTTGCCATTCGGCAACAAGGTTTGCTCATCCGCCTTCTCGTTCACCACCATGAGAAACCAGCAGAGCCCACCACCCGCGGACAAGGAAACCACTGATGACGCACGCCTTCGACAAGGACTACTGGGAGCAGCACTGGCACGGGGGACACGCCTCCATGGGCGGCAACCCGCCCAACCCGTACCTCGCCCAGGAGACCGCCGGCCTGGCGCCCGGCACGGCCCTGGACGCCGGATGCGGCGGCGGCGCCGAGGCGATCTGGCTCGCCGAGCGCGGCTGGCACGTCACCGCCGCCGACATCTCCTCCCAGGCCCTGGCCGTCGCCGCCGACCGCGCGGCGGCGAGCCGCGCTACCGGACGCCTGCACTGGATGCGGGCGGACCTGACCACCTGGCGCCCGGACGCGGCATTCGACCTGGTCATGACCCACTACGCCCACCCCGCGATCCCGCAGCTCGACTTCTACGACCGCATCGCCGGCTGGGTGGCCCCCGGCGGCACCCTGCTCATCGTCGGCCACCTGCACACCCCCGACTCCGCCACCTCCCACTCTCATTCCGGCCACTCTCATTCCGGCCACTCTCATTCCGGCAGCCCCTCCGGCGGCCACGCGCATCACCCGCCCGCCGAAGCCTCAGCCACCCCCGCCGCCATCACCGCCCGCCTGCACGACACGCAGTGGGAGATCGTCACCGCCGAAGAGCACGTGCGCACCCCTCCGGGCCGCTCCGTTCCCCTGCACGACGTCGTCGTACGCGCCACCCGCCGCCGGTAGACCACCACGAAGTTCCGCACCTTTGTCGAGCCTGCCGAGCCCATGAGAGGGCTGGAGGTTCCCGAAGAGGTGGTGGAGGCACTCGGCGGCGGCAAGCGGCCGAGGGTGACCATCACGATCAACGGGCACCCGTGGAAGAGCAGGATCGCCATCATGCGCGGCCGCCACCTGCGAGGTACGCGCCGACCGCCACCACGCGGCAGCGCACGGCGTCACCGGCGTGCCCAGCCTCGTGATCGACGGCCGCCCACCCGTCTCCGGAGTACAGCCCGTCGCCGACCTGCGACAGCTCCTGCGACTCGACCCGACCGGCCCGTCCGACACCCCGGCCAAGCCCCACCGGCCGAACCGATGACGACGGACCTCGGCATCCGGTCATGCCCGATGCAGCGAAGGCACGACCCCCGGGGGAGTGGCACGCCGGACGCGCGCCGGACATGACCGGCTGCCCGACCGGCACCAGCCACAGGGGCCCGTCAGGGACGGCCCCGCAGCAGCGGATGCGACCGCATCGCCACCTCCAGCTCACCCGGCAGCTCATCCCGATACCGCCCCAGCGTCGACAGATCACTGTGCCCCAGCACCCGCCGCACCGCATCCATGTCCACCGCATCGGCCAGCAGATGCGTCGCCGTCGTATGCCGCAACCCATGCGGCGTCACCGACCGCCGCTGATCCGGATCCACCCGCCGCTGCACCCGATCGATCACCGCCTGCACATCGCCCCGCGCCAGCCGCCGCCCCCGCCACGACAACAACAACGCCTTCTCGCCACCCGCCCCGGCCATCTCCGGCCGCCCCCGCACCAGATACGCCTGCAACACCCGCGCCACATCATCAGGCAACGGCACATCCCGCGTCCGCCCGCCCTTGCCGAAGATCCGCCAGTACCGCACCCCGTCGTTGGTGAAGAAATCCTCCACATTCGCCCGCACCAGCTCCGACACCCGCGGCCCCACCGTCGCCAGCAACAACACGATCACCGCATCCCGCAACCCCGTACGCTGATCACGCCGCTTCCCCGGCTCCGCCGGCGCCTCCTCCAGCCCCCGCGCCGCCCCGACCAGCCCCTGAGCCTGCTCCCGCGTCAACGCCCGCCGCTCGGCCCGCAGCCCGCCCCGCTGCCTGGACGTCACCGTCGAAACCGTCATCGGATTGATCTGCACCCACCCCGCCAGCGCCGCATGCTTGAACAACGCCGAGATCGACCGCCGGAACCGCGCCTGCGACGACGGCGACTGCCCCGCCCACTCACCCTCACGCGCCGAACCAGGGGAGGAGCGGCCATCCGGCTTACGCGCGAACGCCAGCAGGATCGCATCCACGTCCGCGCCCGTCAGATCGTCCAGCACCACCCGCTCGCCGGCCAGCTCCACCAGCGTCGCCACATCCCGCGCATACACCTCCGCCGTCGCCGGCGACAACGCCCCCGTCAGCGTCCTGGCCCGCACCAGCTCCACATACCGGTCCGCCGCCTCCGCCACCGTCACCCGCTCCAGCTCCGCAGGCCGCACCGCCGCCCCTTTCCCTCACCGCAACGAGCAGAAAGATCCAGCAACGACGGTAGCGGCCCGCACCGACAGAAACGTCAGATGTCGCGGAAGGTCTCGATGCGCGCCCCCAGCGCGTTCAGCCGCTCGGCCAGATCCTCATACCCGCGATTGATCACATACACGTTCCGCAGCACCGACGTGCCCTCGGCCGCCATCATCGCCAGCAGCACCACCACCGCCGGCCGCAACGCAGGCGGGCACATCATCTCCGCGCTGCGCCACCGCGTCGGCCCCTCCACCAGCACCCGATGCGGATCCAGCAGCTTCACCGACGCCCCCAGCCGCGTCAGCTCCGTCAGATAGATCGCCCGGTTGTCGTACACCCAGTCATGAATCAGCGTCGACCCCTGCGCCGACGCCGCGATCGCCGCGAAGAACGGCACATTGTCGATGTTCAGCCCCGGGAACGGCATCGGATGGATCTTGTCGATGGGGGAGACCAGCTTCGACGGCCGCACCGTCAGATCCACCAGCCGCGTACGCCCGTTCGCCGCCGGATACTCCCGCCCCCGGTCGTGATCCAGCCCCATCTCCTCCAGCACGGCCAGCTCGATCTCCAGGAACTCCACCGGCACCCGGCAGATCGTCAGCTCCGACGACGTCACCACCGCCGCCGCCAGCAGGCTCATCGCCTCCACCGGATCCTCCGACGGCGAATAGTCGACGTCCCGCTCGATCTCCGGCAGCCCGTGCACGGTCAGCGTCGTCGTCCCGATGCCCTCCACCCGCACCCCGAGCTGCTCCAGGAAGAAGCACAGATCCTGCACCATGTAATTGGAGGAGGCGTTACGGATCACCGTCACCCCGTCGTGCCGCGCCGCCGCCAGCAACGCGTTCTCCGTGACCGTGTCACCCCGCTCCGTCAGCACGATCGGCCGCGACGGCGACACCGACCGATCCACCCGCGCGTGATAGAACCCACCCGTCGCCGTGATGTCCAGCCCGAAATGCCGCAGCGCCGACATGTGCGGCTGCACCGTACGGGTGCCCAGATCACACCCGCCCGCGTACGGGATCTGGAACTGCTCCGTGCGATGCATCAGCGGCCCCAGGAACATGATCACACTCCTGGTACGGCGCGCCGCCTCGGTGTCCATCGCCTCCAGCTCCAGCCGGGACGGAGGCACGATCTCCAGATCACTGCCCTCGTTGATCCACCGCGCCCGCACCCCGATGGACGCCAGCACCTCCAGGATCCGGTACACCTCCTCGATCCGCGCCACCTTCCGCAAGATGGTGCGGCCGGAGTTCAGCAGCGACGCGCACAACAGCGCCACACACGCGTTCTTCGACGTCTTGACGTCGATGCTGCCCGAAAGGCGGCGACCACCCACCACCCGCAGATGCATCGGCCCCGCATAACCGAGCGAGACGATCTCACTGTCGAGCGCCTCACCGATCCGGGCGATCATCTCAAGACTGATGTTCTGGTTACCGCGCTCGATGCGGTTGACCGCGCTCTGACTCGTCGCCAGCGCGTCGGCCAGCTGCAGCTGAGTCCAACCGCGATGCTGGCGCGCATCCCGGATCAGCCGGCCGATCCGCACAAGATAATCATCTGCCACAACAGGCAACCATATCTCACATATGAGATGCCCCCGCGCCCCCCGCAGGCGACGCGCCGGACAACTCCCGATGACCCGCCAACCGCTCCGGCGTCGCCGCAGCCTTCACCTTCCGCACGAACTCCCGCCGCGCCAGCCGGAACCCGCAACGGTCGTCGAACATGTCGCGGCTCATCTCCGCCAGCTCCTCAGCCCGGTACGCATCCAGCGGCTTACGCCGCTCATCCACCTCACGCACCTGCCGCCTGCCCGCCAGCAACCGATCGTAACCCGGATCAGCCGCCAGCCGCTCCGCATACTCCAGCACCCGCCGCTCGAAATCCAGCCGCGACCCCGGCAACGCCTTGTCCGCCAGCCCGCACTCCACCGCCTCCACAGCCCCCACCGGCAACGCCTCCTGCGTCAACCGCCGCGCATGCTCCGCACCCACCCGCCGCGGCAGCACATACGTCCAGTACTCACTCCCGAACAACCCCATCGTCCGGTAATGCGGATTCAGCACCACCGAATCCCGCACGATCACCCGATCCGCACCCAGCCCCATCATCACCCCGCCCGCACCCGCATTCCCCCCGATCGACGTCACCACCAGCTGACTCGTGCACCCCACGATCTCCCGGCACACCGCGTTGATCGCGTTGATGTTCATCCACGCCTCCAGCTCCGGATGCCGCGACGCCTCGATCACATTCAGATGGATCCCGTTGGAGAACACCTCACCACCCCGCACCACCAGCACCCGCGTGTCCTGCGCCACCGCATACCGCAACGCCGAAGCCAGCCGCCGGCACTGCTCGGTCGACATCGCCCCGTTGTAGAAATCGAAACTCACCACCCCCACCCCCTCGCTGCGGTCATAGGTGATCTCGCTGTACCCCGCCCGCTGCGGCACCCCCGCCACCGCCTCACCCAGCGCCATCGCGGCCGGCAACTTGATGGCACCCTCCTGCTCCACCCGCACATGACCCACCCACACCGTCCCGTCACCGGTGTGCACCAGCACCGCACCCTCACGCCGCGCCACCACCTGCCCCGCGACACCCGCCAGCTCCGGCCCCCGATACACGTCGAACACCCGCACCGGCAGATCACACAACTCCGCACGCCCGCCCGGCGCACCGTCCGCCGCCCGCACCCGCCGCAGAATGTCCTCCGTCGGCTCCGCCCACGAGAACTCCCGATCGGCATGCCGCATCGCCCGCCGCAACCGCCCCCGAACCCCGGGGGAGCGGTAATCCAGCGGCACCGGCACGAACGACGCGTCACCCGCCTTCGCCGCCACCTCCACCACCAGCTCCGCCGCCGCCTCGGCCACCGGCCCGTTGTACAACGCCGACTTACGCGGCGCCTCCGCCGGCATCGCGAACGTCCGAAACCCCCAGATCGGCCCCGCATCCATCTCCTCGACCGCCTGCAGCGCCGTCACCCCCCACTCCGCCTCACCCTCGAGGATCGCCCAGTCCAGCGACGACGGACCCCGGTCCCCGGGCGGCCCCGGATGAATGATCACCGTACGATGAGCCCGCCACAACGCCGCCGGAACCCGCTCCTTCAAGAACGGGCAGATGATCAGATCCGGCTTGGCCAGCTCGGCCGCCTCCACCATCACCTCCGGCGACAGGGCCAGCTCGACCGAAACCTCATGACCGGCCCGGCGCAACTCCAGCCAGGCACGCTGGGTCAGGCCGTTGAAGGAGGAGCAGAGCAGCAGGATACGCAACGCGATACTTCTTTCCGAGCAGGGGAGAGGACTACACCAGGGCGGGAACTACCGGCCGGACCACGGGCAGACACACGTGTCACAGGCATTTACGGCAGACCCATATGACCCATACATCCCACGATGCTGACACGAAACGCCCACTGCTGGTGACCATTCCCCGCAAAAAGCTGCCCTGACCAGCCCCAATTGACCCGCTTTGCCCAGAAAATCCCTCCCTCGCCCGCGCACCGAACCAGGGGAGGGGGCCCGGGCGAGGGAGGCAACCCGGACCCCCAGGCGATGACACAACCCCCGCAAACGGAGCCACGCCACCGCGCACCACCTGCGCCGACACCCTCCAGCATCACCCCGCACCCCGCCCCGCCAGGTCACGGCCAGGACAGGAGTCCCCGACAGCCCCTTGACACAACCCCGCGCAACGGCGATCCAAACCCGGCACCCAGCCCCGGGCCGCCCGCCCCGCCAAAACGGCTTGAGCCGCCCTTGATCACCGATTGGCGTCCCGCGCCGGGGGAGTGACGCCGGTCACAGCGGACGCGGCACCCCCTGAAGCGCCCGCGGGACGGGCCTCTCGCGGGACGGACCCCGTCGGCCGCGCGTCCCGCAGGGAACCAAGACTCCGCAAAACCGGACCCGGAGGATCAAAAGTGACGATATTGGCCAAACCAGACAGAATCCAGCTTCTGTACGGTAACGCATACTTTCACCCAACCCACGGTCAAACGAGGGAGTAGCGGATCGGCAGCCGCTTCAACCCGCCCACGAACGTCGTCGCCGTCCACGCCGGCTCACCGTCCAGCTCGACCTCCGCCAGCCGGGGCAGCAGCTCGGCGAACAACGCCGCGACCTCCATCCGCGCCAGCGCCGCGCCCAGGCAGAAATGCACCCCGAACCCGAACGCCAGATGCCGGTTCGGCTCACGCCCGGCCTCGAAGCGGAACGGCTCGTCGAAGACGTCCTCGTCCCGGTTGGCCGACGGGTAGGACAGCAGCACCGACTCGCCCGCGCCGATGGGGACGCCGCGCACCCGGGTGTCGGCGGCGGCGGTGCGCATGAACGCCTTGACGGGGCTGACCCAGCGGATCATCTCCTCGACGGCGGCCGGGAGCAGGGCGGGATCGTCGCGCAGGCGGCGCAGCTGATCGGGGTGGCGGATGAGGGCTTCGAGGCCGCCGGCGATGGTGGAGCTGGTGGTGTCGTGGCCGGCGGTGGCGATGAGGATGTAGTAGGAGGCGGCGGTGTTGTCGTCGAGGAGGCGGCCGTCGATGCGGGCGTTGGCGATGCGGGAGGCGAGGTCGGCGGTGGGGTGGGCGCGGCGGGTGGCGGTGAGGTGGTGGAAGTAGGCGAAGAGGTCTTCCAGGACGCCGGTGTGGTCGCTGGGGGTGCCGGTGCCGCGTCCGGTCTCGTCGTCGTTGTGGCCGAAGAGCTGCTGGGTGAGGTGGAGCATGCGGGGGAAGTCGGATTCGGGCAGGCCGAGGAGGGTGAGGATGACGTAGAGGGGGTAGTGGGCGGCGATCTGGCGGGCGAAGTCGCAGGTGGTGCCGTGCTGGGCCATGAGGTCGACGTGGCGGCGGGCCAGGTCGCGGATGCGGGTGTGCAGGGTGCGCATGGCGTGGGGGCGGAACCAGTCGGCGGCGACGGCGCGCAGGGGGCGGTGGTGGGGTTCGTCGAGGTGGACGATGCTGGTGAGGGCTTTGCCTTGTTCGCGGCGGGTGTGCAGGGCGTGGTCGAGTGCGGTGGTGCGCAGGACGGGGCGGGGGGCGTTGAGCCAGAGGGTGTGGTCGCGTTCGATGGCGAGGATGTCGGTGTGGCGGGTGATGGCCCAGAAGGGGTTGTAGCCGGGGGCGTCGACGTGGTGGACGGGGGCTTGGTGGCGCAGGAGGGTCAGGGCGGTGTGGAGGCGGGTCTCGTCGGTGTAGGTGCGGGGGTCGGCCAGGGCGTGGCCTGCTTGGGTGAGGGTGGTGGGTGCGGGGGCGGGCATGGGTGTCTCCCTGGGCCGGGGCTGGTGGGTGGCGGGGTCCGTTGGGTGGTGCGTGCGGGTCCCGTGCGGTGGCCAGGGGTGGCATTCCCGTGGTGGGTGGCGCCCAAGCGTGGATAAGTGGTGGCTTATAGGCGGTTGACGAAGCGGGCGGCGGCGCGCTGGCTCATGCCGGTTTCGCCGCGGACGAGGAAGACGGCTTCCTGGATCTGGCCGAGTGCTTTGAGTTCGCGGGCCTGGTCGACGAGGTCGACGCTGATGCCGGGGCGGTTTCGGGGGTTTCTGGTGAGTCTGGCGGCGAGGATGATGAGCCAGATGGCGGCGGCGGTGATGACCGCGGTGAGGGCGATGATGCTGGGTGAGGCGATCTCCATCGGGGGCATGGTGGGGCGTCTTCCCGGGTGCGGGTGGTTTATGCGGGCGCTCTCCGTGGTTGCTCGATAATGAACATTATGTCAAGTAGTGGTGGTGGAGGCTCCCCTTCGCGGGTGGGACGGCCGGGTCTGGTGGGAAGATTTTTCCGGCGCCCGTGGCGGGTTCCGGGCGGGGTGCGAGGGGGCGGCGGAGGGCGGCTGAGCGGGGGTTACGCGGTGTCATCGGCTCTGGTGGCGGGCCCTGTGCGGGCGTTGACGCCCGGCTTGACCTTTCGTTGATTCGCTGTCCTTGGCGCCAGGTGTGGTCATAAGGTGGAGCTCCTGCTATTCGCGCCGCGAGAGGAGCAGCACGTGGGGAACGAGTCGGTGTTATGTCCGGTGTGCCAGAGGGTTCTGCCCGCTTCCGGTAAGGAGTCGTACACGCCGCTGCGGGGGCGGCTGATCGTGACGAACGGGTACTGCGCGGGCGGGTGCGCCGAGCGGCGCGCGGAGCCGTCGGAGCAGACGCAGCAGATGGTACGCCCGCAGGCCGCCCCCTCCCCTGCTCCGGTGCCGTATCCCGGGCACGGCCAGGCCCCCGCACAGGGTCAGGGTCAGGGTCCGGTGGGCGCGGCGCGTGCGGCGCTGCGGGTGGTGCGCTGAACGTGCGGTGGTGAGGCCGGCGGGCCTGGTCAGTGGTGGCCGTCTGCGGTGTGCCAGTAGTCGCGGGTCCGTACGGCGAGGCCGTCGGCGTCGAACTGGGCGAAGACGCAGCCTGCGAGGGTGACGGGGCGGCCGTTGTCGTAGGCGTGGACGCGGAACTCGATGGCGGCCTGGTCGCCGTCGGTGATGGGCGTGGAGAAGGTGACCTCGGGGTCGCTCTCGCCGGTGAAGGACCAGGCGATGTAGTCGGCGATGGCCTGCTTGCCGTGGTGCGGTGGGCGGAAGGGCATGCTGGTGTGGACGGCGTCGTCGTGGTAGAGGGCGGTGATGGCGGCGACGTCGTGGTGGGTCCAGCCGTGTTGCCAGGTGCCGGCGAAGCGCTGGGCGGCCTGCCGGGTGTCGTTGCGGGTCATGGGGTGCTCTCCCCCGCTGCTGCGGGGTGGTAGGGGCGGGTGGCGGTGACCGCGGTGACGGGCAGGGGCCCGTACAGGTGGGGGAAGCCGTTCTCGAGGCGGATGTCGAGTCCGGTGGGGTCGATGTCGAGGACGATCAGCGGCTCGGACAGGTGGCTGTAGTAGGCGGTGTGCACGCCGTGCAGCTGGGTCAGGTCGCGGCTGCAGTGGATGAAGCCTTCCTCCTCCAGGGTGCGGCCGAGGGTGGAGATGCGGTACTCCCCCGCCGCGCGGGCGTCGTCCCAGTCGGTGCGCAGGGCGAGGTGGTGGATGCGGCGGGTCGTCATGGGGTCCTTTCTGTGGCGTGGGCCAGGGCGAGGGTGAGCAGGGTGCGGGCTTCGCCGGGGGGACGTTGTTCGACGACGTGCTCGAGCCAGAGGGTGGAGACGGTGGTGTAGAGGAGGCGGGCGCGGGGGTCGGTGGCGGGCAGGCCGAGGGTTTCGGCGATGAGGCGGACGCAGCCGTCGGTCCAGCGGCGGGCGATGTGCTGCAGGACGGGGTCGCGGCCGGCGTGGACGTAGAGCTCCCACAGGCTGAGCTGGCGGGTGCGGTCGGCGGCGGCCTGGTCGGTGAGGGCGGCCAGGCCGTGCTGGGTGATCCAGGTGCGGGTGGTGGCGAGTTCGGTCTCCACGAGCTGGGCGAAGGCTTCGGCCAGGAGCTGGTCGCGGGAGGCGAAGTAGTAGGTGGTGGCGGCCAGCGGCAGGCGGGCGCGGTGGGCGACGGCGCGGTGGGTGACGGCGTTGAAGCCGCCTTCGGTGAGCAGGGCGACGGCGGCGTTGAGCAGGGTGGTGCGCCGGCGGCGGCTGCGTTCCTGGCTGGGCCCGGGGCCTGGGTGGGGGCCGGGGTGGGGGTTCAGGTGTGGGTTCAATGGCCACCTGCGAGGTTGAGGAGGACGACGCCGCCGATGATGAGCAGGATACCGCCGATCTTGAGGGGGGTGAGGGTCTCGCCCATGAAGGCGGCGCCGATGAGGGCGATGGCGGCGGTGCCGGCGCCGGACCAGACGGCGTAGGCGGTGCCCATGTCGAGCTGGAGTTTCAGGACGCGGGCCAGCAGGGCGAAGGAGGTGATGTAGCCGGCGGCGACGGCGATGGTCCAGCCGAGGTGGGTGAAGCCGTTGCTGAGTTTGAGTGCGGTGGTGGCGAGGACTTCGGTGGTGATGGCGAGGGCGAGCAGGAGCCAGGCCATGGGTGGTTTCTTCTCCGGGGGTCGCAAAAGTGGTACGGGTGTCCTGATTTTAGTGGTGGTCCTCCCCCGTGCGTGTCGGCGCGGGCGCGGGTTGCGGGGAATCGCTTGAAAACGCAGTCGAATACGTGTTCCACTGGAGGGTGTGGCTTGGGACGCGCTTTCGCTGGTCGACGCCGCCGACGATCGTCCGCTGATCGAGCGGCGGGCGGTGGTGCGTGACGGCTTCTACGAGCTGCAGGCCCGCACGGTGATCGAACGGGTGCCGCAGGCCGCGGGCATCGCCCAGCAGTGGGCCGTCTCCCCCTACCGCGGCTGCGCCCATGCCTGCCGCGGCTGCGGCGCCCGTGCCGCGCACCGCCGGCTGGGCCTGGACGCGGGCAGTGATTTCGACACGCGGATCGTGGTGCGGCCGAACGTGGCCGAGCGGCTGCGGGCGGAGCTGGCGCGCTGGGACGGCAGCGAGCTGGCGGTGGGGCTGGGCGGCGACTGCTATCAGGCGGCCGAGGAGACCTACCGGCTGATGCCGCACGTGATCGGGGCGCTGGCGAGCTCGGGCACGCCGTTCACGGTGTACACCAAGGGGCCGCTGGTGCTGCGGGACGCGCAGCTGCTGGCGCGGGCCGGGGCGCGGGTGGCGGTCTCGATCGCGTTCGTGGACGAGCGGATCCGGCGGTCGGTGGAGCCGGGGGCGCCGTCGGCGCAGGCACGGCTGGAGCTGGTCTCGGCGCTGGTGGAGGCGGGGGTGGACTGCCGGGTGGTGATGGCGCCGGTGCTGCCGCTGCTCAGCGACGCGGCCGACCAGCTGGGGGCGACGGTGCGGCGGATCGCGGCGGCGGGGGTCAAGCGGGTGGAGCCGGTGGTGCTGCGGCTGCCGCCGGGGACGCGCGGCTGGTACCTGGAGTGGCTGGAGCAGGCGCATCCGCAGCTGGTGGCGCGCTACGAGGAGCTGTACGACCGGGCGGGGCTGCCGTCGGCGGCGTACGAGGGGCGGATCACGGGGCAGATCGCGCAGTTGTGCCGGGTGTACGGGATGGAGTGCGGCGCGCCGGAGGTGGTGCGGTCCGAGCCGCGGGCGGCGCAGCTGGCGCTCGTGTGAGGTCCCCGGCGTTTCCGGGGTTGCCGCGCGTGCGCCTTCGCCGCGCTGTGCGGCGGGCGGGTCAGCGCTGGTGCTGCTCGGGCAGGTGGCTGCCTGCGTGCGCCCAGGCCAGCACGTTGGGCACGTTCTCCCGGTCGAAGAACGCGAGCACCTCCCGGTCGGTGTGGCGCAGGCTGAAGTGGGTCAGCACGAACAGGGTCCGCGGGTGCGCCAGGACGTACGGTTTGAGCTGGCTCCACACGGTGTGGCCCACGCGGCGGGCCCGCTCGGTCTGCGCGTCGTCCAGGTAGGTGCACTCAGTGATGACCACCGGGTAGTCGGCCAGGGCGGGGTTGCGGGCGAGCGCGCCGGCGTGGGTGTCGCCGAGGTAGGCGAACAGCGGCCGCTGGACCTGCCGGTCGACGGCGATGCCGCGCCTGCGCCGGTCGGCGACGAGCCGGCCGAACTCGGCGGCGGGGAGCCTCGCCTTTGAGCTGTTCGGTCTCCGGTAGGAGGGCCCGGCGGTTCTCGGCGACGCCGTACCCGGCGCTGGGCACCTTGTGCTCGGTGTGCAGGACCCGCACCGTGTGGGAGCCGTTCCGGCCGATGGGGAACTCCTGGCCGGGCTGTACCCCGTGCACGCGGGCTCCGGCGGCCAGGGTGGCGTCGAAGGCGGCGCTCTGGTTGAGCTCGGCTTTTTCCCGTCCCCCTGTCCCCCGTGTTCCGCTATGGGGTGGGCGCGGGGGTGGAGCGGACGGCGAGGCGGTCGAGGGAGATGCCGAGCACGTCGGCCAGCGCGGCGATGGTGAAGAACGCCGGCGTGGCGATGCGGCCGGTCTCGATCTTGCGGAGGGTTTCGGCGGACATGCCGGCCGCGGCGGCGACCTCGACGATGCTGCGCTCGCCGCGGGCCTGGCGCAGCACGTGGCCGAGCTGCTCGCCGCGCAGGCGTTCCTCGGGGGTCAGCGGTGGTCGCACCATGCCCCCACCTTATACCGGGCCGCGCGGAAGCTCCGGCCGTACACCGTGCCGTACACCATACGGTAGCGTGGCGGCATGGACGACAGCATCGTGATCACCGGCGCGCGCGTCAACAACCTCAAGAACGTCTCCCTGCGCATCCCCAAGAACCGCCTGGTCGTCTTCACCGGCGTGTCCGGCTCCGGCAAGTCCTCCATCGTCTTCGACACCGTCGCCGCCGAATCGCAACGCCAGCTCAACGAGACCTACACCGCCTTCATCCGCAACCGGCTCCCCTCCTACGACAAACCCGACGTCGAAGCCATCGACAACCTCGGCGCCGCCATCGTCGTCGACCAGAAACCCGTCGGCGGCAACGCCCGCTCCACCGTCGGCACGATGACCGACATCATGCCGATCCTGCGCGTGCTGTTCTCCCGCTACGGCACCCCCAGCGCCGGCTACTCCTTCGCCTACTCCTTCAACGACCCCACCGGCATGTGCCCCGGCTGCGACGGCCTCGGCCGCGCCGTCCAGCTCGACCTCGACGCCCTCATCGACCCCCGCCGCTCGCTCGACGACGGCGCCATCCGCTTCCCCCTGTTCGGCGTCGGCACCTGGCAGTGGCAGATCTACGCCCGCTCCGGCACGTTCGACCCCGCCAAGCCCATCGCCGACTACACCCCCGCCGAACGCCACCTGCTCCTGCACGGCAGCGGCTTCACCGTCGACGTCCACGGCAAGAACGGCACCCTCAACAAGGTCGACTACGAAGGCGTCGCCGACCGGTTCACCCGCCTCTACCTCAAACGCGACACCTCCACCCTGTCCGAACGCACCCGCCGCTCCGTCCAGGAACTCGTCACCGAAGGCGTGTGCCCCAGCTGCCGCGGCGCCCGCCTCAACCCCGCCGCCCTGGCCACCAGGATCGGCCCCCACTCCATCGCCGACCACGCCGCCATGGAGATCACCGACCTCATCACCGTCCTGGCCGGCCTCGACAACCCCGTCGCCGCCGCCGCCGTACGGGCACTGCGCCGCCTGGACGACATCGGGCTCGGCTACCTCAGCCTCGACCGCGAGACCTCCACCGTCTCCGGCGGCGAGGCCCAGCGCCTCAAGACCGTGCGCCACCTCGGCTCCGCCCTCACCGGCATGACCTACGTCTTCGACGAGCCCAGCGCCGGCCTGCACCCCAGCGACGTCGGCCGCCTCACCCGGCTCCTGCAGGCCTTGCGCGACAAGGGCAACACCGTCCTGGTCGTCGAGCACGACCCCGACGTCATCACCGTCGCCGACCACGTCATCGACCTCGGCCCCGGCGCCGGCGTCCACGGCGGCCACATCGTCTACACCGGCAGCCCCGCCGGCCTCGCCGGCTCCGGCACCCGCACCGGGACCGCCCTGCGCCGGCGCGCCACCCTCAAGACCGAACCGCGCCGCCCCACCGGCCGGCTCACCATCGCCCCCGCCAGCCTGCACAACCTGCACGACGTCACCACCGCCATCCCCACCGGCGTGCTCACCTGCGTCACCGGCGTCGCCGGCTCCGGCAAGTCCACCCTCATCACCCGCATCCTGCCCGCCCAGCACCCCGGCGCCGTCGTGGTCGGACAGGCCGCCCCCGGCACCTCGGCCCGCTCCAGCCCCGCCTCCTACCTCGGCGTCCTGGAACCGATCCGCCGCCTGTTCGCCCGCGCCGCCGGCGCCCCGCCCACCCTGTTCAGCTACAACTCCGGCGGCGCCTGCCCCCGCTGCGAGGGACGCGGCATCATCCACACCGACCTGGCGTTCATGGACCCCGTTACCACGGTGTGCGAGCTGTGCGCCGGCACCCGCTACCGGCCCGAGGCGCTCGCCCACCGGCTGCGCGGCCTGTCGATCGTCGACGTGCTCGCCCTGACCGCCGAACAGGCCGCCACCTTCTTCACCGAACCCGCCGTGGCCGGCCGCATCGCCGCCCTCGTCGACGTCGGCCTCGGCTACCTCACCCTCGGCCAGCCCACCAGCACCCTGTCCGGCGGCGAACTGCAGCGCATGAAACTCGCCGGCGAACTGTCCAGGACCGGCGCCGTGCACATCCTGGACGAGCCCACCACCGGGCTGCACCTGTCCGACGTCGAGACGCTCATCGACCTGCTGGACCGGCTCGTCGACGGCGGCAACACCGTCATCGTCATCGAGCACCACCTCGACGTCGTCAAACGCGCCGACTGGGTGATCGACCTCGGGCCGGGCGGCGGCAGGCACGGCGGCCGCATCCTGTACGAAGGGCCGCCGGCCGGCCTGCCCGCCGTCCCGGAGTCCGTCACCGGCGCCCACCTCAAGGCCGCACTCGCCACCGAAGAGTGAACGCCTGGCGCGCACCGGCGACCGGACACGGCCTGGCCGGTGTCCGGGAGCCTGGCTCGGGCGTGGTCGAAGTCGAGGGTGATGGCGAACGGCTCGAAGAACTCGTGGGTGAAGTTGGCGATCGGTGTCGAAGGTGACGACGCGGGGCCCGAAGTCGTCGAGCGAGCCCAGCGTGCAGGGGAAGTGGTCCTTCACCTCCGCCGCCCCTAACCGGCGGCCATGTCGCCCGGCTCCCGGTGCTCGCCTGCCATGTGACGGGAATCTTCCGCGGTATCCCGGCCGCCCGTTCAATCAGATGTCAGTCAACGTCCGGCTGGCTACCATCGGCTGGATGGGAGATCGTCTCAAGGACACCTACGCACCCCTCTACCTGCTCGCGGGGGCGCCTGGCGCGGGCAAGACGACCTTGCTACCGCACCTCCTCCAGGCGGCGGACGGGCTGGTCGTGATGGATATGGACGAGTTGCTAGAGGAGGGCGCGCTGATCGGCGTCCCCATTGCGGAGCCGGAGGCAGCGCCGATCTGGCCGGCCTACGACCGGATGTGGCGACGCATCGTGACCATGGTGCGCCGGGCGGGCCATCCCGTGCTGCTGATGTGCCCCATCCCCGACGCCATCGAGGTGCCCGCGTTCGTCCGATGGGACGGGCCGGTGCACTGGGCCCTGCTGGACTGCCCCGATGACGAGCGGAAACGCCGACTGCAGAAGCGCGGCGCGCCGCAGAGGTGGATCGACGACGCGCTGGCGGACGCGGCCGAGGGCCGGGACCTGATCACGACCGTGTTCCAGTCCGTCGGTGCGGATCATGCCGGGCTGGCGACACAGGTGCTCGCGTGGGCTGCATCTCCCCCAGCAGACCGTTGCAAACCCTAGATCCAGACCGTGGCGAGCCACCCGGCCGCCGCGGCGACCGCCGGCCACACCGCGACCCGGTCAGCGGCACCAGGATCAGCCCCGCCACGCCGACAACCTCCAGCACGCCGATCACCCGCACCAGCGGCATCGGGACGGTGTCGACCCAGCCCATCAATGGACCCTGCTCGTCGTCGCCACCCTCGACCAGGGCACCCTGCGCTTCACCCGAACTCCCCACCGGCAAGAGCCTCATCCCACCCGCACTCGCCCTCGCCGGCTGGGCCGTCGAACACGTCCCCCACATAGAAGCCAGCCGAGCCACCCACGAGACCAGCGACCGGCGCGGGCAGGAACACCCGCGCCCACAATCCTCAGGAACCAGGTAATAACCCGTGATCCAGCACGGCGACCGCCCCATGACGGCACACACGCCGCCCACACACCCGGCGCGCCACCACCACGGCCGCCCCATCATCGCGCGAACCCCGAGGCGGGCCCGCAGACGCCACCACCACGACGCCCGCCCCGCCCCGCAAGGGCCTCGCTAATAACCCGTACATCGGACGGGCCACCCGCCGCATGACAACCGCGCGGCGCCCTCCGGCACCCGCCACCGGCCCCACTCGCCGCGCCCTGACAGGCCCCCCACAAAGCCGCGAAGGCCGCCGCGCATCGGCACGCACCGACCCGCCGGGCCGGCGACGATCCGCCCCGCCCACGCGACGGAGCCCGGCGCGCCGCCCCGCGGCCGGCGCCACAGCAGCCGTTCCTCTTCCTAACATGAGGCGTAACTCCAGTCGATCAGCGCCCACGGCGCCCGGCACCGGGGCCACCGGCCCCGAAACCCCCACGCCGAACAGGCGGGCGAGGCCACCATGACCACACCCCCAGGCCGTCGCACCCAGGTTATGTCCCGGCCACGCCGCCAGGACGCCCTGCTCACGAAGCCACAACAAGATTTGACCCGCACATGGCACGCCACCTGCCCGCCCTTGACCGGCACTCCGCCCAGAAACGACAAAAGCGCCCCAGCCGCCGCAACGGCCGGGACGCCCCACATCCCGGATGCTACGCCCGCCGCACCGGCTGCCGCAGCACCGTACATGGAGACGGATCATCCAGCCCCGTCAGACACACCTCATGAAGCGGCCCGTTCACCATCAGCCCCCGCTCCGCCATGAACGCCCCCACCACCGCCGGCGACGTGCACTCCTCACTGAACCCCGACCGTACAAACCAGCTCCACACTCACCACGACTCCTCCTCCACACACACCAGCAACCGCGTCACCAGCTCCTCCGGCGGCGTCACCGCCGGATCCGACACATACACCTCACGAATCGCGCCCCGCACCACATGCCGCCGCTCCGCACACCACGCCAGCACCGCATGCGCAGTCAACGAAATCTGGTCATACGGCCCCACATGCGTCGCACACGCGAACACCCCGCCCGGCAAGACCCGCACCTCCACCCCTGCGCCCGCCTGCCACCCCTCCTCCAGCACCACGGCCACCGACACCTCCACCACCTCCCCCAGATCCACCGGAAACAGCCCCACCAGCCGCACCGGGCCCTCCCCCGAGAACCCGCCCGCCAGCAACCGCGCCACCGCCGCCGACGTCGCCCGCCCGATGTCCTCCGTCCCCGCAGCCCGCTCCCGCACCATCGCCACCCGCCGCACCAGCTCCGCCTCCAGCGCATCCCGCACCCCCGCCAGCACCCCCGCCGCCTCTCCACAGGCCCCGACAACACCTCACCCACCACCGGCAACGGCACATCCAGCGACCGCAACAACCCGATCGACAACGCCACCCGCGCCTGCGACGCCCGGTAATACCGGTAACCCGTCTCCGCATCCACATACGCCGGCCGCAACAACCCCAGCTCGTCGTAATGCCGCAACTGCTTCACACTCAACCGCCCCAACCGGGCGAACTGCCCGATCGGCAGCAACTCCTCATCCACGCCCACCAGCATGGCCCCTCCCACAAGGGGAGAGTCCAACCCGGCTTGACCCCCACCCCACGTGAGCCCCCAAGCTGGAAACCATGAGCTTCTCCGTGGGACAGGTCGCCAGACTCGCCGGCATCACCGTCCGCACCCTCCACCACTACGACGAGATCGGCCTGCTCACCCCCGGCGAGCGCACCCACTCCGGCTACCGCCGCTACACCGACGACGACCTCACCCGCCTGCAGCAGATCCTCCTCTACCGCGAGCTCGGCTTCCCCCTCGACGAGATCGCCGTCATCCTCGACGAACCAGCCGCCGACGAGCTCACCCACCTACGCCGCCAGCACGAGCTCCTCACCCGCAAAGCCACCCGCCTGCACGAGGTCATCGCCGCCGTCGAACGCGCCATGGTCGCCCGCACCACCGGCATCACCCTCACCTCCGAAGAACGCTTCGAAATCTTCGGCGACTTCCGCCCCGAAGACCACGACGCCGAGACCGAACGCCGCTGGGGCCACACCGACGCCTACGCCCAGAGCCGCCGCCGCGTCGCCGCCTACACCGAAGCCGACTGGCTCCAGCTGAAAGCCGAAGCCGCCACCATCACCGACGACCTCGTCGCCGCCTGCAAAGTCGGCCTGCCCGCCGACGGCACCCCCGCCATGGACCTCGCCGAACGCCACCGCGGCCACATCACCCGCTGGTTCTACGACTGCCCCCACGAGCTGCACCGCTGCCTCGGCGACCTCTACGTCGACGACCCCCGCTTCACCGCCACCTTCGACGACATCCTCCCCGGCCTGGCCACCTACCTCCGCCACGCCATCCACGCCAACGCCCGCCGCCACGCCCCCTGACCCCTATACATGCCCTTGCAGGCATATAACCAGACCGGTATATTCACCGCATGCCCTTCGACGTGCTCGCCGAACCCGCACGACGCCACATCCTCGACCTCCTCCTCCAACGCCCCCACCAAGTCGCCGAACTCACCCACCACCTCGGCCTCACCCAACCCGGCACCAGCAAACACCTGCGCATCCTCCGCCAAGCCGGCCTCGTCACCGTCCGCAAAGACGCCCAACGCCGCTGGTACGAACTCCGCCCCCAACCCCTCGCCGAGATCGACGCCTGGCTCACCCCCTACCGCAAACTCTGGAACACCGCCCTCGACAACCTCGAACACCACCTCGACACCATGGAAGACGACCCCACCCCATGAACGAAACCCTCACCCTCCACCCCGACGGCCGCACCACCCTCACCCTCCAACGCCGCCTCCCCCACCCACCCCACAAGGTCTGGCGCGCCATCACCCAACCCGAACACCTCGCCGCCTGGTTCCCCGCCGACGTCACCATCGACGGCGACCACATTGACTACGGCTTCGGCCCCGACGGCCGCATCACCGAACACAACCCACCCCACACCTTCGCCCACACCTGGGGCGACGACGAACTCCGCTGGCACCTCACCCCCGACGGCACCGGCACCCTGCTCACCTTCACCCACACCTTCACCGACCGCCACGGCGCCGCCAGCTTCGCCGCCGGCTGGCACACCTGCATCCAAGCCCTGCACGCCCACCTCGACCAGCGCCCCAGCCACCTGCCCGAACACCCCGACCCCGCCCACTCCGCCCGCCTCCACGAGGACTACATCGCCATCCTCGGCCTGCCCTCCACCACCGTCGACGGCGACACCGTACGCGTCGAACGCCAGCTCACCCGCCCCGCAGAAGACGTCTGGCACCTCCTGCACGGCCCCGACGCCACCCCCGGCACCCCGCCACCGGCCCCCTTCACCGTCCCCGGCCTCCAGCCCGGACCGGTCACCCGCACCGAAACCGCCAAACTCCTGGAGTACGACACTCCCACCGGCCCCGTCCGCTGGGAGCTCACCCAGGGCACCGGTCAAGGGCCACGCCTCATCGTCACCCACACCGGCGACCCCGCCACGGCCGACGCCTGGCGCATCCGCGTCGAAGACCTCGCCGCCACCCTCCTCGCCTGACGGGGTTTTGGAAAGGAAAGGGCGAGAGGTTCTGTCTACACCCTCGCCCTTTACGTTGTAGATTACTAAGCTGTCAGACCCAGCACCGCAGCCGTCACCGCCCGCGCCCGCCCCGGCGCGACCAGCAGATCCGTCGAATCCGACAGCTGATCCACGCACCCCGTCACCGGCAGCCCCCTGATCACCGGATCCGACACCGACGCCATCAGCGCCTCGACGAACCGTCCCGCCCCGATCACCTGGAACGGCCGGTCGAAGAACCCCCGCACCCCCTCATCCAGCCGCTCCGCCAGCGCCATCCGGTTCTGCAGCGCCGCCACCCGCCCGTACGCCGCCGACAACCCCGCCTCCCGCTCCCGCCACGACCGCGCCGCCACCGCCGCCCCCAGCGACTCCCCCAGCTCCGCCGAACCCGGCAGCCGCGCCAGCGCGCTGCCCAGCCATTTCGCGTACGGCGGATACCGCCGACGTAGCAACAACGCCAGCCGCATCACCTCCCGCGCCAGCCGCGCCCCCAGCACCGCCGACCCCAGCTCGTCGCCCACCTCCCCGCACCGGCCCACGAACGGCTCCTCCTGGCAGATCCGCTGCCACTGGCACGCCAGCACGTACCGCCACACATCCTGCGGATACCAGCGCAACACCGCCCTGGCCGCCTCCAGCCCCCGCTCCCCCAGCCCGTCGAAGAACACCTCTCCCCCGGTCACCTCCGCCAGCCGCTGCCACGGCGCCGACAACCAGTCCAGCAACGACACCCCCTGCCGCGGATCGAAACCCAGCCGGTCCACCAGCCACTGGCCCAGATCCACCACCGTCACCCCGGGCCGCACCCGCTCGTGATAGGCGAACACGGTCGGGAACCCGCCGAACCGGTCCGGCAGCCCCGCCACCACCTTCGCCTCCACCTCGGCCACCCGCTCCGCCGCCACGAACAGCAGCACCCGCGGCCCCCAGTCATGATCCGCCGAACGTGCCGTGTCGAACTCCAGCACCTCCGACCCCGGCCCGATCAACGCGGCACTATGCGCAACTCCCGACACCAGCGGCGCCACCACCTCGCCGTAGAAGGCGCGCGACAACTCGATACCAGGTACAAAATTGGACATCACTCCGTCAACTCTGCACGAGCGCCGCCGGAACCTCATCCGAATTAACGCCCAGCGGGATCGCCCACCTCGATCACCCCCGCCATCCACTCGCGCCATCCACTCGCGCCATCCGCTCCGGCGCCGGCGCGCGGGATCGGCGCGTCCGTCAACGGGCCTGCCCAGGCGACCCGCCGGGCGCCGCGTGATCCGCCTGGGCGTCCGCCGGGCGCTCACCCGCGCCCGGACGGCTCCGTCAGGCTCCACAACGCCGCCACCAGCGGCCGCCGCAGATCAGCCCGCCGCACGCACAACCCCACCGCCAGCGGCGCCGGCGCCGGATCCGCCGGCACCACCCGCACCCGATCACGCATCACACTCGTCTCCAGCACCATCCGCGGCACGATCCCCGTCCCGTACCCCAAAGCGACCAGCGCCAGCAGCGCCTCATGCCCCTCCGGCTCGGCCACCACCTCCGGCCGCCACGGCAGCCGCCCCCGCAACCACCGGTCGGCCGCCTCCCGCACCAGCCCGCGCCGCGGCAGCACGAACGGCCCCTCCAGACCCGCGACCCCAGATCCCGCCGACCCTGGACCCGCCACGAACACCAGATCCGTCACCGCGACCGTCCGGCTGACCAGCGACGCCGGCAACCGGCCCGGGATCGCCGCCACCGCGGCGTCCACCTCCCCCTCATCCAGCCGCGCCAGCGCCGCCGCCGCGTCCCCCGTCCGCAGATCCACCCGGATCCGCGGATGCGCCGCCCGGAACGGCGCCAGCAGATCAGGCAGCAACGCCTGGCAGGCCGTCACCGTCGCGAACAAGCCCAGCCGCCCCGACAACTCCCCCGAATCCACCTCCCCCTGCCGGTAGGCGTGCCACAGGTCCAGCGCCGCCGCCGCGTACTCCCGGAACCGCCGCCCCTCATCCGTCAGCGCCACCCCGCGCGGGCCCCGATCGAACAATCGCTGCCCCAGCCGCGCCTCCAGCCGCTGCACCAGCCTGGTCAGCGTCGCCGGGCTCACATGACAGTCCTGACTCGTCCTGCCGAAGCTCAGCGTCTGCGCCAGATGCAGGAAAACCCGCAACTCGCGATGCTCCTCCATGCCGCCCCACCTCGAACGTTCCGCACCCTGCAACGCCCCGCTGCACAGGTTGCGCTTGCCGCGGGATCGCAGCGGATCCTACAACTGACGCCATGACCTCCACCGACAACTCCTTCACCTCCGCCGTCTTCCCCCTGCAGACCATGGACGTGCCGGGCGGCACCGAAACGGTCCTGCCCGGCGGCCGGCACCTGTTCCCCCTGCTGCCCGCCGCATTCGCCGGCGTCCACCAGATCGGCGTCATCGGCTGGGGACCCCAGGGCCGCGCCCAGGCACTCAACCTGCGCGACTCCCTGACCACGAGTACCACCGGCACAGGCATCCGGATCGCCGTCGGCCTGCGCCCCGGCTCCGCTTCCGCGCCCGACGCCCGCGCCCACGGCTTCACCGAGCACGACGCCACCCTCGGCGACTGGCTCGACGTCATCGCCTCCAGCGACCTGGTCATCCTCCTCATCGCCGACGCCGCCCTGGCCGCCCACCACCAGGAGATCTTCGCCGCGCTACGGCCCGGCGCCGCCATCGGCCTGTCCCACGGCTTCCTGCTCGGCCACCTGCGCGCCACCGGCGGCACGTTCCCCCACGGCCACGACGTCATCGCCGTCTGCCCCAAAGGCATGGGCGACTCCGTACGCCGCCTGTACGAGCAGGGCGACCACGTCGGCGGCGCCGGCATCAACGCCAGCTTCGCCGTGCACGCCGACCACAGCGGCCGCGCCGTCGACCTCGCGCTCGGCTGGTCGGTGGCGCTCGGCTCCCCCTACACCTTCCGCACCACCCTCGCCGGCGAGTACCTCTCCGACATCGCCGGCGAACGCGCCATCCTGCTGGGCGCCGTCCACGGCCTGGTCGAAGCCCTCTACGGGCACTACCGGCTGACCGGCGACGACCCCGTCACCGCCTACGAACGCTCCTGCGAGACCCTCACCGGCCCCATCCGGCAGACCATCTCCCGCTCCGGCCTCGCCGCCGTCCGCGACCGGCTCGACCCCGGCGGCCGCGACACCTTCGACCGCGCCTACACTGCCGCCTACGGCCCCGCCAGGGAACTCGTCGCCGAGATCTACGACGAGGTCGCCGACGGCACCGAGCTCCGCAGCGTCATCCTCGCCGAACGGCGCCTGGCCGACCGGCCGATGAGCCGCATCAGCGGCTCACCCATGTGGGCGGCCGGCCAGGCGGTACGAGCCCGCCGCGCCGACCGGGCGGTGGGCGTCGAACCGTTCACGGCCGGGCTGTTCGTGGCGACGATGATGGCCCAGGTGGACGAGTTCGCCGAACGCGGGCACCCCTGGTCGGAGATCGTCAACGAGTCCGTGATCGAGGCCGTCGACTCGCTGCTGCCGTACATGCATGCCCGGGATGTCGCGTACATGGTGGACAACTGCTCCCGTACCGCGCGGCTCGGCGCGCGCCGCTGGGGGCCGCGCTTCCAGGCCGCCTACGAGCAGATCGCCTTCCCTGCCGCGACCGCGCCCGCCGACGGCGACCTCGTGTCCGCCTTCACCCGCCACCCCGTCCACCAGGCCCTGGCCGCCGCCGCCAAGCTGCGCCCCTCAGTGGACATCTCCCTGCCCGACGCACCGCGATGATCAGAGTGGACGCTCCTGCCAGGTCGACAGGAGACCACCCCGGTTTGGATGGCGCAGCGCGGAGCCGGCCGACGGTTCCACCGCGAACGCGAGAACACCACGACCTCCGCCCGCGGCCTCGTCACGACCCACCGCGCCACTCCGGGGGAGCCCTGAGGAGCCGCCCCCATCACTCACCCGCAGCCGGCATCAGGCCACGTACGCGGCCAGTACCCGCCTGCGCCGGTACCCGATCCGCTCATACACCCTGATCGCCGCCGCGTTCCCATCGTCCACCATCAGCGCCGCCCGCCCGCAGGCCGCCACGAGCTCCCGCGACACCCACCGGCACACCAGCCCGGCCAGCCCCCGCCCGCGCAGGGACGCCCGCGTGGCGACCCCGGCCACCAGCCCCACCGTCGGCGCCGACCACGCCTCCGCCGCCACCGCCGCCAGCACCCCGTCCACCCGGACACCCGCCCACCGGCTCACCCCGGCCGCGCCGGGCACCGCGTACGAGTGCGGCGCATCGGCCGCCAGCAGCTCCGCCACCTCACCCGCCGCGCCACCGTCCAGCCAGCCCACTCCCTCACCGGCCGCCGGTACCCGGCCGGACAGGCTCATCCAGGAGAACTCCGCGGCCTCCCGCACGCCGTCCACCTTCGCGGCCACCTGCCGCATCAGCTCCACCTCGCCCAGCGGCCGGTACGACGGACCCAGCTCACCCAGCGCATGCCGGACCAGCCCGACCGCGTCCGAAGCCTCCCCCCACACGGCTAACCGGTCATGCCGCGACACGTTCGGGCTGCCGGCCACCACCGCACCGCCCAGCGCCCATGCCCGGCTGCCCCCGAGCAGGTCCTGCGCCGCCCACATCACCAGGTCGTCATCCCCGCACGCGGCCCGCACCTCGTCCAGGGAACGCAGCCGTCTGATCACAAAATCGCGCCGGGACGGTACGCTGCCGCCTCCGGATACGCAGCCACGACCTCGCCCACCCGCTGCGAGACCGCCTCCACCTGGTCGGCCGCCGCCCCGGTGAACGACACCCGGTCCGCCAGCAACGCCTCCAGCCGCTCCCGGTCCAGCGGGAACCGCTCGTCGGCCGCCAGCAGGTCCAGCAGCTCGTTCGCCGCCCCGCGCGAGCGCATCGCCAGCGCCGCCGCCACCGCGTGCTCCTTGATCAGCTCATGCGCCTGCTCGCGGCCCACCCCGGCCCGCACCGCCGCCATCAGCATCTTGGTCGTGGCCAGGAACGGCAGGTAACGGCCCAGCTCGGCGGCGATCACCGCCGGGAACGCCCCGAACTCGTCCAGCACCGTCAACATCGTCTCCACCAGCCCGTCGAAAGCGAAGAACGCGTCCGGCAGCGCCACCCGCCGCACCACCGAGCAGGACACGTCGCCCTCGTTCCACTGGTCGCCCGCCAGCTCTCCCACCATCGAGGCGTAACCGCGCAGCACCACGGCCAGGCCGTTCACGCGCTCGCAGGAGCGGGTGTTCATCTTGTGCGGCATCGCCGAGGAGCCGACCTGGCCCTCCTTGAACCCCTCGGTCACCAGCTCGTGCCCGGCCATCAGCCGGATCGTCTTGGCCAGCGACGACGGCGCCGCAGCCAGCTGCACCAGCGCCGTCACCACCTCGAAGTCCAGCGACCGCGGATACACCTGCCCCACGCTGGTGAAGCGGTGCTCGAACCTCAGATGCGCGGCCACCCGCCCCTCCAGCTCGGCGAGCTTGCCGCGATCACCACCCAGCAGGTCGAGCATGTCCTGCGCGGTGCCCACCGGCCCCTTGACGCCCCGCAGCGGGTAACGGGCGATCAGCTCCTCCAGCCGCCGGAAACCCACCAGCAGCTCGTCGGCCGCCGTCGCGAACCGCTTGCCCAGCGTCGTCGCCTGCGCGGCCACGTTGTGCGAACGGCCCGCCATCACCGTGGCCTCGTGCTCCTCGGCCAGCGTGGCCAGGCGCGCCAGCAGCGCCACCACCCTGTCGCGCACCAGCAGCAGGCTGTCGCGCACCTGGAGCTGCTCGACGTTCTCGGTCAGATCGCGCGAGGTCATGCCCTTGTGCACCTGCTCGTGCCCGGCCAGCGCGTTGAACTCCTCGATGCGGGCCTTCACGTCGTGCCGGGTGACCCGCTCACGCGCCGCGATGGACTCCAGATCGACCCGCTCGACCACCTTCTCGTAGTCGGCGACCGCCCCTTCGGGCACCGCGATCCCCAGCTCGGCCTGCGCCCGCAACACCGCCAGCCACAACCGCCGCTCGGCGATGATCTTGTATTCGGGCGACCACAGGCGCGCCAGCTCCGCCGAGGCGTAGCGGCCGGCCAGGACATTGGGGATACGCGGCTTGGAAGTCACGTTCGACAAGTGTATGCACATCACTCCCGCCACCTGACGGCTTCCCCCCGTCGCGGAGGTTGTCTCTGATGCAGTGGTGGTAAAAACAACAACCCAACGCCTTTACATTGTAGATTTTCAGCGGCCAGGACCGGATGCGGGCACAGGGTCCGCGCCGGCGTGGCGTGCGCGCATCTCGGTCCGGTAGGCGGCGCGCACGCGCTCAGCCCCTGAAGCTCCACGCCGGCATCCACATGCCTCGGATCGGCGCCGGTCTCGCCGGCGGTTCATGGGACCGGATCGAGCCACTCATCCTCAAGCGGCTGACCGAGCGCGGGATCCCGGTCACGGTCTACGACCTGCCCTGACCGCCCGGTGCGGGGTCGGGAGACCACTGAGGCTTGCAACGAACGCCCGTCGCCGAGTGGCCACCAGGACGAGATGCGTTTGACCCCAGGCCTTTACATTGTAGATTCATTCTTGCCCTGCGCGGGCGTCCCCAACTCTCATCGCCACCAGCAGGGTCTCGCCGAGGTGGGCTCGCCTGGGACCCCTGCCGTCCCACGATGTCCAATACCGCTCGATGTTCACATGAGCTCGAAATGCCCGACTATTGTCCGGCCGCTGTCCTGGTTGCCGCGGGAACGAGAGAGTTACCTTTCTCGCAATAGCCGTTCTTCGCCACAGGAAGAACCGCGAAAAGGCAGGAGACAAAGAATGAACAAAATGGCATGGGCTGCCGCGATCACCCTGACCGCCGGACTTCTGACCAGCGCGGCACCCTCCGCGGCGACGGCCTCGCCAACGGACAACGAGGTGCACAACACCAGCACGATCGCCGTCGGCGCCGTCCAGGTCTACAGTGTCCCTTCCTGCGTTTACAGACAGGGCTGTTATGACGCCCTGATTCCAGCAGGACAATACTCAGGCTGGCGGCACACCGACGCCATCTTCTACGGAGACAATTATTGCCTGAGGGTACGCCCCTGGCTACCGGGAGGTGGTCTGGGGCCCGTACAGATCAGCCCTGAGGGGCCCGGGTACGCCGTATTGCCCGATGCTCCTCCTGGTTTCGACGTGAGGGCAAAACCGATCGGCGATGCTCTCTGCCGGCGCTCCGCAGAGACCTCCGTGGATGCGGGGTACTTTGTTCAGGCCGAGCAGTAACGCAGACGAGCCAGAAGACACTTAACCTGTCAACGCAGGCATGAGCTCCAGCCCTTCATGGGGCGCCTACGTCGAGGATTTCCGCTTCCGCGCGCTTGTGACCCTGCCGTATGCGGCCGTCACTCCTTGGCTGGTCCGGTCGTGTATCACGCGGCTACCTCACGACTTCTGAGGGAGAGCCGTGGCTCTGGGTGCCCTTCACCTTGCAGGCGCTACTTCTCGTCGTGCTCTGGATCCTGGCCCCGCCACCACCAAGACGATGAGCCGCGCAACGCCCGTCGGATCAAGCGGGTGCGCGACCGCGGTGATGGCGTCCACCTCTTTCCGTGGCCGAACCGAGCTTGCCCGCCCGCCGTCTCCAGCCTGGCAAGCAAGACGCCCGGCGGGATCGAGCGATCCCGCCGGGCGTTCACCACGGCGTCAGCGTCGTCAGGCCGGCTGGCCGGCCAGGTTCTCCTTCCCGGCCTCCTCGCCGCTCCGCTCGCCGCCCTGCGCCCCGGCCGCGTGGCGCGGGCCCCGGTCGCGCTTCCTGGTGACCACGACGTACAGCGTCGGCACCAGGACCAGGGTCAGCAGCGTCGAGGAGATCAGGCCGCCGATCACCACGATGGCCAGCGGCTGCGAGATGAACCCGCCCGAGCCGGTCACCCCCAGCGCCATCGGCGTCAGCGCGCAGATCGTGGCCACCGCCGTCATCAGGATCGGCCGGAGCCGGCGCCGGCCGCCCTCGATCACCGCCTCGACCACGCCCATGCCCTGATCGCGGTACTGGTTGATCAGGTCGATCAGCACGATCGCGTTGGTCACCACGATGCCGATCAGCATCAGCATGCCGATCAGGGCCGGCACGCCCAGCGCCGTGTCGGTCGCCACCAGCAGGCCGATCGCGCCCGTGGCCGCGAACGGGATCGACACCAGCAGGATCACCGGCTGGATGAAGCTGCGGAACGTCGCCACCATGATCAGGAACACGATGGCGATCGCCGCCAGCATCGCGATCCCGAGGTCGGAGAACGCGTCGGCCTGCTCCGCCGACACGCCGCCGATCTCGTACGACGCGCCCGCCGACAGCGCCAGCCCGTCCAGCTTCGTGGTCAGCTCCTGCGTCACCGCGCCGAGGTTCCCCGAGTCCGCGGCCTTGGCCGACACCGTCGCCGAGCGCTCGCCGTCGATCCTGGTCACCTGCGTCGGCCCGGCCACCTCGCGCACCTCGGCCACCGACGACAGCTTCACCGTCCCGCCGGCCGTGGCCAGCTTCAGGTCCTCGATCGCCTTGATGTCGTCCGGCGCGTCCGCGCCGCGCAGCACCAGGTCGCTCGCGCGGCCGTCCAGCGTGATCTGGCCCAGCGGGGCGCCGCGGAAGGCCTGCGCCACCGCCTGCCCGACCTGCGCCTCCGACAGGCCGCGCTCGGCGGCCTCCTCGCGGTCGACCACGACCTCGACCCGCGGCGCGCTGGTCTCCAGGTTCGACGCCAGGTCGCGCAGCCCGGACACCTCGCCCATCGCGGTCTTCACCGCGTCGGTCGCGGTGCGCAGCGTCTCGGTGTCGGGCGCCTGCACGATCACCTCGATGGTGTCGGAGGCGAACCCGCCGCCGCTCGCGCCGCCGACGGTGACCTCGCCGACCCCCGACAGGCCGGCGATCTTGTCGCGCAGCTCCTGCTCGATCTTCGCCGTGTCGGCGTCCTCGTTCAGGGTGACCGAGTACGACGCCCGGTCGGCGCCGCCGCCGGTGCCGCCCATCATGGCGTTGCCGCCGCCGACGTTCACCTGGTAGGTGTCCACGCCGTCCTGGTCGGCCAGCACGTCCTCGACCTGCTTGGCCGCCTTGTCGGTGGTCGCCAGGTCCGTGCCCACCGGCATGCGCTGCGAGATCGACAGCGTGTTCTGGCCGGAGGAGTCCAGGAAGTTCGTCTGCAGCCCGCCGGCCAGCCCCATCGTGCCGATGAACACCGCCACGCCGATCAGGATCGTCACCAGCTTGAACCGCGTGGCGAAGCGCAGCACCGGCAGGTAGGCCCGCTGCAGCGGCGAGCGCAGCTCCTTGGCCTCGGCCTCGTCCCGCTGCTTGCGGGCCTCCTCCGGCGTCAGGTCGGGCGCCTTGAGGAACCAGAACGCCAGCACCGGCACCACGGTCAGCGACACCACCAGCGAGGCCAGCAGCGCCACCGTCACCGTGATCGCGAACGGGCTGAACAGCTCGCCCACCATGCCGCCGACCATCGCGATCGGCGCGAACACCGCCACGGTCGTCAGCGTCGAGGCCGTCACCGCGCCCGACACCTCGCGTACCGCCGTCAGGATCGCCTGGAGTTTCGCCTCGCCGTACGCGAGGTGCCGTTTGATGTTCTCCAGCACCACGATCGAGTCGTCCACGACCCGGCCCACGGCGATCGTCAGGGCGCCCAGCGTCAGCATGTTCAGCGAGTAGTCACCCGCCCACAGCACGATCAGCGCGATCACGACCGACAGCGGGATCGACACCGCGGTCACCAGCGTCGAGCGCACCGACAGCAGGAACACCAGGATGACCAGCACCGCGAAGATCAGGCCCAGCAAACCCTCGGTGGTCAGGCTCTCGATCGACTGCTCCACGTACGGCGCCTGGTCGAACACCACCGACACCGCCGTGTCCGAGCCGTCGCCCAGCGCCTTGGTCAGCTCGGGCAGCTTCTCGGCGACGGCGTGGGAGATCGCCACCGCGTTGCCGTCGGGCACCATCGTCACCGACACGCCGAGGCTGGTCCTGCCGTCGGTACGGGTGATCGTCGTGGCGTCCGCCAGCCCGCGCGTGATCTTCGCGACGTCGCCCAGCTTGACCGGCTTGGGAGGCTTGGGCTGCGTCACCGGCTGCTGCGGCAGCTGCGTACGCCCCTGGGCCTGGGCCTGAGCGCGGGCCGCGGCGGCCTGCTGGGCCTGCGCCTGGGCGGCGGCCTGCTGCTGCGCCGCCGACGGCTGGGCGGGCGTCAGGTAGAGGTTCTTCAGCTTCTCCACCGAGTCGACCCGCGAGCCGACCTGCACCGACAGCGACTTGTTGTCCGAGGTCAGCGTGCCGGCCGGGATCGGGGTCCCGTTCGCCTTCAGCACCTCGGGGATCTGCGCCGCCGACACGCCCTTCTCCGCCATCTTCTTGGCGTCGGGCTCGATCGTGACGACCTCGTCGCGGGTGCCGGTGACCGCGGCCTCCCGTACGCCCTCGACGCCCTGGATCTCGGGCACCACGATGCGGCGCAGCTTGTCGGCCATCGCCCGCTCGTCGCCACCGTCGCCCACCGCCAGCACCAGCACCGGGATGTCGTCGGTGTTGCCCGCCACGACCTGCGGATCCACGCCGTCCGGCAGCGCCACCCTGCTGATGGCCTGCTGCATCTTGTTCAGCGAGGACTCGACGTCGGTGCCGTACTCGAAGGCGACCTGGATCTGTGCCAGGCCCTCCTTCGAGGTCGAGGTCATCTGCTCCATCCCGGCAAGCCCCTGGAAGGAGTCCTCGATCGGGGCGGTCACCTGATCCTCTACGATCTCAGGCGACGCTCCCGGATACGACGCGATCACGAACGCGCCCGGGAACGACAACGACGGCAGCAACTGCTGCTTCAACTGCGGGATCGTGAACGCGCCGAATGCGCTGAGCACGACCGCCACCAAAATCACAAGGCTCCGGTTGACCAGGCTCAACCGAGCAAATGCGGTCATAGGGTCCCCCTCCAAGAGTTCGCCCCAGACTAACACTTTGCCTTGTACGAATATTTAGATCACTCAAGCGTTCCTGATAACCTTCTCAGGAAGCGAGAGGTGAGCGTGAGCAACGAACGCGAAGACCTGATCCTCCGGATCACCGAGACACAGCGAGGCCTGGCACGGCTGTTCGCCCAGCACCAATCCCCCCTGTTCAGCTCCAACCTCACCATGAGGCAGCTCAAGGTCGTCATGGTCCTGTCCATGAACGGCTCCGCCTCAGGCCAGGACCTGGCCCACAACCTCGGCGTCGGCCTCGGCACCGTCACCGGGATCGTCGACCGCCTCGTCGCCCAGGGCCTCGTCAGCCGCCACGAGGACCCCCACGACCGCCGCGTCCGCCGCGTCGAGCTCACCTCCGCCGGCGCCGGCCTCATCGAGGAGATCAACAACGCCGGCATCCAGCAGTACCGGCGCATCATGGAGCACCTCGACACCGAGACCCTGCGCACCCTCGACGACGTCACCCGGAAGATCCGCGACGTCGCCGGCAAGCTCGCCTCGGCCGGCGCCTCGGACAAGGCACCGGCTTGTGGTGAGCTCACCTCCGACAACGGCTGAGCGCCGGCCCCGGTTCCGGGCAGGGTGCACCAGAGCCGGCGCCTTTACGTTGTAGATTTCTAGGCCAGCCGGGACAGCACCGGCGGCAGGTCGCCCTCGTGCACCACCGTCAGCCGCCGCGTGGCCCGCGTCACCGCCACGTACAGATCCTGGCCGCCCATCGGCGACTGCCCGATGATGCCGGCCGGATCCACCACCACGACCGCGTCGAACTCCAGCCCCTTGGCCTGCCCCACCGTCAGCACCACCACCGGCGCGTCCAGGTCCCCCGCCGGGAACAGCCGCGCCACCTCCGCGTGCCGCGCGTCAGGCGTCAGCACGGCCACCCGGCCCTGCTCCCGCCCGGCCCCGATCTCCGCCAGCTCCCCCGCCACCAGCTCCGGCAGCCCGGACACCGGCATGCGCACCGCGCGCGGCTCCGCCTCGCCCTCGCGCACCGACTCCGGCGGCTCCTGGCCCGGCGCGAACGCGCGCAGCACGTCCGCCGCCACCCGCATGATCTCCACCGGGGTGCGGTAGTTGACCAGCAGCCGCTCCTCCCGCCAGCGGCCCTTCAGGTACGGGTCCAGCACCTCGCCCCACGAACGCGCGCCCGCCGCCGAGCCCGTCTGCGCCACGTCACCCACCACGGTCAGCGACTTGGCCGGCACGCGCCGCATGATCATCCGCCAGGCCATCGGCGACAGCTCCTGCGCCTCGTCCACGATCACGTGCCCGTACGCCCAGCCGCGGTCGGCCGCCGCCCGGTCGGCCGTGGTCAGGCCCAGGCCGTCGTCGGCGTGCCGCTCGGCCAGCACGTCGGCCCGCTCGAAGACGCCCGCCTCCGCCACACCCGTCGTGACCAGCACCTCACGCGCGTACAGCTCCTGCTCGGCCTGCTCCTTGCCGGCCAGCCTGGCCGCCACCCGCCGCGCCGAGTCGTCCTCGCCCAGCAGCTCGGCCGCCTCGTCCAGCAGCGGCACGTCCCCCACCGTCCATCCGGCGTCCGGCGGGCGCACCAGCAGCCGCCAGTCCAGCCCGGGCGGCGCCGCCTGCCGCAGCGCCTCCGGGTCCGACAGCAGGCCCGCGATCAGGGACTGCGGCGTCAGCTCCGGCCACAGCTCGTCCACCGCGCGGCGCACCTCCGGCTCCCCCCACAGCCGCTGCGAGGCCAGCTCCAGGTCCAGCTCGTCCAGGTCGCCCTCCAGGTCGAGCGGCTCGCTCAGCTCCGGCTCGTCCTCGATCACCAGCTCCTCGATGTGCAGCGACTCCTCCAGCGCCCGCGCCTCGGCCCTGGCCAGCTCCTTGAGCAGTTCGGTGACGTACAGCTTGCGGGCCATGTTGTGCGGCAGCCGCACCGCGCGCGCCCGCTCGCGCAGCCGCACGCACGTCTCGTGCGGCACCCGCAGCCGCAGCCCGTCCAGCTCCACCACCAGCTCGCCCTGCGGCCCGCGCCGGCGCAGCTCGAGCGCCGCGGCGACCACCCCGGCCATCCGCGCGTCGCCCTTGACCACCGCGGTCCGCGGCTCGTCGGCCGCCTGCGCCCGCACGCCGGGGAACATCTCCCCCACCGTGGTCATCACCACCTGCGTCTCCCCCAGCGCGGGCAGCACCTGGCCGATGTAGCGCAGGAACATCGGGTTCGGGCCGATCACCAGCACGCCGCGCCGCTCCAGCGTGTCACGGTGGGTGTAGAGCAGGTACGCCGCGCGGTGCAGCGCCGCCACCGTCTTGCCGGTGCCGGGACCGCCCTGCACCACCAGCGCCCCCTGCAGCGAGGCCCTGATCACCCGGTCCTGCTCGGTCTGGATGGTCGCCACCACGTCGCCCATCCGCCCCGTACGGCCCCGGCGCAGCGCCGCCAGCAGCGCCGCCTCGCCCACCAGCGCACGCCGGTCGCCCTCGCTCATCCCCTCCAGGTCGAACACCTCGTCGTCGATGCCGACGACCAGCCGGTCCTTCAGATGCAGGTGGCGCCGCCGCACCAGCCCCCCCGGGTCGGTGGCCGTGGCCACGTAGAACGGCCGCGCCGCCGGCGCCCGCCAGTCGATCAGGGCCGACTCGTGCGCCTCGTCGCGCAGGCCGATCCTGCCGATGTAGGTGCTGCGCCCCGAGCCGTCGTCGATGCGGCCGAAGCACAGGCCCCGCTCGACCGCGTTGAGCTGCGCCAGCCGCCGCGCCTGCTCCGAGGCCAGCACCTCGCGCTCCACCCGCGCCTGGCGGGTGACCGCGACGCCGCCGTTCGCGTACACCTCGCGCAGCGTGCGCTGGGCGCTCTCCCTGGCCGCGTCGAGCCGCTCGTAGAGCCACGACACAGTGCGCTGCTCGGTGTCAAGGGCTTGCGCGAGACCATCTTGACGATTAGTCATTCGGTGATATACTCCTAACAGGAGGTCTGTGAGAGCTCGCATTGGAGAATGGCAATGTTCGAGCTTAGACCCGCGCGTCGCCGCGCGCAAACCCCTCCGTCAACTTTCCGCTTCCTCGGCGCCCCTACAGGTCCGCCCGTACGGGCACGCAGCGGGATCGCAGGGAACGCGTTGTCCAGCGGCAGGATCGGTTTCCCGCCCGGAGTTCGGCTCGCACCGTTCGCTGTCCGACGGCAGAGCGCGCCCGCCGGCGCCCGACCGGCGGTGTCCGCAGCCGACCATCTGCATCCGGATGAGACGCCGAAGGCCGTGTCCGAGGCAGGCTCGCCGCCCGGCGGCGAGCCTGCCCTGGGTCAGTTGCTTGCCTGGTCGGCGGGCTCGGACGCGGACTGCTCGGGAAGGGACTGCCCGGCAGCCCGGCGCGTGTCGCGCCTGGACTTGATCATGCTGGCCACCGTCGTGACGGTGAGCACGGTGACGATGACGGCCAGGGAGATCCAATTGTTGATCTCTGGGACCCAGGTGACGTGCTCGCCGCCGTTGATGAACGGCAGCTCGTTCTCGTGCAGGGCGTGCAGGACGAGTTTCACGCCGATGAAGCCCAGGATCACCGCCAGGCCGTAGGTGAGGTAGACGAGCTTCTCCACCAGTCCGCCGAGCAGGAAGTACAGCTGTCTCAGCCCCATCAGCGCGAACGCGTTGGCCGCGAAGACCAGGTAGGCGTCCTGGGTGATGCCGAAGATGGCGGGGATCGAGTCGACCGCGAAGACCAGATCCGCGCCGCCGATGGCGACGATGACGATGAACATCGGGGTCAGCACGCGGCGGCCGTCCTGCTTGATGGTCAGCCGTGAGCCGTGGTAGGCGTCGGTGACCGGGAACAGCCTGCGGACCAGCCGTACGACGCCGCCGTTGGGGTCGTACTCCTCGTCGTCGTTGTTGTTGAAGGCGAATTTCCACGCGGTGTAGATGAGGATGCCGCCGAAGAGCCAGAACACCCAGCTGAAGCGCTGTACGGCCTGTGCGCCCACGCCGATGAAGATCCCGCGCATGACCAGCGCCATCATGATCCCGATGAGCAGCACGCGGTGCTGGTGGATCGCGGGCACGGCGAAGTTCGCCATGATGAGCATGAAGATGAACAGGTTGTCGACGCTCAGCGTGTACTCGGTGATGTAGCCGGTGATGTAGGAGGCCGCCTGGTCATCGCCGCCGAAGATCCACACTCCTGCGCCGAAAGCGGCGGCACAGCCGATGTAGAAGGCGATCCAGCGGGCCGACTCGGCGATCGTGACCTTGTGGGGTCTCCTGTTGACGATGATCAGGTCGAGGAGGATGAGGCCGAGCAGGGTGGCGATGGTGGCCGCCCACAGCCAGGCGGGCACGGACATAGGTGGGGGCATGAGTGCTCCTCCGACTTGGCGTTGACACGTCCGTCGGAGGTCTTCTCCGCCCGCGTCGTCGCGGACCGACCGCACCGGGCCCCGAGGCGGGTCCGTGATGACGACGCGGCCGCGAAGGAGTACTCCCCTCCACTTCGCCTGTGATCATACATACTGAATGCAGTATCCAACATCCACCCCCGGGTGTTGCTCGGGAGTCAGCCTCTTCACGCTGGACGGAGGAAAGGCATCGAGGACCGGCTTGGGTGATCCTTCAAGGCCGCCGTCCGAAGAACGTGCAGGGTGACGATCAAGTTCCTGGATGCGGCTCGCGCCACCAGTGACACTCACCACCCCGTCCCGCGCTGGGCACTGCGTGCCGCCTACGCGCTTGCCTGGCCGCTGCTGTCCTCGTGCCCGTGGAGATCGCCGTTCGCCTTCCCCTTCGACATGGATCAGCTCAATGACGCACCCGTGTCACCGTTCGGGCTGGATCTCCGTCATCGGCGGGCGGCGCCTGACGACCGCATGGCGTACGAGAGCGGCTGGTGGCATCTACCGCGGGGAGCTGGTCTGCGTGCGGCGGAACAGCGCCGACAGCAGGAAGGGGGCGCCGAAGAGCGGGCCGCCCGGTGGCTGGCGCACCATCGGCCGCAGCTCCACCTCGGCGTAGTCGGAGAACAGCCACCGCAGCTCGCCGGGCGTGTAGGCGAGGCCGCCGTGCAGCTCACCGTCGCGGTACAGCTCCTCGTCGCTCTTCTCCGACCCCATGCCGCCGGCCGCGAAGCAGGTGATCGCCAGGTGCCCGCCCGGGGCCAGCACCCGCTCCAGCAGCCCGAGGTAGCTCACCCGGCGGTGCGGCGGCAGGTGGTGCAGGCAGCCGGAGTCGTACACCAGGTCGTAAGGCCCCGCCACCTCCGGCGAGGTGAACGCGTCGCCGCACACGAAGCGCACCTCGGCACCCGCCTCCTTGGCCCGCTCCTCCCCCCACGTCACCGCGGCCGGCGACAGGTCCACGGCGTCCACCTCGAACCCGAGCGAGGCCAGGTGGACGGCGTTCCTGCCGGGCCCGCACCCCAGGTCCAGCGCGCGCCCGGGCTTGAGCAGCCCCCGCTCCAGGTAGGAGACCAGGCTCTCGTCCGGGCCCGGCACGAAGAACGGGACCGGCTTGGACCGGTCGGCGTAGAAGCCGTCCCACCAGGTGGAGGCGTTGCCCGTCCACCGGTCGGCGTCTGAGGCGAACATCCGGTCCATGAGGGCCAGGACGTCGTCGATCGTACGAATGGTGCGGTTCACTCGGGATCTCCAGAACAGGGCGGCCGCCCCGCGCGGCCGAACGCTCATGATCCTACGGCCATCGCCCTCTGTCTTCCCTGGTCAGAGCGCGTTTTCGGGGTGTCGTGGCGGGCCCGGGAACGGCTGCCGGCAGGCGTTCCCGGACGCACGGCCCTCCCCTTCGCGCCGGCCGCTCCGCGCCTGCCGTCCTGGCTCCGGCGGGCGGGGAAGGGCATCCCAGCGCCGCTGGGGCGGCCCGCACGGGCGCGGCCGGCTGTGGTGTCGGTCACACCGCCCCCTCGTGGCGGCCGGGTGGCGGCGGGGTGCTAGCTTCATCGACCATGTCGGACTATCTGCGGGAGCTGTTCTCCCTTCACGGCCGGCGCGCGCTGGTGACCGGCGGCAGCTCCGGAATCGGGTACGCCATCGCCGAGGCGATCGGGCGCGCCGGTGCCGAGGTCGTGGTGGTGGCCCGTAGGGAAGCCGAGCTGGACAAGGCCGTCACCCGGCTGCGCGAGCACGGTGTCACCGCGTCCTGGATCAGCGCGGACCTCGGCGACCGCGCCGACGTGCGGCGGGTGTGCGAGACGGCGGGCAGCATCGACATCCTGGTCAACGACGCGGGCAACAACATCCGCAAGCCCATGGCCGAGCTCACCGCGGACGACTACGAGCGCACCGTGGCCGTGAACTTCACCGCCCCGTACCTGCTCGGCCAGCACTACGGCCCGCGGATGGCCGCGCGCGGCTGGGGCCGCATCATCAACGTCGGCTCGCAGCAGTCGGTCAGCGCATTCGGCGACAGCGGCATCTACGGCGCCGCCAAGGCCGGCCTGGCCGGGCTGACCCGCTCGCAGGCCGAGGCGTGGTCGGCGGCCGGGGTGTGCGTCAACACGATCATCCCGGGGTTCGTGCTGACCCCGCTGACCGAGCCCGCCCAGGCGGTCCCCGGCCGGGTCGAGGCGCTGGCCGCCCGCCACATGGTCGGCCGCAACGGGGTGCCGGAGGACTTCGAGGGCGCCGCGGTGTTCCTGGCCGGGAACGCCTGCGCGTTCGTCACCGGCCAGATGCTCTTCGTGGACGGCGGCTTCGCCGTCCACTAGCCGGGCCGATCGCTGGTCCCCGGCCGAACCGCCGTTGACGCAGCGAAGGGGGCGGGCGCCTTTACATTGTAGATCAGGTACGGCGGAACTCCCGCTCCCCCACCCCCTCGCGCCAGGCGGCGATGACGATCTCGTTGCCCTGCACCCTGGTCCAGGCCACCTCGGTCAGCTCGATCCGGAACAGGTGCGAGTCGGCCTCGATCGGGCCGAACGAGGCCAGCACCGCGGCGTCGGTGATCTCCACCGCTCGCCCGGACAGCTTCAGGTCCCCCTCCCATGAGGACGGGTCGGCCTGGTCGGGGTCGCGCGAGGTGACGTGGATGGCCATGCGCGGATCGCGGCGCAGGTCGGCGGCCTTCACCGCGCGGGACATCGAGCCCGTCCACAGCTCGCCGTCCTTGAAGCTCGTCTCGATGCCGCTCACCCTGGGCGAGCCGTCCTTGCGCAAGGTCGCCAGGACCTTGTGCGTGTAGGTGTCCATCAGCCGGCGGGCGGCCTTGGCCAGCTCCGGCGCCTGGGTCTCGAACTCCTGCCATGAAGCCATGCCCCCCATCATGGCGGCCCGGGCCGGCCGAGTCGCCCCGTTCCTGAATGTGCGTTTACAAACCCTTCCGGGCTCGCTACGTTAATAAACGAAGAGTCATTTACTAACGGGGAGACGCACACATGACTGCAGGCCGTCCGTTCACGTGCTCGGTGTTCATCGGGATCAGCCTCGACGGGTTCATCGCCCGCGAGGACGGGGATCTCCACTGGCTCACCAGCAGAGGCGAGGCCGCCGGGGGCGATCTGGGCTACCAGGAGTTCATCGACGGCATCGACACCGTCGTCATGGGACGCGGCACCTACGAGCCGGGCCTGACCTACGACCCGTGGCCGCACGAGGGGCGGCACTGCGCCGTCCTCAGCAGCAGCCTTCCGCTCGACGCCGACCCGCGCGTCACCGTCCACCGCGATCTCGGCACGCTGCTGCGCGCGCTGGAGGAACGGGGCACGAAGAGCGTGTACGTGGACGGCGGGCAGGTGATCCGCACGTTCCTGCGCGAGGGGCTGATCGACGAGCTGACCATCACCACGGTGCCGGTGCTGATCGGCACGGGGTTGCCGCTGTTCGGGCCGGTCGGCCGGGACGTGCCGCTCACGCACGTGTCGACCAGGGTGTTCGGGGCGGGTGTGGTGCAGTCCACCTACGCCGTCGAGCAGTCCGCCAACGCCGCCGGGCGGGAGGTCTGAGCACCTGGGCCACCGGGTGGAAGGCGTGAGACAGAATCAAGACCGTGATCGACATCACGGCTGATCTCGTACGGGCTCTGGTCGCCGAGCAGTTCCCCGCCTGGGCCCACCTGCCGGTGATACCCGTGGCCCGCCAGGGCTGGGACAACCGGACGTTCCGGCTCGGCGACCGGCTGGCCGTGCGCCTGCCCAGCGACGACGCGTACGTGGAAGGTGTCGGGAAGGAGGACCGCTGCCTGCCGCTGCTGGCCGGGCGCCTGCCGCTGCCCGTGCCCACGCCCGTCGCGACCGGCCGCCCCGGAGCGGGATACCCGTACCCCTGGTCGGTGCGGCGGTGGCTGCCCGGGGACACCGTGGAAGGCGCCGCGGACGTCGACCGGTCGGCGCTGGCCCGTGACCTCGGGGCCTTCCTGTCGGCGCTCCGTGCCGTCCACGCGGAGCACGGGCCCGCCGCCGGAGCGCACTCGCACCGGCGCGGCCGCCATCCGGCTGTCCTGGACGGCGAGGTCGAAGAGGCCCCTGCGCAGGCTGGACGGCGACGTCGACGCCGCCGCGTGCCGGGCCGTCTGGGCGGACGCGGTGGACTCGGCCTGGAGGGAGGCTCCGGTGTGGTTCCACGGTGACGTCGCGCCCGGCAACCTGCTCGTCCGCCGCGGGCGGCTGTCGGCGGTCATCGACTTCGGCACCTGCGGGGTCGGCGATCCCGCCTGCGACCTGGTCATGGCCTGGACCTACTTCGACGGCCCCGAGCGGCAGGTCTTCCGCGAGGCGGCCGGGCTGCCCGCCGACGCCTGGCGGCGGGCCCGCGGGTGGGCGCTGTGGAAGGCACTGGCGACGATGGCCGGCCTGTCCAGCCCCGATCCGGAGGGTTTCCAGCGCGGGGTGCTCGGCCGCGTGATCGAGGACCCGGTGGCGGTCTGACGGGGCCCGGCGCCAGGATCCGGCGCACACGACTCGGCGCCGGATCCTGGCGCCGGCATCCTGGGTGACGACCACGACCGGCTGACGGCCACGACAGCGTGACGGGCGCGGCGCACGTCGGATGATGCGCCCGTCCTGCCGTCTCGGCGGAGACGTACCGCCTAGGGATGGGTAGGAGGCCGGGGATGGAAGTGACAGGCGAGGGGTGAGGACGTGCGGAGCGACGGTGAGCGCGCCCTTGGCGGCCTGCTGGAGGCCATGCACCTGGCCGGGATGGAGGACCTGCCTGCCCAGGTGGCCGAGCACGCCCGCCTGTCCGGGTTCGCCCACGTCATGATCTACGTGACCGACCTGCAGGAGCAGCTTCTCGTGCCGCTGCCGGGCCAGCACGACACCGCCGGCGAGCCGCTGGAGACCCTGCGCATCGACGCGACCATGCCGGGCCGGGCCTTCCGCGCGGTGACGATCATCCGCGGCCGCTCGCCGAAGGACGGCCGGACGCCGCTGCTGTGGGTGCCGCTGCTGGACGGCACCGAGCGGATCGGCGTGCTCGGGCTGATCGCGCCACAGGACGACGAGCTCGCCGAGACCCGGGCCAAGGACCTGGCGTCCCTGGTGGCGGTGCTGGTGGTCAGCAAGCGGCCGCACAGCGACTCCTTCGCCCGGCTGGTACGCGCCCGCCCGCTGACCCTGTCGGCCGAGGTGTTGTGGAACCTGCTGCCGCCGGGCACGTTCGCCAACGACGACGTCGTGGTCAGCGCCGCGCTGGAGCCCGCGTACGAGATGGGCGGCGACGCCTTCGACTACGCGCTCGACAGCGGCACCCTGCACGTGTCGATCTTCGACGCCATGGGACACGACACCTCCGCCGGGCTGACCGCCTCCATCGCCATGGCCGCCTGCCGGAACAACCGCAGGCAGGGCATGGGGCTCGCCGCGATCGGTGAGGCGATCGACGTGGCGATCAGGGAGGAGTTCACCGGCCGCTTCGCCACCGGCATCCTGGCCCAGCTCGACCTGCGCTCGGGGCTGCTGAGCTGGATCAACCGGGGGCACCACCCGCCGCTGGTGCTGCGCGAGGGCCACCTGGTGGCGAGCCTGGAAAGCGAGCCGGACCCGCCGATGGGCTTCGGCATGGACGCCTCCACCGGGCTGCTGCGCTACCAGCTCCAGCCCGGTGACCGGCTGCTGTTCTACACCGACGGCGTCATCGAGGCGCAGAGCCCGCAAGGGGAGCTGTTCGGGCTGGAGCGGTTCATCGACTTCGTGGTGCGGTGGGAGGCCGACGGGGTGTCGGCGCCGGAGACGCTGCGGCGGCTCATCCAGGCCATCCTGGCGCACCAGCACGGCCGGCTGCAGGACGACGCGACCGTGGTGACGGTGGAGTGGCAGACGCGGCGCCGCTTCCAGCTCGTCCTCTGACCCGGGCACATGGGATGATCGTCCGGAAACCGTACGATCACGAAGGAAGGCGGACACGGTGCCAGAGCAGCAGGCGCGCCGCGTGCCCGGGACGGACACCCCCCTGGAGGCGATCACCCTCGGCACGTCGGCGCTGGGCCGCGAACCCGGCGGCGAAGAACTGGCGCGGGCGCTGGTGTCCGGCCGGTTCCGGCAGCTCGACACCTCCAACGAGTACGCCGGCGGGCGCAGCGAGACGCTGATCGGGCAGGTGCTCGGCACGGCCGTCGGGGTGACCGTCTTCTCCAAGGCCGACCGGGACCCGGACACGGGCGTGTTCGACGGCGACCGGGTGATGCGCTCGTTCGAGGAGACCGTCTCCCGGCTCGGCGTCGGCACGCTGCCCATCTACCACCTGCACGACCCGTTCACGATCACGGTGCGGGAGGCGATGGCGCCGGGCGGCGCGGTGCCGGCCCTGGTGTCGCTGCGCGAGCAGGGGCTGGTCGGCGCCATCGGCATCGCCGCCGCCGGGGGGACGCTGGTGGAGGACTACATCCGCACGGACGCGTTCGACGCGGTGCTCACCCACAACCGGTACACGCTGGTGGACCGGGGCGCCGAGGACATCCTGCGGCTGGCGACCGAGCGGCGGATGACGGTCTTCAACGCCGCGCCCTTCGGCGGCGGGATCCTGTCGGGTTCGCCGCGGCACGCCTCGCGGTACGGGTACCGGCCGATCTCGCCGGAGTTCGGGCGGCACGTGGAGCGGGTGCGGGAGCTGTGCGAGCGGTGGGAGATCGCGCTCCCCGCGGCCGCCCTGCACTTCTCGCTGCGGGAGCCGCGGGTGCACTCCACGGTGGTGGGGATCACCTCGGTGGAGCGGCTGGAGGCCCTGGACGCGCTGGTGGACGCGGTGATCCCGGACGGGTTCTGGGACGAGCTGCGGGCGCTGGGCGCGCCGCCGCCGTCACCGGTGGACTGACCGATCACGGTTCGGGTAGGAGGGCGGCTCCCTGTGGAAGGAGAGGCGTGCCGCTCGAATCGCTGGTCCGCACCGCCCTCGGCATGAAGCTGGCGGTGTGGCGAAGTCACGGGCCCGGGCCCGCCGTGGTGTGCGTGCACGGCGCCGGGGTGTCGAGCCGGGAGTTGCTGCCGTTCGTGCGGGCCATGGGGGTCACGCACGACGCCTGGAGCCTGGACCTGCCCGGGTTCGGGCGCAGCGAGAAGCCGCGGGCGCCGCTGACGCTGACGGCGCTCGCCGACACGGTGGCCGACTGGCTGGCCGCCAGCGGGCTGGAGCGGCCGTGCCTGCTGGGCGGGTCGTTCGGATGCCAGGTGGCGGTGGACGTGGCGGCCAGGCATCCGGGCGCGGCGGGCGCGCTGGTGCTGGTGGGGCCGACCGTGGACGCGCGGGGCCGGAGCCCGGCGCGGCTGGTCGGCCAGTGGCTGCGCAACTCGGTCCGGGAGAGCCCGCGCATGCTGCCGCTGAACGTGGCCGACTACGCCGACGCCGGGCCGCGCCAGGTGCTGGCCAGCTTCGGCACCTCGATGCGCGACCGGATCGAGGACAAGCTGCCCCACGTCACCGTGCCCGCCCTGGTGGTGCGGGGCGGCAAGGACCGGATGGTCAGCCAGGCGTGGGCCGAGGAGGTGACCCGGCTGCTGCCGCGGGGGCGGCTGGTGGTCATGGACGGGCTGCCGCACATGGTGCCGTACAAGGACCCGGAGGGGCTGGCGCGCGAGGTGGCGGCGTTCCTGCAGACGGCGTTGCTGGAGGCGGAATGGTGAAGCCGCAGAAGGCGGTGGCGTCGTTCGACTCGGCCACCGGGATGTTGCGGGCCCTGTCGCGGTTCCTGCGCGACCAGGACGTGCCGATGCTCGGGCAGGCGCCGGGCGCGCTGGAGCCGGTGGCCGCCGCCGTGGCGGGCGCGGCGGCGCGGCTGCCGAGGGCGGCCAAGGAGAAGGCGTACGCGGTGAGCGGCTGGGCCGAGGCGGTGCCGCTGCGCCGCGTGCCGGAGATCCGCTCGCAGGAGCTGGCACGCTGGGTGAGCGGGCACTACCCGCGGGGGCCGTACCCGGTGGCGTTCGTCGGGTCGTCCAACGGCGCGCTGGTGCACCTGGCGGCGGCGCTGCGGGCGCCGTGGCTGCCGCAGACGCTGCTGCTGCCGGTGCGCCGCCGCGGCGTCGGCCCCGACGACCCGCAGGGCGACCTGCGCGCGACCCGGGCGGCCGGCGAGGCGCTGCTGGCGGCCAACCCGGACCTGGTGCTGCATCACATGCACGACGCCAACCAGGACCGGCTGATGATCGCGGGCATGACGTACTTCCGGGTGAAGTGGCGCAGGCTGCCCGAGGCCTACCGGCGGTTCCTGGAGGAGTCGCTGCCGGCGGGCGCGACGCTGGTCGTGCCGGAGTGCGGGCTGCGCTGGCCGGTCACCCGCGTGGGGCCGCGCTACGTGTTCCAGCACGGCGCGCTGGGCGGCGCCACCCGGGAGGAGTACGAGCACGGCGGGCCGCGCGTGGCCGGCTACCTCAGCCGGTACGGCGCCGGGAGAGAGCGGTGGGACTACCCTCCGGCCGACGGCGAGAGCCCGGAGGCGGAGTGGGGGTTCGAGCCCGAGCTGCTCGCCGACCTGGAGGAGCTGGCGGCGCGCAACGGGTGGCGGCTGGCGCGGATGCGCTTCTCCGAGCCGGAGGACCTGAGCCCGGTCGTGGCCGACCTGTACCGCGACTGGTACCGGCGGCGGGGGCTGCCCGGCGACCGGCTGCTCGTGGAGTGTTTCCTGCTGCTGGAGCCGTGGTGGGCACTGCGCAGCGGGTCGGTGCCGTACTGGATGGTGTTCAACGCCGAGCAGTCGCACGCGCGGGCCATGGCCTACCTGGACGGGGCCGATCCGTTCGACGAGATCAGGCTCATGCTGTTCTCGCACGGGGTGGAGTCGGTGGGGCTGGCCGGCGTCGGGGACTGGCGGCGGCTGCTGGAGCGGGCGCGCAAGATCGGGGTGTTCACCGGGGTGGACACGCGGACCTACCCCCGCGACTTCGCCGGGCTGATCCGCGCGCACCGGGAGCTGTCCAGGATCCGGACGACGTATCCGATGCCGTTGCCGCTGGAGTGGGAGGCGGCCGAGGAGTTCCTGGGCAAGCGGGAGGAGATCGACTGGTCAGGGTGAGGGCAGCAGTCCCTCGTGCCGGACGTGCCAGGTGCCGGGGAAGCCGGGGGTGCGCGGGCCGGCGTCCCAGCCCCTGGCCATGAGCGCGACCGCGGCCAGCAGGCCGCCGTTGCCGGGCAGGTAGACGGGCAGGGCGGCGGTCTGGAAGTTGTGCCCGTTGGGCAGGTAGGTGTTCTTGGCCGTGGGCATGAGCAGCGCCTCGACGGCGGTGCGCGGGTCGCCGAGGCGGGTGGCGGTCATGGCGATGGCCGGGTAGTCCCACCCCCAGGTGCTGTCCCAGTCCCAGGTGCTGTCCCAGTCCCAGGTGCTGTCCCAGTCCCAGGTGCTGTCCCAGTCCCAGCCGGACAGCGCGTCGTGCAGGGTGGCGCGCATCGTGGCGGCGTAGATGAGGCGGGTCGGGGGTACGAGGCCGAGCGCGTACAGCATGGAGGGGTGGTCGTCGCGCACCGTGTACGGCGGCGCGGCCATCGCCGCGTACACGCCGCCGCGCACCAGGGGCCTGGCCATGCCCGCGGCCACCTCGGCCCAGCGGGGCTCGGGCGCCAGCCCCAGCAGGCGCCGCCACCGCTGGGCCACCTCCAGGGCCCACGACCAGTAGGCCAGCTCGAACGTCGGGTTCGCCGCGCGGGCGCGTACCGCGGCGTACGACTCCTGGGCGGGCACCAGCGGCGGCCCCAGCCCGTACCCGCCGGGTCCCTCGACGGCGAACGCCGCCATGAACGCGGCGGTCTCCAGCACCAGATCGGCGTAGCGGCCGAGGGCGTGGCGGGTGCCGGCGGCGCGCCGCACCAGCTCGGCCAGGAAGATCGGGTGCGGCTGCTGCCACACCAGGAACGGCCCGATCGGGCTGGGGCTCTCCCGCCCGTCCGGGCCGGTCTGCTTGGGCCAGCGCGCCCCCGGGCAGCCCTGGGCGCGGGCGGTCCCGCCAGCTTGGCCATCAGCCCGGTCTCGGCCGGCGGGCTGGAGCCGGCGCAGTGGATCGCCGTCAGGTACCGCGACAGCACGATCCGCCGCTCCAGCTCGTGGGCGCGCTCGTCGCGGCTGCCGGACAGTTCGACCGCGCCGCCCGTGCTCCAGAACCACGCCCAGTGCGCCGCGGCCGCCTCCACCACCTCGGCGAAGCCGGGCACCCGGGTCGCGGCACCGCGCTGGAAGGCGAAGGTCAGCTCGGCGGCGGGCCCGGGGAAGGTGATGCGGAACTCGTGCGGCCCCGTCCGCATCACCTCGCCGCCGCCCGCCATCCGCACCGACACCCGGTACGCGGTCGCGTCCAGCGTGCGCTCGACGGTGAACCCGCCCTCCTCGATCCGCAGCTGCGACGTGTGCGCGTCGGGCCGTGCCCAGTCGGCCGCGTTCCCCCAGGCCTGCGACCCGTACGGGAACGCCACCCGCACCCCCGTCTTGGCCAGGGCGGGTGACCGCAGCCGCACGGCGATCGCGTCGGGCCCGATCCGGCCGAGGTCCAGGCGGTGCGGGTTGGCGCGCAGCCACGACTCGGCCGCCGACGCGGCGGGCTGCTGCCGGCCGAACAGCACCTCGGCGTTGACCCGGTCCAGGATCTTCGGCGTGTCGGTGGAGCCGGCGGGGCCGATCACCAGGGGCGGTCCGGCCTTCGGGGTGAGCGCGTCGATGAAGGCGGCCTGCGTCTTCTCCGCCTCGCCGAGCACACCCTGGATGGCCGCGCGGACGTCGGAGTTGGCCGGGATGCCGCGGTCGGCGAGGATGATCTTCCCGGCTTCCGGGCTGTTGACGAGGAAGTCCACGAGCTTGGCCGCCTCCTGCGGATGCTCGCTCCTGGCGTTGATGCTGTAGATCTGCGAGGCCTGGAGCCACATGGCGGACAGCGGCGGGGGCGGCGCGCACCACCGGGTGGTCGGCAGCCTGGGCACGGCCATCGTCAACGGCGAGCTCGCCCCGGACGCCGACCTCGACGCGGTGGCGCTGCAGGAGCGGTTCGGGGTGAGCAGGACCGCGGTGCGCGAGGCGCTGCGCGTGCTGGCCGCCAAGGGGCTGGTGGGCGCGCGGCCGCGGCGCGGCACGTTCGTCGCGCCGCGCGAGGAGTTGGGCCCTGCTCGACTCCGACGTGCTGCGGTGGCGGTTCGCCGCCCGGCTGGACGAGGTGTTCCTCGACGAGCTGGGCGAGGTGCGGCTGACCGTCGAGCCGGAGGTGGCGCGGATGGCGGCGCTGCGGCGTACGGACCGGGACCTGGCCGAGCTGGAGGACGCGCTCGCCGCGATGCGGGCCGCCGCCGGCGATCAGGTGGAGGCCGACCTGGCCTTCCACCACACGCTGACTGCGGGCGGCGCACAACGAGCTGATGGCACGGATGGCCACGGCGATCGAGGCGGGGCTGCGGCTGCGTGACCAGTTCGTGCACGCCACGATCGCCGGCGAGTCCGCCGGCGAGTCCGCCGACGGGCACGCCGAGGTGCTGCTGGCGGTGCGCAGGCGGCGGCCGAAGGCGGCCGAGTCCGCGATGCGGGCGCTGGTCGAGCGCTCGATCGCGGACGTCGAGCTGGCCAAGAAGGTCCACGGCCAGAACGCCTGCCGCCAGCCCGACCGGGCGGAGTGCGGGCGGGCGGACGGGACTTCGGGCAGGCGAAGTACGGGGCGGACAGGACTTCAGGCGGGCAGAGTACGGGCGGACGGATTTTCGGCGGGCAGAGTACGGGCGGACGGATTTTCGGCGGGCAGAGTGCCGGCGGCGGACCTGACCGCCGGTGCCGGTTGCGGGGTCAGCCCGCAGCGGCCGTGATCACGGTGCGGGGCAGCGGGACGAGCGTGGCCGAGCGGAGCTCCAGGACGGCGCCGCCCGGGTAGGCGGGCGGGCGGAAGCGCGGGGAGAGGTAGACGGGCGCGTCCTCGCGCAGGGGCAGCAGCCGCAGCTCCAGGCCGTGCGCGAGGACCTCCTCGCGGAACCTGCGCAGGCCGATCTCCCACGGCGGGCCGTGCCAGAACTGGTCGGCCACCAGGCGCCCGCCGATGTAGGCGCGGCCCACGTCGCCGGTCCAGTCCAGGCGCAGCAGCACCTCGTCGTCGCCGGTGAAGGCGTCCGGGGGGATGGTGAGGCGGTAGACGGCGGCGGCGTCGAAGTCGGCGTCCACCGGGGCCGACGCCCGTCCCGAGGCCGGGTCGATCACCGGGGGCCGGGCGGGGCCGGCCTGCTTGACGGTCTCGATCGCGACCGCCGGGGGCTCGCCCGCCTGCGGGGGCAGCGGCAGGACGCCGAACACGCCGTGGGTGCCGGTCGCGTAGGCGGGTGCGGGGAAGACCAGCACGCGGTCCCCCGCCGAGGCGCGGTCGCCGCCCGCGTTCCCGCCGCTCGCCACCGAGGCGTGGTTGCCGCCGGTGTCCCCGCCGCTCCCCGCCGGGGCCCGGTCGCCCTGCCCAGGGGCGGCGCCGCCGTTCCCGTACACCACCAGGTGGTCGCCGTCGATCACGGCGGGGCGGTCGCTCAGGACGAGCCGGTCGGCGCCCCAGAGGTGGCCGCGGGTCGCGGTGAGGGCGCTGTCGTGATCCAGCACCAGCACCGATGCGGTGCTCCCGCCGGGGGCGGTCACCCGCAGGAGGCATTCCGGGCCCGGCCGCAGCCCGCTCACCACGACGTCGCCGCCGGTGGTGGTGACGGTCGCGGGCCCTTCCACGCCCGCGACCGTGGCGGCGTCGAAGGCGAGCTCCACCGGGATGCCCGCGGTCTGCGTGAACACGTGCACGGGCTCCCCGGCGTCGATCACGCACACGGGCTGCGCGGTGGCCGTCAGCAGCACGCAGTCGCCGACGCGCCGCGCGAGCGGCCAGGCGAAGCAGGCGCCCGCCGGCACGGTCACGGGCTCGCGCGGCACGACGAGCGAGCGCCCGTCCAGCTCGACCGCGAACCGCACCCCGTCGTGATCGGGCAGCGTCTCGACGGGCTGGTGGTTGTTGACGAACAGGAACCCCGAACGCCCGTCCGACCGCACGGCCCAGCGCAGCGCCGCCCGGTCTGCGGGGTCGGTGGGCGCGCCCGGCGGCATCGTGAGCGTCATGGTGGCCAGGTCGGGCCCGTCGCAGGCCAGCCAGAGGTGCTGCAGCCGCAGGTGCCGGTAGGAGTCGCGGAACTGGCCGTACTCGCCGAGCGGCGCCTGGAAGTCGTAGGTGATGACCGGGCAGTCGTTGGGGTAGCCGGTGGCGTGCGACTCCTGCAGCGTGGACAGCTCGCCGATCTTCTGGGACGCCCCGTGGTACATGTAGTAGCCCTGCCACACCGAGCCGCTGCCCAGCTTGACCAGCGCCAGCGCGGCCACGTCGGCCGCCGCGACGACGGGCCGGCGGTGGTAGGCGGTGTACATGCCGCCGCCCAGCTCGCAGGTGGCGAACGGGTAGCGTGCCAGGTGGCTCTCGTCGCCGCCGGACGCCGCGCCGGTACGCAGGTCGGCGCCGATCGAGTCGTCGTCCCGCCCCGGCCCGAAGAAGTAGTGGGCCCGGCTCTGCGCCGGCCAGCCGTCGTGCGCGGTGTCCCAGGCGGCCTCCGGGTAGCCGCCGAACAGCGGGATCACCTCGTCGGGCGGCAGTTGCGCGTGCCCCCAGCCGGTGGCCGTCCACAGGGGCGCGTCGATGCCGGCCTGCCGGGCCATGCGCTTGAGCGTGAGGAGATGGCCGGGCTGGTCGTGCAGCTCGTTCTCCAGCTGGACGGCCACGACGGGCCCGCCGTGCTCGCGCGTCAGGCCGCGCAGCCGCGCGCCGATCTGCGCGAGGAACGGCCGGACGAGGTCGAGGTAGCGGGGGTCGTCGGTACGCGGCACGCAACCGGCGGCCAGGAGCCAGTCGGGGAAGCCGCCGTTGCGCGACTCCCCGTGCGCCCACGGGCCGATCCGCACCACCACGTCCAGGCCCAGCTCGGCGCAGGTCGTCACGAAGCGGCGCAGGTCGCGGTCGCCGCTCCAGTCGAAGAGGCCGCGGCGCTCCTCGTGCAGGTTCCAGAAGACGTACGCGGCGACGATCGTGACGCCGCCGGCGCGCACCTTGAGCAGTTCCTCGCGCCATTCCGCGGCCGGGTAGCGGGCGTAGTGGAACTCCCCCATGACGGGGAACCAGGGCCGTCCCGCCCGGCTGAGGTGGCGGGAATTGACGGTGATCGCGTCCGGCCGGTCCGGCGGGTCGCCGAGCCGCAGGTGGCCCTGCGTGGGCGGGGTCGTCTCGGGCGGCACGGTGATGCGCTGCACTCGGGGCCTTCCTGTCGTCGCACGAACGAATACGAATAAATCGTATTAGTTGAGCCGCCGGTCGAGGGCTGGGGCGAGCTCCGTCGTGGTCAGGAGCAGCGCGACGATGTAGTCGACGAGGTGGTCGCGGCCGGTGTCGACGTCCCCGCGCAGCCAGGCCGACAGCAGCTCCCACAGGCCGCTCACGACGGTCAGCGCGGTCATGCGCAGGTCGGTCTCGCCCAGCGGCGTCTCCTCGAACAGCTCGCCGACCTGCCCGAGGTAGATGCCGGCCAGTGTCGCGATGATCTGCCTGCGCCGCTCCTGCAGCAGCGGGCTGGCCGGGAACTCGTACGCCAGCACGCGGGCCCGGCGCGGGTCGGCGGCCAGGAAGTCGACGATGGCGCTCACCACCGCGGTGGCGCGGGCCCGCAGGCGGCGCGGGGACTGCGCCGCGACGGTCGTGATCAAATCGGTGACCTGCGCGGCCTGGTCGTCGACCACGGCCAGCAGCAGCGCGTCGAGGTCGGTGAAGCTCTCGTGGAAGTAGCGGTCGTTCAGCCCCGCCCGCGAGCAGACGCCCCGCACGGTGGCGGCGGCCCAGCCTTCGGTGCCGAGCACGTCGAGGCCGGCCTGCAGCAGCGCCGCGCGCCGCCGGGCGCGCCGCTGCTCGGCCGGCACGCCGCGGTAGGGGCGCATGGAGGTGCGGTGGGGCGTCATGTCCCCGATTCTGCCGCAGGCCCTTGACGCCCGCGGCAAATCTGGTGATGGTAAACACCAGATCCGTGGAAGGCGGTGGACCGTGACGGCGGAGAACCCGGCGGCCCTCACCCTGGCCGACATCGACCTGAGCGACCTGCGGTTCTGGGAGCGGCCCGAACAGGAGCGGGCGCGGGCGTTCGCCAGGCTGCGGGCCGAGCCCGGCCTGCGGCTGTTCGCCATGCCCAAGGTGCCGTTCCTGCGCCGGGACCCGGGCGCGTGGGCGCTGGTGCGCCACGCCGACGTGGTGGCGGCCAGCCGCCGGCCCGAGGTGTTCAGCAGCGAGCCGAGCGCGACCAGCCCGGCCGACCTGCCGCGCTGGATGGACGGCTACTTCAACTCGATGATCGACATGGACGACCCGCGGCACGCCAAGATCCGCCGCATCGTCTCCCGCGCGTTCACGCCGAAGACGCTGGCCAGGACCGAGGACGACATCGCGCGCCGCGCCCGGCGCATCGTGGACGAGCTGATCGCGGGCGGCCCCGGCGACTTCGTCTCGCGGGTGGCGACGCGGCTGCCGGTCGAGGTGATCTGCGACATGCTCGGCGTCCCGCCGCGCGAGCACGAGCGCGTGGTACGCCTGACCAACATCGTCGTCGGCTACACCGACCCGGAGTACGTCGGCAATCCCGTCGACTACGCCGGCGGCACGGCCCGGGTCGGCCGCCTGCGCACGGCCCGGCTGCTGGGCACGGTGTCGGCGGCCGGCTGGCGGCTGCACCGGCTGGCCGCCCAACTGGGCAGGCGGCGCCGCGCCGCCCCGACGGGCGACCTGACCTCGGCCCTGGTCAACGCCAACATCGACGGCGAGCGGCTGAGCCCGCGGGAGTTCGGCGCGTTCTTCCTGCTGCTGGTGGTGGCGGGCAACGAGACCACCCGCACGGCGCTGGCCCACGGGCTGAAGCTGCTCACCGACCATCCCGGCCAGCGGGAGCTGCTGCTGTCCGACTTCGACGCCCGCATCGGCGGGGCCGTGGAGGAGATCGTCCGCCACAGCACACCGGTGATCTTCATGCGCCGCAACGTCACCCGCGACCACGAGCTGAACGGCCACCGGTTCAGGGCGGGCGACCGGGTCACCCTCTGGTACGCCTCGGCCAACAGGGACGAGAGCGTCTTCGCCGACCCCGACGCGTTCGACATCACCCGCTCCCCCAACCCGCACGTGGGGTTCGGCGGGCCGGGACCGCATTTCTGCCTGGGGGCGAACCTCGCGCGCCGGGAGATCACGGTCATGTTCCGCGAGCTGTTCGGCCGGCTGCCGGACATCAGGGCGGGCGAGCCGGACCGGCTCCTGTCCAGCTTCATCAACGGCTACAAGCGGCTGCCCTGCACGTTCACCCGCTGAGCGAGCGGCCGGTCCGCGGCAGGAGGGCCGGCGCCCCGTCCTGACCGCCGGCGAGTTGAACACCCGCGGCGCCTGCCGCGTACCTCCTCATGGAACGGCGCGAAGGAGGCAGGCGGGTGACGGTGTCGGCGAGGCTCGCACGGGCGGCGGCTGCCACGGCGCTGGCCATGACCGTTTCGGTCGTCATACCGGGCGCGGCCTGGGCCGACCCGTCACCCGCCCAGGTCAGGGCCCGGCTGGTGAAGCTCAACGAGCGGGCCGACCAGCTCGTCGAGCGCTACAACCAGGCCACCGAGACCTACCGCAAGGCCAGGAAGACGTACCGGGCGCTGGAGACCGAGCTGGCCGGCAAGGACGAGCAGGTGGCGGCGCTGCGCGAGGAGCTGGCCGCCATCGCGGCGCACAACTACCAGTTCGGCCCGTCGCTCGGCTGGCAGCGGCTGGCCATCGGCGGCCCGCCGGAGGCGATGCTCAGCGGCATGGCCTCCCTCGACCAGATGGCCCGGGACCGGGCGGCGAAGATCCAGGCGTTCGAGGAGGCGACCCGGGGCCTGCGCGATCGGCGCGACCGGGCCAGGGCCGCCCTGGAGGAGGCCGAGCGGGCCCGTGACGACGTACGCGGCAAGCAGGAGGAGGTCGACGACCTCGTCGACGAGCAGACGAAGCTGCTGCGCCGCCTGGGCGCCTACCGGACCGGCGACCCGCGCAGCACCGGCATCAGGTACACGGGCCCGGCCTCCGGCAACGCCCGCGAGGCGCTGGAGTTCGCCTTCGCCCAGGTCGGCAAGCCCTACCGGTACGGCGGCACGGGGCCGGGCTCCTTCGACTGCTCGGGCCTGACCCAGGCGGCCTGGCGGGCGGCCGGGGTGGAACTGCCCCGCACCACGTACACGCAGTGGGCCTGGGGCGCCGGCCGGCGCGTGCCCCTGGACCAGGTGCAGCCCGGCGACCTGCTGTTCAGCAAGGGGCTGGGGCACATGGGCATGTACGCGGGCGGGGGGAAGATGGTGCACGCCCCGCAGACCGGCGACGTCATCAAGGTGGTCGATCTCGACGACTACTGGCGGGGCCGCCTCGTCGGCGCCATCCGGCCCTGAGACGTCACCGGCAGATCCGGGTGCGGACGTGCCCGGCACCCCGTCCACGCGGCACCCCAGCGCGGCCCGGCAGGCTGCTGAACGCCCCCCGGAACCGGTGCACCCCGAGTACGGGAACCTTGCCGCCGATGCCGTGATCGGGCGATGACGTCCGGGGATAGACCTCAGAGACCCCGGGGTTCGCGCGCCTGCCAGGGGGGCGGATCGCCCGGATTCTCCGGATCTCCCGGTCGCGTACCGGTACGGCATGGTAGTGATCTGTAGGCGCCCGCCGAGCGTGGCCGGGGCCGCGGTCATCGGCCCGCCCGGCGGTGATCACGTACAGCGACACGATGGATACTCGTCGTCGATCGAAGGGTGTGAGACTCATCCAGACGCAAGACGGAGGTGCTCGATGCCGTATTTGACCCAGCTCGCCGACGTCGCCCGCCGCACGGGCCACCCGGTGACCGAGGTGGCGGGGTGGAAGAGCCGCGGCCACGGGCCGCAACCGGAGGTGCAGGGCATCGTCTGCCATCACACCGCCGGCCCGGCCGGCGGCGGCGACCACCCCTCGCTCGCGGTGGTGCGCGACGGCCGGCCGGGCCTGCCGGGGCCGCTGTCGCAGTTCGGGCTCGGCAGGTCGGGCCGCATCTACGTCATCGCCGCCGGGCGCTGCTGGCACAACGCGCCCTCGACCTCGCCGCGGCACGACAACTCCAGCTCGCTCGGCATCGAGGCCGAGAACAACGGCTTCCAGCCGTGGCCGGAGGTCCAGCTCGACGCGTACCGGCGGCTGTGCGCGGAGCTGTGCCGCGAGTTCGGGCTGGGCGCCTCGCGCGTCAAGGCCCACCGGGAGGTCAACACCGCCAAGCCCGACCCCCACTCCATCGACATGACCGACTTCCGGGCGGCCGTCGCCGCCCTCATCGCCGGCGCGCCCGGCCCATCCTGGACGGAGGAGATCGTGAAGGAACTGCCGCTGATCCGGCTCGGCGACGACAACTACGACGTCAAGACCGTCAGGGGTTGCCTGTTCGCCCGGGGGCACGTGCCTCCCGCCGCCTACGCCTCGGTCCAGGACGGGCTGGAGGGGTGGCTGAAGTCCACCCGCTGCGACGACGGGCTGGTCGAGCTGGTGCGCAGGTTCCAGCAGGCCGAGGGCATCGACCCGGACGGCCTCGTCGGGCCGCGTACCTGGGCGCCGCTGCTGCGGGTCTGACGCAGCCGCCCCCACGCCGCGGGCGTGGGATACTGCGGGGATGGCGCGGATCGTCTTCATCGGGGTCGGTGACGTGGAGCTGACGCGCCGCGTCCTGTCCGCGCTGATGCTCGCCCCTGCCCTGCGCGGCGAGCTGGAGGTCGTGCTGCACGACGACGACCCCGGCAGGCTGGCGACGGCCGAGACGCTGGTGCGGGCGCTGGGCGCGGAGGCGGGGGCGGATGCGAAGATCCGCAGCGTGTTCGACCGGCGGCAGGCGCTCAAGGGGGCCGACTTCGTGGTCGGCCACCTCGACGTCGGCGGCTTCGAGGCCACGCTGCGCGACTTCGAGATCCCCCACCGGTACGGCCTGCGCCAGACCATCGGCGACACCATCGGCATCGGCGGCGTGTTCCGCGGGCTGCGCACGATCCCGGTGCTGGTGGAGCTGGCCGGGCAGATGGCCGAGCTGTGCCCGCAGGCGTGGCTGCTGAGCTGCACCGACCCGATGGCGATGACCGGGTGGGCGGTGCACGAGGCCACCGGGTTCGAGCGGTTCGCCGGGCTGTGCCACGCGGTGTGCGACACGCACGCCTACCTCGCCGACCTGGTCGGCCGCGACGAGGACGAGATCACCTTCCTCAGCGCCGGGCTCAACCACCAGTCGTTCGTGCTGCGCTTCGAGGCGGGCGGCCGCTCGCTCTACCCCGAGCTCGACGCGGTGATCGCCGCCGACGCCCAGTTGCGCAGGCACGTGCGGGTCGAGCTCTACCGGACCTTCGGCCACTTCCCCACGCAGTCGAGCGAGCACGCCGCCGAGTACGTGCCGTGGATCATGCGCCATCCCGAGGAGACCGCCAGGCTGGGCGTGCCGGTCGAGGAGTACCTGCGCCGCGTCGGGCAGAGCCTGCACCTGTACGAGGAGACGCGGCGCGCCCTGTCCGCCGGCCACAAGCTGCTCATCCGGTGGCAGCACCAGGAGCCCGCCGCCGCGATGATCCTGGCCCTGCTGACCGGCGAGGAGAAGGAGATCTACGTCAACGTGCCCAACCGCGGCCTGATCGGCAACCTGCCCGGGGAGGCGTGCGTGGAGGTGCCGGCCCTGGTCGGCTCCGGCGGGGTGCGCCCGCGGGCCGTCGGCGACCTGCCCGTCCAGCTCGCCGCGCTCAACCGGACGTTCCTCAACGTGGTGGAGCTGACCGTGCGCGCGGTGCTCGACGGTGAGCGCGCGCACGTCTACCGGGCGGCCATGCTCGACCCCAACACGGCGGCCACGCTGCCGCTGCCCGCGATCGAGGCGCTCTGCGACGAGCTGATCGAGGCGCACGGCGACCTGCTGCCGGCGGCGGTGCGCCGGTGAGCGAGTCGATGCCGACGGAGGTGCGGCGCGAGCGCATGCTGGCGTTGCTGACCGAGCAGGAGTTCGCCCGGGTCGCGGAGCTGGCCGAGGCGTTTGGCGTGTCCAGCGTGACGGTCCGGGCCGACCTCGACGCGCTGGAGGAGCAGGGCAAGGTGCGCCGGGTGCGCGGCGGCGCCGTGTCCGCCGGGCCCGCGCCGCACGTGGAGCCGTCGTTCGAGCTGTCGCTGGGCACGGCGGCGGTGGAGAAGTCGTCCATCGCGAAGGTCGCGGCGCGGCTGGTCGGCTCGGGCGAGAGCGTGCTGATGGGGGCGGGCACGACCACGACGTACGTGGCCAGGGAGCTGGTGGCGCGCTCCGACCTGACCGAGGTGACGGTGTTCACCAACGGGCTGCGCACGGCGCTGGAGCTGGAGCCCGCGCTGCCGCGCATCTCGGTCGTGGTGACCGGTGGCAGCCTGCGGCGGCAGCAGCACTCGCTGGTCGATCCGCTGGGCGGCAAGCTGCTGGAGGGCATCCGCGCCCACACCGTCATCCTGGGCTGCGGCGGGGTCGACGCGGCCGGCGGGGTGACGAACGTGAGCCTGCCCGACGCGGAGATGAAGCAGCGCATGCTGCGCGCCGCGACCAGGAAGATCCTCGTCGCGGACGCGTCCAAGCTGGGTGTGGTGGAGATGGCGCCGATCTGCGCGGTCGGCGAGATCGACCTGCTGATCACGGGCGAGTCCGCCGACCCCGAGTGCGTGGCCGCGCTGCGGGACAAGGGGCTGGCGGTCGAGATCGCCCGCTGAGCTCCCTGCTACGCCCTGAGGGCCTCCGGGAGGAGGTCGCCGTGGGCGCGGGTGAGGTCGTCGGCCATGCGCCAGATGTCGTCCAGCGTGAGCGAGGCCGCCGTGTTGGGGTCGATCATCAGGGCGTGCCTGACGTGGCGGGGGTCGCCTTCGAGCGCGGCGCGTACCGTCAGCTCGTTGACGCTCGCGTAGGTCCTGTTCAGGGCCGCGCACTGCGGGGGCAGCGCGCCGATCGCGGTGGGCCGCACGCCGGTGGCGTCCACCGCGCACGGCACCTCCACCACGCAGCCCTGGGGCAGGTTCGAGATGAGCCCGTCGTTGACGACGTTGCCGTAGACGACGCGGGGCGTGCCGGTGACGATGCTGTGGATGATCTGGGGGGCGTACTCGTCGGTGCCGGCGATGTCGAGCTCGCCGCCGTGCCGGACGAGGTCGCGGGTGCGCTTGTACTCGGCCAGGTTGTCCTCGCTGACCCGCAGGTACTCCCCCACCGGGATGCGCAGCCGGTCGAGCTCGGAGTCGTGGTGCATCAGCCAGGGCACGTACTCGGCGGAGTGCTCGCTGGTCTCGGTCGGGTAGTAGCCGAGCCGCCGGTACATGTCGATCCGCACCCGCCGCCGCAGCTCGGGGTCGTCCACGTTCAGCCGGGGGTACAGGTCCTCGCCGTCGCGTTCGAAGCGCAGCACCCACGCCTGGTGGTTGACGCCGGCCGCGACGTACGAGATCTCCTCGTACGGCACCGCCACCAGCTCTGCCAGGCCCCGCATCGTCCAGTAGACCGAGTGGCACAGGCCGACCACGTTCCTGACCTTGCCCGACAGGTACCAGACGTTCATCGCCATCGGGTTGGTGTAGTTGAGCAGCAGCGCGTCGGGGCAGACCGCGTTGATGTCCGCCGCGAGCGCGTCGAGGAGGGGGAACGTGCGCAGCGCGCGGAACACGCCGCCGGCGCCGATGGTGTCGGCGATGGTCTGGCGCAGGCCGTACCTGGCGGGGATCTCGAAGTCGGTGACGGTGGCGTCGTAGCCGCCGACCTGCACCATGTTGATCACGAAGTCGGCGCCGTCGAGCGCTTCGCGGCGGTCGAGGTGGGCGGTGACGGCGGCGGCCCCGTCGCCGTCACCGGCGGTGATGCGGCGGGCGACGGCCTCGGCCACCTGCAGCCGCTCGGGGTCGATGTCGTGCAGGGCGATGCGCATGCCGCGCAGCTCGGGGAAGGCGACCAGGTCGGCGAGCAGCCCCTGGGTGAAGACGACGCTTCCCGCCCCGACGAACACGATCTTCTTCATGAGGTTGCTTCCTCCCAGGTGGGTTGCGCCGCGGTGCCCCCGGCGGCGCGGGTGGAAAGGGTGCCGCAGGTCACGGCGACCGACATGCTCCGGCTCAGGGGCAGGCCGCGCAGGAGGGCGGCGAGCAGGCCCGCGTTGAAGCTGTCTCCCGCGCCGACGGCGTCCACGACGGTGGCGGGGCGGGCGGGGACCTCGACCGGCTCGCCGTCGGCGAAGGCGAGGGCGCCGCGCTCGCCGCGCTTGACGACGGGCAGGGTGCCGAGGGCCGCCAGCTCCTTGACCGCGCGCCCGAGGTCGACGTGCTCGTCCGTGCCGGCTCCCGAGACGGCGCGGGCGATGGCGAGGGCCTCGTTCTCGTTGGGCAGCAGCACGTCGGTGACCGGCAGCACGTCCGCCAGGCCCGCCCAGCGGCCGGCCGGGTCGTCGTTGGTGTCGAGGGAGGTGGAGGCGCCCGCGGCCCTGGCCATGCCGAACAGCCCGGCCAGCCCCGCCGCCAGCAGCGGCTGCAGGAAGTACGACGAGACGTGCACGTGCGCGGCGCGTTCGAGCAGGCCGGGCGGCACGTCCGTGGCGGTGAGCCGGTCGAGGCAGCCGGGGGCGGTGAGGATGGCCCGGTCGTCGCCGTCCACCAGCACCACGGTCATGGCGGTGGGCACGGCGGGATCGACGACGCAGGCCGAGACGTCCACGCCGCCACCGCGCAGGGCGTCCAGGACGAAGGCGCCCGCGGGGTCGTCCCCCACCCGCCCGACGAACGCGGTGCGCAGGCCCAGCCGGGCAGCGCCGTACGCGGTGATCGCGCCGGAGCCGCCGAGCACGAGGCCGGCGGCGGGGACAAGCTGCTCGCGCTGGCCGAACTCGGGATGGCGAGGCGAACCCGACACGATCACGTCCGGGTTGGCGTCGCCCACGACTAGAAGGTCGAAGGTCGTTCTGGACACCACGGCACAGTCGCAGGAGTTGTGAAAGCTTGTCAACCCTTGCGCTTTTTCGAAGGTATTGACAAGACTTCGAAAGTAGCCATGATGGGCTCCAACATTCCGGGAGGGAGCATCCCCAGTGCGAAGAAGAACGGTGGCGGCCCTGGTCGCGGCGATCATCCTGGCGGCCGCCGGCTGCGGGGGCCCGTCGCAGGAGGGCCCCAGGACCGTGGACCCGCAGGCGAAAGTGAAGCTCACGTGGTGGTCGGGGCAGACCTCCGACGCGCAGAAGATCCTGGAGGGCCTGGCGGCCAAGTTCACCCAGCAGCATCCCAACGTCACCATCGAGGTCACCTCGGGCGCGTCCACCACCGACGAGCTGCTGCAGAAGCTGTCCGCGGGCTTCGCAAGCGGCGTGTATCCCGATATTTCCTATGCTTTCGGTAGCTGGGCGTCGCAGCTTCAGGAGTCGGGCAAGACGCTCGACCTGACCGAGAAGGTGAAGGACCCGGCGGTCAAGTGGACGGAGTTCCCCGCCTCGGCCCGCACCACCGCGACGCCGAACGGCCAGGTCATCGGCTTCCCCGCGATCGTGGACAACCTCGCCCTGCTCTACAACAAGACGCTCTTCGACGCCAAGCAGGTGCCGTACCCGACCGACGACTGGAGCTGGGACGACTTCAGGGCGGCGGCCAAGAAGCTGACCGATCCGGCGGAGAAGATCTACGGGACCGCGTACTCGGTGAGCGCCTCCGAGGACACCACCTGGCACTTCTGGCCGCTGCTGTGGCAGCGCGGCGGCAGCATCCTGTCGCAGGACGGCAAGCAGGCCGCGTTCAACTCCCAGGCGGGGGTGGACGCGCTGGAGTTCCTGCGGGCGATGGCGGTGGACGACAAGAGCGTCTACCTCGACCAGACCGACGAGCGGTACGCGCCGCTGTTCGGGGACGGCCGGATCGCGATGATCATCAACGGGCCGTGGTCGCTGCTCGAACTGAAGGAGAAGAAGACCGACTACGGCGTGGCCTTCCTGCCCGGCACCAACGGCGACCACCAGACGGTCTCGGGACCGGACCTGTGGACGCTGTTCGACAACGGCGACGCCAACCGGGCCTACTGGTCGTTCGAGCTGATGAAGTGGCTCACCTCGGCCGAGGGCGACGCCCAGTGGAACCTGGCCCAGGGCAACCTGCCGCTGCGCGCCTCGGAGACGTCGCTGCCGGAGTACCAGACCTACGTCAAGGAGTACCCGGGCGTCGAGAAGCTGGTGGCCAACCTGGCGAACGCCAAGCAGGCCAGGCCCACGGTCAGCGGGTACGTCGAGATGTCGCGCTACGTCGGCGAGGCCATCGCCAAGGCGCTGCAGGGCGCGGCCACGCCGAAGGCGGCGCTGGACGAGGCGGCCGCCAAGTCGCGCCAGGCGCTGGCCGGGGGCTGAGGATGTCGCTGCTGTTCGCCGGGCGGCGCCGGTCCGCCGCCCCCCGCGCGGCGATCCCGTCCGGCCGGCTGCGGTGGCTGCACCGCAGCCTGGTCGGGTGGGGGTTCGCGGGGCCCGCCACCGCGCTCGTGGTCGGCCTGTCGATCTTTCCGGCGGTGTGGGCGTTCCTCATCTCGCTGCAGAAGTGGAACGGCATCGCCCCCGCCAAGCCCGTCGGCCTGCTGAACTACGAGCTCATGGTCCAGGACCCGGACCTGCTCGCGGCGGTGCGGCATACGCTGGTGTTCACGGTGCTGTTCGTGCCCTCGTCGATCTTCCTCGGCATGCTGATCGCCGTCGCGCTCAACCGGCCGATCAAGCTGGTCGGCTTTTACCGTACGTGCATCTTCATCCCGTTCGTCGCGTCGGCGGCGGCGACCGGCATCCTGGCCAGCTTCGTCTTCAACCCCCAGTACGGCGCCGCCAACACCGTGCTGCGCACGATCGGCCTGCCGCAGCAGCAGTTCCTGGAGAGCCAGTCGCAGGCGCTCGCGGCGATCTGCCTGATCGCGCTGTGGGGCCAGGTCGGCTTCACCGTGGTCGTGTACCTGGCCGCGCTGCAGGACATCCCCAAGGACGTGGTCGAGGCGGCCCGGATGGACGGCGCCAACCGCTGGCAGGTGTTCCGGCACGTCACGCTGCCCGCGCTCGGGCCCGTCACCGTCTTCACCTCCATCTGGCAGACGATCACCGCGTTGCAGCTGTTCGACCTGGTCTTCACCACGACCAGGGGCGGCCCGCTGGGCGCGACGCAGACGATCGTCTACTACGTCTACCTCCAGGCGTTCAAGCTCACGAAGTTCGGCTATGGCTCGGCCGTCGCCTACGGGCTGTTCGCCGCGACCCTGCTCATCACCGTCGGGATGATCGTCTACTCCCGGCGCAGCAAGATCGAGGCCTTCTGATGCTGAGACGCCTGCCGTTCAGCCCGTGGCACCTGCTGCTGATGCCGCTGGCCCTGCTGTTCGCGCTGCCGCTGGTGCAGATGGTGCTCACCGCGTTCATGCCGGACGGCGACATCAACCGCTTCCCGCCCCGCCTCATCCCGAGCCGGTTGCAGCTCGACGGCTTCGCCGGCCTGTTCACCGAGTCGCAGGCGCTGCGCTGGCTGCTGAACACCGTCATCGTGTCCGCGATCGCGGTGCTCGCGCAGCTCGTGCTCTGCTCCATGGCCGGGTACGGCTTCGCGCGGCTGAAGTTCTTCGGCAGGAACGCCGGGTTCCTGATGATCCTGGCGACCATCATGATCCCCACGCAGCTGCTGATGATCCCGACGTACGTGATGTTCAGCCGGCTCGGCCTGATCGACACCCTGGCGGCGGCGTTCGTGCCGTGGCTGGCGTCGGCGTTCGGGATCTTCCTGATGCGGCAGTTCTTCCTGTCGCTGCCGGCCGAGCTGGAGGACGCGGCCCGCATCGACGGGTGCTCGACGTTCGGCGTGTTCTGGCGGGTGGTGCTGCCGCTGGCCAGGCCCGCGCTGGCGACGCTCACCGTGTTCACGCTGCTCGGCTCGTGGAACGACCTGATCTGGCCGCTGGTCGCGATCAGCGACGAGAGCCTCTACACGATGCAGCTCGGGCTGGCCAACTTCCAGGGCACCCGGCACACGCAGTGGTCGCTGCTCATGGCCGGGAACGTGGTGGCCACGATGCCGCTCATCATCGCGTTCGTGCTGGCGCAGCGGCAGTTCGTGGCCACCATGACGTTCAGCGGGCTGAAGGGCTGAGCCTCACCAGGTGACGTGGAAGGAGGTCAGCCCGTACACGACGTTCATGGCGCGGAACCCGGGCGGCGGACCGGCCTCGCGCAGCCCGGGGAAGCGCGCCAGCAGGGCGTTGAAGGCGATCTGCATCTCCATCCTGGCCAGCGGCGCGCCCAGGCAGTGGTGCACGCCGTGGCCGAAGGCCAGGTGCCCCAGGTCGCCGCGGCCGAGGTCGAGCCGGTCGGGGTCGGGCACGAGCGCGGGGTCGCGGTTGGCTGCGGGCAGCGCGACCGCCACCAGCGCGTCCTCGGGGATGCGCACGCCCGACAGCTCGACCTCGGTGGTGGTGACCTTGAACGTGCCGTTGTGCACGATGCTGAGCCAGCGCAGCAGCTCCTCCACGGCGGCGCCCACGCGCTCGGGCTCCTTCCTGAGCAGGTCGAGCTGGTCGGGGTGGCGCAGCAGGGCCAGGGTGCCGAGGCCGAGCATGTTGGAGGTGGTCTCGTGGCCGGCCACGAGCAGCAGGCTGCCGATGCCGATCAGCTCGTCGGTGGTCAGGTCGTCGCCGTGCTCGCGTACCAGCATGCCGAGCAGGTCGTCTCCCCGATCCACCCGGGCGCGGGCGACGAGCTCGCCCATGTAGGCCCGCGCGGCGTCGCGGATCGGGGCCCGCTCCTTCAGCGACAGGGACAGGTCGAGCAGGCTCGCCGTGCGCCGCTGGAACTCCTCACGGTCGGCGTAGGGCACGCCGAGCAGCTCGCAGATCACCAGGGACGGGATCGGCAGCGCGAACGACTCGACCAGGTCCGCGGGCGGGCCGGCCGCCTCCATCGCGTCGAGGTGCTCGGTCACGATCTCCTTGATGCGCGGCTCCAGGCGGCGGATGCGGCGCACGGTGAACTCCGGCGTCAGCATCCGGCGCAGCCGGGTGTGCTCGGGCGGGTCGAACAGCAGCAGGTGGCCCGCCCGCTGCGCCTCGACCTGCTCCCTGGGCATGTCGGGCGCGCCCGGCGGGCGCGGCTGCCGGGCGTTGCTGAAGCGCGCCGGGTCCGCGAGCACCTCCCTGACGTCGGCGAACCTGGTGACCATCCAGACCTCCACCCCGAACGGGGTGGCGACCCGCCGCACGCCCTCCTGCTCGCGCACCCGCACGAGCTCGGGGTCCGGGTCGAACAGGGAGCGGCGCATGTAGAGGGGTAAGGTCGCGGAATCGCTCATGTGGTCTCCCGAGGGGATCTGCGCTGACCGCCACCTCCAGATGCTAGGCGTTCTCCCCGTCCCGCGGGCGGCCGGGCGGCACGAGATCGCCGAGCGAGACGGCCAGCCACAGGTGCAGGCGGTGGCCGGGGTCGGCGAAGGGGCGGCCCGAGACGCGTTCGGCGGTGGTCAGGCGGCGGCGCAGCGTGTTGCGGTGCACGCCCAGGCGCCTGGCGGCCAGCTCCAGGTTCTCCCCCGCCTCCAGGTACGCGCGCAGCGTGCCCACCAGGTCGCCGCCGTGCCGTGCCTCGTGCTCGCGCAGCGGGCGCAGCACGGCGGCCGAGAAGCGGTGTGCGGCCTCGGGCACGAACGCGTCCCTGAGCAGGGCCGCCGTCTCCAGCTCGTCCACGTGCGTGTAGCCGGGGGCGGTGCCGCGGCCGGCCAGGGCGGTGGCGTGGCGGGCCGCCGCGGGCAGTTCCTCCAGGTCGTGCGCCCGGCAGCCGCCGCCCGGCGCGCCCAGCCGGTCGCACAGCCGCGCTCCCCGCGATCGGACGCCGCCCTGCCCGGGGCTCCGCGGCCGGATCTCCTCGGGGAGCACGAAGAGGGTCGTCCCGCCGGGCCGGGCGCAGACGAACGCCCGGTCCTCGGCGTCCGGGGCGGGCAGCACGTCCTCCAGCGCCTCCATCGCCGCGTCCGCCGGTACCTGCGCCCGCACCGCGATCACCTCGTACGGCGGCGCCACCGGGCACAGCTCGCCGAGCTGCCGCGGCGTCAGGGTGCCGTCGAGCACGGCCGACAGCAGCGCGGCCCGCTGGGCGTGGGCCCTGGCCCGGTTCGCGCGCACGCCCACCAGCTCCATGGCCAGCAGGCAGGCCGCCTGGTTGGCCAGCATCCTGGTGTGCCATTCCAGGGGCGAGGACGTGCGGATCGCCAGCCAGCCGCTCGGCGGGCCGGTGAAGCCGAGGCTCTGCACCTGGACGGCGTGAATGCCGTCGTCGAGAACGGTGGCGCTGCGGCGCGCCGCGCTCCGGGCCGCCGCCACCGCCCTGCCGTGCCACGGCCGCTCCACCACCGCTGCCGTACCGGCCGCAGCACCGAGGGGGCCGGAGGGGGTGCGGGCACCGGGCGCGCCGTGCTGCTCGGGTGACGGCCTGGCCGGGCTCGACGCGCGAGGTGTGCCGTGCGGGTCCAGCAGGAGGGCCTCGCCGCCGGTGTGCTCCGCCAGGGCGCGCAGGATGCCCGCGCTGCCCGCCTGCAGCGCGGCCCGCGCCATGGCCTCCTGGGCGGCCACGACGCGGCGCTCACCGCGTACGCGCTCGTCGGCGTGCCAGCGGGCGACCGCCTCCGTCACCGCGATGAACGGCGTCAGGATCTCCAGGACCGGCAGGCCGTGCTCGTCGGCCGTGGCCAGCACCTCGGCGGGCACCGAGGTCACCGCCTCCCCCAGGGCGAAGGCCAGCGCCGCGCAACCCGCGCCGGCCAGCCGCTCGACGTACGCGCGCCGCCCGGCGGCGTCGGCGGGCAGGCCGAGGCCGATCGTCATCACCAGCTCGCCGCCGAGCAGCCACGGCACCGGGTCGGTCAGCTCCGACACGTGCGCCCACCGCACGGCCCGCGCCAGGCCCGCGCGCCCGGCCAGCAGCCGCATCTCCATCGCCGGCAGGGTCATCACCTGCGCCACCGTCAACGCCACGGCGCCACCTCACGAGAGTGCATACCGCACTCTAATTCACCTCCGGTGGTGCGTTCCGTCCCGGCTCTCCCCGGGGTGACCTGCGCATATCGTCGTCGCACCCCCTACACCCGGAGGAACCATGAACCGCGCCACCCGGGCGGCCGGCGCCGCCTTCGTCGGGACCACGATCGAGTGGTACGACTTCTACGTCTACGCCACCGCCGCCGCGCTGCTCTTCGACGACCTGTTCTTCCCCAACGCCTCCAGCCCCACGGTGGCGCTCATGGCGTCCTTCGCCACCTACGCGGTCGGCTTCTTCGCCAGGCCGCTCGGCGGCATCGTGTTCGGCCACTTCGGCGACCGGGTCGGCCGCAAGTCGGCGCTGGTGGTGACGCTGCTCATGATGGGCGCGGCCACGTTCGCCGTCGGGCTGCTGCCCACGTACGACTCCATCGGGGCGCTCGCCCCGGTGCTGCTGGTGCTGCTGCGGTTCGTGCAGGGGCTGGCGGTCGGCGGCGAGTGGGGCGGGGCGGCGCTCATGGCCGTCGAGCACGCGCCCGAGGGCAGGAAGACCTTCTACGGCGGGTTCGCGCAGCTCGGCAACCCGGCGGGCGCCCTGCTGGCGACCGGCGCGTTCAGCCTGATGAGCCTGTTCGGCGACGACGCCCTGCAGTCGTGGGGCTGGCGGGTGCCGTTCATCGTCTCGGCCGTGCTGGTGCTGGTCGGCCTGTTCATCCGGCTGCGGGTGGAGGAGTCGCCGGTCTTCGAGCAGGCCGACAAGACCGGGGTGCCGATCAAGGAGGTGTTCCGCACCTCGTGGCGGTCGGTGCTGCTCGGGATCGGCACCCTGCCGGTGGCCATCGGCGGCTACTACATCCTGACCACGTTCCTGCTGTCGTACGCGACAGGGCCGTCCGTCGGCGCCTCCGAGCAGCTCATCCTGAACGGCCTCAGCTTCGCCTCGTTCGTCGAGCTGGTCGCCACGCTGGGCATCGCCTGGCTGGGCGACCGGTTCGGCAGCCGCAAGGTCGCCATCGTGTTCCTGGTCCTGACCGCGGCGCTGGCCGTGCCGCAGTTCGCGGTGCTCGGCTCGGGCGACGCGGTGCTGATCTTCGCGTTGCTCGGGCTGATGCGGCTGGCCACGTCCGGCACGTACGGGCCGATGGCCGCGATCCTGGCGGAGATGTTCCCGCCGCAGGTCCGCTACACCGGGATCTCGCTCGCCTACCAGGGCGCGGGCGCGATCTTCGGTGGCCTGTCGCCGCTGGCCGCCACCGCCCTCGTCGCCGCGTACGGCGGCGCCGCCTGGCCGGCCGTGGCGCTGCTCGTCGGCATGTGCGTGCTCAGCGTCGTCTGCCTGGCCGTGGCGCCGCGTCACCGCGACCGCGTGCCGGCCGCCCCGGTCCTCAGCCAATAGCCCCGATCCTCAGCCGAACAGGAGAGCCCAGACATGTCCACCACCGTCATCACCGGCGGCAAGGTCATCACCATGGATCCGGCGAGCCCGCAGGCGCAGGCCGTGGCGGTCCGCGACGGCCGGATCCTGGCCGTGGGCCGTGAGCCCGACGTGCTGGCCGCGGCCGGTCCCGGCGCCGCGGTGGTCGACGCGGGCGGGCGCAGCGTGCTGCCGGGCTTCATCGACCCGCACAACCATCTGCTGTCCACGGCCGAGACGCTGGTGGCGGTGGACGCGCGCTACCCGGCCGTGGGCAGCGCCGCCGATCTGGTCGCCGCGATCGCCGCCGAGGCCGCCAGGACGCCGGCGGGCCAGTGGATCAGGGCGTACGGGATGGACGACGCCAAGTTCCCCGGCGGCCGGCCCACCCGGCGGCAGCTCGACGAGGCCACCACCGACCACCCGGTGATCGTCTACCACGTGTCAGGGCACCAGGCCGTGGTGAACTCCACCGCGCTGGCCTGGCGCGGTATCGGCGAGGACGTGCCCGACCCGGCGGGCGGCGCGTTCGTGCGCGACGAGGGCGGCCGGCTGACCGGCATGGTGCTGGACTCCGCCATGGAGCTGCTGCTGCCGGTGGCCGTGGACATCGGCTGCCACGGCCCGAACTTCCACGTGGACCTGCCGCTGGAGCAGCTCCGGTCGTGGCTGGAGCTGGCCGGCGAGACGTACCTGCGGGCCGGGGTGACCACCGTGTGCGATCCGCAGGTGTCGCGGCGGGAGCTGCTGGTCTACCGGTCGGCGTGGGAGGCGGGCACGCTGCCGGTCCGGACGGCCGTCATGCCGCTGTCGCACATGCTGGACGAGCTGGCCTCGATCGGGCTGGCGGGACCGTTCGGCGACGACCGGCTGCGGTTCGGCGCGATGAAGTTCTACTGCGATGGCACGCTGCTCGGCGGCACCGCGATGTTCGAGGAGCCGTACGGGGAGGACTTCGCCGGGTCCCTCTACCACGAGCCCGCCCAGCTCGTGGAGCTGGTGCGGAAGGCGGCGTCCGCCGGCTGGCAGGTCGGCATCCACACGCAGGGCGACCGTGCCATGGGCTACTCCCTGGACGCGATCAAGGCCGCGGTGGCGGTGTCGGGCGACGACGCCAGGCCCCGGATCGAGCACTGCGGCCATCCGACGCCCGCGCAGGTCAGGGAGTTCGCCGCGCTCGGGGTGATCCCGGTCAACCAGCCCAACTTCCTGTTCGACAGCGGCACCGACTTCGTGCGCCGGCTCGGGGAGCGGCGGGCGCACCGGCTGCAGCCGATGCGCGAGGAGCTGGACGCCGGGCTGCGACCGGTGCTGTCCAGCGACTCGTTCGTGTCGTCGCTGCGGCCGATGGAGACGATCTCGAACGCGGTGCGGCGGCGGACCCGTGAGGGCGGGCCGATCGGGGCGGAGCAGGCGATCACCCTGGAGGAGGCGCTGCGGGCGCACACCATCGACGCCGCCTACGCGCTGCGCATGGAGGATCGGATCGGGTCGCTGACGCCCGGGAAGCTCGCGGACGTGGTGGTGCTGGACGCCGACGTCGCCGGGCTGCCCGCCGACGGGCTGGCCGGGGTGGACGCGTGGCTCACCATGCTGGACGGGAAGATCGTTCACCGCGCCTGAGCCCGTCCACCGCCGCGCGGCGGGCAGGCGGGCGTGCGGTGCCGCCGCTCGGCAGGCCCCTCACGGTCGTGCCGCCAGGCTGGCGATGCGGCGGCGCCGCTCGGGGGTGATCTCCGGAGCCGGCATGCGCAGGGTTCCGGTGCCGTGGCCGAGGTGGTGCAGGGCGAGCTTGATGCCCTCCACGGTGCCGGCCAGCGTGTCCAGCACCTCGTCCGCCCGGGCCTGCGCGTCGCGTTCGGCCCGGGCGTCGCCGCTCGCGACGGCGCCGGCGAGGCGGGTGAACGGCTCGGGGAAGGCGGCCGACAGGCCGGAGACGACTCCGGCGCCGCCGCCGCGCACGACCTCGGCGAGCCGGGTGTCGGAGCCGGACCACAGCCGCCGGCCGGGCGGGAGGGCGGCGGCGTACTCGGCGAACCGGTCCGCCGCGCGGCCGCTCAGCTTGGCGCCCGCCAGCCCGGTCGCGGCGGCCAGGGCGGCGGGCTCGGCGGCCACGCCGGTGCGCTCGCTGAACACGTACCCGTACACGGCGGCCGGGCCCGCCGCCCGCGCCACCTCGTCGAAGTGCCGCAGGACGGCGCCGGCGTCGGCGGGCAGGTAGTACGGGGTCAGCGCGGCCAGCCTGCGCGCGCCCGCGGCGACCGCGTCCCTGGTCAGCGCCACCGACTCCCGGGTGGCGGCGGCCCCCACGTGCACCACCACCCGCTCGGGCCCGAACGCGGCCAGCGCCGCCTCCGCGACCGCCCGCCGCTCGGCCCGCTCCAGGGCCGGGAACTCGCCGGTGGTGCCGCAGACGAACACGCCGTCCACGCGGGGCGCGAGGTCGGCGAAGTACGCCTTGGTGGTGGCGAGGTCGAGCTCGCCGGCCTCGTCGAAGAAGGTCGGGACGGCGGCGAGCACCTCGGCGCGCGGAGCGGGAGGTCCGGCGCTTCGTGGCGCGGCGTTGCACGACATGGGGCCGGTCTGTGGTGCGGGGTTGTGTCGTGCTGGGTCGTGGGGCGCGGCGCTTTCTGGCATGGCGCTTGGTGGCATGGCGCTTTGTCGCATGGCGAGGCCTCGCTGTGGGATGACCGGTCCGAGGTGGTGACTCGAGGGGGAAGGGCCGGTCCGAGTCAGGAGGTCCACTGCGGACCGGCCCGGCCTGGGACGAGGATCGGTGTCAGAACGCGGGCTGCGGGCGGGGCCGTTCGCTCAGCGTGGCGCGGATGCGGCCGCAGGAGCCGTCGAGGTGCGCCGCGAGGGCGGTCAGCGCCGCGTCCACGTCGCCCGAGCGGACGATGCCGCTCAGGTCGGCGTGGTCCTCGGCGACGGGGATGAGGTCGCGGTCGGTGTTGGTGATCTCCAGCACGGTGGCGAACAGCGGCCGGTGCAGCTCCCACGTGGCGGTGAGCCAGCGGTTGGCGCCGAGCGTGTAGAAGCCGCTGTGGAAGTCGAGGTCGGCGGCGGCGAACTTGGCGGGGTCGGGCGTGGCCGCCGCGGCGCGCATCTGCTCGACCGCTTCGTCCATCGGGGTCCAGTCGGCGGCGTCGAGCCGGGCGATGGCCTCCTTGATGGCCAGGCCTTCCAGGGCGCCGCGCAGCGAGTAGAGCTCGACGAGGTCGGTGTCGGACAGGCCGCGTACGAAGACGCCACGCTTGCGCGTCTCGACCAGGCCTTCGATCTCGAGCTGGCGCAGGGCGTCGCGGACCGGCCCGCGGCTCACCCCGAAGCGCTCCGCGATCCTGCCCTCGACCAGGTGCGTGCCCACGGCCAGCTCGCCGCGCACGATGAGCGAGCGGAGCTGGGCGAGCAGCTGGTCCCCGAGCGGGGGATGACGCAGCGGATTGGTGATCGTCACCCAGCTCTCCTCTCGTGTCCTGCACGGAGCCTAACGCGCTGGACGGCATACGGTCAACGTTAACCGTTGACGGTTAACCGTTTGCCGAGTCATAGTGTGCGGCAACTGAATCCCTGCGGAAACGTCGAATGCCGCACGGCAGAAAGGGCGTCGCCATGGTCGCGACCTCTCCCCCACGCACCGACCTTCGCTACACCTGGAAGGTCACGGCCTCCAGCTTCCTCGGCAACACCCTCGAGTACTACGACTTCCTCGTCTACGGCACGGCCGCCGCCGTCGTCTTCCCCAAGGTCTTCTTCCCCGACGCCGGCGGCTTCGTGGCCACGCTGTCGGCCTTCGGCACGTTCGCGGTCGGCTTCCTGGCCCGGCCGCTGGGCGGCCTCTACTTCGGCAGCCGCGGCGACCGGCACGGCCGCAAGTCCACCCTGATGGTCACGCTGGTGCTGATGGGGGTGAGCACGATCCTCATCGGCCTGCTGCCCGGGTACGACTCGATCGGGGTCTGGGCGCCGGTCCTGCTGGTGGTGCTGCGGCTGCTGCAGGGGTTCGCGGTCGGTGGCGAGTGGGGCGGCTCCATGATCATCGTGCTGGAGTCGGCGCCGCCGCACCGGCGCGGCTTCTTCAGCGCCTGGCCGAACACCGGCGGGTTCTCCGCGCAGATCCTCATCACGGGCGTCTTCGCCTACGTCTTCACGCTGCCGGACGAGCAGTTGCTGAGCTGGGGGTGGCGCATCCCGTTCCTGCTGTCGGCGGTGGTGCTCGTGGTGACGTTCTGGATGCGGCGCAGCCTGCACGAGACCCCGGTCTTCACCGAGGCCGTCGCCGCGGATCCTCAGCGTCACGCCCACGGGCCGATCCGCCGGATCTTCGTCGACGACTGGCGCAACCTGCTGCTGATCGTGGGCCTGCGGTTCGCCGAGGCGCTGCCGTACTTCCTGCTCACGGTGTTCGCCCTGTCCTACGGGGCGAGCATCGGGATCGACAAGGGGCAGCTCAACAACGCGATCCTGATCGCCGCAGTGCTGGCCTTCGTCAGCCACGGCGCCTTCGCCGCCCTGTCGGACCGGATCGGGCGGCGGCCGGTCTACTTCTTCGGGGCGGCGGTGGTGTTCGTGATGGCCTTCCCGTTCTTCGCGATGCTGCACAGCGGGTCGATGGTGCTGATCGTGCTCGGGTACGTGCTGGTGCTGAACGTCGGGCACAACGCGATCAACGCCATCCAGCCCGCCTTCTACGCCGAGCTCTTCCCCGCCGAGCGGCGCTACACGGGGGCCGCGGCCGGGCGGGAGATCGCCTCCATCTTCGCCGGCGGGCTGACGCCGTTCGTCGCCACCGCCCTGGCCGGGGCGGACGGGTCGCGGTGGCCGCTGGTGGCGGTGTACGTCATGGTGGGAGCGGTCGTGACGATGATCGCCGTCTACAAGGCACCCGAGTCCTACCGCCGCGACCTGACCACCACCGGCACCTCCGTCCGGTGAGCCGCGATGATCCCGGGTCGCGCCGGGCCCCGGCCGCGCTGCGCCAGGCCCTGCCGGCGCCGGTCCGGTAGGGCCGTGCCCGCGCAGAAGGGCGGCCGTCCCGGCTTCCTCTGACGGCTCTCGTGCCCGGCGTGGGAGGGAGTGCCCGACAAGCCGGTGTCGGCCGGCCCGGCGCCCGCGGCGCTTCGCGTGGTTCGTAGGATGGCCGTCGATCCCCGCAGGACACGAGAGGTGCAGCACCATGGTCAGCCGCGACGTCCCCGCTCTCGACGACCCGGTGGGCGAGTCGCTGCGCGGTCACCACGCTCACCTCGCCCGCCGGCTCGGCCGGGCCGCCACCTACCAGCATGGAGTCGCCACCTTCTCCACGGTGACCCCCGGCGCGGGACCGGAGGAGTGGGCCGACCTCGCCCGGCTGCTCGGCACGGGCGAGCTCGCCGACATGTTCAGCAGCCCGGCGACACCGCCGCCGGGCTGGGAGCCGGTCTTCGTCCTCGACGGCCGGCAGATGGTCGGGCCCGGCCGCCCGCCCGCCGGGACCGGCGCCGGAGTGGTCGAGCTGGGCGCGGACGACGTTCCCGAGATGCTGGCCCTCGTCGCCCGCGCCCAGCCGGGGCCGTTCTGGCCGCGTACCCGCGAGCTGGGCACCTATCTCGGCGTGCGCGAGAACGGCGCCCTGGTGGCGATGGCGGGCGAGCGCCTGCGGCCTCCGGGGTGGACGGAGATCAGCGCCGTCTGCACCGCCCCGGAGGCACGCGGGCGAGGGCACGCCGCCCGCCTGGTCGGCGCCCTCACCGCGCGTGTCCTGGCTCGCGGCGAACGCCCCTTCCTCCACGTGGCCGAGGCGAACACCGGCGCGATCGCCCTCTACGAGCGGCTCGGCTTCGAGACCCGCAAGCCCGTGACGTTCCGGGGCTTCCGCACGCCGTGACGACCTCAGCCCGCTGACGGCCTCACCCGCCTGACGACCTCACCCTGCTGACGGCCTCACCCGCCTTACGGCCACAACCGTTTGACGACCTCATCCGTTTGACGACCTCATCCGGCGGTCAGGACGGTTTCACCCGCCTGACTGCCGCTCGGCGCCGAGCCCGTCCAGCGCCACCGGCTTGGGCCGCTCGCAGGTGCTCTCGACGTCCACCGCCCGGCCCTCGTGCGCCGAGGCGAGCAGCGACTCCATGACGTCGAGCACGTGGAAGGCCAGCGTGCCGCCCGCCCTGGGCTCGCGGCCCTCGGCGAGGTCGATCAGGCCGACGCCGCGGCCGGCCCCCGCGTACCCCGCCGACACCGGCAGCGGGCGCGGGCCCTCGTCGCCGAGGCGGGTCAGCATGACCTCGCCGTCGAAGTGGTTGGGGTCGGGTACCACGAGGGAGCCCCGCTCGCCGTGCACCTCGATGTTCGGCGCCTTGGTGGCCACCGCGTCGAAGCTCATCACCAGCGTGGACAGCGCGCCGGACTCGTGCACGAGCACGCCGGTGACGTGGGTGTCCACGGTGACCGGGATCTCCTCGCCCTGGCGCGGGCCCGAGCCGATCGTGCGCTTGGCCCGCGTACGGCTGGCCGCGCCGATCACCGTCGTCACGGGGCCGAGCAGCGTCACCAGGCTGCTGATGTAGTACGGACCCATGTCCAGGAGCGGCCCGCCGCCGGGGACGTAGTAGAAGTCCGGGTTGGGGTGCCAGCGCTCGTGACCGGGCGTCACCATCGTCGCCGTGGCCGCGACCGGCCTGCCGATGAGGCCGTCGTCGATGGCCTGGCGGGCGGTCTGGGTGCCGGTGCCGAGCACCGTGTCGGGCGCGCAGCCGACCCGTACCCCCGCCGCCTCGGCCGCCTCCAGCACCCGGCGCGCGTCCTCGCCGGTCGCGGCGAGCGGCTTCTCGCAGTAGACGTCCTTGCCGGCCGCGATGGCGAGCAGCGCGACCTCGGCGTGCGCGGCCGGGATGGTCAGGTTGAGCACGGCGTCGATCCGGGCGTCGGCCATGAGTTCCGGCACGCCCAGCACATCCACGCCCGGGTACGCCGCCACCGCCGCCCGCGCCCGCTCCGGGTCCAGATCGGCCACCGCCACCAGCCGCACCTGCGGCAGCCGGTCGATGGTGCGCAGGTACTGGGCCGAGATGGCCCCGCAACCGACGATGCCGAGGTTCAGCGGCTGGCCCACAACATTCCCCTCTCGATGATGGTGCGCACGCTGTCGTGCTGCAGGACGTCGAGGCTGTGCCCCGGGGTCGCGACGAAGATGCGCCCCTTGCCCCAGCGGCGCGTCCAGATCGCCGGCGAGGTCACCTCCCGGTGCCAGGGGTCCCACGGGCGCACCTTCTGCGTCGTGGTCGCCAGCACGTCGTTGTAGTCGTCGGCCAGCACCCAGTACTGCTCGGTGACGAGGTCGAAGTCGCCGATCCCCTCGGTGATGGGGTGCGCGGCCGCCTCGGGCAGCATGTTGACGGTGTACGGGACGAAGTTGTGCCGTTCGGTGCCCGCGTCCTCGTCGTCGGGGTGCTTGCCCGGGTGGCACGCGAACTGCCCGCCGATCAGGTGCAGGTAGTCGGAGGAGTTGCGGTAGGAGTCGGCGATGCCGCCGTGCCAGCCGGCCATCCCGGTGCCGGCCTCGATCGCCGCCCGCAGGCCCTTGAGCTGGTCCTGCTCGATGGTGCCCATCGTGTAGCACTGCACGATGAGATCGACCCCGGACATGTACGCGGGGTCCGCGTAGGGCGCCGGGCTGTCCGCCAGCCACACCTCGAACCCGTTCTTCTCGAGGAAGGGCACGAAGAGGTCGGTGGCCGCCACCGGGACGTGCCCTTCCCACCCTCCTCGCACCACCAGGACCGTACGCCTGTGCTCGCCCGCCATGCACTCGCCAATCACTCGATGAACCACAAATAGGCCGCGCGCCACTTAAGTCCCAAAAGAGGCACACTTCACCAATTGTGGCGGAGTGAGGGCCAAAACTCCCAGTGCCAATTCCTGGTGTGGCGTCATGGGGTGGCCAGGGCACGGCGGGCGTAGGCGCGGACGTCGGCGTCCGTGTCGTCGAGCGCGCCGCGCAACGCCCGCACCACCTCCGCGCCGCCCGCCCCAGTGCGGTCCGCCCCGTTGCCGTCCGCCCCGTTGCCGTCCGCCCCAGTACCGTCCGCACCCGCGCCGGCCGTTCCAGTCCCGCTCGCACCCGTGGCGGCCGCCCATGGCCCCAGCGCCAGCACCGCGGCCTTGCGTACGTCCGGATTGGCGTCCGACAGCGCCGCGACCAGCGGCGGCGTCGCCGTGGCGGGGTCCGCGGCCGCCAGGCAGCGCGCCGACCCCACCCGCACCTGCCAGGCCGGGTCCCGCAGCCCTTCCAGGGCCGCCGACACCAGCGGATCGCCCGTGGCGGCCGACGATTCCAGGGCGGCGGCCCTGACCAGAGGGTCGGTGTCGCCGGCGAGCACCCCCAGGGCGGGCGACGGCTTGCCGATCAGGCCGAGGCCCTTGGCCGCCCACACGCGCACCTCTCGCGACGGGTCCGTGGCCGCGCCGGCCACCTCGGAGACCGCGTCGAGCGAGACCAGCCCCCTGACGGCCGCGATCCGCACCCGGTGGTCGGGGTCGTGCAGCGCGCCGTGGAAGAGCTCCGTGCCGCCCAGCCGCAGCGCGCGCAGCACGTCCAGGACCGCCGCCCGTACCGTGGCGTCCCCGCTCGGCAGCCGCCCGGCCAGCGCGGCGCCGAACGTGCCGGTGGCGGGCAGCACCTCGACCAGCTCGACCAGCCCGGTGGCGGCGGCCCGCCGCACGGTGCCGTGGGCGTCGTCGAGCGCCTCCGCCAGCGCCGGTCCCGTGCCGGGCGGGACGGTCTCGGTGAGCGTGGCGATCGCGGCGCGGCGCACCTTGGGGTCGGGGTCGGCGAGGTACGGGGCCAGGTCGGAGACGACAGGCTGCTGCTCGGCGAGCCGGTGCAGCTCCAGGATCCGCGGCGAGCGCCCCACCGCGGCCTGCCGCACGACCTGGCCGGCGGCCCGCCGCATTACGGCGACCGCGCCTCGCGTACCCAGCACCACCGGCTCGGCCTGGACGGGCGTGAACTCCTCGACGGGCACGAGGTACGGCTCAACCGGCCGCTTGACGAACTCCATCGCCCCGTCGGCGCGCTTGCGCAGGTTGAGGTGGAACAGCCACTGGGAGTCGTCGCGCCCGGGCAGGTCGGCCCGGTCGTGGTAGAGCCCCCACCGGCTCTCGGTACGGACCAGCGAGGAGCGCGCCGCCATCTCGGCGCAGTCGCGGATGAAGTCCACCTCGGCGCAGCGCATCAGCTCGTGCGGCGTGCGCGCCCCCATCGCGGCGATCTCCTCCCGCATCCGCTCGAACGACTCCAGCGCGATCTCCAGCTTGGCCCCGGTCTTCGGCGGCGCCACGTAGTCGTTGACGAAGCGGCGCAGCTTGTACTCGACCTGCTGCTGCGGCGGCCCGTCCGGGTGGCGCAGGGGCCGGTAGACGAGCTCGTGCGCGGCGGCGATCTGGTCCTCGGGCAACGCGCCCGGCACCCGGTGGTGGGCGGCGGCGTGCGCGCCCGCCAGGTCGCCGAAGACGAAGGCGCCGATCATGTAGTTGTGCGGCACGCAGGCCAGGTCGCCCGCGGCGTACAGGCCGGGCACCGTGGTCGCGCCGTTCTCGTCCACCCACACGCCGGAGGCGGAGTGGCCGCCGCACAGGCCGATCTCCGAGATGTGCATCTCCACGTCGTGGGTGCGGTAGTCGTGCCCGCGCCCTGCGTGGAACGTGCCACGGGTAGGGCGCTCGGTGGTGTGCAGGATGTTCTCGATGGCGGTGACGGTCTCGTCGGGCAGGTGGGAGAGCTTGAGGTAGATGGGGCCTCGGGCGGAGCCGATCTCGGCCGACACCTCGGCCATCATCTGTCCCGACCAGTAGTCGGAGTCGACGAACCGCTCCCCCCGGTTGTTGACCTGGTAGCCGCCGAACGGGTTGGCCACGTACGCGCAGGCCGGGCCGTTGTAGTCCTTGATCAGCGGGTTGATCTGGAAGCACTCGATGCCGCTGAGCTCGGCGCCGGCGTGGTAGGCCATGGCGTAGCCGTCGCCGGCGTTGGCCGGGTTCTCGTACGTGCCGTACAGGTAGCCCGAGGCGGGCAGCCCGAGCCGGCCGCACGCGCCCGTCGCGAGGATCACGGCTCCGGCGGAGACCGTGACGAACCGCCCCGAACGGGAGTCGAGGCCGGCCACGCCGACCGCCCGGCCGCCGGAGGTGAGCACCCTGACCGGCATGACGCGGTTCTCGATGCGGACCCGCTCCCGGATGTGGCGCTGCCGCAGCACCCGGTACAGGACCTTCTTGACGTCCTTGCCCTCCGGCATCGGCAGCACGTAGCTGCCGGAGCGGTGCACCCGGCGCACCGCGTACTCGCCGTGCTCGTCCTTCTCGAACTTCACCCCGTAGCCCTCCAGGCGGCGCACCATGTCGTGGCCCCTGGTCGCGGTCTGGTAGATCGTCTTCTGGTTCACGACGCCGTCGTTGGCGCGGGTGATCTCGGCGACGTAGTCCTCGGGCGTGGCCTTGCCGGGGATGACCGCGTTGTTGACGCCGTCCATGCCCATGGCCAGCGCGCCGCTGTGGCGCACGTGGGCCTTCTCCAGCAGCAGCACGCGCGCGCCGCGCTCGGCCGCCGTGATGGCGGCCATCGTCCCGGCGGTGCCGCCGCCGACGACGAGCACCTCGCACTCCAGGTGCAGGCGGTCCTCGATCGGGGGGATCTCCATCTTCACAGCTCCTCGAGTATCTGGCCGCGCAGGCCGGCGCGGCCGGCGGCGGGGTCGCGGGGCGAGGGCACCTCGATGACCGAGCGAACGCCGCCCTGCCCGAGGACCACGACGCGGTCGGCGAGCAGCAGCGCCTCGTCCACGTCGTGCGTGACGAAGACGATCGTCGCCCGGGTGTCGCGCAGCACGTCCAGCAGCAGGGCCTGCATGCCGGCGCGGGTCTGGGCGTCGAGCGCGCCGAACGGCTCGTCCATCAGCACCGCGCGGGGCGTCCCCGCCAGGGCGCGGGCGAGCTGCACGCGCTGGCGCATGCCGCCCGACAGCTCGCGGGGCAGCCGGTCCTCGTGGCCCTCCAGGCCGACGCGGGCCAGCCAGTCCTGGGCCACCGCCCTGCGCTCGCGCCTGGACAGCCCGCGGATGCGCAGCGGCAGCTCGACGTTGCGCCGCACGGTGCGCCAGGGCAGCAGCCCGTCGTCCTGGAAGACCATCGCCCGCTCCCGGGAGGTGCCGGTGACCTCCGCGTCATCGGCGAGGACCCGGCCACCGTGCGGAGGCAGCAGCCCGGCCAGCGCGCGCAGCAGCGTGGACTTGCCCGACCCCGACGCGCCGACGATCACCAGCACCTCGCCGGGCCGGACCGCCAGATCGACCTCCCGCAGCACGGGGCCGCGCGCGTAGCCGAGCGACAGGGACTCCAGGGTGATGCCGAGCGTCACGACTCCTCCTCCGCCCTGGGCAGCCAGCGCGTCACCCGGCGCCCCACCAGCTCGACGGCGGCCGAGGTGAGCCAGCCGAGCACCCCGATGGTGATCATGCCGACGATCACGGCCGGGTAGTCGACGATCGTGTACGACATCCACGTCCGGTAGCCGACCCCGAACTCTCCCGAGATCATCTCCGCCGAGATGACGCAGATCCACGACACGCCCATGCCGACCGACAGGCCGCCGAACACCCCGGGCAGGATCCCCGGCAGGACGACGTGCCACAACACGTGACGGCGGCCGCCGCCCAGCGTCCTGACGGCGTCCTCCCACAGGGTGGGCAGGGCGCGTACGGCGTGCCGGGTGCTCACCATGATCGGGAAGAACGCCGCGGCGAACGTGATGAACACGATGCCCTGCTCGTCGGCCGGGAACAGCAGGATGGCCACCGGCACCAGCGCGATCGCGGGGATGGGCCGCACGGCCTCGAACAGCGGGGTCAGCACGTCCCCCGCCCTGGCGGACCTGGCCACCAGCACGCCCGCGGCCACCCCCGCCACCGCGGCCAGCCCGAACCCGGTGAGGATCCTGATCAGGCTCTGCAGCAGGTCGAGCCAGTAGAGCGGGGTGGTGACCCGGCTCGCGGCGCCGGCGCCGATCTCGCCCAGCGTGGGCAGCCGGTCGAAGCGCAGCCACACCTGGGCGTCGGTGACGGTGAGCACCTGCCACAGCCCGGCCGCGACCAGCAGGGACGCGGCCCCGACGAGCCGCCGCCGCACCTTCGCGCCGCTCCTCGCGCGCCGTCGCGCCCAGGCGGACGCCCCCGGCGGGTCTCCCGCCTGGGCGCCGGCCGCCCGCGGCCCGTCAGCCCGCGCCCCAGCGGTCCTGCCCTCGGCAGCCCGGACCTCGCCGGCAGGCCGGACCTCGGCAGCCCGGGCGTCTGTGATCCGGGCGTCGGCCGTCATCGGGCGTCACCTCCCCCCGCCACCGACGCGAGCGCGTCCGCGTAGCCGACGGGCTCGGCCTTCGGGTGCTCCGCGCGGTAGGCGTCGGCGCCTTCCTGGGTGGTGAAGGGCAGGAAGCTCCCGCCTGGTTCCTTCAGCCAGACCGACCGGTCGGCGAACCACCTGGTGCCGGTCACGGTGTCGGGCACGTACGCCGCCCGCACCTTCCCCCGGGCGGCGGCGATCTGGCGCAGCAGGCACGTGGGCGTGGCGGCGGGCCTGGTCGCGCTCTCGCCCGCCAGCCAGAGTTCCGAGGCGGTGCCCGGGTCGGTGACGGGCCGGCCGCAGGCGGCGTCGGTGCCGGTGGTCGTGGCGGGGTTCGCGGTCGAGGCCCGGTCCCTGTCGTACGCGGCCCCGTACGCCCTGCGCAGGTAGCTGTCGTTGACGAACGCCTGCACGTCCACGCCGGAGAAGTCGGAGCTGATCTGCTTGAGGTAGGCGACGTCGCGCTGGTGCGCCTGTCGCAGCGGCTCCTTCAGCGTGACGTCGAACGTCGAGATGCCGTCCCGGCCGTTGTAGAGGTAGACCACCTCGGCGGGCAGCCCGGTGTCCTTCGCCACGGACTCGGCCGCCTCCAGCGGGTGCTCGTGCAGGTAGCGGGTGGCGTCGAGCTGGGCCTTGAGGAAGGCGTCCACGACCTCCGGATGTTCCTCGGCGTACGCCTGCCGCGCCACCACCCCGTGGAAGGTCGGCACGTCCAGGGCCGACCCGTCGTACACCAGGCGGCCCTTGCCCTGGAAGGCCAGCAGGCCGGGCCAGGCCACGAACTGCGCGTACCCCTGCACGCCGCCCGACTCGAGCTGCGCCGCGCCGACGGCGGGCTGGTGGTTGACCACCTCTGCGGTGATCTTCGCCCGCTCCATGGCCTGCACCAGCGTGCCGTGCCCGGCCGAGCCGACGCTGGCGGAGATCTTGGTGCCGGCCAGGTCGGACAGCGTGCGGGCCGTGGAGCCGGGCGGGACCAGCACCATGTTGAGCCCGCCGCGCAGGTTGTAGCCGGTGATGGAGATCAGCTCGGTGCGGGCGGCCGGGATCGGCTGGGTCCTGGCGGCGTTGATCAGCAGCGGGTAGTCGCCCATCGAGCCGATGTCGATCTTGCCGGCCACCATCTTGGCGGTGATCGGGGCACCGGTCTCGTAGTCCTGCCACTCGACCGCGTACCTGTCGCCGAGCCGCTTCTCCAGGTATCCCAGCGAGCGCAGCAGCGTGCCCGCCGTCACCGTGTTGATGGTCCTGGACTGGTACCCGACGACGAGCGTGATCTTCCCGCCGTCGCCGGCCGCTCCGGAGACCGAGCAGGCCGTCGCCGCCAGCAGCAGGGCGGCCGCCATGAGCGCTTTGCGCATCGCGCGTTCCTTCATCGCAGCAGGTAGGGGATGTTGATGGTGACCGCGTCGACCGGGCAGCGGGCCGCGCAGGGGCCGCAGTACCAGCACTCGTCCACGTACATGTACGCCTTGCCGGTCTCGTCGCTGATCGCCAGCGAGTCGAGCGGGCACGCCTCCACGCACAACGTGCAGCCCTCGATGCACAGGGATTCGTCGATCGTCACGGGCACCTCGACCCGCTGCTCGATCAGGGCCATGCCTGCTCCTCCTTCTCGGTACGCCGGAGGTGGCCGCGCATCGTCAGCCGGTCACCCCTGAAACGGATGAACTCCAGGTCCACCGGCCTGCCGTCGGCCAGGTGGGTCAGCCGCTCGACCATCAGCAGCGCGGCTGCGCACGGCGTGCCGAGCGCGGCGGCGGTGTGCGGGTCGGCGTTGACCGCCTCCAGGGTCAGCTCGGCCGTGCCGAGGGGCTGCCCGGTGATCGTCTCCAGCAGGACGAAGATGTCGTTGCCCGCCAGGTCCTCGTCGAACAGCGGCTCGCCGACGTCGCGCACCAGGTACGTCAGGTCGAGCGAGAGCGGCAGGCCGTTGAGGCTGCGCAGCCGTTCGAGGTAGACGACCTGCTCGCCGGGCGCCAGCCCGAGCCGGTGGCTGACCGGGGCGGGCGGCTCGATGAGGGTCATCGTGCGCACCTGATTGACGACCCGGCCGTGCTCGTGCAGGGTCTCGGCCAGGCCGAGCAGGCGGTGCAGGCCGTGCGGGTACTTCTCGGCCGCCACCGTGGTGCCCACCCCCGGGCACCGCTCGACCAGGCCCTCCTCGCGCAGCAGGTCCAGCGCCTGCCGCACGGTGTTGCGCGAGGTGTCGAACTCGCGTGCCAGCGCCGCCTCCAGCGGGAGCTGCCCGCCGGGGAAGCCGCCGTGGATGATCTGTCTTCTCAGCAGGTCGGCGACCTGCCGGGCACGATCCGCCCGGCGCCGCCGATCGTCGAGGGCCATCCGTTCCATGCCCGCTAACCTACTTAATGAGTAGGAAAAAGGGGATAACGGGGAGGTTGCGCCACCTCCCCTTGGCTCACATCCCCGCGCTCACCTGCGGTTTCGCCGCCGTCAGGGGGAGATCTGCCACTTCGCCGGCGGGCAGCCGGGGCACCGCGGCCACCAGATCGCGCGTGTACGGGTGGCGCGGCGCGGTGAACACCTCGTCCACCTGCCCTTCCTCCACGACCCGGCCGTCCTTCATGACCAGCACCCGGTCGGCGATGTGATGGACGACGCCCAGGTCGTGGGAGATGAACACCATCGCGGTGCCGTACTCGGCCTGGAGCTCGGCGAGCAGGTCGAGCACCTGGGCCTGGACGGAGACGTCCAGCGCGGAGACGGGCTCGTCGCAGACCAGCACGTCGGGGCGGGGGCCGAGCGCGCGGGCGATGGCGATCCGCTGCCGCTGGCCGCCGGACAGCTCGCGCGGGTGCCGGCCGGCCACCTCCGGCGGGAGGCCGACGCGGGCCAGCAGGTCCAGCACCCGTGCCCGCCGCTCGGCCCTCGGCAGCCGCAGCGGCTCGGCGATCAGGCGGGCGGTGGTGTGGCGGGGGTCGAAGGAGTCCAGGGGGTTCTGGGAGATGAGCTGGATGGTGGGACGGCGAGGGCGGCGAGGGCGCTCGCGCGGGCCGCTCCAGGGCTCGCCGTGCAGGGTGACCCGGCCGTGGTCGGGTTCGAGCAGGGCCATGGCCAGCCGGGCCACCGTGGTCTTGCCCGAGCCGGACTCGCCGACGATGCCCAGGGTCTCGCCCCGGTGGAGGGCGAAGGAGACGTCCGCGACCACGCGGCGGGAGCCGTAGGAGCGGGTCAGGTTGTCGGCCGCGAGCACCGGTTCCCCACCGGCACCCGGGACGGCGCCCGAGGCGGCCTGCGCTGCGCCCGAGACGGCTGGCGCTTCGGCTGGGGCGGCATCTGAGGCGGCGGCCCGCACGGCGCTCGGGGCGGAGGGCGGCACGGCGCTCGGACCGGAGGGCGGCGCGCCGCTCAGGGCCCGGGGCCGGTGCGGGAGCGGGGTTCCGTCAGTGAGGCGGGTGCCGCGGGAGGCGGCCGACGGCACCGCCGCCAGCAGGGCGCGCGTGTAGTCGTGCGCGGGCGCGGCCAGCACCTGCCCGGCGGGTCCCTCCTCGACGACCCGGCCGTCGCGCATGACGAGGATGCGGTCGGCGATCGACCCGACGACGGCGAGGTCATGGCTGATCAGCAGCAGCGCGGTGCCCGCCGCCTTGCGCTCGGCGAGCAGCCGCAGGATCTGGGCCTGCACGGTGACGTCGAGCGCGGTCGTGGGCTCGTCGGCGATGATCAGCTCGGGCTCGGCCGCGATGGCGGAGGCGATGAGCACGCGCTGCCGCAGCCCGCCGGAGAGCTCGTGCGGACGCTGCCGGACCCGTACCTCCGGCTCCGGCACGCCGGCCGACTCCAGCAGCTCCAGCGTCCTGCTCTCCCGCCACCGCCGCGGCACCACGTCGTGCACGGCCAGCACCTCGCCGATCTCCGCGCCCACGGTGCGCAGCGGGTCGAGCGAGACCAGCGCGTCCTGCAGCACGAGCCCGGCGAACCTGCCCCGCAGCGCCCGCCACTCCCGCTCCCCGAACCGCAGCGCGTCCTGCCCCGCGACCGTGAACGCGGACGCCCGCACCGCCGAGCCAGGTCCGGCCAGCCCGAGCAGGGTCCGCGCCGTGACGCTCTTGCCGGAGCCGGACTCCCCCACGATCGCCACGCACTCACCGGGCGCGACGGACACCGACACTCCTCGCACGACCTCCATCCCCTTGAAGCTCACCCGGAGGTCCGCCACGGCGACCAGAGGGGACGGCTGGACGGCGGTAGTCGTGGTCATGGGGTCCTTCCTTCGAAGCGGCGCTGGAGGCGGCGGCCGACGACGGTCAGGCAGACGACGGTCAGCGTGATCGCCAGTCCCGGGAACAGCGCCTCCCACCAGGCCACCCGCAGGTAGTTGCGGGCCTCGGAGAGCATCGCGCCCCACTCGGCGGCCGGGGGCTGCGGCCCCATGCCGAGGAAGCTCAGCCCCGAGCTGGCGATGACCGCCTGGCCGAGCCCGATGGTGGCCAGCACGGGGATGGGCCCGAGCACGTTCGGCAGCACGTGCCCGGCGGTGATCGACAGGCGGGGGCGGCCGAACGTGACGGCCTGTTCGACGTAGCCGGAGCGGCGGACGACGAAGGTCTGGGCGCGGATCACGCGGGCGTAGTTCGGGATCTGGGCGACGGCGATGGCGAAGATCACGTTCCCGGTGCCGGGGCCGGTGATCGCCACGACGAGGAGGGCGAGCAGCAGCTCGGGCAGGGTGGACAGCACGTCGAACGCGCGTGCCAGCGCCTCGTCCGCCCACTTGGGCGACAGCCCGGCGGCCAGGCCCAGCAGCACGCCGGAGGTGACGGCCAGCGCGGTGGCGGCGGCGCCGATGCTGATGGAGTGGCGGGCGCCGTGCACGACCCGGGACAGCACGTCGCGCCCGAGGTGGTCGCTGCCGAGCCAGTGCTCGGGGCCGGGAGGCGCGAGCGCGCTGAGCGGGTCGGCGGCGAGCGGATCGGCGCCGGTCAGCAGGCCCGGTACGGCGACCGCGAGCGCGAGCAGGAGGAGGAAGGCGCTCGGCAGGAGCAGCCGCAGGACGCCGGGTGAGGCCGGCACCCTCGCCGCCGCCTGCCCGCGGGCCCGCGCCGGACGCCGGGAAGAAGGGCCGCCGGGCGGACGCCGCGAGGACTCCGCCTCACCGGCGGGCTGGTGCGGCAGGCGTGCGGCGTCACCGGCCGGCGGGTGCGGGGACGGGGCCGGGGTGAGTGCGGTCATGGGCGGTCAGCCTCGGATTCGCGGGTCGATGACGCGGTAGGCCAGGTCGAGGAGCGTGCTGATGGTCACGTACACGACGGCCGACAGCAGCACGACGGCCATGACCACCGGCATGTCGCGCCCCGTGACGGCGTCCATGGCGACGCGCCCGAGTCCGGGCCGGCCGAACAGGACCTCCGTGATGACGGCCCCGCCGAGCAGGGTGCCGGTGAACCAGCCGGCCAGCGTCACGGCGGGGATGAGCGCGTGCCGCAGGGCGTGCCGGACGACCAGCGCCCGCTCGGTGAGCCCGCGTGCCCGCGCGGTGACCGCGAACGGCTGCTCCAGCGCCCGTTCGAGCCCGCCCCGCAGCACCTGCCCGAGCACGCCCGCGATGGGCAGCCCGAGCGCGAGCGCGGGCAGCACCAGCGCCGACGGCCCCTGCGCGCCCGAGACGGGGAACCACCCGAGCGTGAAGGAGAAGACGGCCAGCAGCACGATCCCGACGAGGAACGGCGGCACCGACACCGCCACCAGCTCGGCGACCGAGGCCGCGCCCCGGGCGAGCCGGCCGCGCCCGGCCGTGACGAGCGCGATGGCGGCGGCCAGCGTCACCCCGGCGGCGGCCGCGGCCAGGGTGAGCTGGACGGTCGGCCCGACCTGGGTGGCCAGGATCTCGCCGACGCCGCGCTGCAACTGGTAGGAGCGCCCGAGGTCGCCGTGCAGCAGCCGCCACAGGTACGACAGGTACTGGACGATCTCGGGCCGGTCGAGCCCCCACTCCTCGACGATCCTGGCCCGGATCTCCGGCGTGTCGATGCCGTCGCCGACCAGGATGTCCACGGTGTCGCCCGGGGCGAGCAGCAGCGCGACGTAGGAGGCGGTGGCGGCGGCCCACAGCACGGCCAGCCCGGCGCCGAGCCGCCTGACCACCCCCAGCCTCCGCACCGCCTCCAGCGGGCCGGTCACCTGCCGACCCGCAGCTCGTGACCGGCTGGTCACGTGCCGATCCGTACGTCGTAGGCGTTCGCGGGCGTGCCGGACGCGGGGTCGAACCGGAGCCCCTGCACGCTCTTCTGCGCCGCGATCTGGTCGGCGGGCACGTAGATCGGGAACACGATGGCCTTCTCCCGCACCACCTCCCGCTGCACCCTGGTGTAGAGCTCCTTGCGGCGCGCCTGGTCGGAGGTGGCTCCGGCCTCGGTGAGCCACTTGTCCACCCGCGGGTCGGAGAAGCGGGTCCGGTTGATCGCGCCGCCGGTCGGCAGGATGAGGTTGAGCGCCGCCCCGGCGTCGGAGTCGCCGCGGGAGTTCTCGAAGATCTCGTACGCATCGTCGTCGAGCGCCTTCTGGGCCGTGCCCTGGTCCACGATCTTGACCTGGAAGTCGATGCCCGCGTTCTGCTTGACCTGTGCCTGGATGGCCTGGGCGAGGATGTCGCGGCGGTCGCGGACGAACGGCGCGGAGGCGACCGTGCGCACGGTCAGCCGCTTGCCGTCCTTGACCCGGTAGCCCTGCGCGTCGCGCTGCTTCCAGCCGGCCGCGTCGAGCAGCGCGTTGGCCTTGGCGGGGTCGCCGCCGTAGGAGTTCTCCAGCGAGGCGTCGTAGAACGTGCCGCCCTTGCCGACGATGCTCCACGCCCTGGTGGCGGTGCCCTGGTAGACGGCCCGCAGCACCGCGTCCACGTCCACGGCCTCGCGGAAGGCCTCCCGTACGCGCTGGTCGTCGAAGGGGGCGTGGGAGGTGTTGAAGTAGTAGGAGAAGGAGGTGCCGGAGTTGAGCGCGGTCTGCAGGGACAGGCCGGGATCCCGCTGGATGAGGCCGGCCTCGGTGGCGGGCACGCCCTCGATGACCTGTACCTGTCCCGAGGTGAGCGCGCCGACGCGGACGGCGGCCTCGGGCAGGAACCGGTAGGTGATCTCCGACAGGTGGGCGGGGCCCTGGTGGGCGGCTCCGTCGGGCGGCCAGTTGTAGGCGGGGTTGCGGCGGTAGTGGATCTCCTGCCCCTGCACGTACCTGTCGAGGATGAACGGCCCGGTGCCGGCCAGGTCGGGCCCGCCGAACTTGAGGTCCTTGGCGCTCTTGAGCGACTTCGGGGAGACCTGTCCGGCGTAGGGGGAGGCGAGGAAGTCGAGGAAGAGCGCGTCCCGTTCCTTGAGGGTGATCTCCAGCGTGGCCGGCGAGATCACCTTCGCCTCCTGGTAGGCCCGGAGCTGGATGGCGGCCACGGCCGGGTTGTAGCCGGGCACGCGGAACTGGTCGAGGTTGGCCTTGACGGAGGCGGCGTCGAACTTCGTGCCGTCGTGGAAGGTGACGTCGTCCCTGAGGGTGAGGGTGTAGGTCAGCCCGTCGTCCGACACCTTCCACGCCGTGGCCAGCCAGGGCCCGAAGGAGCCGTCCTCCTTCCTGGTCAGCAGGGCGTCGAACTGGTTGAACACGAGCAGCCTGACCTTGTTCTGGGCCCACTGCTGCGGGTTGAGCGTGATCGGCTGGGTCTCGATGGCCCAGGTCAGGGAGGTGGGGGCGGCCTGCTCGGCGGCGGGCTGGGCGCCGCACGCCGCCAGGGCCAGCAGCAGGGCGGGGATCAGGCGTTTCACCGGCGGTTCCAGGCTTCTGCGAGCAGCTCGTACGAGCGCACGCGGTCGTCGTGGTCGTGCGTGATGGTGGTGACGAGCAGCTCGTCGGCCCCGGTGACGCGGCGCAGCACGCGCAACCGCTCGGCGACCTGCTCGGGCGTGCCGGTGAACTGGGTGTCCACGCGGTCCCTGACCAGCTCGCGGTCGGCGTCGGTCCAGGGGTGGGCGGCGGCCTCGGCGGGCGTGGCGAACCGCATGGCGCCCGCGCCCGTCCTGATGCTGCGTACCCACAGGGCGTAGGGGGAGGCCAGCTCGCGCGCGGTGGCCTCGTCCTCGGCGACGACCGCGTCGGCGGAGACGACGACGTACGGCTCGGCCAGCCAGGCGGAGGGTTTGAACGCCTCCCGGTAGGCCTCGACGGCCTCCAGGACGGAGGCGGGGCTGACGTGGTAGTTGGCCGCGAACGGCAGCCCCCGCTCCCCCGCCACCTGGGCGCTCTGCCCGCCGCTGCTGCCGAGGATCCACACCTGCAGGTCGGCGCCCTCGCCGGGCACGGCGTGCGCCTCGTGGGTGCCGCCGAGGAAGGCGAGCACGTCGTCGATCTGCCCGGCGAAGTCGGGGGTCTGCGCGCCGGGTTGCTGGAGCAGGGTGGCGTGGTGGGCGAGCTGCGGGTGGGTGACGAGCTTGGAGAAGTCAAACGGTTTCGGGATGAGCAGGCCGTCCACGACCCGCTCCGCCGCAGACTCGGCAGGCGGGCGAGCCGTGGCCAGTTCGGCGCGGCGCTGCCCCGAGCGGCCGATGCCGAGGTCGACGCGCCCAGGGTGGAGCGCGTCCACGAGGCCGAACTGCTCGACGACCGACAGCGGCGTCTGGTGCCCGAGCTGCACGGCACCCGACCCGACCCGGATGGTGTCCGTGGCCGCGGCGATGAGCCCGATGAGCACGGCGGGCGCCGAGCCGGCCACGCCGGGCGCGAAGTGGTGCTCGGCCACCCAGTAGCGGCGGTAGCCGAACCGTTCGGCCTGCCGGGCGAGGTCGATGGTGTTGCGCAGCGCGTCGGCGGCCGTCCCGCCCGAGGGGATCGGGGACAGGTCGAGGATGGACAGCGTCATGAGTCACCTCCGGCGACGGCACTGACGGGGGTCCTGGTGGCCGTGGCGGCGGGGGGGCGCGGGGAACGGCCGGCTCGGGATCTCGGCCCGCAGGACGGGCGCGATCTCGCTCTGGAACAGCTCCAGCGCCCCCTGGTGCTGCGCCGGGGTGAGCCCGTCGGCGTCGGCGTGCAGGTGCATGACCTCGTGCCCGAACCGCTTGTGGTAGTGCAGCACCTTGTCGACGATCTGCTGCGGGCTGCCGACGAGGATGGAGCTGCGCTCGATGGCGTCCTCCAGGGTGGGGAAGACGACCGGGAGGCCGAGCTCGCGCTGGAACGCCACGCGGGCGTCGTAGATCGGCCGGTAGGTGGCGATGGCCTCCTGGGAGGTCCTGGCCGCGTAGAAGCCGGCCGTCCCGGCCCCCACGAGGGCGGCGGCCGGGTCGTGCCCGTAGTGCGCCCAGCGTTCCCGGTAGTGGTCGATCAGCTCGGCGTAGGGTTCGATGGGGTTGGTGACGTTCGCCGAGAACAGCGGGTCGCCGTAGCGGGCGGCCAGGTCCACCGACTCCTTGCTGGTGGCGCTGCCGTGCCAGACCCTGATCGGCTGCTGCAGGGGACGCGGCCAGGTCTCGGCCTCGGCGAGCGGCGGCCTGAACCGGCCCGCCCAGGTGACCTTGTCCTCCCGCCACAGGCGGCGGAACAGCTCGTACGACTCCCGGTTGCGTTCCCACTGGTCCTCGGCGGTGACGTGGAACAGCTCGGCCTGCGCCGCCCCGTTCCCCTTGCCGATGATCAGCTCCAGGCGGCCTCCCGACAGGTGGTCGAGCGTGGCGTAGTCCTCGTAGGCCCGCACGGGGTCGAGCAGGCTGAGCGTGGTCACCGCCGTGAACAGCCGGATCCTGGACGTCCTGGCCGCGATGTGGCTGAGCACGACCGGCGGCGAGGAGGAGATGAAGGGCCGCTCGTGCCGCTCCCCCACCCCGAACCCGTCGAAGCCCAGCTCCTCCCCCAGCACGGCGTTCCGCACGACCTCGCGGAACCGGTCGGTCGGCGAGCTGTCGCCGGTGTGCGTGATCAGCGTGATGAGCAGGAACTTCATCGTGCCTCCGCGTAGCGGCTCGCCGGGCGGGGCAGGCCGAGCAGCCCGCGCAGCGTCGGCGCCTCGTACCGGCTCCTGAACGCCTGGCGGGCGCGCAGCTCGCCCGTCAGCCCGGAGGCGATCTGCCACAGGTCGTACGGCAGCGCCCCCGGCCGCAGCCGGAACCCCTGGATCCCGGCGCTCTGCCACTCCAGCAGCAGCCCGGCCAGTTCCCGCACGTGCCCGGTGAAGATCGCGGCGTCGGAGGCGAGCTCGGCCCCGTCCAGCTCGTCGAGGCGCGCCTTGCGCCCGGCCGCGTCGTCGCCGAGGAACACGACGAGGTCGGCGAAGATCTTCACGTCGGCGGACAGCTCCCTGACCTCGGTCACGATGGCGCGCGCCTGCTCGGCCGAGTGCGGCGTGACGAACACGACGTCGGCGTGTGCGGCCGCGAACTCGTACGGCAGGCGGGCGTGCGCCAGCGCGGCCACGACCGGCTGCCCCTGCGGCGACCGGGGCGTGATGGAGGGCCCCTTGACGGAGAAGAAGCGGCCGGCGAAGTCGATGTAGTGGAGCTTGTCCCGGTCGATGAACCGGCCGGTGGGCACGTCGCGGATCTCGGCGTCGTCCTCCCAGCTGTCCCAGAGCCGCCGTGCCACCTCGACCGCGTCCCCGGCCTCGGCGAACAGGTCGCGCACGTGCGGGTCGGCGGACAGGTCCGCGCCGCCGGGGCGGTTCAGCACCTGGTCGAGCGGCGGGAAGTCCCTGCGGCCGAAGTGGCGTGACTCGAAGCCGCGTGCGGAGATCTGCGGCCGCCAGCCGGCGCGCCCGCCGCTGACATGGTCGAGCGCGGCGATGCCGATGGCGACGTGGAACGGCTCGGTGTGGGTGGTGGTGGCGGTCGGCACCAGGCCGATGCGGTGGGTGAGGGGGGCCAGCCTGGCGGCCAGCAGGACGGCGTCGAGGCGGCCCCGTACCTGGTCGGTGCGCTCGTCGGGCGCGTCGGTCAGGGTGGACTGCAGGCCGAGGGCGTCCTCGATGGTGACGAAGTCGAGCAGCCCGCGCTCGGCCTCGGTGACCAGCCCGGCCCAGTAGCGGGCCGAGAACAGGGCGCGCGGGGCGGCGCTCGGCTCCCGCCAGGCGGCCGGGTGCCAGCCGGCGCCGTCCAGCGCCACGGCGAGGTGCAGGGTCATGCCAGCTCCAGGTGTTCGCGCAGGGTGGTGCCGGTGTAGTCGGCACGGAAGGCGCCGCGCTCCTGCAGCAGCGGCACCACCCGGTCGACGAACTCGTCCAGCCCGCCGGGCGTCAGGTGCGGGACGAGGATGAACCCGTCGGCGGCGTCCGCCTGCACGTGCTCGTCGATCAGCCGCGCCACCGTGCGAGGCGTGCCGATGAACGTCTGCCGTCCGGTCACCTCGATGACCAGCTCGCGGATGGACAGCCCCTTCTCCTCGGCCAGGGCCCGCCACTTGGCGGCCACGGCGGCGCGGTCCTTGATTGCGACCCGGCCCTGGGAGACACCGTCCGACAGGTCGGGTTCGAGGTCGGGCAGCGGGCCTTCCGGGTCGTAGGCGGACATGTCGCGGCCCCACACCTGCTCCAGGAAGGCGATCGCGGTCTGCGGGCCGACCTGCCGGCGGCGGATGGCGGCCGCGTTCTCGGCGGCCTCCTCCTCGGTGTCGCCCAGCGCGAACGTCACGCCGGGCATGATCTTGAGCTGGTGCGGCTGCCGGCCGTACCTGGCCAGTCGGCCCTTGACGTCGGCGTAGAAGCGCTGGCCGTCCTCCAGCGAGCCGTGCCCGGTGAAGATCACGTCGGCGTGGGCGGCGGCGAACTCCCTGCCCTCGCTGGAGTCGCCGGCCTGGATGACGACCGGGTGCCCCTGCGGGCCGCGGGGCAGCGTGAAGCGGCCCTCGACGGAGAAGTGCGCGCCCCGGTGCCTGACCGTGCCGATGGCGTCGTCCTGGCCGAGGAAACGGCCCGCCGCCTGGTCGCCGAGGACCGCGTCCGGCTGCCAGGAGTCCCACAGCTCGCGGGACAGGCGGACGAACTCGGCGGCCCGCTCGTACCGGTCGGCGCGGTCGAGGAAGCCGCCGCGGCGGAAGTTCTCACCGGTGAAGGCGTCCGAGGTGGTCACCACGTTCCAGGCGGCCCGGCCGCCGCTCAGGTGGTCCAGCGTGGACAGGCGCCTGGCCAGCTCGTACGGCTCGTTGAAGGTGGCGTTGACGGTCCCGGCCAGGCCGAGGCGGTGCGTCACGGCGGCCAGCGCGCTGAGCACGGTGAGCGACTCGGGCCGTCCCACCACGTCGAGGTCGTGGATGCGGCCCTTGAGCTCGCGCAGCCGCAGGCCCTCGGCCAGGAAGAAGAAGTCGAACTTGCCGCGTTCGGCCGTCCTGGCCAGGTGGGTGAACGAGGCGAAGTCGATCTGGCTGCCCGAGCGGGGGTCGGTCCAGACGGTGGTGTTGTTCACGCCGGGGAAGTGGGCGGCGAGGTGAACCTGTTTGCGGCTCATCGGGAGTGCCTCCCGTGCGGGGTGTCCCAGCCGGCGGGCAGGCCCTCGGTCGTCTCGCGGAAGGCCGGGCGCTGGTAGAGGTCGCGGGCGTACCCCCACAGGTGCTCGAAGCCGGACAGGTCCCAGTCGCTGATCAGGTGGTCGCGGTTGTACTCGGTGTCGTACCTGGCCAGCGTCACCCACAGCCGCACGTCCGCCTCGGTCAGCGTGTCGCCGGTCAGGTAGCGGCGCTCGGCCAGCCGCTCGTCGATCCACTCCAGGGCGGCCAGCACCCGGTGGCGCTCGTCCTCCCGTTCCTTACCGTGGGCGCGGGCCACGCGGCCGACGCCGGTGTTCACGTCGTGGAAGAGCCACCCGTTCAGCTTGTTGATCTCGGGGCGGAGCGGCTCGGGGTAGAGGTCGATCGACGGGTCCGCCCACTGCTCGAACTGGGTGGCCAGGTCGATCGTGATGTCGGGGAAGTGGTTGCTGACGATCACCCCTTGTTTCCTGTCCCAGAGGACCGGGACGGAGATGTGGCCGCCGTACCCCTCCTCGGTGGCCTCGTAGGCCTGCTCCAGGAGGGTGAAGCCGTTGACGGGGTCGGGGCCGCGGCGTTCCCTGAAGGCCCAGCCGCGGCCGTCGCGCTCGTCGTCCACGTACGACAGCGACACCACCTCCTCCAGCCCCTTGAGCTTGCGGACGATCGCGGCGCGGTGGGCGTACGGGCAGACCCAGGAGACGTAGAGGTGGTAGCGGCCCGGCTCGGCGGGGTGGCCGCTGGAGCCGTCGGCGGTGATCCGGCCCTGGAAGGGGTAGGGGGGGCGGTTCCAGTCCGGTGACAGGTGCAGGCGGCCGGGCCCGTACTGGCCGTAGGAGACGTGGTCGACGGGGCTCGCGTAGGTGGGAGTCCCGGTGGAGATGGTCACACTCAGCTCCAGGTGCGGAAATGTCAGTCTTCGGGGTGCGGGAGGAAGCGGCCGAACCGGCCCTGGTGGTACAGGAGGGGGCGGCCGGTGTTGTGCGTCTCGACCTCGGCGACGAGCCCGACGACCAGGATGTGGTCGCCGACCTCGGCCCGCTCGTACGGCAGGCAGACCAGGTGGGCGGAGACGTCCCGCAGCAGCGGCGCGCCGAGGGGCCCCGGCCGCCAGCGGGTGGGCGGCGCGAACCGGTCGACGCCCTTGCGGGCGAAGCGGGTGGCCACCTCGGCCTGGTCGCTGGCCAGGATGTTGACCGCGAAGTGGTCGGCGGCGCCGAGCAGCGGCCAGGTGGTCGAGGAACGGTCCACGTAGAAGGAGACCAGCGGCGGTTCGAGGCTGACGGAGGAGAACGAGGTGGCGGTCAGCCCGACCGGGACGCCGTCGGTCTGCGCGGTGATCACCACCACGCCGCTGGCGTGCACGGCGAGCGCGCGGCGGAAGTGGTCGGCGCCGACGGCGCGCCCTGGCAGCGTTTCCGTCATGCCGCGCTCCCCTCGGGGCCGGGACGGTGGCGGGTGGACGGCAGGGCTGAGCTGGTGGGGATGACGGGGATGTTCCTCACGGGGATGTTCCTCACGGGAGAACGAGCGCGGGTGGAAGAGGGCGGGGGCGTGGGCGACGGCGGCCACGCCGCGGCGGTCGATCCGTGATCAACGACACTGGGCGCTGGCGACGTGGCCGAAGTCCACGTGGGGGCGCTTGGTGAGGAGGAGGCCCTGGCTCATGGTCACGACGCTAAGCCGACATTCCGGATAAGTCAATATTTCCTACTGGTTTTACGGGTAATTGAGTGTGGCCCTTACACTGTGCTCGACGCCGCAAGCATGCGCCGTCAGAGGTTTGTAGTGCGTGAGGAGGCTGCCGTGGCCGGCCGCCCGCTACGACCGCGCCGGCAGCGGGAGAGGGTCGAAGGCGTGCCCGGCCCACAACCGGCGGGAGGTCTCCTCCGGATACGCCCGCACGCCCGGCTCGGTGTCGATGACCCACGTGTGCCCGGTCCGCGGCTCGTACGCCGGCCAGCCCGGATCCCCCGTCGCGGCGAAGGCGACCCAGGCCGCGCGGACCCGGGCCGACAGCTCGGCCGCCGCCGGCGGCGGCTCCTGCCCGAGCAGCAGCCCCGCCGCTCCGGCGGTCAGGTTGCCGAACGTCAGCGGCAGGCCGAGCCCGTGACAGGCGCCGAGGATCTCGCCGCCCATGCCGGGGGCACGCCAGGTCAGCTCGTACACGTACGCCCGGCCGCGCCTGTGGTGGGCCTCGGCCAGCCGCAGCGACGGCATCCGGAACAGCCAGTCGGAGTGCACCAGCTCGTACAGCCGCTCCTGCCCGGCCTCCGGGTAGGCGGCCCGGTAGGCACGCGGGTCCGGGGCCAGCTCCCGCAGCGCGGTGTCCGCCCGCTCGGCGGTGATCTCGCCGAGATCGCCCCTGATGGCCATGAACAGCCGGTACTCGTCGCGGTTGTGCCCCGCGATCAGCTCCACGTCGCGCGCCGCCCAGCCCGCCGGCGACGACCAGGGCGCCGCGGGCAGCACCTCGCCGTCCACGACCGGCCCGAGCAGCGTCTGGGCGTACGCGGCCCGGCCCCACTGCGGGCAGCCGGCCATCTTCTCCGACACCGCGTCCCCGGCGTCGATCAGCCGCTCGGGCGGCAGGTGCGCGAGTTCGCCCGCGACCGGGGGCAGGCCCAGCTCACCGGCCACGGCGGCGCCGAGGTCGGCGGCCAGCTCCGCGGAGAAGAACAGGCCCGGCACGCTCTGCGCGATCGCCCTGCGAAACAGGCCCGACGCCGCGGGCATCACCATCAGCGCCGCGATGCTCCCGGCGCCGGCGGACTCGCCGAAGACGGTGACCCGGTCCGGGTCCCCGCCGAACGCCGCGATGTTGCCGCGCACCCAGCGCAGGGCGGCCACCTGGTCCAGCAGCCCGCGGTTGGCCGGCGCCCCCTGGAAGTGCCCGAAGCCCTCGGCCGCGACCCGGTAGTTGAAGGTGACCACGACGACGCCGTCCCGGGCGAGCACGCGGCCGTCGAAGAGCGGGTCGCCGGACCACCCGTACATGTAGCCGCCGCCGTGGATCCACACCATCACCGGCAGCCGGGCGGCGCCCAGGCCGGGGGACCACACGTTGAGGGTCAGCCAGTCCCCGTCCGCGTCGTCCGCGCCGGCCGCGCCCAGCAACCTGGACTGCGGCGGCGGCGGACCGAACGCGCCGGCCTCGCGCACCCCGTCCCACGGCTCGGCCGGCATGGGCGCGGCCAGCCGCAACGCGCCTACCGGCGGGCGCGCGAACGGCACGCCGCGGAAGACGGCCACACCGTCCTCGACCCGCCCGCGCAGCCTTCCCGTGCCCACCCGGACCTCCGGGTCCGCGGCTCCGATGGCGTTCACGGCACGCTCCTCGTCCGGGGCCCCCGGCTCCGACAGCCTGGCGCGGCCATCCTCCCCCGGACCGCGGGCCCGCCGCACCTGGATATCGGGCGTCACCGCGCGGAAGATCTCCTCCTCGCCGGCGAAGCGCCCGTTGACGGTGGGGCCTCGGCCGTCCCTGCCGAGGTCGATGGTTCCGTGGCCGCCGGGGCGGGTCAGGGCGTGTCGCGGGCTCCCACCGTGATCACGCCGGCCGTGTGCAGGCTGGTCAGCAGCGTCCAGTCGTCGGCCGGGTCGAGCCAGACCTGGAGTTCGGCGGGGCCCGACGGTCTCGGCAGCGCCCCGGAAGGCCGGTAGAACGACGCGACCAGGACGAGCGGAACGGCGGCCGTCCAGCGGGCGGGGGCAGGCGGCTCGTGCCGGCCGCCGAGCAGGACGGCGCGCTCCGCCTCCCCGCACGCGCCGACCCGCCCGGCCGCGAGCTCTGCTTGCAGCCTGACCTGTACGTCCAGGGCGAGGGCGACCCGAGCCGCCTCCCGTTCGCCGTCGGTGCCGAGCTCCGGGTAGCCGGGGACGAGCATGCCGACGAGCTCGGCCGGCTCGTCGGCGTAGCCCCGGAAGGCGCCGCCCGAGTAGATCATCTCGTAGCGGTACGGCCGGCCTTCCGCGTTGACCGGCGGGCCGGGCGGCGGCTCAGCCGCGGAGACATTGCGGATGATCACGGTCATGGGCCAGGTGTCCCGTCCGCCGGTGCGCTCATCATGGCTCCCCCCTCGTCCGGGACGGCCCAGCGGGTCACCGCGTACAAGGCGGTGAGCTGCTCCTTGTCGGCGGCCCGCCAGAATATCTCGTCCATCAGCCTCCGGAAGGAGAGGCTGCCCTCCTCGGTGGTGTCCGCCCGGGAGCCGAGGTGGTGCAGGCCCGCGTGGGCGCCCAGGGGGTCATGCCGGCCCCCGTTGGGCGGCGCGTCCAGGATCGCGTTGCGGAACGCGGCCTCGACCACCGCGAGCGAGACCTTCACCTGCGACTGGATCACGGCCGGATCGAGCGAGCCGTCCCACATCCGGAGCTCGACGTGGTCGGTCCGCCTGCCCGTCACGCCGAACGTGTTCACCGCCGTCTTGCGCCCGTGGAGACCCTGCACCTGCGCGATCGACCGGTACCCCGCGGCGTGCGGCGAGCTGGGGCGGCACCATTCCTGCCCGCGGTGGCCCTCCCTCTCCGGGTTGTGCCCGAGCCTGTAGAGCGTGTCGGTGTGCTGGGCCACGTAGTTCAGCACGCTGGTGTAGTTGCCCACGAGGTGGTCGTAGTCGTGCGTGCTCACGTGGATGTGCCCGCCCGTCCTGACGCTGGCCGTGCCGCCGTGGGCGCGGATGATCTCGCAGGCCAGGCGGATGTTCTCCCACGTCTCCGGCTCGTCGTACAGGATGGGCGAGACCAGCTCGCCCATCACCGTGCTGTCGTTCTCCAGCCTCCACAGGCCGCGCCCGCCGTGCGCTCCCGAACGGTAGCCCGCGTCCTTGGAGGAGTGGTAGTCGTGCACGGTGGCGTCGGCGGTCAGGCCGGCCTCGTGCAGGGCGCGGGGGATGTCCATCGCCCTGTCGGTCATGGCGCCCTTCGGCATGTCGAACTCGATCTCGAGGCCGAACCCGCGTCCGCCGTCGCGGGCGCCCAGGGAGGCGGTGGCGTTGTCGTACAGGTACGGGATCACCTCCTCGCCCCTGAGCGCGCGCTCCACTGCCTGGTCATAGGCCCTTCTGAAGGCGTCGAAGTCGCGCGTGAACGACACCTCGGGGACGTCCGGCCAGCGCCGCCACGCCTGTACGCGGGACTCCAGCGAGGCGACCAGTTGCCGCTCCAGCACGCTGCGCGGGTCCGCGCCGGTGACCGACTGCAGGGACCGGCTCAGGCGGGAGAGGCTGTGGCGGTACTCGTGCCGCGCCCGAGCGTGGTCGCGGCCTCCCGGGCGTCCCGCACGGCCGACGGGGACAGATCGTGCGGGCCCGGAGCGCTCCCGCGCGGATCGGGCACCCCGCTCCCGCTGCGCGCATCCGGTACCCCGTTCCCGCGCGCATCCGGCATTCTGCTCCCGGACACATCGGGCCCATCGGGCGCTCTGCTCCCGGGCAGGTCCGGCGTTCCGCTCTCAGGCGGGGAAAGCCGCAGCGCGTCGAGCACCTGCCGCCGGTCGACGGGGCCGAAGAGGTCGAAGCCGTGCTGCCCGGCCTCGGCCGCCCGCTGGGCCAGCCTCTCCGCGGACGGGCCGAGGGCCGCCTCGTCGGCCAGGCGGCGCAGCGGGTCGAACACCCACATCCGGGACGACGGCCCGGGACGGGTGATCTCGGCGAGCCGGGCCAGGGCGCGTGCCTCGGCGTCGGTCACCCGCGTGACGCCGTACTCGTCCGCGAGCCGCAACCCGTCCCACAGGTACGGGTCTCGCGCCCGATGGGCGATGAGCAGATCGGCGAGCTCGCGGGCGCCGGCGGCCCGCGCCGGGTCCGCGCCGTGCGCCCGCGCGTCCCCGGCCAGGCGGATGAGCTGCTCCAGCGAGCCTGCCTGGCCCACGTCGCGGGCCAGGCGCTCCAGCGGCAGGACGACCCGGCGCCCCATGCCCGTCTCCGGATGCGTGACGATGTCGTTCAGCGCCCCCAGCACCCGGGCGCTGGGGGCGCTCACCTCGCCCAGCGCGTACTTCCCGGCCACCAGGAGGCCGTTCCACAGCTCCGGGTCCGCCTGCCGGAACCCTCGCATGGCGTCGTGGAAGGCCCTGTCCCCCGTCGTCCCCGGCAGCAGGTGACCGTTGGCGTGCGCCGCCTGCACGAGCGGCAGCACCTGCTGGACGTTGTGGACACCGGCGGCTTGGAGCAACGGCCGGGTGAACGCGCTGACCGTGCCCGGAGTGACCAGGGGCCCCATCATCTCCACCATGAGCCCGGCCACGCGCGCCTGCGCGACGGTCGAGGAGGGCAGCAGGGATCGATGCTGGTAGCCGAGCCAGCGGTGACGATCCGCCGCCATGGCCCTGCCGAGGACGTCGGCCAGCTCGGCGCGGTCGCGCGCGGCCTCGGGCGTCATGCCCTGCCGCTGGGCGTCCTGGTAGAGATCGACCAGGGCGTCGACGTCCAGGCGCGCGCTGAAGAGCTGCATCGCCAGGTCGCCGATGGCCCTTCTCGGGTTCTCCGCGCCCAGGCTCGTGCTCATCGAGGCCAGGGCCGCGGCCGCCGCGTCGCTCTGCTGCTCGACGGGCAGCTCCCGCATCAGGCGCCTGCCCCGCTCCAGGAGCTCCTCGTGCGGTGGGCCGCCGTCCTCCTGCTGGCCGTTGAGCAGCCGTTCGATACGATTCGACGCGCCGTCCTCGTGGCGGCCTCCGTCGCCGGGCGTCCAGCGGTGGACGATCGCCGCGGCCTCGGCGAAGTTGCGCGGCCGCGGATCGGCTATCGGGGAGTACCCGTCGGTGAGCGCGGTGTCCGGGGGGCCGGGCACCGCGTGCGTGCGCGCGTGGCGGACCTCACCCGCCGCCGCGCCCGCAACGGCGGTCTCGGGCACGGGCGGCGGGACAGCCGATGTGACGGGCGGTGTGACGGGCGGCGTGATCTGCGGGGTGGCGGGTGGCAGGGTGCCGGAGTGCGCCGGGTCCGCCACGACGTGCTCGAGCCGGGTACGGATCTCGGGCCAGGCCGCGGCGAAGTCCGGGTGCAGATCAAGGCTCGCCACCTCCCGCACCGGCACCCACGCGATGTCGATGGACTCCGGAGACGCGGGCCACACGTCGGCCCGGGAGGGGGCCTCGCCGATGACGGTGTCGAACGCCCAGCCGCCATGATCGTCGTGGTGGACCGCGCGCACCTCCACCTCGCTCAGGTCCAGCCTCATCTCCTCGCCCGCTTCGCGGAACGCCGTCTCGACGGGCTGCTCGCCGGCCTGGCGGGCCCCGGCGACCGGCCCCCACAGCCCTCCGTGGTGCGTCTCCAGGGAACGCAGTTGCACGAGGACGTGCACCTCGCCGCCGGGCCCGCGGTGAAAGGGCAGCAGGCCCGCCCCGCCCTGGGTGCCCCAGTGCCGGTGCCCCTGGTCGCACTCCGTCCAGTCGTCACCCGACTGCTTGATCCGCCAGCCGCGGGGAAGGTCGGCGTACGACGGGCCGGGACCGGTCTCGCCGATGTGCGGCGGCCGCAGCACGGTGACCTCGCCGGGCGCGGCGAGCAGGACGAACTCGTGCAGGGGCAGCTGGCCCATCCCCGTCCACGGGGTGGCCAGCACGCGGGAGGCCGGGAAGACGCCCGCCATGACCGCCCCGTCCCCCAGGCCGGTGTACCGCTTGGCGACCCCCGGCATGGCACTCCAGGACTGCAGCGGCAGCGCCGGCGGAACCGCCACCACGTCGCCGGTCGCGGCGGCGGCCAGGGCCGGCATGGTGCGCCCCTGCTCGAACGCCACGCCACGGTAGAGCGCCAGCTCCTCGATGCCGTGGCGGCTCAGCTCGCGCTGGGTCTGCGCGTACTGCTGCCGCAGGAAGTCGCGCAGCACCTCGCCGTCGCGGGCGTAGTCCCTGGCGGCGGTCCTGGCACGGTTGGGATCGCCGTACGTCTGCAGGTCCAGGACGCCCGTCAGCCCGAACTCGTCGAGCGCGGCCATGTTCATGGCCAGCCGCGGCGGCAGCATCTCGCCCGCGCCGAAGCCCCACCTCTTGATCAGTTCCTGGACGGCCAGCCGCCGCGCGATGCCCGCCGCCTCGGGCGAGTCGAACGGCAACTGGCGCAGGATCCGGCGGGGGCCGACGATGTCACCGGGGCCCCGCGCGAAGGACGGCAGGTCGCTCCGCTCGACCGCCTGCCAGGAGCGGATGGTCCTGCCCAGGGCCTGGTACTCGTAGTGGACCAGGAGCTGGCCGGGGTCGCCGACCGCCCGCAGCAGGCCGTCCTTGCGGGCGGCGCCGAGGAGGTCCTGCGTCGAGGAGCGCATCGTGTCCGACAGCCGCTCCACGGCCGCCCTGTCGGAGGCGACCCAGGCGGGGACGCTGATCGGGTCGTACGCGCCGTCCTGGCTGAGCAGGCTCGCCACCCGCTCCGGCGCCGACCCGATCGGGCCGGGGCCGGCGGGCAGGGCCCTGGAGTGGGCGGCCGGCGCGCTCAGGACCTCCAGAACACTCCGCCGGTCGGGAGCGGGCGGGTGCGCCGTCTCCGCACGCGGATGCGCCGCTGCCGGCGGGTGCGCCGTCTCCCCACGCGGATGCGCCGCTGCGGGCAGATGTGCCGTCTCTGCGGGCGAGTGTGCCGCTGCGGACGGGCGTGCCGCTCCCGTGGACGGGCGCCCGTCCTGCGGGCGCGGGTGTTCCCCCGGCGTCGCGGACCGGCCGTGGACGGGAGGCGGCGCGCCGACGTGCGGCGCGGAAGCAGGGAGGCCCGCGTCGGCGGGGCGGTCCTGATGCGCCGGACGGGCGGCGGCCGGGGCCGTGCCGGGGATCACGGGCGGCTCTGCCCGGTCCGGGGACGTCCGGGAGGCCGCGGACGTCTGCTCGTCGGCCACGGGCGTGGTGCCGTGATCCCGCTGCGGGAGTGGCGCCGAGCGGGAAGCCGCCGCATCCGCGGCGTCCCTCCCGGTGCTGTGCTCGCCCCCGTCCCTCCCCGCCCCGTCCCTTCCAGCGCTGTCCCGCGCGCTTCTGTCCTGCGCGGCCCCGTCCCGCTCGGCCGCATGCCGTTCGGCGGCGTTTCGCTCGGCGGTGTCCGAGTCGGTGAGGTTTCGCTCGGCCGGGTCCTGGTCGGCCGTCTCCGTGACGTGCGAGACCGCGTTGACGCCCGGAACGGTGGCCGGGAGCGCCGAGCCGCGGGGAAGGTCGCCCGGGGTCACGGCATCGCTCCGCACCGCCGGCGCTCCGCTCACAGGGGTTCGCTCTGCAGGGGCGGCGTTGTGCGGCGGCGTCCGCTCAGCGGGCAGGGCGCCGCCGGAGGCAGGGCGCTCGGCCGGGGTGGCGGGCAGCAGCGTGTCACGGCGCTGGACGACCTCGCCCACGATCGTGTCGCCGCGATGCGGCGCAGGCGTGCCGCCACCGGGTTCGGAGGGCGGTGGCCGGTCGATCACGGTGCCGACGCCGCCGCGGCTCTCGGGCGATGCATGATGCTGCGCGAGGGTCGCGGCATCCGGCCGGGGCCCCGGCGGGCCACCGGTGTCGCTGTGGCCCGCGGCCGGCTGATGCGGACCGGCCGGGGGAAGACCAGGACCCGGCAGGGCGGCGTCCCTGCCTGAGGGAGACCCGGAGCCGGAAAGAGCGCCCGAGTCGGGGGAAGTTCCGGAGCCGGGTGGGTGGGTGCCGAGATCGGCGACGGCCAGCATCGGGAGGTAGCTCACCCGCGCCGAAGCCGGCACGTCCAGGCCGCCCGCGACACCCGAGATGAACGTGTACCCGAGGTGCTCGGCGTCGAGCTGCCCGCTGAGCGCGAGCCCGGGGACCGCGCCCGCGGTGCCCGTCACCCCGCCCAGCAGCGCCTGGCCGTACATGCTCTGCCCGAGCGCCACGAGCCTGTCGCGCACGGCCAGCTCGGCCTTGGAGGCGACGTACACCATCTTCCGGCTCAGCAGCCGCGACAGGCCCGCGTTCGCGCCGGCGAACAGCGCGCCGGTCAGCGCGCCGCTGCCCGCCGACAGGGCGAGCGACTGGAGGTCGAAGTCGCCCGCCTCGCGATCGCCCCAGAGCTGCTGGGCGGCCTGCACGCCGAGGTCCAGGCCGCCCATGATGCCGCCGAACCGCAGCATGTTCAGGAGCACGAGCCGCTTCAGCGTCTGGATGTTCACCTTGGTCAGCAGCGAGTGGTGCTGGATCAGCCGGAGAACGGCGGGACCGTTCACGTAGATCCACACCAGCAGCCTGACGATCATCGCGCCGAGGAGCGCCAGGGACGCGTAGATCATCCACTCGGTGTGCTGCATCCGCACGCCGTGCTCGCGCAAGGACCGCGCCTCGTCCCGCAGTGCCTGCTCCAGCAGGTCGAGCAGCGCCTCGGGCGAGCCGTTCGGGTCCTGCCGCCCGCTGAGGGCGGCGAAGACCTGCTCGAACGACTCCTTGGCCGCCCCCTGCCAGAGCCCGTCGCGCAGCAGCCGCATGACGGCGCCGGCGTCGTCCGCCTTGATCTCGGCCAGGACGTCGGCCAGCTCCTCCAGCGTCCGTGCCTCGGCGATGATCCCGCCGACGTCGGCCTCGGGCAACGCGCCGCCCGTCAGCGGCTGCGCCATCGGCCTGACCACCTCGGGCACCAGGCTGAGATCGAGGCCCATCTACGGGGTTCCCGGTTGCGGGAGGAAGGAGTCGAGGCCGGTCTCCTCCCCGAACAGGTCGTCGAAGGGCAGGTCCGGTACGAAGGGTGCCATCAGTTCCTTCATCTCGCCGGAGACCTGCCGGGTCGCGTGCCCGATCTGTTCCACGATCGAGTCGGACAACTCCGACGGGGACAACTTCCGGTAGACCCGAGGGTCGAGCTCGATCGTGCGTACCTCACCGCGGGGGCCGACGGTGACGGTCACCATGCCGTCACGGGAACTGGCCGTGGCCGACAGCTCCCGCATCCGCTCCTGCATCTGTTTGAGCTGCTCGGTCTGCTGGTTGACCTCCTGGACGAGCTGCTCCAGCAACCGCCACTGCTCGTTCGATGCCATCGCCGTCCCCACACTAGCAACATCAGTCTCAATGGCCTCCAATGCCTCATCTTCTCTCATTTCATGACACGGAATGACCTTCGAGCCCCGGTGATTCGCTACGCTGCCGACTCGTGGACTTCGACGGATCCGCCTACAGCAAGAGCCAGCTGCGCCGGCTGGCCCGCGGGACGAGCGACATGTCCGCTCTCGTGTCCGACGCCGACGTCCGGTACGAGACGTCGGTGAGCACCACCCGCACCGCCCTGGGCGACGACGACTACGGCCGCGCCTACTGGCAGGCGCGAGGCCGGCGCATCGACGGCATCGGCGCCGGTCTCGCCCTGCTGGTGTCCGCGCTGGGCCGGGAGGAGACCCGGCTGCTGCGCGCTCTGACGACGTATCGCGCCGGCGACGACGCCTCGACGCCGAAGGCCTGAGGGCGCCGCCCGCCTGTCAGTTCTTGATGCCGGTGAGGGTGACTCCTTCGATGAAGTAGCGCTGCAGGAAGAAGAACAGGGCGATGATCGGGGCGATGACGGCCGCGGAGGCGGCCATCAGGTAACCCCACTGGGTGAGGTAGATGCTCTGGAAGGAGGCCAGGCCGAGGGAGAGCGTGTACTTCTCCTCGTCGTTGAGGTAGAGCAGCGGCCCGAGGAAGTCGTTCCAGGTGCCGATGAACGTGAAGATCGTGACCACCACGATCGCGGGCTTCGACAGCGGCATGACGATCGTCCAGAACACCCGCCACGGGGACGCGCCGTCGATGTAGGCGGCCTCGTCCAGCTCGAACGGGATCGTCAGGAAGAACTGCCGCAGCAGGAACACGTTGAACACGCCGCCGCCCGCCCCGGCGAACCAGCTCGGCACGGTGAGCGGGATGAAGGTGTCCAGCGCGCCCAGCTCCTGCCACATGACGAAGGTCGGGATCAGCGTCACCGCGTACGGCAGCATGACGGCGCTGAGCAGCACGGCGAAGGTGAGGTTCCGGCCGCGCCAGCGCAGGCGGGAGAAGCTGAAGGCGGCCACCGAGCAGGTCAGCACGGTGCCCAGCACGCTGATCACCGCGATGATCACGGTGTTGACGAAGTACAGCCAGAACGGCTGGGCGGTGAGCGCCTCGGTGAAGTTCGACCACTGGAACGGCGAGGGGATCCACTCCGGCGGCGCGACGAACATCTGCGCGTCCTGCATCAGCGCGCTGCGCACCAGCCACACGAACGGCAGCAGCGTCGGCACCGCCCCGGCGACCAGCGCCAGGTAGAGCAGGGCCTTGCCGTACCTGCGGGGCCTGCGCGGGCCCGCGGCCGGGGCCACGCGTGCCGTGCGCGGCGGCGCCTGGACGGCGGTCATCGCGCACCTGCCATCTCGTAGTAGACCCAGCGGCGCGCGTTCCTGAACAGCAGGAACGTGACCACAACGATGATCATGAACAGGACCCAGGCGAGCGCGCTGGCGTACCCCATCTCGCTCTCCCTGAACGCCATGCGGAACAGGTAGTAGACGTAGAAGAGCGTGGCGTTGTTGGGCCCGCCCTCGGTCATCACGTACGCCTGGTTGAACACCTGGAACGTGCCGACCACGCCCACCACCAGGTTGTAGAAGATGGTCGGCGTCATCATGGGCAGCGTCACGTGCCAGAAGCGCCGCCACGCGCCGCCGCCGTCGATCGAGACCGCCTCGTACAGGTGCCGCGGCACGCCCTGCAACCCCGCCAGGAAGATCACCATGGTGTTGCCGAAGCCCCAGGTGCTCATCACGATCAGCGACGGGATGGCCATCGACTCGTCGTAGATCCACTGCCCGGTCGGCAGCCCGGCCTGGCGCAGCAGCGAGTTGAGCAGCCCGAAGTCCGGGTTGAAGATCCAGATCCAGAGCACCACGTTCGCGATGGCCGGCACGAGCGTCGGCAGGTAGAAGATGGTGCGCCAGACCGGCAGGCCGCGGACCTTCTGGTTGAGCAGCATGGCCACCGCGAACGACACGATCAGCACCAGCGGGACCGCGCCGAGCGTGTAGTACGTGGTGGCGCTGAGCGACGTCCAGAACAGCTCGTCACGGGCCAGCTCGGCGTAGTTGCCGAGCCCGACGTACGCGGGAGTGCCGCCCACCTGCCAGTCCGTCAGGCTGAACACGAACGAGGCCACCATCGGCCCCGCCGTGAAGATCACGAATCCGAGGATGGCCGGGAGCGCCATGAGCACGCCCCAGCGCCGCTCCATGCGGCGCTGGCCCGACAGGCCCGCCACGTCACGGCTCCTGCGTGTGCTGCCACCCCTGCAGCATGCCGGTGATCTTGGGGGTGACCGCCTTGAGGATCTCGGCGGCGGGCCGCTTGCCGGACTCCAGCTCCTGCAGGGCGGGGGTCAGCACGTCGCTGGAGATCGCGGACAGGTTCTTGACCCGGTTGCGCAGGTCGGGCACGCCGTGGTCGCGGCCGTAGTCCACGACCGCCGTGCGGAACTCGGGCGGGTGGGCGTCGTTCCTGATCCAGGAGTCGATGGCCGCCTGGTCCTCGTAGTACTTCTTCTCCTGCGGCATCCACAGCCCCTGCTTGTACAGGTCCACGTAGCGCGGGTCGATGTGGAAGGCGAACAGCTCCACCGCCTCCTCCACGTGCTTGGTCCCGGCGAACACCGACGAGGCGCCCGCGACCTGGGAGGTGGTGAACGGCTCGCCGTACTTCGGCAGCACGCCGATGCCGTAGTCGACCTTGCTCTCGTTCATGTCGAGCAGCGCCCAGTGGCCGTCCACCACCATCGCCACCCGCTTGGTCTTGAGCAGGATGTTGGTGCCGGGCACGTCGTCGCCGGTCGCGGCGAGCTGGCCGGGGCCGGGGGCGACGCGGTGCTTGTAGATGAGGTCCTGCAGGTTCTGGAACATCTGGATGGACTCGGGGGTGTCCAGCAGGCACCTCCTGCCCGCCTCGTCGGCGAAGTCGGCGCCGTTGCTGCGCAGGAAGCCGTACCAGGCGGCGGCGTAGGTGATGCTGATCGAGACGCCGAACTGGCGGACCTGCCCGGGGTCGAAGCCGGACTCGTCGGGATGCTTGCCGTTCTGGTCCACGGTGAGCTTGTACGCGTTCTCCACCAGCTGGTCCCACGTCCAGGCGGAGGCGGCCTCGGCCGGCGGCGGGGCGATGCCGGCGGCGGCGATGGCGGACTTGCTGTACCACAGCAGCTCGATCTCGTTGGCGGTGGAGACGCCGTGCAGCTTGTCCTTGCCGTACCAGAGGTAGGCGTCCGGGAGGTAGCCGGCGAGCTGCGGGTACTTCTGCAGGTACGGGTGGAGGTTGACCAGGTTGCCCTGCTCGGCCAGGCGGAACGACATCGACATCGGCACGTAGCCGAGGTCGGGCGTGCGGCCGCCGGCCACCAGGCTGTTGAGCTTGACGTCGTACTCGTCGGGGGTGAAGACCGGTTTCACCTTGATGTCGGGGTTCTTCTGCTCGAAGGCCTTGAGCATCTTCTCGATGGCGGCCTTCTCGAAGGTGGAGCCCCAGTACATGAACTGCAACGCGGCGGAGCCGGCGGCGCCCGTCCCGCCGCCGGAGCCGCCGCCCGAACCGCAGGCCGTCCCGGCCGCGCCCAGCGCGGCCAGGCCGCCCATCCTGAACAGGTCTCGTCTTCTCATGGGGGGTGTTCCTTACTCGGGCGAAATTCAGGCGAGGGGCATCCAGACCCGCATGACGCCGCCGTCACGGTTGTCCCACTGGTAGTAGGGGACGGCGGTGGCGGTCGCGCGGGCGGCGGGGGCCGCGTCCGCGCCGGTCGTGTAGGGCAGCCCGTGCGGTGGCGCGGGCGGCAGGCGGACGGCGTCGGCCTCGACGAGCACGGTCCTGCCGATGCCGGGCAGGTCCCGCTCGACGGTGCGGAGGGCGGCGCCGGGGGTGAGGGCGAGGTCGTCGAGGTCGGTGTCCTGGTCGATCTGCTCGAAGCAGTAGACGATGGGACCGCGCTCGATCGCCGCGCATCCGCGCAGCGCGTCGATCCTGCGGTGCGGGCGGACGATCCGGGGCGTGAGGTCCAGGTCGAGGGTGACGGCGTCGCCCGCCTGCCACTCGCGGCGGATCGCGGCATAACCGTCGGCGCCGGGAACGAGCTCGCGGGGACCGCTCGCGTCGGACGTGAGCGTGGTGGTGCTGCTCCAGGCGGGTACGCGGAGCCTGAGCGTCCACTCGCCGCCCGGCGCGGACCGTACGGTGAAGCGCACGCGGCCGTGCCACGGGTAGCCGGTCTCGACGTCGAGGACGGCGCCGCCCGCGCGGATCACCCCCGGCACGTACTGGTGCACCGACACGCCCTCGTCACCGGTGGTGGCGACGTAGTGGCCGAGCGAGGAGACCAGCCGCATGATGTTCGGCGGGCAGCACGCGCAGGCGAACCACTCCCGGCGCCTGCCCAGGTAGGCGTCCTCGAACAGGTCGGCGCGGCGCTGCAGCGGGTTGACGTAGAAGAAGCGGGTGCCGTCGGCGCTGGTGGAGGCGGCGAAGGCGTTGTAGAGGGTGCGCTCGATCAGGTCGGCGTAGCGGGCGTGCCCGGTGGCCAGCAGCAGCCGCCAGTTCCAGTGGATGCTCGCGATGGCCGCGCAGCTCTCGTTGTAGGCGCGGTCGGGCGGCAGCTCGTACCGCTCGCCGAACGCCTCGCCGTCGTGGCGCGAGCCGTGCCCGCCGGTGATGGAGGTCTTGGTGGCGACCAGGTCCTCCCAGCGGCGTACGGAGGAGGCGAGCAGGTCGTCGTCGCCGGTCTCGACGGCGACGTCCACGACGCCCGCCTCCAGGTAGAGCTGGCGCACGGCGTGCCCGACGGGGGTGGCGGCCTCGCGGACGGGCAGGTGGTCCTGCGCGTAGAGCGGGCCCATGCCGGTGCTCTTGATCAGGCCCTTGCCCCGGTTGTCGATCAGCTTGCGGGCCAGCTCCAGGTAGGGCCGTTCCCCGGTGAGCCGGTACAGCTCGACCAGGGCCGTCTCCACCTCGGCGTGCCCGTCGATGCCGTCGTCGCCGTCCACCAGGAACCGTCGCACGAGCAGGTCGGCGAAGCGGCGGGCGATGCCGAGGAGGTCCTCGCCGAGCCCGGCGCGGGCCGCGGCCACGGCGGCCTGGACGAGGTGGCCGGCGCAGTACATCTCGTGGCTGTACTCCAGCTCGGCGAAGATCTGGTCCGGCTTGACCACCTGGTAGTGCGAGTTCAGGTACCCGTCGGGGCGCTGCGCGCGGGCCAGCAGCGCGGCCGACTCCGCGACGAAGGACCGGTAGGTCTCGTCCGGGTGCCGGCAGTGCTCCCAGGCGACGGCTTCCAGCTGCTTGTAAAGGTCGGAGTCCTGGAACCGGTAGCCCTGGAAGGTTCCGTCGCCCTCCCCCGCCGCCAGCCTCAGGTTCGGCGCCGCGCCGGACTTCTCCATCTGCTCGAGGCCGAGCGGGATGCTCGCCTCGCGGTTGATCTGCTGCCAGCGCCCGAGGGGGCCTCCGTGGATCTCGACGTCGTCGATGCTCAGCGGCCGTTGGACCGCGGTGGAAGGAGCCAGCGGGCCACGGACGCGGCCCGTGAGGTCAGACATCGCGCTCCCTGTTGCCGGGAATAGGTTTTCCTGGCCCGCAATGTAAGATGTGATACAGCACTCGTCAAGAGGTGGACAGGTGCGCGAATGCCCGGAAAACGGTTGCCCCTCCTTGCTCCCCCAAGACGTGCTTGATCGCAACCTGCGGCCATCGAAAACCTTTTCTTCGTTATCGGAACGTTGCATTGCTGCAAGCGCGGCATAGGGCTCTTGACAGACGGCTGAGGCTGGGTTTTGCTTCCGAAAACCTTTTAGATCTTTCGCCATCCCGCCATCCGGCGGGCGCCCCCGCACCCCTAGCGAAAGGTTTCCGTCATGAGACGACTGGCCGCACTGGCCGCCCTCCTCGCGTCCTTGCTCACCGTCCCGGCCGCCCCCGCGCACGCCGCCGGGCCCGCCCAGCTCATCGACATGTTCGGCAGGACCGTCAACTCCTACGGCGTCAAACTGGTCGACTGGCAGGGCTACCTGGCCAACCCGTACGTCGAGCTCACCGTCAGGCCTCCGGCCGACATGCGCTTCCCCCTCACCATCGACCTGAAGGCCGAGGGCACGTCCCGGCTGATGATGGACCTGCCCAGCCAGCTCACCGCCACCGGCGCGACCAAGACCCTGACGTTCGCGAACGCCTCGGAGCAGAAGGCCTTCCGCCTGGCCATCCACTCCAAGCGCGGCCCCGGCGCCGACGAGCAGCACACGCTGCGGCTGTCGATCAGGGACGCGGGCGGCGCGACGTACCAGCACTCCCTGCCCATCCACGTGCAGCAGGACGAGAAGACGGCGCTGCAGCCGACCATCCCGATCGCCTTCGACTACCGCTACGACAACATCACCGGCTACTTCTCCGACGCCGGCGTGCGCACGGCCGCCGAGGAGGCCGTCAAGGACTGGTTCCGCTTCTTCGACCTGCAGCCGTTCGACACCGTGGCGGCCGGCGCGGAGCCCAACCACCTGCCGGGCAACGACTGGCAGAACACCGTCAACGTCACCAACAACGCCGCCTACAACGGCATGTACGTCTTCTTCCGCGGCATCCAGACCCCGTACTCGACCGGCTACCCCGCCAACAACGGCCGCTACAGCACCCGCGGCGGCCAGCAGGTGCCGGGCCCGCTGCACCGGTCCACCGCGATGATCCTCGAGTACGACGAGGCGAACAAGCAGCTGTTCACGTCCCTGGCCGACGAGGACTGGTACAGGACCGAGATCCAGGGCTCGGTGCTCGACGTGCACGGCCTGGTCATGCACGAGTACGGCCACGCCGTGGCCTTCCACAGCGACTGGGCCGGCATGCGCGCCTACGTGGCGGGCGGCGGCAACGACCCCGACGTGGTCGCCTACCAGGGCCGCGCGGTCCCCCTCGACAGCAGCTACCACATCCCCGGCGACCAGCCGAACTGGGACCGCCTCAGCGGCCAGAGCGGCGGCTGGACCCACCTGTTCCCCACCCGCCGCTGGATGCTCACCAAGCTGGCCCTGCTCGTGGCCGAGAACGCCGGATGGAAGCTCAACCGCAACCTCACCCCGTTCCTGGCGCCCGCCATCACCACCACCTCGCTCCCCCAGGCCACGCCCGGCACCGCCTACCAGCACACGCTGGCCGCCAGGGGCGGCGTGCCCTTCTACGACTGGCAGGTGACCGGCGGCTCGCTGCCCGCCGGGCTCAGCCTCGACCGCTTCACGGGCGCCATCACCGGCACCCCCACGGCGGCGGGCACCGCCACGTTCACGGTCCAGCTCAGGGACTACGACCGCCTGAGCACCCCGGTCACCAGGACCTTCACCCTCACCGTCGGCGGCGCCCCCGCCGCGAACCTGGCCGCGAGCGCCACCCCGTCCGCCTCCTACACCTCGCCCTGGGAGAACGTCGCGGCGCTCAACGACGGCATCGACCCGCCCTCCTCCAACGACACGGTCAACCGCCGCTGGGGCACCTGGCCGCAGACGGGCACGCAGTGGGCGGAGCTGACCTGGCCGTCCGCGCAGACGCTGCGCTCGGCCGAGGTGTACTTCTTCGACGACAACGGCGGGGTGCGGGCGCCGGCGTCGTGGCGGCTGCAGTACTGGAACGGCAGCGCCTACGCCGACCTCCCGGGCACGTACCCGACGGCGTTGAACGCCTACAACCGGGTCACGTTCGGCGCGGTGAGCACGAGCAGGCTCAGGGTCGTCCTGGAGAGCGGGGCGGCGTCGGTCGGGCTGCTGGAGGTGAAGGCGTACGCGTAGAGGCGTGCCACATACCCACTTTTTTGTGGGTACTTGCCGCCGCGGCGGTGGCGCGGCCAAGCTTGTCCTGGCGGCCGGAAGGCCGCCAGGACGCAGCCGGGCGAGAGGAAGGCGGAGGTGAGGGGTATGTCAGGAAGCGGCGGCCAGCCGTTCCAGTCGGCGGTGTCCCCACTCCGACAGGGGCGCCAGCGCCTCTGACAGGTCGCGGCCGAACGGGGTCAGGGAGTACTCCGTCCTCAGCGGCCGCACGTCGTACACCTTCCGGTGCACGATCCCGTCACCTTCCAGCTCCCGCATCATCTGGGTCAGCACCTTCTCGCTGAGCCCCGGCAGCCGCCGGAGCAGCTCGGCGGGGCGGTGCGGCCCGGATTCCAGGATCCACAGCAGGGCGGTCTTCCACTTGCCGTCGATCACGGCGATGGCCGCGGTCACCCCGCAGACGTTCGGATCCTGGGCGCGGCTGCGCGTCATTCGTCATCCCATCCTTTCCGAGGAGTCAAAAGGCATGTCCTCATATGGTGAACAGTCTGCCGTGACCGTGCTCGGCCTGGGTCCGATGGGCCGGGCGCTGGCCGGGGCGTTCCTGGACGCGGGCCTGCGCGTCACGGTGTGGAACCGGACGCCGGGCAGGGACGCGGAGCTGGTCGCGCGGGGCGCGGCGAGCGCCCCGTCGCCCGAGGAGGCGGTGGCCGCGAGCGGGCTGACCGTGCTCTGCGTGGTGAACTACGACGCCGGCGACGCCATCGTGCGGCGCGAGGCGGTGACCGCGGCGCTCAAGGGCCGCACGCTGGTGAACCTGACCGCCGACACCCCCGGCCGGGCCAGGGACGCCGCCGCCTGGGCGGCCGAGCACGGCATCGGCTACCTGGACGGCGCCATCATGACGCCGACCCCCACCATCGGGACACCCCACGCGGTGTTCCTGCACAGCGGCCCCGAGGAGCTCTACCGCGAGCACCAGGCCGTGCTGGAGGCGCTCGGCGGCTCCCACACCCATCTGGGCGCCGACATCGGCCGCGCGGCCTCGTACGACATCGCGCTGCTCGACATCTTCTGGACGGCGATGGCCGGCTACGCCCACGCGCTGGCGGTGGCGCGGGCGGAGGGTGTCACGGCGCAGGAGCTGGCGCCGTTCGCCCAGGGCATCGCCGCGATCCTGCCGCCGATCTTCGAGGAGGGCGCGCGGGAGGTCGACGAGGGCACGTACTCCGGCGAGGGCAACCCGATCACCTCGGCGGCGTCGTCCATGGCGCACATCGTGCACGCCTCCGAGGAGCACGGCATCGACGCGAGCGTGATGCGGGCGGCCGAGGGGCTGGCCCGCCGCGCCATCGGGCTGGGGCACGGCGGGGACGGGTTCCTGCGGATCACCGAGCTGCTCAACCCCCGCTGACCGCGGAGGCCGGCAGGGGGATGGCCGGGAACGGGTTGTCGGGCAGGAGGATGACCCGGCGCGGCTCCTTGGGCCGGCCGGCGGCTTCGAGGTGGAGCAGGGCGGCGCCGATGCCGGCCGCGCCCACCATGTAGCCGGTGTCGGCCGTCACCTCGCCCGGCCGCAGCCGCCGGTAGGCCTGGTACCAGCGGTAGCCCCGGCCGTCGAGGTCGCTGGCCCGGCCGATGAGGTCGGCGGCGAGCGTGCGGGCGTACTCCAGGTGGGACCGGTCGCCGGTCACCGCCCACAACCCGACGAACAGCTCGATCACGCCGGCCGCGCCGCAGCACTGGCAGGCGACGTTCCAGTAGCCCTCGGTACGGCGCTGCGGCACGCCGCTGCGCACGATGCCGCGGGCCAGCCGCTCCACCCACTCCAGGTCGCCGGGGTCGCCCGCCACCCGGTACAGCTCGTAGAACATCCGGGCCACGCCCGCCGACCCGGAGCAGAACCCGAGGTAGTGCAGGCCGCGGGCGTGCGGCACGTGGTGCGGGACGACCGCGCAGGCGCCGGTCACGACGCTGATCTCGCGGACGAAGGCCGCGCCGCTGCGCGCGGCGCTCAGGAACTGCTTGTCGCCGGTCACGCCGTACAGGCGGGCGAGCAGGAACGCGGTGCCGGCCGTACCGGCCAGGAAGCCGGGGGTGACGGCGTCCACCGGCAGGTCGGCGCAGTCGCCGAAGCGGTGGCCCGGCACGGGCAGGCGGGCGATGCGCCGGCCGGCCTCGACCGCGGCCTCCTCGTACGCCGGCACGCCGAGGTGGGCGGCGGCGCGCAGCAGCCCCAGGATGATCCCGCCCTCGCCGCGCTGCGCGGGGTCGCGGGACCAGGTCACCCCGTCGCCGCCGGCCCGGCCGCGTTGCACGATCAGGTCGGCGATGGCCACGGCCTCGGCCTCGAACTCCGCCTCGCCGAGCGTCCAGCCCGCCTCCATGAGGGCGAGCATCACGCCGGTCAGCCCGTGGTAGAGGGACAGGTCGTCCTGCTCCCGCCAGGTGGCGGCCAGCCGCCTGGCCCCGGCCCTGGCGTCCTCAAGGTACGCCTCGTGCCCGGTGGCGGCGGCCAGCTCCAGGAAGAACAGCACGACGCCGGCCGCGCCCGAGTACAGGGACCAGGGCTCTGCTGTGACCGCCGACGCGCCGCGCGTGTCGGGGTTGGCCTGCCATCGCCGTCCGTGCCCGTCGTCGAGGGCGGCCGATCGGATCCACCGGCCGGCCAGGATGGCGGCGGTCAGCGGGGAATCGGCACGCGCGCTCGACGCGCGCATCTCGTCCAGGCTCATGCCGTCATTTTCCCATACGATTGGTAGGAATACTCGGAATATTGGAAAATCGCTCGCCCAGGTTTCGCCGTTCCAGTATGACCCTCCTCGGGCTCCTGCGGGGACACCGGCCGCCGGGCGCAGGCCGCGTAGGCTGCGGCGGTGATCAACCTGGTGGAGTGGACCCGGCTGGAGCCGTGGAGGGTGGCCCGCGCCCGCACCGACCAGGACGAGACGGTGATCGTCAAGTGGTCGGGGCCGCACGCCGCCCGTACGCACAGCGAGGAGTGGCGGCTGCGCACGGAGGTGGCCGCGCTCCGGTTCCTGGCGGACGACCTGGGGTTCGGCTGGCGCCCCGGGTGCTGACCGAGAACCTGGCCGCGGGGCGGATAGTGCTGGAGGACCTCGCGCCGCGGACCGCGCTCGACGGGCTGCTGCGCCGCGACGGGGCTCCGGCGCACGCGTTACGGGCAGGGACTGGCGGCGGCGTGCGTGGCGTACGCGCTGGCCCGCCTGCACCGGCTGCCCGTGCTGGACTCCCTGCCGCCACCTGGCCGACGCGCTGCGCCGCCGCTGACCCCCGCGCCCGGGGCCGAGCCATCGACGGCGATCGCTGTGCACCGATGTAGATGAGAAGTCCCTAATGTCCATCTCACGTGGCGGCCACGGCCGGTCGAGATGCTTCTTCATGCCGGGCGGACGACCCGCCCCGGTTGACTGACGAAAGGCATGAAGATGAAGCCGATCAAGCTGGTCGTCGCCGGCGCCCTCCTCGGCACCGTGTTCGGCGGCCTGGCCCTGGCCACCCCCGCCGCCGCCGACTCGCGCACCTGCAAGGGCACGATCCGGTCCGCGAGTGTCGACGACGTGCGCGTGCCCAAGGGCGCCACCTGCACCCTCCTTGGCACCCGGGTGGACGGCAACGTCAAGGTCGGCGGCGGGGGCACCCTGGTGGCGCGCGGCGTCCGGGTTGACGGCGACATCCAGGCGGAGGGCGCCCGCGCGGTCTCCGTCACCGCCGGCTCGAAGGTGCGCGGCAACATCCAGGTGAAGGACAGCGGCACCGTCACCGTGACCTCGTCCCGCGTCGACGGCGACATCCAGCTGGAGGACAACCGGCGCTACCTCCGCGTCGACGGCAACCGGGTGGACGGCAACATCCAGCTCAAGGACAACCGCAAGGGCCTGCAGGTGCACCGCAACAGCGTGGACGGCAACCTCGAGTGCGAGGGCAACCGCTCGAAGGTGACCGGCGGCAAGAACTCGGTGCGCGGCGACAAGGAAGGCCAGTGCCGCCGCTTCTGACGCGGCCCCGCCGAACGCCTGAAGGCTCGGCCGCCACCCCCGGTGGTAGAGGCCCTCAGACGTCCCCAGTGGTCGGACCCCTCAGGCGTCCTCGGTGTGCAGCTGGCGGAAGTCGGCCAGGCTCTGGCGATAGAAGGCCAGGTCGCTCTCCAGCTTCGCCCTGGTGAAGCGGCCCGGCTCGGCGTCGCGGGCAGACCTGCCCAGCTGCGTCCAGAACGCCTCGGGCGGCAGCTCCCCGGCCCCGTCGGGCAGGAACTTCAGCGCCTCGCCCACCGCGTCGGCGGCGTAGGTCCAGTCGGCGACCACGGTGTGAAAGCGCGCGGGGTCCGCCGAGGGGTCGGCGGTGTAGAACAGGCCGCCCTCCAGGGCCCTGCTCGCGTACGTGGCGCCGACCAGCACCCACTGGCCGGGGTCCAGCAGTTCGGAGACGCCCGTGCCGAACGTCGCGCGCGACCGCCTGGCCTCCTGCTCCGCCTCGTACGGGACCAGCACCTCCACGCCACCGGCCCGCACCAGCCAGCCGTCGGGCGTCTCGGCCACCGACGACCGCGCCGAGCCGCCGGAGGCGACCACGTCGAGGTAGACGTGCGCCTCGACGAGGGAGCGTGCGCGGCCCCGCTCAGGCATGCCGGGCCGCCAGGTCCCGGTAGGTGTCGCGGACGACGAGCAGCCGGTCGAGCTGGAACCGGCCGGGCTCGGCCGCCCGGACCTCGCGGCCCCGCTGTGACCAGAACGCGTCGCCGGGAACCTCGTCGGCGCCCGGCGGGATGAACTTCACGACCTCCTCGACCGCCGCCGTCGCCACGGACAGCGAGCGATGCGCCTCGGCCCGGTCGTCCGCCGGCACGTTGCCCGCCGTCAGGTCGGCCACCCACAGCCACTCCCCCGCGTCGAGCAGCTCTGACGGCTCCGTGCCGCCGAACGTGGGGTAGCCCGCGGGCATGACCGGCCGTTCCGGCAGCCCGAACACGTACTCGCGCTGCTGCCCGCAGCTCTCGCAGGCGCCGGAGTAGCGGTTGGCGAGGCCGCCCCCGGCGCTCACCAGGCCGCTCTCCCAGGTGGTCTCCACCGAGCCGCACGCGCAAGGGTGCAGGTCGAGGTAGAGATGCGCCTCATCCCTCGTCCTGGCTACCGCGAAGGTCATAACCGTCCTCTCCCTCGGAGGTCTCCATCATGCCCGCACCGCGCGACCGGTGCCCGCCTCCTCACGCCGGCCGCACCGGCAGGGCAGCTCCGGCGGGCACTCGCACTCCCTCTCCAGCGGTTGCCAGCCGGTGCCGTTGGCCAGGCTCCTGGCCCGGTTCCACCTAGCGTGCCTGGCTCCCGGCCGCGGGCCGGCCAGCAGCTCGGCCAGGTCGGCGGCCAGCGCCGCGGGGACGAGCCGCCGGGGAACCGCGGACGCCACGTCGTGCAGGACGCCCAGGCGGGCGGGCAACTGCGCGGGCGTGGCGGCGCGGACCTGGCGGACGGTCTCGTACAGCCCGGCGACGGCCGCGTGCCCGGCGGGATCCAGGCCCAGCGTCGCCGCCAGGGCGGCCGCGGCGGTGGAGGCGGCGGCCCGCTCGTTCGCGCCGATCGTGCGGCTCTCGTCCACCTGGTACGTCAGCAGCCCCTCGTCCGGGCGGCCCGCCTGGCTCGCCGCGCGAATCTCGACCGGGATGGGCGGGCGGCCGGGGATCTCGATGTCGAGCAGGCCGGGACCGTACGTGCGGGCCCGGGCGCCCATGCGGGCGACGGCCCTGGCGACGGCGTCGGCGGCGGCCGTCTCGGGCAGCGCCGGGCTGCCGCGCAGCGCGGTGACGTGCTCGGGGGCCAGCTCGCCGGCCCTGGCGAGCGCCACGATCCTGGCAGCCGCACCCGGCTGCCCGGGAGCGAGCCCGGCCCTCTCGGCCTCGGCCCGGACGGCGTTGGCGTCCGGGGCGCCCGCCGTGATGCCGCCGAGCGCCGCCGCGATCGAGCCCTGCGCGGACGGCTCCCCGTCGATGAGGCCGCGCAGCCTGGCGAGCGTCTCCGCGTCGGGCAGGCCGGCGATGTCCGTCGTGCCCGCCGTGTCCGATGGCGCCCCCGCCCGCGAGGCCGCCGTGCCCGGTCGGGCCCCGGGCGGTGGGGACGAGTGCCAGGGGGCAGGCGGCGGGGTGGCGCCACGGCGCGCGATGTCGGCGGCGAGCACCTGGATGGCCTGCGCGATCAGATCCTTGGCCGCCGGGTCGGTGGTCCTGCGCCATTTGCCCGACAGCTCGTCGTGCTCGGCCAGCCGCGGCAGGAGGCAGTGGTCGGTCCCCTCGTGCAGCGGCGACAGCGCCCCCCTGACCATCCCCTGCGGCATGCCGGCCAGCAGCGCGGCCCGCACCTGCACCATGTGGGAGAGCTCGTGGACCAGCACCGCCGACACCATGAGCGGATGCACGCGCGGGGCCATCCACAACACGTGCGGGTCCTCCTCGGTGCCCGCGTGCAGCTCGGTACGCGCGAGGAGCCGTTCACCCGGGTTGCCCACCCGGACGACCGTGTGGATGTCGGGCCCCCACGGCACCTGGACGACGAGCCGGTCGTCGCCGTTCGCGCGGATGTTCGCCACCGCGCCGCCGAAGACGGAGGGCGAGACGTCCTGCCCGACGACCTCGGCGGGTGTCACGTCGGGAACGCCCTCCGGACGCGCCGTAGCGTCGAGCGGGCTGCCGGGGAGCTCCGGATCGGTCACCGACTGCGGAACCGTCGGCTGGGAGGTGCTGCCGCCCTGCGGCTGGCCCGGTGACTCGTCGTCGGAGACCTGCCAGACCGGCTCCGGGTCCGGCGGGAGCGCGCCCCTGCTCTCCAGCTCGGCCGCGACCTTCTGGGTGAACGTCCCCGGGACGAGGAAGTCCGTGAAGATCTCGCGCAGGTTCAGGTCGTTGCGGTCGGCCGCGTCCAGGAGGTGGGGCGGGAGCGTGGAGAACGCCTCGGCGAAGCCGCCGTCGACGGCCTCGGCGCGGCTGCCGCCGTCGGTGTCGCCGAGCACGAGGCCGTCGGGGGTGGCCAGGTAGCGGCGCTTGACCGTCCTGCCGTCCGGTCCCTCCTCGTACACGTGGACCCTGGCCACCTTGCCTCGCTCGCGGGCCGCGACGCGGGCGTCCTGCAGAACCTGGATCAGGCCGCTGCGCCCGCGCTTCGGGCGGAAGGTGAACCTGGGCAGGTCATCCATGGGCGGCGCGACCCGCACGCCGGCCTCCATCCTGGCGTGCAGCTCGGCGAGCTCCTCGCCGAAGATCGTGATCATGGCGGTGCCGCCGGCCTTGCCCGGCAGGTGGACGACGTCCTTCCTGGGCAGGACGTCGCCGCGGCGGTGCCGCTGCACGCGTTCGAAGGTCAGGTCGTAGTCCACCCTGACGCGCACGGTGTAGAGCTTGCCGGTCTCGAACATGCTGCGCTCGCGGCGCGCCCCCTGATGGGCGGCGGCGCTCTGCCCCGACTGCGCCCCGTACCGCTTGGAGAAACCGACTCCGAGCGCCTTGAAGCTGGTGCCGCCGGACGCGCCCAAGGGCAGGGCGTGACCGCGGCCGACGGACACGTTCTGCGCGTCGGCCCGCCGGTCCACCTCGCCCTTCTCGCCGTCGAACGGCCCCGCCACGACCGTGAGGTCCGACATGCGCGCCTGGAGCGTGACGTCCACGCCCTGGTTGCGGAACTTCGGCTCGGCGGTCTGCGGCACGACGTCGCCGTCGCGGCCCGCCGCCCGCTCCAGGCCGGTGATCAGTCCGGAGTGCGACAGCCAGGCCGACAGCTCCCCGGCCCGTTCCTTGGTGGCGGCGTGGCCGGTCATCCTCGTCAGCTGGGCGTCGACCACGTCGAACAGCGCGTCCCTGTCCATGTCCTCGGACAGGGCCTCGGGGAAGTGGCCGGGCTCGAGCTCCACCCGGCGCGGGTCGATCACGCCGGGAACCGGGCCCGGATCCTGGTCGGCCCTGCGCACCATGTCGCTCGGGATGCCGCGCTGCAGCTTGACGTCGTACTCCAGGCTCACCGCCGGGCGCCTGCGCCACAGCCGGATCGTCGCCAGCTTGGCCTTGCCGAGCGCGGAGACGAGCTTGGCGAACTGCGCCCTGACCAGGCCGGTCGCCCGGGGCAGCCGCCTCTCCAGCGGCAGCGGCCGCACGTGGGCGGGGCCCGTGACGACCTCGACGACGAGTCTCATGTCCTGCTCGACCGTCGTCAGGCCCTTGAACCTGGCCAGCCGCTGCAGCCTCATCCGGTTCTCGCTGTTGCTGCTGGAGTAGGAGCGGCCGCGGCTGGTGGACAGCCCGCCCGTGTTGTCGCCGTCGCTGTCGGAGTCGCCGTGGTCGAGGCCCGCGGAGTGCGAGACGGAGTACGCCTCCGTGTGCGACATCTCCTTGGCGCGGTAGCGCTGCAGGATGATCCCGTCCTCGTCGGACTGGTCCACCAGCACCGCCTTGCGCGGGTCCGTGCCGGGGGCGGGCTCCATGCGCACCCGGACGGTGACCGCCTTGGCCGCCCTGCTCTCGCGGCCGACGTGCACGGTGTACTCCCGCTCGAGCCCGCGTCGCGACCAGATGTCGTCGAGGTGGACCTCCGCCTGGTCGTTGTCGAGGTCGTTCGCGATCTGCCCGCGCAGGTTCGGCGTGCCTCTCACGGCGCCCGGGACCGCGGCGTCGACCGCGCTCAGCACCACGTCCATGATGTTGACGGGGTTGCCCTGGCCGTCGGTCACGTCGAACGCCTGCGGCAGGCTCACGCCCATGCCGTTCTCGTACTGCGGGGCCACCACGACGTCCTTGAGGCGGTCGTTGACGTCCTTCGCCTCGCTCAGCGCGTTATCGAGCCCGCTCCGCGCCGTGAGCGGATCGGCCGCCGCGGCCGCGACGGCGGGGGCGAACGTGTCGCCGAGGTCCGCGACCTTCTTGAGCGCTTCCAGCAGCTTCGCGGGGGTGTGTCCCGCGCCGATCCCGATGTTCTCGCCGCGGGACAGCGCGTCGCCGCGGGCCTTGACGTACCGCATGACGAGCGGCACCGCGAGAGTCCGGTGGAGTTTCGTGCTGCCGTTGAGGAACCGCTCGACCGCGTCGGCCAGCACGGGCAGGGGCAGGGAGAGCTCGCCGTCGGCGTACATCCGCAGCGCGTCGTGCTCGGGGACCGTGAACAGCCCGTTGCCCTGGCTGTGGAGCATGCGGCTCTTCCACCCGCCCGCGTGATGGCCGGTCGGAACGGCGCGGCTGGTGCGCAGCTTCACCTCGACGTCCACGGGCACCTGGAACCGGTACTTCCTGGCGACCGAGATCCCCAGGAACTCGGTGCCGAAGATGGCCACGAGCGCGGTCGTGATCGCCCTGACCCGGGAGCGCGAGGGCAGCTTGAGGGTGCCGGAGTCGCTGGTCGTGCCGCCGTCGTCGGAGTCGGCGAGACTGTTCATCAGGCCGAGTGCGAGGTTGTTCGAGCCGCCCCAGGAGATGCCCACGCTGCGCAGGGCGAGCATGATGCGGCCGGTCACGGAGTCCACGACGTCGACCAGGCGCGCCTCGCCGAGCTCACCTCGCACCTCCAGCGACGCGCGCGCGGGCGCGATGCCGTCGGGGTCGAGCACGAGGTCCCTGCGGACGGGACGGCCCGCGAACAGGTGGGAGGCGAGGAAGTGCCGGCTCAGCAGGGGCCAGAGCTGGGCCAGCGGCGCCACCTTGCCCCGCAGGCCGCGCGGCAGGAGCTTCCAGATCTGCTTGATGTCGCCGAGCGCGGGGCCGGCGTCGAAGTGCTCCAGCGTCGCGCGCTTCATCAGCTTCTTCGTCGGCCTGCCCATCGGGCCGGTGAAGTCCGGCCCTCCGTCACGGGGGAGCATGTCGCCGGGCACCATCAGCAGGGGTTTGATGGTGCGGGCGTCGACCAGCTCCTTGATCTCGCCGTTGTGCACCAGGTGAACCTCGAGCCTCGCCGTGGTCTCGAGGTTCGCGGTCTGCTTGTTCTGGCCGTCCTCCTCCATGTCGACGTTGTTGACCATGCTGGAGGTGCTGGTCCCGGCCGAGTACGACCAGTCGGCGCCGCCGTTCGGCCCCGCCTTGTGCGTGATCCCGTCGTGGTGCTCGGGAGGCCCGTCCGTCTTGACCGCCGAGGCTCCGGCGCCGAGCTTCTTGGACTGGTTGATGCCCCGCCCCGAGGAGTCGCTGGCGATCTCGAGGTGCGTGCGCACCTTGTTGACCAGCCCCTTGGGGGTGTCCAGGCCGCTGAAGTCCTGCCGCACCACGAGGTACAGCCCGTACACGTCGGGGCTGGCCTTGAAGGCGCCGTGCAGCTGGAGGACGATCAGGATGCCGCTCTGCGCCAGCTGGTCGAAGGCGCTGCGGATGGCGCTCTCCACCAGGTGGGACCTGACCTGCTCCTCGTTCAGGAGCTGGGCGGCGCGGACGAGCGGGTTGGAGTCGTACTTCGGCACCCCGTTCACGATCTTGGCCACGAGCCCCAGCCTGCCGAGCCGCTCCAGGACCTCCTCCGCGAGGCCGGTCAGCCCGGCGACCTCCCGGACGTCGGTCGGACCGGCACCGCGCATCTGCCCGGTGCCGTCGCCGAGCCAATGCGGCCGCTGGATCCTGCGGCCGGGGAGCCGCGCGTGCCGGGGGGAATCACTCAGGACGACGTTGCCGTCGGCATCCAGCTTCGGCTTGCCGTTCTCGAGGACGAGCGCGTCGACGGGCACGGGGTCGCCGGCGTGGAAGGCGTCCAGCACCTGCATGCGCACCAGCAGCTCCGTCGTTAAGGGCCCCACCTCCACCGGCTTCTTGCCCGGCCGCTCCACCGTGAAGGTGAGCTCGGCCTCCTTGTGGTAGGCCTGCGAGAGCCCGGTCCGCTTGTCCACCGCCGGGTGCACGGCCACCTGGCCGGCCGAGGACGACGACGACCGCGACACCGGCCTGCGCCCCTCGAACTCGGGCCTGACCACGTCGGGATGGTAGTCGCCGAGGGGGCCGAGGACGTCCATGCCCTGCAGCACGTCGTGGTTGATCCCGACGGAGGCCTTGCCGCCCAGCGATCCGCCGTACTCGACCGAGGTCGATGAGGTGGCGGTCTCGGTGAGCACGCCCTCCTCCAGGACTTCCGCGGTGGCAGCGCCCACCATCCTGGTCTTCCCAGGAACGAGCCGGCTCGTGGCCGTGATGCGGACGTCGGGCTCGCCCTTCACGGCGAGGATCGCCGACAGGCCGGTGTGCGTCTTGCCGAAGCGCGCCTGCACCTCCTGGGTGACGAACTTGCGCAGATCCCGGCGCGCGTTGGTGCCGATCCTGGCGAACTCGCCGCCGAGCTTGCGGGCGAGCTCGTCGAAGGCCGCCTCCAGGCCGGTCATGGAGATGACCTCCTGGTTCGACACCGGCCTCTTCCGCGTGGCCTCGGGGTTCGTCACCTTCAAGGTCTGCTTGACGTCGTCGAGCGTCGTCGTCCTGCGCGACTCCTGATCGACGTAGGAGTGCCACACCCAGATCCGCTGGGTGGTGGTGTCGCCGGGATCCCCCGAGCTGACCAGGACGGGGGCGCTCCACCCGTTGCTCTTCCTGGTGCGCACCTCCACGGACCACGTGGCCTTGGCGTCGAACAGCATCGACTCGCTGCGGTTGTCGGCGACCGAACCGCCCTGCTCGAACATGCTGCTGCCGCTGGAGGCCGACCAGCTGCGCCCGTGGCTCGCGCCGACCCCGACGGCGAACATCTCGGCCAGGAGCCTGGGCGTGCTGCCCACCTGCAGCAACGGCGTGAGCGGCGCGCTGCTCAGGTCCACCGTGGTGCCGGTGCCGCCCGACTTCGTGGCGCTGTACGTCTGGCCGGTCTGGTAGAACATGCCCACCGTCGCCTGGGACGCCACGACCGCCGGATCGATCATCTCCACCAGGTCGGACAGGGTGAGCCTGATCCGCACCTCGGCGGCGTTCTTGCCCCAGCCGGTGCTCAGCACCAGGCCGTCACCCGACACGACCTTGTGGAAGTCGGCGCGGATGTAGTTCTCCAGTTCGTCCGGGGTGTACCGCCTGGGGGCCTCCTTCTCCTTGAGGGCGTCGTTGACCCTGTCGGTGAGCACGTTCAGATGCGCCAGCCTGCCGGTGGGCATCGCCTCCGGCATGGAGAACGGGTCGGGCAGCGCCTTGGCCAGCGCCTCCAGGTACCGGTCGTGCGTCCGCCCGGCCTCACTCAGGTTGGCCGCGGCGGTGGCCTCCATGCTCATCTGGCCGGGCTGCGTCGGCGCGGGGGCGTGCGGCGCCGCCGCGCGCACCCGCGCGTACCGCTCGTACGCCTCCCTGGCCTTGGTCGCCTCGTTCAGCGCGGCCTCGTACGCGGCGGCGATCCTGATGTGCCGGCCCTGCCTGTTCCTGTGGCTCTGGGCGTCCGCCTCGGCCGTGTCGGCGCGCAGCGCCGCGCCGCTGTCCTTCTGCCCCTTGGCCTCCTTGGCCTCCTTCGCGGCTTCGCGGGCCTGCTTGCCGGCCTCCTTCGCGCTCGCCTTCTTGTCGTCCCTCAGCCGGGTCAGGGCCTGCTCGGCGTCCGCGAACCGCCTGGCGATCTCCTGCGCGGCCTCGGCGCTCAGGTCAGGGCCGGGCCTGCCCACTTCGAGGCTCGTCCGCACGGCCCGGGGGCCGGTCGCCCAGGGCGGGAGCGGGGGTGTGACCTTGCGCCGGCGCAGGTCGTTCAGCACGCCCTGGATGTCACCCGCCAGCAGGTACTTCTCCTGAAGGGTCGAGGCGCGCTCCCACTTGTCCGTGAGGAGTTCCAGCTCGTTGCGCCGGCCGGGCACGCACTCGTCGGTGGTCTGCCGGCCGTCGCCGGCTGCCCGTGTCCGGCGCAGCACGCCCTGCCGGCCGCTGCTCTGCTCGGCCGCCAGGCGCTGCAGCGTGTCGGTGATCTCGTGCAGCCAGACCCTGGAGATCTGGTCGGTGGCGATGCGGGAGGGGAAGCTCACCTCGTGCAGCTCGACCGTGTCCGGGCCGGCGGGGGCGGCCGGGTCGGCGATGGTGGCCGCCCTGAGCGTGGTCTGCCCCATCATCTCCTGGTCGCGAGGGCCGACGACGGGGCGGAAGTGGTGGGTGCCGTTCGCGGTGCGGACCACCAGGATGTCGCCGGACCAGAACAGCTCCAGGACCGTCTCGGCGGCGTGCTGGAAGTAGGTGGCGAGCAGTTCGGCCGTGGCCTGCTTGAGCTCGTCCAGGGTGACGTCGGTGGGACGGCCGCTGTCGGTGACGTACCGGGTGCCGGGGATCGGCGGGGAGGTGACGGTGCCGGGCTGGCTGGTGTGCGCCGCCGGAGGTGCGATGCCGGCGGGGGCGTCGGACGACAGCCTGTCGTCCGACACGGCGATCAGCACCAGGGCGGACGCGTCCACCACCAGGTCCGCATAGTTGTCGATCACGGCGGCACGGATGTCGAGCACGCTGCGCAGGCGGGCCATGGTGGCGCTCGACAGGACGCGGTGGCCGTTACCATGCGGGACGATCACCTCTCCGGTGGGGCCGATCAGCGCGCCGGGGAAGGTGCTGTCGAGCGCGTCCAGCAACGCCGACCGCGCCCTGAGCGGTGCCGGGACCGTCGCCGGGATCGCCGGCATGCTCCCGTCCGGGTCAGCGTCCGACCTCCCGGACGGGGCGTTGGCGATCTGCGAGGGCTGGTCTGCGGGGGCGTGGTCGTCGCTCGGGCCGGGCGCGGTGTTGTCGTCGGGGTGCGCCTCTTCCCGCGTGGCGCTCTCGTCGTCCCGCGCTGTGTCGTCCTGGGCCGTGTCGTCCTGGGCCGTGTCGTCCTGGGCCGTGTCGTCCTGGGCTGTGTCGTCCTGGGCTGTGTCGTCCTGGGCCGTGTCGTCCTGGGCCGTGTCGTCCTGGGCCGCGGAGCTCTCGTCGGAGTTGCCGGGCGACTGCTGCGCCGCAGGATCCGCCGGCGGGTGCACGGCGGCCGGATCCTGCTCGTCCTGGCCGACGTCCTGGCCGACGTTCTGGCCGTCGTTCTGCACCGGAGCGGCATCCGTGTCGGAGAGCGTGGCGGCCGGATCCGGCCCTTCCTCCTGCCGGGCCGGGGTGTCGGTCGTGGCCGGGCGGCGTTCCGGGGTGGTGTCCGTGTCCGCGCGCGGGGCGGTGTCGGGGCGGGTGTCCGTGCCGGGCCGCCGGTCCGGGGTCTCGTCAGGGGCAGGCGTGACGGCGGGCTGGTCCGGGGAGGTGGAGCGCCGGCGGGTGGAGACGTCCGTGTCCGGCTGACCGGCGCCGGGACTCTGGTTGCCGGCTGCCGGGGTGGTGGACGGCCCCGGCGACGGGACGGTGACCAGGTCGGGGCTGCGCCGGGCGCCCGGCTGGTTGCTGTCCGGGCCCGAGGGCCCGCCGCCCGTCGGGACAGGGCCGGTGGACGGGCCGGCGGACGGGCCGGTGGACGGGCCGGCGGCGCGGGCCTCGTCGGCACGGGCGGCGGCGTCGTAGGCCGAGGCGAGCGTGGTCAGCGGATGGGCCAGCGCCGTGGCCACGTCGGGGTTGAACGGGCTGATGCTCCCGGTACGCCCCACACCTCCGAGGAAGGCCCCCGTCATGGACTCGGCGGTGAACGGGTTCTGCCACTGCCCGTACACCAGCCCGTTGCCCAGCAGGCTGCCGACCGGCGAGGCGATCACGTTGGTCAGGCCGGTCGTGAGCGCGCGGCCGGTGAAGCCGGGCACGACCCGGTTGACCCGGGAGACCGGCCCGGCCACCACGGTGCCGGTGACCGCGCCGCCGCCGGCCCCGAGTGCCGTCGCCGCCAGCATCTTCCAGTCCAGCTCCTTGCGGGTGCCCATCTCGATCTGCTGCTGCTGGGCCTTGTAGGCGATGGTGAACTCCTCGCCGATCTCCTCGATGAGCTCCTTTCCGATCGGCGAGGCCAGCAGCCGGACGAGCGCGCCGCGCCCGGTGGCGCCGCTCAGCGCGGCCACCCTGGCCAGCCGGGCCGCGCCGATCTCGCGGCCGGCGATCGTGGCGAGCCTGACCAGGATGCGGCTGATCGCGGTCCGGGCCGCGGCCGCGTACGGGCCGATGAGCGCGGTGGAGGCGCCGGCGCTGAAGAAGGCGACGATGAGGGCGATGGCGATGGCGATGACGGTCACCCAGAACGCCACGTTGATGGAGAGCTTGGAGTACTGGGTCTCCACGGCGAAGCCGTTGACCTGCTGCGCGTAGGCGCGGGCGTTCCTGCTCACGCCGGTGATGCCGCCCTCGGCGCCGTACAGCCGGCGGGCGCGGGTGACGAAGTCGGCGGTGGCGGGGGCGCTCCAGCCGGTCACGATGGTGCGGGCGGCCGAGCCGGCGGGCTCGACGGACTTCGTGCTGCCGTCGGACAGACCCGCGTACGCGTGCGCCAGCGCGGACAGGCCGCTCTCGCTGGCGCCCGGCCACCTCTGGCCGGCCGCCAGCATGGGGATCAGCCAGTAGACGACCCAGTCGGGCAGCGCCTCGGTCTCCCAGACCGGCTGGACGTCGGAGTCGATGCTGACGACTTCCTGCTCGGCCGGCACCGCACCGCTGGTCTGGACGTGGCTGTCCCCCGAGTACGCCATGGGGCTCTGCTCAGACTTCGCGCGTCATGCGCGTGAGATCGTGGTCGATGTCGGCGTCGGTCTGCCGGGTGTTGTCGATGGCGTGGCGCAGCCGGTCGCCGGCGTCCACGATCTCCTCGGCCAGCCGCTTGCACTGGTTGATCATCTCGGTGGGCCCGCCGTCGCGCAGGTGCGCCTGGTGGAAGGCGTCGCCTTCCGCGCCGACGCCCCACGGCATCGCGGCCAGGCACTTCTCGACCTCACCGACCAGCTTGGGCAGCGTCCGGCTGACCTCCTCGGCGTTCGTTGACCAGGCGGTCATGCCGCGGTCCACGACCGATCTGGCGATGAACGCGCCGTCCCAGCGCTCGTTCACCGGCCACCTCCCATGTCGTTGGCGAGCCAGGCCATGACGGTCTCGACGTCGCCGTCGAGGTGTGCCTTGAACTGGTCGGCGGGGATCACCCGCTCGAAGATCTCGATGACGCGCTGCTGGGCCGCCTCGGCGGCCTTGCGCGCGGTGTCGGCGATGGTGTCGGCCAGGGCGCGCGCGTCGGGGCGCCGGTAGATGCGCGGGTCGAGGTCGAGACGGATCAGCTCGCCGCGCGCGCCGACGGTGACCGAGACCAGGCCGTCGCGGGAGGTCTCGGTGGCCTGGACGGCCTTAGCCTTGGCGTGCAACTCCAGCCCCTCGTCCTGGAGCCGGTTGAACATCTCGCGCAGCTCGTCCGCGTACGCCCGCATCGCCGCCACATCCGGCCGCTCCGGTGACCCCATAACCCCCTCGCGACATTCGTCCGTTGTTACGACACACCTGCCTTACTGGTCAGTTTCCGTCACATGAACACCAGGTATCAAGGTCTTAGCCTAAAAGTGATGATTTTCGGCGGTGATCGGCACGATCTCCTCGCGCAGTTCCATCACCTCCGGCCGGGGCGCCCAGGCCCGCCACACGCCGCGCTCCACCCGCTCCAGCCCCAGCTCGCGGGCGGTGATCGCGGATCCGCCGAGGTATTCGAGCAGCAGCAGACCGTCCCGTTCGTCATGCACGTGGAACCACTCGCCACGCCAGCGGCACACGACGGTCACGAAGTGCAGCCAGTCGCACTCGGTCACCGGGACGGTGCGCACGTGACAGCCCGGCTCGACCTCCTCGAAGCCGTCCAGAGGCTCGCCACTGCGCAGGCGTACCCACAGCTCCAGGGCATGCGGCTCCGGGCTGGCCGGGTAGTCGGCGCCGCGCCAGCGGGCGCGGTAGAAGTGCCAGGACGTCACTAGCGCCTCCCGATCAGCAGCCAGCGCCGCAGGTCGCCGTGGTAGATGGCCCGGCGGTGCTCGGTGCCCTCGTGGGTGAGCTCCCAGATCTCGGCGCCGTGGGGCAGGCCGACCCCGTACACCTTGTACTCGCGGACGACGTGGTCGACGCTGGGCACCAGCCCCATGCCGACGAACGGCGGCTCCTCGACCACCCAGCCCGCCACGGCGTCCCTGCCCTGCTCGCCGGTTCCCCCGTACGGCGTGTGGTAGAGCTCCAGCCCGACGGGACGCCAGCGCAGGATGTTCAGCGACCCGCTCTCGGTCAGCAGGTCGGGGCACCCCAGGACGCCGGCGAGCAGCGCAGGCGTGGCGATGTGCGAGACGTCGAGCGCGTGGTGGCAGTAGCCGGACACCCTCGGCTCGCCCGTGGACAGCAGCTGCGGGATCTCACCGGCCGGCAGCAGCTTCTGCACCACCGGCACCCCGGAGCCGGGGGCGAGCCGGAGGTCCTGCACCATGGTGGGCACGGCCAGGCGGGCGACCGTACCGGGATCCAGCAGGAACGACACCCGCATCCCCGGGTTGACCGCCAGCCCCCAGCTCAGGTCGGGCCAGCCCGCGGCCAGCTCGGGCAGCGAGGCGATCCGGCAGTGGGTCGCCGCCCCGCCGGAGGCCAGCGTCATCGCCTCGACGGAGGTGAAGGCCATCAGCCAGGTCCGCTCGGCGTCGGCGATCGTCGCCCAGGCGGGCGGCTCCGTGCCCGCCGCCGCGGCGGCGGTGATCGGCAGCGCGAGGTCGGCCTCGCGCAGCAGGCTCAGGCACAACGCCTGCCGCCCGTCCCGGTGCGCGGCCCACAGCCGCTCCTCGAACGGGCCGGCCGGTGGTTGATCATCGGCAGTCATTCGCCCATTTTGTCCTCTTCGCCAGGTACGTAGTGACGAGGGAGGGTTGCTCCCCGTTCTCATCGGGCCGACGATGGAGGCCCATGACCGGACAGAGCGATCCCGCCCGGCGGTTCACCGTCTCGATCGGCCTGCACGGAAACCTGATCGTGGCCCATGCCGGCGGCGACCTCGACTACCGTTGCGCCGACCTGCTGCACCGGCAGGTCGCGGACGCCTGGCAGGTCGCTCCCTCCGTGGGTCTGGTGCTGGACCTGGGCGGCCTGACGTTCTGCGACTCCACGGGGGTGGGCGTGCTGGTGCTGCTGCTGAACCAGAGCCGCGCGCAGCGCTCCCCGCTGGTCCTGTCGAACGTGCCCGCCCGGGTGGAGCGGATCCTGTCGCTCAGCGGTCTGCTCGAGTCCTTCCACGTCGAGCCGTCGGTGGAGGCGGCCATCCAGGCGGCCGACCCCCGGCACGGCTTCGGCGGGTGAGTCACCTCACGGGCACCGGCGGGCGCGGCGCCGTCCGTTCCTGCCGGGCGGCGGCGGCACGCAGGGCACGGTAGAGCACGCGGGCGTCGCCCAGCCGGTGGCGCAGCAGCCGCTCCAGGCCGCCGATGGGGACGAGGCTCTGCGGGGCCCGGGGGTCCTTGTAGCCGACGCCCGCCAGGGGCGGCAGGGCGTGGGTGACCGAGTCGGCCAGCCGTACCAGGGCGTCCAGGTGCAGGTCGGCGCTCGCCTCGCAGCGTACGACGCCTGCCCAGGGCATGCCGGCGGGCGCGGGCAGCCGCACGTACCAGGCGTGGCGGCGCCAGCTCGTGCCCATGAGGAAGACCGGGGTGCGCTCGCCGGGCCGCAGCTGCGACACGGTGGCGGCCTGCGGCGCCGGCAGGTAGGCCGTGTGGTGGGTCTTGATGTAGCCGACGGTGCGCGGCAGGTGCGTACGCCCCCGCAGCGGGCCGTCCACCAGCAGCAGGTCGTCCTCGTCCGACTCTGCCCGGTGCCGGATCGCCAGGTCCACCTCCAGCTGGGCGAGATGGCTCTGGAGCGCCAGGACCAGGTCGTCCATGCCGGAGCGCGGGGCGCGGCGGGCGCGGTAGCCGCCGGCGGCGGTCACGATGTCGGTCGCGTCCGGCGACGCGCTGAACAGGGACCGGCTCACCTCCACGGCGACCGGCTCGGCGGGGATGCCGGGGACGCAGCGGACGATCCCGGCGGCGCAGGACGCGGCGATCCCCGGCATCGGTCCGCCGTCGCCGGGCGCGGACGTCCACACGCGGGCGTCGATCCGGCGGACCCCGTCGGCGATCAGCAGGACCTCGGGCGGCGGGGTGGCGGGGTCGGGCGCGATCGGACGCCACGCGGCGGCGGGCAGCTCGACGTCCAGGTCGAGCTGCGCGCTCGTGGCGTCCAGCTCGGCCAGCGCCTCGAGATGAATAGCGGCTGTGTAGCCGGGATCCCACGGGTCCACCGTGAAGGCGGTTGTCATGCGGTCGCCCTGTGCAGGTGTGATCCTTTGGCGTCACGGCGGACCTCGAAGCGCACCGGGATGCGGTCGGCCAGCGCGGGCACGTGGGTGACCACGCCCACCATGCGCTCGCGCCCGCCGGCCAGGCGTTCGAGGGTGGCGGCGACCGTGTCCAGGGTGGCCGGGTCGAGGCTGCCGAAGCCCTCGTCCAGGAAGAGCGAGTCGAGGCTGCGCGCCGCCGTCGCCGACAGCCCCGCCACCTGGTCGGACAGGGCCAGGGCCAGGGCGAGCGCCGCCTGGAACGTCTCGCCGCCCGACAGGGTGCGCGCGTTGCGCCGCATGCCCGCCTCGGCGTGGTCGATGACCTCGATCTCGTTCCTGGCGCCGAGTGCCAGCTCGTACTGGCCGTCGGACAGCTCGCGCAGGGTGTCGGAGGCGGCGGTGACGAGCAGGTCGAGCGCCTCGGTGCAGAGCCAGCGCTCGAACGCGTCCGCGCGCAGGCACTGGGCCAGTTCCTTGGCCACCCGGGCCCGCTCCTCCTCGGCCGTGGCCCGCTCGGCGAGCTCCCTGGCGGTGGCGCGGTTCTCCCTGACCCTGGCCAGGTGCGCCTGCGCCTGCGCGATCGCCGCCGCCACGAGCTCCCCGAGCCGCCCGGCCGCCTGCCCTGCGGTCACCTGCCCTGCAGCCGCGCTACCCGGCCCCGCCTTACCCGGACCGGCCTTACCTGGAGCGGCCGGCTCCGCGGCGGTTCCGGAGGCCTCCACGCCGTGTTCGGCGAGGCGGGCGACCACGGCGGACCAGAGCGTGCGCGCCCGGCGTTCGGCCTCGGCGACGCGTTCGTCCCGCTCCTCCAGCGCCGCGCGTTCCCGGTCGGCGGCGCCGGCGCGCCAGGCGAGCAGTGCTGTCCACGCGTGGTGGAGGTCGTCGCGGTCCAGGGGCGGCGCGCCGAGCGGCACCACGGTGTCGCGGGCGGCCTCCAGGTCGCGCCAGAGCCGGTCGGTCCTGCCGGTCAGCTCCTCGGCGCGCCGCTTGGCCGTGGCGACCCGCGCCCGGGCGTCCCGCGCGGCCTGCCTGAGCTTGGCGGCACGCCGCTCCGCCGCCCGCACGGCCGCGAGCCGCCCCTCCAGGTCGTCGCGATCGACGCCGGCGAGCTGATCGGCCTGTCCATGCAGGCCGGGCTCCGCGAACGCCGCTCCCGCCGGGGCGGCCGGATCGGCAGTCGTGCGGGTGGCATGGTCGGCCAGCTCGCGGGCCGTGCGGGTGGCGCGGTCGGCCGGCTCACGGGCCGGATGGGCGGCATGGTCGGCCAGCTCACGGGCCGTGCGGGTGGCGCGGTCGGCCAGCTCGCGGGCCGTGCGTTCGAGGTGGCGGGTCTCCGCCTCCGCCTCCGTGCGGCGGGCGCGCGCCTGCTCCGCCTCCTTGCGGCACGCCTTGACGTGCCGCTCGGCCGCCCGCAGGTCCGCCGCCGCCGGGTGGTGCGGCAGCCGTTCGACGGGCCGCAGGCACGCGGGACACTCCTGGCCGACGACCAGGCGGCGGGCCAGCTCCGCCCCGGCGTGGGCGTCGCGCAGCCGGTCCCTGGCCTCCTCGGCGTCGGCGAGCGCGGCGTCGAGGGTGCGGGCGCGGGCGGCGAGCGGTTCGAGTTCGGCCCGCGTGCGGGCGGCCCGCTCCTCGACGGCCCGCAGCTCGGTGAGGGCGCGTTCGTGCTCTTCGACCGCTCTGAGCAGGTCCATCAGCACCTCGGGATCGTCCAGCGCGGCCAGCTCGTCCTCGGCCCGCTGCTCCTCCGCCTCGGCGGCCTCGGCGTCGCGGGCGTGGTCGCGCGCCTCCCCCGCAGCCGCGCGGACGTTCTCCGCCAGGGTGGGCACCTCCGGCGGCATGGCGAGGCGGCTCAGCGCGGTGACCCGCAGCCGGACGGCCTCCCGCTCCTCCGCCAGGCGGCGGATCTCCTCGGCCGAGTTCCTGAGGGCGTCCAGGTCGCCCCTGACCTGCTCGTCGAGAGCGCGTAGCGAGGCCAGCCGGGCCTCGGCCGCCCGTTCGGCGGGCTCGTCGGCGTCGGTGAGGCGGGCCAGCCGCTCGCGGGCGAACGTGGCGGCCTGCGCGGCGCCGCTCTCCTCCTGGACGGCCCGCTGCCTGACCCGCTCGTAGACGTCGGCGTCGAGCAGCTGCACCAGCAGGTCCTGCCGTTCGCGCGGCTGGGCGTGCAGGAACTCGGCGAACCTGCCCTGCGGCAGCACCACGCACTGGGTGAAGAACTTGTACTCCAGGCCGGTGATCCGCTGGACCTCGGCGGTGACGGCGGCGCCCTCCGCGACCGGCCGGGCGACGGCGCTCATCAGCTCGTCCAGCCCGGCCGTCGCCGGGACGGACGGCACGAGCTCCTCCAGCCGGGCCTCGGCGGTGTGCACCTTGCCCTTGGCGTCCCGCTTGAGCGCGCGGACCACGGCGTACCTGCGGCCGCCGGTCTCGAAGACCAGCGCCACCTTGGCGGCGACGGCGGACGGGGCCAGGGCGTGGGCGATGACGTTCTCCTTGCCCCAGCGCGGCACGGTGCCGTACAGGGCGAAGCAGATGGCGTCGATCAGCGTGCTCTTGCCCGCGCCGGTCGGTCCGACGAGGACGAAGTAGTCGACGTCGGAGAAGTCGACCGTGACGGGCTCGCGGAAGCTGCCGAAGTCGTCCAGGTGCAGTCTCAGCGGGCGCATCAGCCGGTCACCTCCTCGTGGAGCCGATCGAACAGGGCGGCGACCTGGTCGTTGTCGCGTCCGGCGCCGGACAGGTAGTCGCGGAACAGCTCGCGCGGGCCCCGCGCGGCGCCGGGCGACGGGGTGCGGCGGGGGTCGCGTACGGGCTGGAAGCGCTCGTGCACGGTCACCTCCAGCGCCGTGGGCAGGATCTCGCGCACGGTCTCGGCCAGCCCTGGCCGGGGCTTCTCCGCCACGATCACCCGCAGCCACGTCTCGGTGAGATCGGCGGCCATGGCCTCCAGCTCCTCCAGCGTGCCCGTCCTGGTGGCCAGGGCGCGGGCGGCGGAGAGCGCCGCCTCGCGCACCACGGCCGGGCGGCCGGGCTCGACGGTGACGAGCAGCGCGCCCGGCGTGTTGTCCTCCTCACCGAAGTCGACGGCGAGGGGCGAGCCGCTGTACCAGATGGGGCAGGGGCCGGGGATCTGCTGGCGCCGGTGCAGGTGGCCGAGGGCGGCGTACTGGGTGGTGGCGGGGAAGACGGTGGGCTCGAAGTAGTAGGAGAAGATCGACTGGGCGCGGCGCTCGCCGCCGCCGAACCGGCCGCTGGGGAGCGTGCCGTGGGTGGTGACGAGGTTGACGGTGCCGGCCTCGAAGCCGGCGGTGAGCGCCTGGACGAGCTCGGCGACGCGGGCGGCGTAGTCGCGGTTGTGCTCGGCGGGGGTGCCGGCGAGCACGTCGGCGGCGCGTACGACGTACCGGTGCGACAGGAACGGCAGCGCGGCCAGCCGCACCGGCTCGCCCGAGCGGGCCGTGAAGGAGAGCGTGCCGCCCTGGTCGGGGCGGCGGAACGTGCCGACGACGTGGATGCCGAGCTTGCCGAGTATCGGCCGGTACACCTCCAGGAGTTGCGGGTTGTCGTGGTTGCCTGCCAGCACCACGACGTCGCGGCCACCCTCGCGCAGCGCGAGCACCGCGTTCAGCACCAGCGCCTGCGCCTCGGGGGTGGGGGCGGAGGTGTCGAAGAGGTCTCCCGCCACGATGACGGCGTCCACGTCCTCCTCGCGGGCCAGCGTGACGAGCTCGCGCAGCACCGCGCGGTGCTCGTCGGTGCGGGAGCGGCCCTTCAGTACCTTGCCGACGTGCCAGTCGGCGGTGTGCAGGATCTTCACAGCGAAGCGTCCTTAAAAGGGAGGGATGTCGTCGTCGGCGCCGGGCAGGCCGGCGAAGGGATCGGCGCCTCGCGAGGCGATGGCGGGCGCTTGCGCCGCCTCGGCCGGGCGGGTGGCCCAGGCGGGGAACGGGAAGGTGACCGCGAGCGGCACGGGGATCTCCGGCTGGGTCACGAACATCGTGCCCGGCCGGGCGATCGTGGCACGTTCCCTGGTGGTGGCGGGGAGCCAGCCGTACTCGGGGCGGGTGGCCTCGGCCGGGTCGAGGCGGCCGGCGACGCGGACCGCGCAGTTGGCCACGATGCGGCGCTCGACCTCGGAGGCCGTCTGCTGGGCGCCGATGAGGATCACGCCCAGGGATCGGCCGCGCTCGGCCACGTCGAGCAGGATCTCCTTGATGGGCGACTCGCCCTCGCGGGGCGCGTACTTGTTCAGCTCGTCCAGCACCACGAACAGCAGCGGCCTGGCCGTGCCGGCGCTCTCCTTGCGGGAGAACTCGCCGCGCAGCGTCACGCCGACGACGAACCGCTGGGCCCGCTCCGGCAGGTTGTGCAGGTCCACGATGGACACCTGGGCGTCGGAGGTGCCGATCGAGTGCGGCCTGCCGCCGGGCAGGTCTCCGCGGACGATCGGCGACAGCGGCCGCACGGCGCTGCGCAGCCGCCGCAGGAACGCGTTCACGGTGCCGAGCGGGGTGGGCGCGCCCGTCCACGTGGCGCGGGCGCCCTCGTCGGAGAGCTGCCCGGCGACGAAGTCGACCAGGTCGGCGAACGTGCGGCAGACCGGGCCCGCCTCGCCGTCGGGGCGGCGCACGCGGACCGCACCCCCGTCGCCGGCCGGCTCGGCCCAGGACTGCAGGCGGGCCGCGACCTGGCCGACGAGCAGCGAGTACTGGGCCCGCTCGTCGTCGGCGTCGGTGAAGGCGAACCGCAACAGCTCCTCGGCGCAGAACTCCGCCAGCGTCCAGTAGTAGGCGCTGACCGCCCGGGTCCTGGCCTGGACGTTGGGCACGCCGTTGGGGTCGCCGGGGCGGGGCGGGGCGAAGACGTGGACGCTGCCGAAGGGGGCGGCGGGCAGGCCGAGACGGTCGTACTGGGCGCGGGCGGCGGCGTCGAGGCGGGTGTTGGCGTGGTCGAGGAAGAGCAGGTCCTCGCCTTTGACGGAAAAGATCAGCGCTTTGGTGTTGGCGGCCTCCGCGCCCAGCACTCCCGAGTTGAAAATGGAATACAGCAGGAATGTGGCGAACGACGTCTTCGTCGCCACTCCGGAAACGCCGGAGATCGACACGTGCGCGCCGCGGGTGCCGTCGAGAAAATCGAAATTCACGTACATCGGCCGGCCGTCGCGGCCCAGCCCCATGGGAATGCGCCGGTCCATGACGTCGAAGTAGAGCGCCTGGTCGCGGTCGCCGGCCTGCGCGCGGTAGGCGAGCGCGCCGGGCAGCGGCGGGACGAACACCTCCGGCTCGACCCTGGTGACGCGCACCTCGGCGCATTCGACGACGGCGGCGGGCAGCGCGCCGTCGGCGATGAGGAACACGTCGGAGGCGAACGCGGCCCCCTCGTGCCTGGCCTCGACCGCCGAGACCACCCCGGCGACCAGCACCGGCCCGAAGCCGGGTGTGTCGCGCCTGGTCACCACCACGTCGTCGAGCTGGACGACGCGGCCGGGCTCGAGGCCGACCCAGAACGACAGAGGCGAGGCGGCCTGAGTGCCGAGGACCCGGCCGATCGCGTCTCCCGACGCGGCGGCCCCTTCAGCCACCACCTCCGCCTTTTCGATCACAAGTGCGCTCCCGCCCCGGGGGTTTCTCTTCGTCCTTCCGCTGAATCCTAACTATCGGGAAAAAGTTCCTCGTACCGTTCAATTGATCGTTTCCGGCATTTGCCCGCCGGGCGGAGCGGTCACGAGCGGCGGATCTCCCCAGGGCGTTTCGAGTGCCGCGCGCAGGGCCGTGGCCGCCGTTTCGCCGAGGCGGCGCGCCAGGACGTCCTCCATGACGGCGATGCAGCGCTGGGCCAGTTCGTGCGCCCGCCGCCCCTCGGCGGTGGTGCGGATCAGCCGGGCGCGCGCGGAGGACGGGTCGGGCACCTGCTCCATGAGGCCCGCGTCGATGAGGCCGTGCACGGCCTGGTGAGCGCTCTGCCGGGTGACCCCCATGCGCCGGGCCAGCTCGGACACCGTGGTGCCCGCGTCGTCGAGCGTGGCGAACACCCAGGCCTGCGCGATGGTCAGCGGGCGCTCGCCCGCGGCCTCCATGCTGGCCAGGAGCCCTTCGTCGAACCAGCGCTTGGCCTCGGCCAGGTGCTGCGGCAGGTTGCGGGCGGGCTGGGTCATGTCTGTGTGCGGTCCAAGTCCTCGTCGGTACGGCGCCTTGCCAAAGTCTCCCACCCCTCCTAGTGTCAGGCCGCCTGACAATACCGCCTCACCTGGAGGTTTCCCCGCATGACCATGGAATACGCCACCGCCTACCGCACCCGCTCCCCCATCCCGCCGGACCCCGGCAGGCCGTACTTCGTCGAGAAGGGCATGGGCGACCGGGCCCATCTGTTCGGCGACCTGATCACGGTCTACGCGGGCGGCGAGCAGACCGAGAACACCTTCAACTTCTTCACCTGCGAGGGCCCCAAGGGCAAGATCATCCCCGCGCACCTGCACGCGGACACGTACGAGGTGTTCTTCGTCACCCAGGGCGCGGTGCGGCTGTTCGTCGAGGACCTGGAAGGGCAGCAGCAGGAGAAGCTGCTGACCTCGGGCGACTTCGGGTTCGTGCCCAAGAATTGCCCGCACGCCTACCGCATCGAGCGCCACCACAGCCAGATCGTCGGCGTGGCGGCGGGGCCTGGCGGCACGTTCGAGCGCTTCTTCGAGTCGCTCGGCACGCCCACCGACGAGCTCGGCCTGCCTGCCGCGCCGTACGTGCCGGCGCCCGAGAGGTTCGGCACCGTGCCGCAGCGCTACGACGTGCGCTTCCTGCCCGATCACGAGTGGCGCGCGTGACCGTGCCGTTGCTCGGGGCCCTGCTCGCCGGCGTCCTGGTCGGAGCCCTGTACGCGGCGCTTGTGCTGGCAGCAGTCGGCGTCGGCGCGGCCCCGGCCCATGATCGAGTTCATCTTCGACACCGCCCGGTCGGTCACCGACCTGCTGTTCGCGGGCACGCTGGAGCGCCATCCGGGGCTGCGGGTGATCGTGCCGCACTGCGGGGGCGCGCTCCCGGTGCTCGCCGACCGGATCAACGGGTTCACGCGGCTGTTCGCGCCGGGCGACCGGCAGGCTCCGGACGCGGTCGCGCAGTTGCGGCGGCTCTACTACGACACCGCGGGGCCGGCCTTCCCGCGCCGGCTCCCCGCGCTGCTGAGCCTGGCCGACCCCGCCGTGCTGCCCCTCCCCCACCCCGCCTTCCCCGCGCCCGGGGGGCGGCTGCTGCGCGGCGCCGTCTACGGCGTGCCCGGCGGAGGGCGGCCGCTGGAGCTCGATCTCTGGCTGCCCGAGGAGGCCGCGGAGCCGCTGCCGGTCGTGGTCTTCGTGCACGGCGGCGCGTGGCGTACCGGCCTGCGCGACGATCCGGGGCCGCACCCCGGCCGCACCCCGGCCGCCGACCCCGCAGGCCCCGCCGTTCCTGCTCCTGCACGGCGCAGGCGACACGCTCATCCCCTGCGACCAGTCCGTACGGCTAGCCACCGCCCTGCGGCAGGCCGGCGTGCCCGCCGAGCTGCATCTCGTCGAGCAGGCGGACCACCTGTGGGTCGGCGCGGACGAGGCGGCCGTCGAGGAGTGCTTCGCCCGCACCCTGGCCTTCGCCGCGGCCCGTGCCCACCTCGGCCCGAGGCCCTGACCCAACGCCTGCAGCGCTAGATCAGGCTGAGCCCCTGCCCCTCGCCGCGACCAAGCCCCCACGGCGAAATCCGGCCGAGACCCTGGCCTTACTAAGGCGACCGCCTTAAAGTTGGGGCGAGTTGTCAATGACCTGGGGGCCGCGATGACCTTGCCGGACTATCCCTTCGACCGTGACGCCACGCTGGAGCCGCCCCGCGAGTGGGCCGACCTGCGCGACCGCTGCCCGGTCGCGCCCGTGCGGCTGCCCAGCGGCGACACCGCCCGGCTGCTCACCCGCTACGACGACGTGCGCACCGCGCTCACCGACCCGCGCTTCCACCGCGGCGGCCCCGGCGCCGCCCGGGTCGCGACCACCCAGGACGGCGGCATCTTCAACCGCGCCGCGTCGGGCACCGACATGCGGGAGGGCGAGGGTCACCTGCGGTGGCGGCGGCTGCTCGGCCGCTCTTTCACCATCAAGAAGATGGAGGCCTGGCGGCCCCGCGTGCAGGCGATGACCGACGAGCTCGTCGACGACCTGCTCGCGTCGGGCTCCCCGGCCGACCTGTCGGCCCGGCTCGCCCTGCCGCTGCCGGTCCGCGTCATCTGCGCCCTGGTCGGCGCGCCCAGCGGGGACCAGGACAGGTTCGCCCACTGGTCGCAGGTCATGCTCACGCTGACCCGCTACGGCCAGGAGGAGGTGGAGCAGGCCTACCGCGAGTTCGACTCCTACGTCTCCGACCTGGTGGCCGCCAGGCGCGCCGACCCGGGCGACGACCTGCTGAGCGAGCTGACCCAGATCTCCGACAGCGAGGACGGCCGGCTCAGCCACCAGGAGCTCATCGCGACCGTGCGGGCTCTGCTGCTGGCCGGCCACGAGACCACCTCCAACATGATCGCCATCATGGCGGCGATGCTGCTGTCGGAGCGCGAGCGCTACCAGGCGGTGATCGACGACCCGGCGCTCGTCCAGGGCACCGTGGAGGAGGTCCTGCGCCTGGACACCACGCTCAGCGTGATCGGCTTCCCCCGGGTCGCGGCCGAGGACGCCGATCTCGGCGGCGCGCGGGTGCCGGCCGGGTCCACCGTCATCCCGTGCCGCCCCGCCGCCAACCGGGACCCGCGCAGGTTCGACGAGCCCGAGCGGTTCGACCCGCGCCGGCCCAACGCCGCCCAGCACCTGTCGTTCGGCGCGGGCGCGCACTACTGCCTGGGCCAGCCGCTGGCCCGCCTGGAGCTGCAGGTCGTGCTCGGCACGCTCACCCGCCGCCTGCCCACCCTCGCCCTGCGCGACGGCGTGGACGGCCTGCGCCTGCGCAAGGGGCTGCTGTCCGGCGGCCTGGAGAACGTCTGGGTCACCTGGTGACCGCGCCCCGGGTGGCGGCGGCGCGCTCGCTCGTGGCCAGGAGCCTGATCATGGACACGGCGGAGCGGCTGTACGCCACCCGGGGGCTCGCCGCGGTGTCCCTGCGGCAGATCGGCGAGGCCGCTGGGCAGCGCAACAAGTCCGCGGTGCAGTACCACTTCTCCGGCCGGGACGACCTCATCAAGGCGATCCTGGCCGAGCACGCCGAGGCGATCGAGCGGCACCGGCTGGCGATGACGGCCCGGCTCGGCGATCCGGAACGCCTGCCGCTGCGGGAGCGGATCGGCTGCATCGTGCTGCCGCGCATCGAGCACCACATCGAGCTCGGCGTGCCCTCCTGGTACGGGCGGTTCCTCGCCCAGGTCACGGTGGAGCCGGCGCTGCGCGAGTACGCCGTGCGTGCGCACCTGGACACGCCGTCGCTGCGCCGCCTGCACGACGCCGGCGCCGCCGCGGGCCGCTTCACCGCCCGCGGGAAGGACATGACGCGCCAGCTCATCGTGCACATGTCGGCCGAGCTGGAGATGGAGCTGGCGCGGGAGCAGCCGGACGCCGGCGTCGCCGCCACGGCCTGGCGCCGGCTCGGCGACGACCTGGTCACGGCGATCAGCGGGCTCGCCGGCGCGCTGGAAGCAACGGCCAGAGCGCCGGCGCGGCGTGGCCGCTGAGCGCGCCCTCGGCCCGCACTTCTGATCAAGTCGATTGACTTAATTAAGCGGGTTGGCTTAGATGTGCGCAACCTACTTCTCTGGAGGCCACGTGACCGTCGAGCCGGTTCCGCACTACCCGTTCGCCAACCCCACCGCACTGGAGCCGCCGCGGGAGTGGGCCGAGCTTCGCGACGGCTGCCCGATCGCCCCGATCCGGCTGGCCAGCGGTGACCAGGCGCTGTTGCTGACCCGCTACGACGACGTCAAGCAGGTCCTGTCCGACCCGCGCTTCACCCGCCAGCTCGACGCGCCGGACGCCGCCCGGGTGACCGCCAACGAGTCCGGCGGCGTGTTCGGCAGCGGCGGCAGCAGCATGAGCGGCGAGGAGCACCGGGCCTGGCGGCAGCTGGTGGGCAAGGCGTTCACCGCCAAGCGGGTCATGGCGATGCAGCCCAGGATCGAGGCCATGGCGGTGGAGCTGGTCGAGCGGATGGCGGCCGAGGGGGCGCCGGCCGACCTGGTGGGCAACGTGGGCTTCCCGCTGCCGGTGTGGGCCATCTGCGACCTGCTCGGGGTGCCCGACTCCGACCGCGAGAAGTTCGCGTACTGGTCGGACACCATGCTCAGCATGACGAGGTACGGCCAGGAGGAGATCGACACCGCCCAGGCCGAGTTCGACGGCTACCTCGTCGCGCTGGTGGCGGCCAAGCGGGCCGAGCCGGGCGACGACCTGATCAGCGAGCTGCTGGCGATGGTGGAGGGCCTGGACGGGCGGCTGACCGAGCAGCTCATGCTGGGCACCGCCAAGGGCCTGCTGGTGGCCGGGCACGAGACCACCGCCAACATGATCGGCAAGATGGTGGCGATGCTGCTCGCCGACCGCACGCGGTGGGAGGCGCTGCTGGCCGACCGCGCGCTGATCCGCACGGCGGCGGAGGAGGCGCTGCGCTTCGACGCCAACCCCGGATTCGGCATGCCCCGCTACCTCAGCGAGGAGGTCGAGGTCGCGGGCGAGAAGCTGCCGGGCGGCACCACCGTGATCTGCAGCATGGCCTCGGCCAACCGCGACGAGCGGCAGTTCGAGGGGGCCGGCGAGATGCGCCTGGACCGCTCGCCGAACCCGCACCTGGCCTTCGGCGCGGGCCCGCACTCCTGCATCGGCCAGGCGCTGGCCCGCACCGAGCTGCAGACCGTGCTGAAGGTGCTGCTCGACAAGCTGCCGGCGCTGGAGCTGGCCGTCCCCGCCGGCGAGCTGCGGCGCCGCGAGGGCCTCATCGTGGGCGGGCTGGAGCGGGTCCCGGTCCGGTGGTGAGCCCGGCCACCAGGGCCGAGCGGGCCCACGAGACCCGCGAGGCCATCCTCGACGCCGCCGAGCGCCTGTTCGCCGCGCACGGCGTCGGCGAGGTGTCCAACCGGCAGATCAGCGAGGCGGCCGGGCAGGGCAACCACTTCGCCGTCGGCTACCACTTCGGCACCAAGGCGGGCCTGGTGCGGGCGCTCGTCCGCCGCTACACCGCGGAGCTGGAGGAGCGGCGGCTGCGGCTGCTGGAGGAGATCGGCGGCTCGGGCGACCTGCGCGACTGGGTGTCCTGCCTGGTCCGGCCCGCCACCGGCCACCTCGACGCGCTCGGCGTGGCGAGCCGTCGGGCCCAGTGCATGGCGCAGATCAACACCGTGCCAGCCCTGCGGCAGATCGTCATCGACGAGTCCGCCGCCACCCCCTCCATGCGCGCCACCCTCGACGGCATGCTCCGCCTGCTGCCCGGCCTGCCCGAACAGGTACGCCAGGAGCGCGCCGGCATGTCCCGGCTGCTGCTGGTGCACGCGCTGGCCGAGCGGGAGCGCGCCCTGAACGAGGGCGGGCCGACTGCGAGCACCACCTGGGACGCCGCCGCGACCGGCCTCATCGACGCCCTGACCGGCCTCTGGCTGGCCCCCTCGACCACGAGAACGGATCACTGATGCGCGGACTGAACGGCAAGCGGATCGTCGTGGCCGGCGGCGCCGAGGCCACCGCCCAGCGGATCACCGCCGCCGGCGGCACCGCGGTCGCGGCGGCGTTCCCGCTGCCGGACGGCGCCGGGTGGGTCAACGGCCAGACGTGGTCGATCGACGGCGGCGGATCCCTTCACGACTGATCCGGCACCGGCAGTCCCGGCACTGGCAGTCCCAGCAGCGGCCGGAGCAGCGCGGCGGTGCGCGCCTCGGTCGCCGACGGGCCGGCGGAGCGGGCGAGGTCGCTCACGATGTTCAGCGCCGCGTGCGTTCTGAAGCGGATCCCGGACGGCCCCTCCCCGGGGCGGACCTGGGCGACCAGCCCGGTCCAGGTGTCGACGTGCCGCCGCTGGGCGGCGCGTAGCCGCCGCAGGTCGGCCGGGGGCAGGTTCTCGCTCTCCGAGAGATAGACGGCGGCCAGGTCGGCCTGGGCGAACGTGGTCCCGACGTAGGCGTCGATCAGCCGGCCCAGGGCCTGGGCCGGCGTGCCCGCATCGGCGAGCGCGGCGGCCGTCGTGTGCTCCAGGCGGCTGGTGGCCCGGTAGTACGCGGCGGCCAGCAGCTCGGCCTTGCTCGCGAAGTGCGTGTAGACGCTGGAGGCGTTGATGCCGGCGGCCTGGCCGATGTCGGAGATTCTCACCTGGTGGTAGCCGCGTTCGCGGAACAGCCGGATCGCCTCGGCGAGCAGCCGCTCGCGGCGGGGCAGCAGGGCGAACCGGTCCGGCTGGTGACCCCGCGGCGACGCCTCGGGCGGCGGCGGGGGCAGGTCGGCGCCGATGAGGACGGCGACGCAGTCGAGGAGCGTATGCTCGGCCTTGGCCCTGGACAGGCTCGCGCGGTGCGTGGCGGGGCTCGCGATCACGCTCAGCGTCGCGGAGATCAGCAGCGCGGCGTCCTGCCCGGCGAGCCCGGGGCGGGCCTGCAGCAGCAGCTCGCGCAGCGTGCGCACGGCGCCGTCGAACGGTGCCGCCAGCGCCGCCCGCTCCGCGGCCTCGAGATGGCGGCCTTCCCACTGGTAGAGCCGCGCCACGGCGCGCCTGTCCAGGGTGTAGCGGACCAGCGCCAGCAGGGCGGCGTGCAGCCGGTCGGCGGGGTCGGCCTCGTGGGCGCCGGAGCGCACGCACTCCGCGAAGCGCAGGCCCAGCTCCTTGACGGCCGCGGCGAGCACGGCCTGCTTGGTCGGGAAGTGCCGGTAGATCGCCGGGCCGGTGACGCCGATCTCCTGGGCGATGTCCTCGATGCCGACGTTGTGGTAGCCGCGGGCGCAGAACAGCTCCGCGGCGACGAGCGCGATCGTCCCCTTGCGGTCCCTGGGTCTGCGGCGCTGGGTGGTCGGCACCGTCCGAGTGTAGCGAGCCGTGCGGTGACCGGAGAATCGTCCTCTATCAGATCGTGACAATGCTTCTAGCTGGATAAATAAGAAAATAAGTAAGTAGTGATTCGGATGCATTGACAGTAGAACGATGTTCGGGTTCTGATGGATGCGCTCAGTGCCCAGGCGAAGGGAGCGTTCGATGGTGACGGAGGGGGACGTGCGCGCGGCGGTCGGGGCGCGCACGGTGCCGGAGCTGCTGCGGCGCAACGCCGACGAGCACGGCGGGCTGCCCGCGCTGACCGGGGCCGACGGGAGCACCTGGACCTGGCGGGAGCTGTACGAGCGGGTGCAGGCCGCGGCAAACGGGCTGCGGGCGCTGGGGCTGCGGCGCGGCGAGCGCATGCTCATCGGCATGTCGAGCCGCCCGGAGCACTGGGTCGTCGACCTGGCCGCGGTCGAGCTGGGCGCGATCCCGTGCACGACGTACGCGACGCTGAGCCCGGAGCAGATCCGGCAGGTCGCCGTGCACAGCGGGGCCGGCGTGGTCGTGCTGGAGGGCCCGGCCGAGCTGGCGCGCTGGGAGCTCGCGCTGGCCGGGATGCCCGCGTTGAAGGGCGTCGTGGTGGTGGAGGAGGCGGGCGGCGCCCGCACGAGCTACGCCGATCTGCTGGCGACCGGGCCCGGCGAGCCCGCCGGCACGGCGGCCGGCCAGGACGACCCCGTGGCGATGATCTACACCTCGGGCACGACAGGCGACCCGAAGGGGGTGGTGCTGTCCCATCGCAACGTGCTCTACCAGTGCGCGCTCCAGGAGCTGGTCCAGCCGGCGCCCCCGCACCCCAGGACGGTCGCGTACCTGCCGCTCGCCCACATCGCCGAGCGGGTGCTCGGCATCTACCTGCCGCTCTACACCGCGGGGCACGTGACGATCTGCGCCGACTCCACCCGGCTGCTCGCCACGCTGACCGGGGTGCGGCCGCAGGCGTTCTTCGGCGTGCCGCGCGTGTGGGAGAAGTTCGCGGCCGGGTTACAGCAGGCGCTGTCCGGCCTGGACGGCGACGCCCGCGACGCGGTCGGCCGGGCGAGGGAGCTGGCCGCCGAGGCGTACCGGATCCGCGCCACCGGCTCTCCCCTGCCCGGCGAGCTCGCCGGGGCGCTGGAACGCGCCGACCGGGCGGTGCTGCGCCCGCTGCGGGAGCGGATCGGGCTGGCCGAGGCGGCCCGGCTGGGCAGCGGCGCCGCACCCGTCCCCGCCGAGGTGCTGGAGTTCTTCGGCAGCCTCGGCATGACGATCATGGAGGTGTGGGGGCTCAGCGAGACCACGGGCGCGGCCACCAGCACGTTCCCTGACCGCTACCGGGCCGGCACGGTCGGCCTGCCCATGCCGGGGATGGAGATCCGGCTGGCCGAGGACGGCGAGGTCCTGGTGCGCGGGCCGCTGGTCTTCCCCGGTTACCTCCGGCAGGACGGGCGGATCGAGCCGGTGGTGGACGCGGACGGCTGGCTGGCGACCGGCGACATCGGCCGGTTCGACGAGGACGGGCTGCTGCGGATCGTCGACCGCAAGAAGGAAATGATCATCACCTCGAGCGGCAAGAACATCGCGCCGAGCGCGGTCGAGTCGCTGCTGCGGGCGCACCCGCTGATCGGCTACGCGGTCGTGGTGGGCGATCGCCGGCCGTACCTGACGGCGTTGCTGATGCTGGACGAGGAGGCCGCGCCCGCCTGGGCCGCCGCCCGGGGCCTGGCCGCCGTGGAGCTGAAGGAGCTGGCGGCGGAGCCGCGCGTGCTGGAGGAGATGACGGCCGCCGTCGAGCGGGCGAACGCGGCGTTGTCGCGGCCCGAGCAGGTGAAGGCGTTCCGCGTCCTCGACCACGCGTGGAGCCCGGCGGGCGGGGAGCTCACCCCTTCGCTGAAGCTGCGGCGGCGCGTGATCGAGCGGCGCTACGCCGAGGTGATCGAGGAACTCTACGCGGAAGGTTCGTGACCTTGACCCTGCCCCTGACCGATGAGCGGCGTGACTTCGTGGCCGCGATCGAGGACTTCTGCCGGCGCGAGGCGGGCACCCGCGAGCAGTGGCTGAAGCTGACCGACGGCGGCGCGGAGCCGCACAACCCCGAGCTGTACGGGAGGATGGCCGGGCTCGGCTGGCTGGGCGTGGCCGTGCCCGAGCAGTACGGCGGCGCCGGCCAGAGCATGGTCGACCTGCTGCTGTTCCTGGAGACGACCGCCTACTGGCAGGTGCCGATCGGCGGGTTCGCCACGTCCGCCATCACCGCCGCCTCCTACGAGAAGTTCGGCAGCGAGGAGCAGAAACGCCGCGTGCTCGGCGACTTCCTGCGCGGCAAGGTGCTGGCGGTGTCGATGTCGGAGCCCGGCGCCGGCTCCGACGTGGCCGCGCTGGCGTGCAGGGCCGAGCCCCGGGACGGCGGCTGGGTGATCAACGGCCAGAAGACGTGGTGCTCCAACGCGCACCTCGCCGAGCACATCCTGCTCGTCGCGCGCACGTCCACGTCCGGCGACCGGCACGACGGGCTCACCATGTTCTCGGTGCCGGCCGGGGCCGGCGGGCTCGTGGTGCGCGGCATCGAGACGATGGGCGGCCGGGAGGTCAACGACCTCTACCTCACCGACTGCTTCCTGCCGGGCGACGCGGTGGTCGGCCAGGTCGGCCAGGCCTGGCGGCAGCTCATGGCGGGCCTGAACCTGGAGCGGATGATCCTGGCCGGGCTGATGCTGGGCACCGCGCGCCGGGTGTTCGACGACACGGTGGCCTACGTACGCGAGCGCCGGCAGTTCGGCCGCCCGGTCGGCAGCTTCCAGGCGCTGCGGCACCGGCTCGCCGACCACGCCACCGAGCTGGAGTGCACCCGGCTGCTGGTGCACGACGTGGCGCGGCGGATCGAGGCCGAACCGGAGCGGATGTTGCCGCGCGAGGCGTCGATGGCCAAGCTGAAGGCCACGGAACTGGCCAAGGCCCTGGCGCTGGACGGCATGCAGATGATGGGCGGCTACGGCTACGCCACCGAGTACGGCATGGAGCGCCTGCTGCGCTCCACGGTGGTGTCCACCGTGTACGGCGGCACCAGCGAGATCCAGCGCGACATCATCGGCAAGTCCTACGGGCTCTGAGGCGGTGCCCCCGGAGCCGGGGGCACCGCCTTTCACATGTTCCGCGCGCCGGCCCTGATGGCTTCGCGGATGCGGAAGTAGGTGCCGCAGCGGCAGATGTTGCGGATGCCGTCGAGGTCGTCGTCGGTGATCGCCCGGCCTTCGGCGGCGACCCGCTCGACCAGCGCCACGGCGGCCATGATCTGGCCGGGCTGGCAGTAGCCGCACTGGGCGACGTCGTGGTCGAGCCAGGCCTGCTGCATGGGGTGCAGGTCCTCGCCTGTGGCGAGCCCTTCGATGGTGGTGACCTCGTCGGTGGGCCGCAGCTCCCCGACGGGGATCGCGCAGGGGTTGACCGCCTTGCCGTTGAGGTGGCTGGTGCACGCCTTGCAGACGTTGATGCCGCAGCCGTACTTCGGGCCGGTGATGCCGAGGAGGTCGCGCAGCACCCACAGCAGGCGCACGTCGTCGGCGACGTTCACGGTGACCTGCTCGCCGTTGACGCGGAAGGTGTGCTCAGGCACTCGGCCCTCCTCGGTTCAGGCCGTCGGCCGGGGACGGCGGGATGGGCGGGACGGTGGGCTTGGGGGTGAAGGAGAGCGTGCCGTGGTTGATCGGGAAGCTGGTGGGCATCGTCCCGGTCGCCCGGCCGTACGCGCAGGCGACCGCCGCCATCGACGCGGCGACGCCCAGCTCTCCGGCGCCCCCTGGCTGGTCGGAGGTGCTGGGCATGACGATGATCCGCAGCTCCGGCGGGGTGTTCCACTGCCGGGTGTAGAAGTAGTTGTCCCAGCTCGCCTCGAGGAAGTATCCGTCGCGCAGGTGCAGGCTGGAGGTCAGGGCCAGCGCGATGCCGTCCATGATGCCGCCCATCATCTGCGCCTCCAGGCCGCGCGGGTTGACGGCCAGGCCGGCGTCCACCGCGAAGACGGCCTTGGTCACGCGCGGCCCGCCCACGCCGTCGCGGATGGGGCGGTCGACGGTCTCGGGCCGGCAGTCGATCTCCACCAGGCAGGCGCTGACCGACTTGTACTCGGCGTGGAACGCGATGCCCTGCGCGGTGCCGGGCGGCATCGGCCGCCCCCAGCCGCCGGCCTCGGCCACCTTCGCCAGCACCGCCCGGGACCGGTCGTCGCCCAGGAAGTCGTGCCGGAACCGGTAGGCGTCCCGGCCCATCCTCGCGGCGAGCTGGTCGACGATGAGCTCGCGGGCGCAGGTCACGTCGGGCGAGTAGACGTTGCGCATGCTGCCGGTGTTGAAGCTCTTGTCCGTCTCGGCGAGCAGCCGGCTGCTGAGGCCGAAGTCGTAGGACATGGCCTGGCTGAGGTGGAAGAACGTCTGTGAGAAGCCGATGTCGCCCACCGGGAGCCGCGCCGCCAGCGCGGTGAAGATCTCGCCGAGCCCGTGGCCGAGGTCGGTGGAGACGCTGGTGTGCCGCTGCTTGTAGCTGAGCACGCGGTCACCGAGGTAGGAGACGCGGACCCGCGAGATGGCCATGGGGTGGACGCGGCCCTGGCGGGAGTCGTCGGCGCGGTGCCACATGAGCTTGACGGGCTTGCCGATCTTCTGGGACACCTCGGCGGCCTCCAGCGCGGCGTCGAAGAACAGCTTGCGCCCGAACGAGCCGCCGCCCTCGGTGACGTGCACGGTGACCTTGCCGACCGGCAGGCCGAGCTTGGCGGCGATGGCCTGCTGGGCGACGATCGGCGACTTCAGCGCCGACCAGATCTCGGCGCTGCCGGCCCGCACGTCGGCGATCGCGCAGTTGGGCTCCAGGGCGCTGTTGCTGCGGAAGTAGAACGTGAACGCGCCTTCGACGACCGGGGTCGGCGGCCTGAGCCCGAGCGGCAGCTCGGCGGCGTGCAGCTCCCGCAGCACGCTCTCGTCGGACTTGCCCGCCGCGGTGCCGGGTCTCCAGGAGACCCGCAGGGCGCGTACGGCGTCGATGCACTGGCCGAAGGTCCGCGCGTGCACCGCCACCCCGGTGGAGATCACCACGGCGTCGGTGACGCCCGGCATGGCCCGTACCTCGGCGAGGTTGGCCACCGAGCCGACCTTGCCGTTGATGGTCGGCGGGCGGCACACCAGCGTCGGCATGGCGTCCGGGATGTCGAGGTCCATCGTGAACTTCTTGCGCCCGGTCACCGCGTCCCGGGCGTCGACGCGGTTGTGCGGCCGGCCGATGACGGTGAGGCTCTCGCGCGGCGCGAGCCGCACCGACACCTGCTGGGTGCGGGCGCTCGCCGCCTTCCCGGCGAGCGCGCCGATGTCGATGCCGCTGCCGGAGCGATCGCTGATCACCCCGGCCTTCAGCGTCAGGCCGCCGACCGGCGCGCCGAGCTCGGCCGCCGCGGCCGACAGCAGCCGGGCGCGGGCGACGGCGGCGGCCACCCGGATCGGGACGTACGTCGAGACGGTGGTGTTCGACCCGCCGGTGAGCTGGTTGAACAGCAGCTCCGGCCGGGCGTCGGCCAGCGTCACGCGGACCCGCTCCAGCGGCACGGCCAGCTCCTCGGCGATCAGCATGGCCGTCGAGGTGGTGATGCCCTGTCCCACCTCGGCCCGCGGCAGCGCGAACGACACCGTGCCGTCGGGGTGCACCTCGACCGAGATCAGGGCGGAGGTCGGCAGCGCCGCCGCCGTCATGACGTCGTTGAGGTCGAGCAGTTCCGTCAGCTCCGCCGGCGCCGGCGCCTGGGCGGCGGCGCCGGGCGGCGCCGCCGGCACGAGCTCGGCGGCGGCCACCAGGGTCGGCGCCGCCACCACGTAGCCGAGGAACCGCCGCCGCCCGATCGCCTCTTCCGGCGCGCCGCCGTTGGATCCGGTCATGAGCCCGGACGGTTGGCCGTCGGGATCTCGATCTTGGTCTCCTTGCCCTTGGTGAGGAAGAACAGGATGTACCGCCGCACGGCCTCGTCGATGACCCAGGCGGTCTCGGGGACCAGCGGCAGCGGGATGAGCCCTTCGCGGAACCTGACCAGCTTGGGCCAGACGGCCCTGATGAGCGGGTCCCACACCGGTTCGCGGCGGATGCCGTCCCAGTCGGCCACCTGGTCGCCGACCAGGTAGCGGGCCAGGGCGTTGCAGAGGGGACGGCTGACGCTCAGCGGGCTGGTCTGCTCGGCGAGCTGGCTCAGCAGGATGTCGGTCAGCTCCACGCCCTCGGGCGTCGGGCCCATGTTGCGGGGCAGGATCTGGTCCGACTGGGCGTTGGCCGCGTCCCAGGTGGCGGGGATGTACTCCTCCTTGATGCCGAGCAGGTGCGCGGTCACCTGCCAGACGTGCAGGTACGCCGCCGACTCGGCGGCCTTGATCGGGACCTGCCATTCGAGCAGCTTGCGCATGGCGAAGGTCGGCAGCGTGTGCCAGGTGACGAGCATGTCCTCCTGGCTGATCGGGATGTCACCGCCCCAGTGGGGCGACTGCTGCAGCAGGTGCCGTACGGCGGCGTGCACCAGCCGGGTCTTGACGCACTCGACGACGCAGGTGCCGTCGGGCCGGTAGGCGTTCAGGGCCCCGACGGCGAACCCGAAGATGCTGGTCTTGGCGACACGGTCCTCCATGTCCGCGCCGCCCTTGGAGTAGTAGACCGCGCGGGCCTCGTTGGGGATCGCGGTGGCCAGCATGCCGCCGCCCACGCCGTTGCACAGGTTGAGGTACAGCCCCCTGGACTTGTTGAACTGGGCGGCCAGCTCCAGCTTGGCCTGCTCGGCCCACGACGGCAGCCTGCGGGCGCGTTCCATGAAGTCCCGCAGGTCCGCCGGCAGTCCGTCGGGTAACGGCTGGTCGTTGCGGGTCCAGTTCCACAGCAGGCGGTTGACCTCGGGGATGGCGCCGCGATCGAGCAGCGAGGCGAGGAGCGCGTCGGCCTCCTCGTCCCAGACCCACCGCGGGTCGGCGCCGGCGCCGGCGCCCGCGATCGAGCCCTGGGGTGACCACGTCCACGCATACGCGGGGGACGCCATCGCCAGCGCTCCCAGCGCCCCGAGGGCGCCCCCCGAGACCAGCATCCTGCGCCTGCTCAGCTCCGCCATGAACGACCGTTCCTTTCTGTCTGTTCTGTCTGTCGGGGCGCCCCGCTCAGGACGGGCGATTGCTCTCCGGGATCTCGATGCTGATCGGCCGCGCCTCCGACAGGAAGAGCAGGGCCGCCTTGCGCAGGAACTCGTCGAAGAGCCAGTACGCCTCCGGTGCCAGCGGAAGGGGAAGCAGCCCCTCGCGGACCGCGATGAAGGGCTTCCAGGAGAGCCTGAGCAGCGGGTCCCAGACCGGCTCCCTGGGGATCTTCAGCCAGCCGGCGATCTCGTCGCCGAGCATGAAGCGGGTGAAGGAGCCGAGTATCGGCTTGCTGAGGATGCCCGCGTCGACGGAGGAGCCGAGGTTGAGCAGGATGTCGGCCAGCTTGACGCCCTCGGGCGTGGGGGCCAGCACCGGGGTCAGGACCTGCTCGGCCTGGCTGTTGGCCTCCGCCCACGACGCGGGGATGTACTCGTCCTTGATGCCGAGCATGTGCGCGCCCACCTGCCAGGAGTGCAGGAACGCCGCGGACTCGGCGCTGGGGATGGGCACCTTCCAGGCGACCATCTTCTGCATGACGGTCGTGGGCAGGCTGTGCCAGGTGACCATCATGTCCCGCTGGCTGATCGGGATCTCCTCCTCGGCGACCTCCGACCAGTACGGCGACTGCGGCAGCAGGTGCCGTACCGCCGCGTGCACCAGCCGGGTCTTGACGCAGGTCACGATCATCTCGCCGTCGGGCCGGTAGGCGTTGGGCGAGCCGATGTCGTAGCCGAGTTTGGCGGTCTTGGAGATGCGGTCCTTCATGTCCGCGCCGCCCTGGGAGTAGTAGACGGCGCGGGCCTCCTTGGGGATGACCGTGCTCATCATGCCGCTGGCCAGCCCGTACAGGACGCCGAGGTAGAGCCCGCGCTTCTTGTTGAACTCGACCGCGAGCGCCAGCTTGCCCTGGTCGGCCCACGTCGGGAGCTGCCGGGCCCGCTCCATGAAGTCCCGCAGGTCCGCCGGCAGCCCGTCGGGTAACGGCTGGCCGTTCTTGGTCCAGGTGCGCAGCAGCTCGTTGACGCGGGGCACGTCGCCCCGGTCGAGCAGCGAGGCCACCAGCGGGTCGGCCTCCTCGTCCCACACCCAGCGCGGGTCGAGGCCGGCCCCGGTGCCCGCGACCGAGCCCTGGGGCGACCATGTCCACGCGTGTGCGGGGGTCGCGATGCTCAGCGCGCCGAGCGCGCCCAGCGCACCTCCCGCCTTCAACATGTTGCGCCTGCTGAGTTCGCCCATGCTTCGCTCCTCCTTCGCCGAGGCCGGGAACGTGCGCTGATACGATGAAACGCCTTGCGCTTCTGCGTATCATGACAGCACAACGTGACGGCCATCACAAGACGCGACAACGGCCGTTAGGCGATTGAGGCACAATGACATTCACAGGAGGTGATCGTGGAAGCTGCGCTGTCCGCACTCATGGCACCGCCGAACTCGCAGTCGCTGCTGGAGCGCGCGTACCTTGACGCCGTCGAACGCGTCGACGACACGGACGAGGTCCGCTCGCGCATTCTCGGCGCGGCGTACGAGCAGTTCTGCCGCATGGGCATCCGGCGCTCGACCATGGAGGACGTGGCCAAGCGGGCGAAGGTTTCGCGGATCACCGTCTACCGGCGCTTCGCCACCAAGGACGTGCTGGTCGAGCACGTGGTGCGCCGGGAGTTCCGCCGGTATTTCGATCAGTTCCTCGTCGACATCGAGCAGGCGGGCACCGCCGCCGACCGGGTGGTCCTGGGCTTCGTGAGCTCGCTGCGCGCGATCCGGTCCAACCCGCTGATCGGCGGCCTGATCGCCGCCGAGCCGGACCTGCTCGTCCCCTCCATGATCAATGACGGCGGCCAGACGCTCGCTACCGTGCGCCGGTTCGTCGCGGGCCAGCTCCGCCGCGAGCAACGCGCCGGCCACGTGCCGGGTGACCTGGACACCGACCTGGTGGCCGAGCTGATGGTGCGCGTGTCCGCCTCGTTCCTGGCGATCCCCAGCGAGGTCGTCGATCTCGACGACGACGCGCAACTGGCCGCGGTGGCCAGGCGGTTCCTGGTGCCCATGCTGCGGGCGACCGGATAACGGACTGCGGCGGCGGCGAGAAGCAGGCACGATCTAGGGCATGACGGATACTGAGAAGACCACCGCCGTTCCCTGGCGGCGCAACGTCGCCCTGTTCCTGACCGGCCAGACCGTGTCCCTGTTCGGCTCGATGGTCGTGCAGTACGCGGTGATGTGGTGGGTGACACTGGAGACCCGGTCGGGGCTGGCGGTGGCACTCTACGCCGTGGCCGCGTTCCTGCCGCAGGGCCTGGTGTCGCTCTTCGGCGGTGTGCTGGCCGACCGGATGAACCGCAGGGTGCTGGTGATGATCGCCGACGCGGGCATCGCGGCCGCGACGCTGGCGCTGGCGATGCTGATGGCCAACGGCGTGACCGACCTGTGGATCATCCTGCTGGCGGTGGCGGTCCGATCGATCGGAGCCGGGGTGCAGACTCCGGCCGTGCAGGCGATGATCCCGCAGATCGTGCCGGCCGAGCACCTCATGCGCGTCAACGGGATCTTCCAGACCATCAGCTCGGCGATGGCGCTGCTCGCCCCCGCCGCCGCCGGCGCCATCTTCACGGCGTTCGGCATCGTCCCGGTCTTCTTCCTGGACGTGGTCACGGCGGTCGCCGGGATCGGCCTGCTCGCCCTGGTCGCGGTGCCGACGCTGGAACGGGCCGCCGGGCCGGGCACCTCCTACGGGCAGGACCTGGTCGAGGGGATGCGCTACATCCGCACGCAACCGGTCGTGCGCTGGCTGCTCATCGTGTACACGATCATCTTCCTGCTCACCGTGGCGCCCTCGTTCGTCACGCCGCTGATGGTCGCGCGCAGCTTCGGCAGCGAGGAGTGGATGCTGGCGGTGCTGGAGGTTGCCTTCAGCCTCGGCATGCTGCTCGGCGGGGTGCTGATGTCCACGGTGCTGGCGCGCCGCGGCCGGGTGGGGCTGATCCTGATCGCCGTCTACGGCTTCGGGGCCGTGACCGTGGGGCTGGGGCTGAGCACGAACCTGTGGGTGTTCTACGGCTTCATGTTCGTGCTCGGGCTGCTGGTGCCGCCGTTCTCGACCCCGTTCATGACGCTGATCCAGGAGAGCGTCGAGCCGACCATGCACGGGCGCGTGTTCAGCTACGTCAGCATCGTGATGGCGCTGGCCACGCCGGTCGGCATGGTCGTCTTCGGCCCGCTGGCCGACGTGGTCAGCGTGGAGGCGCTGCTGATCGCCGCCGGCCTGGCCACGATCGTGGTGATGGCCATCTCGACCCGCCTGCCGTCGGGCCGCGCCACCGTCGCCGCCTCCCGCGCCCCGGACCTGGAGCCCCGTGGCGCGGGCACGAGCTCATGACCACGGTCAGAACATGATCAGGGACCTGATCACGTCGCCCGACCCCATGGCCGCGAAGGCCTCGCTTACGCCGTCCAGGGTGATGCGCCGGCTGATCAGGCCCTCCAGGTCGAGCCGCCCGGCCCGCCACAGCCGCAGCAGCCGGCCGAAGTCGGTGCGGACGTCGCCCGAGCCGTACAGGCAGCCGACCAGCCGCCGCTCCGTGGCGAACAGCTCGGCCGCGGTGAAGGAGACCAGGTCGTCGCGGCTGCCGGCGCCCACCACGACGGTGGTGCCGCCGCGCCGGGTGGCCTGCCATGCCTGCCTGATCGTGGCCGAGCGGCCCACGACCTCGAAGGCGTAGTCGAAGCCGAGCCCGTCGGTCAGCTCCTTGACCGCCTCGCCCAGCTCGTCGGGCGTGGCCACGTGGGTGGCGCCGAACGCCCTGGCCGCCTCCAGCTTCTCCGGCACCCGGTCCACGGCCAGGACGGGGGCGGCGGCGGCCAGCTTGGCGCCCTGGATCACGTTGATCCCGACGCCGCCGCAGCCGATCACCAGGACCGACGAGCCGGGACGCACCCGCGCGGTGTTGACCACGGCGCCGACACCCGTCAGCACCGCGCAGCCGACCACGGCGGCCACGTCGAACGGCACGTCGTCCGGGATCGGGACGACAGCGCGCGCGTCGACCACGGTCTCCTCGGCGAAGCAGCCCACGCCCAGCCCGGCGTGCGCGGGCTCGCCCTCGAACGTCACGGTGGACGACGGCGGGCGGACGCTGACGCACAGGTTCGGCTGGCCGCCCAGGCACAGCAGGCAGCTCCCGCAGGGCGGGATCCAGGACAGGATCACGTGCGTGCCGACCGGCGGGCCGCTCACGCCGGGGCCGAGCTCGACCACCTCCCCGGCCCCCTCGTGCCCGGGCACCAGCGGCAGCCGGGCGGGCAGGCGGCCCTCGCACATCGACAGGTCGGAGTGGCAGACGCCGGCGGCGCGCAGCCGCACCCGTACCTCTCCCGGCCCCGGCGGCCGCACGCTCAGCTCGCCGGTGACCTCGACGGGCTTGCCCGTCTCACGCAGGATGACGCCTCGCATGTGTGCTCTCTCCCGGGCTCAGAGCTGGACGGACGTGGTGGTGAGGAACTCCTCCAGGCCGAAGCGGCCGTACTCGCGGCCGTATCCGGACTGCTTGTACCCGCCGAACGGGGCCAGGCCGTTGTGGGCGCCGTCGTTGATCCGGATCTGCCCGGCGCGCAGCCGCCTGGCCACCCTGAGGGCGCGGTCCTGGTCCGCGGCGCGGACGCCGGCCGCCAGCCCGTACGGGGTGCCGTTGGCGATGCGGACCGCCTCGTCCTCCCCGTCGTAGGGGAGGATGACCAGGACAGGACCGAAGATCTCCTCCTGGGCGATCCGCGACTCGGGCGCCACGCCGGTGATGACGGTGGGCCGCACGTAGTAGCCGCGTTCCAGCCCGTCGGGCGCGTCGGGGCCGCCGGTGAGGATCGTCGCGCCGTCCTCGGCCGCCGAGCGCAGGTGCTCGCGTACGCGCTCCCGCTGCACGGCCGAGACCAGCGGGCCGAGCCGGGTGGCCGGGTCGCGCGGGTCGCCCGGCGTGTACGTGACCGCCTCCGCGGCCGCGATGCGTTCGGCGTCCTGGAGGCGCTCGCGCGGCACCAGCAGCCTGGTCAGGGCCGAGCAGGTCTGGCCGGAGTTGAGGTAGCAGGCCGCCACGCCCTTGCGCACGGCGTCCTCGAACGCGGCGTCGCCGAGGTCGTCGAGCAGCACGTTCGCGGACTTGCCGCCCAGCTCCAGCGCGGTGCGCTTGACCCCGGCGGCGGCCAGCTCGGCCACCCGCCGCCCGGCGCGGGTGGAGCCGGTGAACGACACCATGTCCACCAGCGGGTGCGCGGCCAGCGCCTCCCCCGCCTCCGGCCCCGTGCCCGACACCACGTTGAACACCCCGGCCGGGATCCCGACCTCGTGCATCACCTCCGCCAGCACGAACGCGTCGAGCGGCGTCACCTCGCTGGGCTTGAGCACCACCGTGCAGCCGGCGGTCAGCGCGGGGGCGACCTTCGCCGCAATCTGGTGCAGCGGGTAGTTCCACGGGGTGATCGCGCCGACGACTCCGATCGGGTCCCGGTGGACGACGGAGGAGCCCATCGGCTCCTCGAACGCGACGGCCGCCGCGACCTCGGGCATCGACAGGAACGTCCGGATCGGCGAGCCGACCTGGATGGCCCGGGTCAGCTTGAGCGGCATGCCGAGCTCGTTGACGATCGTCTCGGTCAGCTCGTCGGCCCGCTCCCCGAGGGCCGCCGCCACGGCGGCGCAGAGCCCGGCGCGCTCGGTGACGGGCCTGGCCGACCAGGCGGGCAGCGCGGCGGCGGCCGCCTCGACGGCGCGCGCCACGTCCTTGGGGCCGCTGCGCGGCACCTCGTCGAAGGCCTCCTCGGTGGCGGGGTTCACCACCTGTATCGCGGCGCCGCCGCTCGCCGGCACCCACTCACCATCGACATAGATCCGCTGTGGCATGACCCACCCTCGGCTTGGAGGAGCTTTATTCTAGATTTTAATTCTAGAAGCCAGGCCGTGGCGGCGTCCAGTTGCAAGCCCACGCTCCAGGCCGGCCGCCGTACAGGGGGGCGCGGTGGCCGGCCACGCGCAGAGGCCACGCGGATGTCAGCCGATGCGCAGGAGCAGCGCGGTCGGCTGATGCGTAGGATCGGCGCGGTCAGCCGATGCGCAAGGGCAGCGTGCGCGGCCCGCGCACCTGGCTGGCCGCCCACGTCACCGCCGCCGGGTCCGCCAGGGAGAAGACCGGAACGCGTTCCAGCCACACCTCCAGCGCCACCCGCAGCTCCATGCGCGCCAGATGCGACCCCACGCAACGGTGGATGCCCAGCCCGAACGCGGCGTGCCGGTTGACCTCCCGGTCGATGACCACCTCATCGGCCCGCTCGAACTGCGCCGGGTCCCGGTTCGCCGCCGGGAAGGACAGCAGCACCCAGTCCTCGGCCTTCATGTCCACGCCGTTCCAGTGCATGTCCTGCCTGACCAGCCGCGCCATCGTGACCGGCGCGTACGCCCGCAGCAGCTCCTCCATCGCAGCCGGCAGCAGACCCGGCTCGGCCACCAGCCGCTCCCGGTCGCGCGGCGTCCCGGCCAGATGCCACAACGACGCGCCGATCGCGCTCCACGTGGTGTCGATGCCCGCGATGAGCAGCAGGATGATCGTGCCGAGCACGTGGTCGGGGCTGAGCTTGTGCCCGTAGAGCTCGGCGTCGACCAGGTACGTGATCAGGTCGTCGCGCGGGTGGTCGACGTGGTCGCGGATCTGGGCGAGCAGGTAGTCCGCCAGCGCGGCGAACCCGTCGGCGCGCTCCTCGGGCGGCTTGTTGACGCTCTCGAGCGAGTTCTCGATGAACTGCCGGAACAGCGGCCCGTCCTCGGGCGGCAGGCCGAGCAGGTTGGCGATCACCCGCACCGGGATGTGCTGGGCGTACTCGTGCGCGCCGTCCACCAGGTCCCGGGCCTCGAACGCGTCGATCAGCTCGTGGCAGTACGCCCGCGTCGCCTCCTCCTGCTTGCGCACGGCGCTCTTGGTGAACGCGGGCAGCAGCAGCTTGCGCGCGTCGTGGTGGAACGGCGGATCGGACGAGATCGGCGGCACGCTGCCCATCGGGGCCAGCTCGCGCGGCGGCCGGACGTTGCTCACGATGATCCCGCGGGAGGAGAACCGCTCGGTGTCGTACGCCACGGCCGCCACGTCCTCGTACCGCGTCGGCAGCCACACCCCGCCGAACCGCTCGGTGTGCGCGATCGGGCAGCTCCTGCGCAGTTCGTCCTGGATCGGGTACGGATCGGCGGCCCAGACCGGATCGACGTGGGAGAAATCGCCGGCCCAGTCGGAGACCGGGTCGGTGACGATCTCGCTGGCCGTGGGGAGCGGGCGGTTCTTGCGCGCCTCGTCGAGCTCGGGGCCGAAGCGGTCGTCCACGCTCATCGGGCGGCTCCGTTCTCGGCCTCGATCGCCCGCTCGGGGCAGTTGGCCGCCGCCAGGCGCGCCTCCGGCTCCTGACCGGCGGCCACCTCGCCGCTGCCGAGCACCGTGCCGTAACCTTCGTCGTCCTCGCCGAACAGGGCAGGGGCCAGGTCGTAACAGCGGCCGTGCCCTTGGCAACGCTCGGAGTCGATCCGTACCTTCATTGCCGTCGTTCCCGTCTGTGCTGGGGGTTCTCCGTGGGGGTGATGGGTGAGGGCGGTGAGCAAGCACTTGAGGAGGGCGGGATCCCTCCTTGAGGGAATTAAAAAAGTGTTCATTTGTCTCGTCAAGAGCGAGCCTTGCGGCGGGCTGCTGTCTGGGGCGCTTGCAGATGTCAGTACGGCAAGCAAGGTGTCAGAGCACTTGGCAGCGAGACATCGGGACTGTCAGCAGGCGCGTGTACGACAGGAGGAGGCTCGGCTCGGGAGATGGTGACGGTCGGACCTCGGCGGCTGGCGTATGGCGTCGTCACGATGCCGGAGACGTGCAGAGCTGTCGAGGCCGCCACAGGCGTGTACTCCGGGACAGCGCGCGAGATGCACCTGGAGATGTTCGACGGCTCGGTCCTGGACCTCACAGGTGTCCGCGTGGGCGACAGGGAGTCAGTCCGCCGGGCCGAGGGCCGTGAGTGGGTGCAGTTCTTCGCCAGCCGGGTATGCCCCGCGTGCCTGGCGGCTTCGGGCGGAGTGTGGCCGGTCTGGTGGAAGCTGAGCTGGGCCGCGGTTTGTCCCGCGCACCAGACGCTGCTGGTGGATCTCTGCCCGCGGTGCCGCGTTTCTGTGCGCCGGGGTCCGGCTGGCCGGCCTGCGCGTCTGTCTCGCTCACGGATGCCGACTCCGTTGCGGTGCGGCGCGGTCCTCGGCGGGACCGTGTGCGATCAGCCGATCCCGCAGATCGGCACAAGCGTGGTGAGTAGCAAACTCGCTGATCAGCAACAACTCGTGCTTGAGGTGGTGATGCACCGTCGGCCTGCGCTGATCGCCGGCCAGGTGGTGAGTGCCGGTCAGTGGTTCGCGGCCTTGAAAGCGACAGCGATGCTGGTCCGGCTGGGGATGCCGGAGGTTCTCCCTCTGCTGGATGCGCCTTTGGATGGTCAGGGCGGGGACTGCAAGCTAACGGCGGACCTGATGATCAAGGAAGAGACGCTTGATGTCCGAGACCGCCGTGGAGTCGCTGTCCATGAACGAACTGCCTGCCGGGCCGGACCGCTCGATGACGGACGAGCAGCTGATCTCGATGCTCGTCAATCGGGCCCGTAGTGAGGGGCTGCAGCTGACCGGTGAGGGCGGCCTGCTGCAGCAGCTGACCAAACGGGTGCTGGAGTCGGCCCTGGAAGGCGAGATCACCGATCACCTCGGCTATGACAGGCACGACCCGGCCGGGAAGAACAGCGGCAACAGCCGCAACGGCAACCGCACCAAGACTGTGGTGACCGACGTCGGACCGGTCGAGGTTCGGGTGCCGCGCGATGTGGCGGGTGGAGTTGGCCCGGTTTGGTGGACAGCTGATCTCTGGGGAACCCTGGTTCCCGGAAGAAGGAGTCTGCTGAATAGATACCGATCTAAATGACAGTGCCTAGGTTGGCTGCAGGCCCCGCTGTCATGTTCAGCGACGCCAGACAAATGGTCTGGCGGCCTTGAAGGCTTCTTACCCGAGCACTCCGACCGAACCTGAGCGAGCGCCTCCGTCTCGTCGCGGCTCGTTCTTCGCACTATCGCGCGGCCGGGAGCTCACCGCACGGCTTTTCGCCGTCAGGGTCAGGGCGGCGGCCGTGAGCAGCGGGGAGAACCTTGATCGAGCGGAGGGGTGACGGTCTACAGCAGGTGCAGGTCGCGTGCGGCCTGGACGGCGGCTCTGCGATCGCCGACGCCGAGCTTGCGGTAGATCGCCCGGCAATGGGTCTTCACGGTGTTGAGCGTCACGTACAGCTCCGACGCGATGTCGCGTTGCGACAGGTTCGCCGGCAGATACCGCAGTACGGCCAGCTCCCGCTCGGTCAGTTGCTCGGCGAGCACGGCCACGCGACCGGCCCGCGCCTCGGCGACGCCATGGCGGGATTGTGTACGTGCCAGGTAGCGACCGGCGATGCCGGGGTCGGGGCAGCGGGCGAAGACGGCCCGGGCCTCGGCCAGGAGCGGCTCTCCGGCCGGATCGCCCAAGCCGATGAGCGTGTCGCCGCAGGCCGTCAGGACGAAGCCCAGGGCAAGATCGGTGGAGGCCCGTCTGGCCAGGCTCAGTGCGTGCGTCGCGTCCGCGTGAGCGCGCGCCGGGTCTTCGCCGGTTCTGGCTCGGATCGCGTAGGCGGGCGCGATTCCGTGATAGGAGGCCAGCCCGAACCGCCGCGCCGTGTCCACCGCCGTGCACGCGGCGCTCTGAGCGCTCGCCGCGTGGCCGTCGTCGAACTCCACCACGGCCAGGTACACCAGGGCCAGGACCTGCGCCGTCCTGATCTCGTCGGCGGCGGCCATCTCGGCCGCGAGCCGCAGGGCCCGCCTGGCTTCGCCGGCCTGCCCCGCCCAGGCGTAGGCCGCGCCGGCCGCGGTCGTGAGATCGCTTGAGTACGCCATCAGGGACACGCTCACCTGCCGGACGGTGCCGAGCGCGGCGGCGACGTCACCCCGGGCGAGCTGGATGTTCACGCGCAGCGAGATCGACGGGGTCTGGTCGAAGCCCTCGGGCGCCGCGTCGAGCATGATGCCGAGCCACTCTTCGGCGCGCGCGTAACGACCGCTGATGTATTCGCACCAGCCGTACATCAGAGCGCACCACGTCAGGGTCTTCGCCACCTCGCCGAGCCGGTCGAGCAACCCCCGCAGGGTTTCCGTCTGGCCGCCGGCGATCAGCCGCGGTCCGTGCACGAGCAGCAGCCGGCCGGCCTTGTGGAGGTCACCGCAGGCGAGCCGATGGACGATCGCCTGACCGTGATCGCCCTGGGCTTCGAACCACGCCGCGGCGCGGGCGTGGAGGCCGGGGACGCGCTCAGGGAAGGCCTGGTGCGCTTCGAGCCGCAGCAGATCGCGAAAGAGGTGGTGGTAGCGGAACCAGGTGCGGGTGCGGTCGAGACCGATCAGGAGCTGGTTGGCGCTCGCGGTGTCGTTGAGCCAGGCCGCCCCCCCGGACGCGCCGGTGACGGCATCGACGAGGGCGCCGTTGAACTGGTCGAGTATCGACGTCTCCAGCAGGCGCCGCCGATCGTCGGCGCCGACCGTGGCCAGGAACTCGTCGCGGAGATAGTCGACCACGAACTGATCGTCGCCCCGGAACGCTTCGATGAACCCTCTGGGGTCGGCGGCCCGTTCGAGCGACAGGCCCGCGAGCACGAGTCCGGCGGCCCAGCCCTCGGTCCGGCCACAGAGCTGATCGAGAAGAGCCCGGTCGAGCGCGGGCGAGCCGAGCAGACCGGCTGCCTCGTCGGCGTCGAAACGTAAGTCGGCGCCCCGGACCTCCGCCAGCTGATCGCGTACGCGTAGCCGGCCGAGCCGGAAGGGCGGGTCGATCCGGGTGGACAGCACGATGGTGACCTGGTGCGGGCAGAGCTCGATGAGGCGTTCCACACCGCGCTGCACGCCGGCGTTGTCGATCAGGTGGTAGTCGTCGATGACGACGACGAGCGGGCCGGCGACGGCGGCGAGCTGGTTCACCAGAGCGGTCACGACCATGAACTCGTCGCCGTTCGAGCCGACCACGATCGCCTTCAGGTCGTTGGCGGCGATCGGGTGCGCCTGCCCGATGGCTTCGGCCAGATAGGACCAGAACCTGACCGGGTCGGAGTCGCTCTCCTCCACCTGCAGCCACGCGACGGCTTCTGGCCGGCCGGCCAGCCACGACGCCAGCAGGGTCGACTTGCCCGAGCCTGCCGGGGCGCTCACCAGGACCAGGCGGGCCTGGCCGCCGACGCCGCGGTCGAGGAGGTCGTCGAGCCTGGAGCGGCGGACGAGCTGACCGGGCGGCGGGGGCGGGCGCAGCTTGGTGGCCGCCAGGCTCGTCTCCCCCATCGTGCTCACGTTCCAGAACCTACCGCCCCGGCCATCTCACCCGGGTGAGATGGCCGGCGATGTGAGGCCGCGTCATGCCGCTCACCGTGATGATCGGGCCATGCGTCAGCCGACCACTTACGAGATCGTGATCCGGGGCCGGGTCAGTGCCAGGCTCCTGCGGCCGCTGCTTGACGACTTCACCCTCGACCATGCCGGCGACGGCGTCACCCGCCTGGTCGGCGACATCGGTGACAGCTCACACCTGCATGGCGTCCTGGCCCATCTGATTTCGGTCAACATCGAAGTGATCTCCATCGCGCCCCTCGGCGCTGATGGGCCGGGACGGCGCGCGTGAAGACCACCGGCACACGAAGGGAACCGATGATGGAATCTCAGCAGCGCAACGCCGCGACAGACGGCCAGAGCGGCAGCACGGCGGGCGGCACGATGCGGGCGATCGTGCAGGTCGCCTACGGTTCGGCGGACGTCCTGCGCCTGGCGCGGATCGCCCGGCCGAAGGTCACCGGCAAGCAGGTGCTCCTGCGGGTGCACGCGGCCGGGCTCGATCGGGGCACGTGGCATGTGATGGCGGGCCTGCCGTATCTGATCCGCCTGGCCTTCGGATTCCGCAGACCGAGGAATCCGGTGCCCGGACGTGATGTCGCCGGCACGGTCGTCGCGGTCGGTTCGGCGGTGACCAGGTTCTCCGTGGGCGACGAGGTGTTCGGGGTCGCCCCGGGCTCGTTCGCCGAATACGCCGTGGCCCGCGAGGACAAGCTGGTCCGCAAGCCGGCGAACGCCACCTTCGAGCAGGCCGCGGCGGCCCCGATCTCGGGGGTCACCGCGTTGAGTGCCGTGTGCGACGTCGGCCGGGTCCAGCAAGGGCAGCGGGTGCTGATCACCGGCGCGTCGGGCGGGGTCGGCAGCTACGCCGTGCAGCTGGCCAAGGCCTCCGGGGCGGAGGTCACCGGCGTGTGCGGCCCCGCCAAGCTCGACCTGGTGCGCTCGCTCGGCGCCGACCATGTCATCGACTACACCCGCGACGACTTCGCCGACGGCGCCCAGCGCTACGACGTGATCATCAATATCGCGGGAAACCCCACCCTGTCACGGCTGCGCCGCGCGCTCACGCCCACCGGGACGGCCGTCTTCGTCGGCGGCGAGGACGGCGGCCGGCTTACGGGAGGCATCGACCGGCAACTGCGCGCCCTGGTCCTGTCACGCTTCGTCGGCCAGCGGCTGACCGGTCTCATCGCCAGCGAACGTGCCAATGACATCGAACGGCTCGGCGACCTCATCGAGGCGGGCAAGGTGACGCCGAGCATCGACCGAACCTTCGCACTGGAGCAGGCGCCGGAGGCCATGCGCCACCTCGTCGCGGGAAACGCGCGAGGAAAGATCGTCATCACCGTCTGAGCCCGTCCTGTCATCAACGAGACCCGGGGCCCATCGCGGCGCTCGGGCTCGTCGGCCACGCCCTGCTCATGGTGGGCCCGGCGGAGCCGCCGTCGGGGCGGCATCGACGGGTGTCACATTCGTGGCCGCACTTTCGTCGTACAGGCGACGGCCGCCGCCGGCCGTCGGCCATCTGGACGAGGAGAAGCCACATGTCGGCAGAGCAGGTCATCGGCAACAAGGCGTTGTTCAGCCGTTTCCACGAGGCGATCAACAGCGGCGACGCGGAGGTGATCGCCAAGACGATCGACGAGCTCGTCGCACCGGATGTGCTGTTCCACACGCCGGCGCCGATCGACGCGACGGGGGTGCAGGCGCTCAAGCAGGTGTGGACGGTGCTCCTTCGCGCCTTCCCCGACATTCGCGTCACGATTGAGGACGTGATCGCGGAGGGCGACAAGGTCGTCTACAGGAACACGGTAACCGGCACCCACCGGGGCGAGTACCGGGGCATGGCGCCGACGGGCAGATCCGTCACTTACAACGAGATCTTCATCTTCCGCTTCGCCGACGGCCTGATCGCCGAGATCTGGGGGGTCGTGGACGTCTTCTCGCAGCTGCGGCAGCTCGGCGCCATCCCGGCCTAGCCAAGCCGCCCGCGCCGAACCGCGTTGAGCAGTGCTCGAAACCTGAGGATCGGCCGGAAGGGGGCGCCTTTCCCGGCCGCTCGTTCGAGGACTCCATCCGCGTGTCGCGGCTCGACGACCACGTTCGCCGGCGCCGAAGCCCGCCAATTCGCTGAAATTTCAACGCTTGCCCGGCGAGATCGCGCAAGAACCAGCATCTCTTCACCGTTGAAACCGATTTATCAAGAATATTGGCTGACCTGCTCGCCGACTGGATGGACATCGTCGTCCACCACCGGCAGGTGACTCCCGTCCGCCTCATCGGCCACTGATCCGCCGGGGCATCAGGCTCTCGCGCGCCCCCTTCGAGGGCTGAGATGTTCTCCCGACAGTTGATCTTCGGCTGGCTACTGCCAACTTCGATGACGCAACCACCGGTATTTCGACGTGAGTCGAAGTGACAGCACCCAGGTCGGGAGCAGCTCTCACTGCCATCTTCGCTGCGTCCAGACAGCTGTTGTCTGACGGCCTTGAGGACGACAACCCGTCACGGCAACTGGAAGCGGACATGGAAGCGCGCAACTGGGGTTGGCAGGAGCAGCGTGTGCCGTGCGTCTCGGCTGAACTGACGCACTCTCAGTCGAATCGACGTTTCGCCGGTTCCTCACCTGACCTGACACCTGATCGCTACAGTGACGATCCCTGCTGTGGATCTTGAGCGAGGTCGAGTGACAACGGTTCTTCGGACGTCGGCGTTGGAGGCCGGCGCCGCAGGGTTCGGCTTGCATCTCCTGGAGCGGACGGCTGCGGGGTCACGGGAGCGGAGGCGAGGCTGTTAGCGTAGGCCCGTTCACGCAGGAACCTGGAGTGCTCCGCCATGAAGTACACCGTCTCGATCGAGATCGCCCTGCCGCGGGAGAGGGTGGCCCAGCTGCTCGCCGACCCGGCCCACCTGCCGAAGTGGCTGCGGGGCCTGGTGCTGCACGAGCCGCTGAGTGGGGTGCACGGGCACGTCGGCACCAAGTCGCGAGTCGTGATGCAGACGGGGAAGCAGAAGATGGAGGGCACCGAGACCATCACGCGCCGGGAACCGGCAGACCTGCACAAGATCCCGAAAGGGAGCGTCGTTCACTTCGAACGCGAGATCGTCGCCGGGGGCATGTGGAGCGTCGCGCGCGAACGGCTGACCGAAGCCGGTCCGGAGACGACGCTCTGGGTGAGCGAGAGCGAATACCGGTTCAGCGGCTTGCTCATGCGGCTGGTGGGGCTTTTGATGCCCGGCGCCTTTCGTAAGCAGTCGCTGCAGCACATGCAGGACTTCAAGGCGTTCGCCGAGCAGGGCAAGGACGTCCGCGAGGCGAAGGACTGAACTGCTTGCGGACGGCGGCATCGACGACGTTGCGACCAGGAGGTTTAGCCGCCGACTCACCATGATCGTCAAGGCCGTCCAGCCCCTGCGGTACCTGATCCGGGAACTCTGCCCTGCCGTCCTGATCGCAGGATCATGGCAGACAGGAATCTGTCGGTTCCGGCTGATATCCATGATCACCCAGCGTTTCCGATCATGAGTGGAGCCGTGTGATGACGTCAGCGAGCCAATGGGACCACCTGGGCCCGGCCATGAAGGCCGTCTACCAGCGGTTCGACGAGCTCACCGACCAGGGGCTCGACCCCGGCTCCGACGTCGACTGGCGGGTCTACGGCACGTACGCGCAGATGAAACTCTGGCTGGGGCCGGCAGGCGGCCACGACTACGACGAGCGGGTGCTGCGCGTGGTCCGGTCGGTGGCCGGGCGTGACATCGACTTCACCTACCGGGAAGCGCATCACCTCATGGAGCGGGCGGGGTACTGGGTGCGGCAGGGGCACACCCGCTACGAGGAGCTGTTCCGGATCCCGCTCGCGGCGGCCCGCCGGTTCGGCTACCAGCAACGCCGGGACCTGCTGCGCTGGCTGACGTCGGGACGGGAGCTGAAGGACGCGCGGGCGCTCCTGGCCGAGCAGGTGCGCGAGCTGCTCACCGAACCCGCTGAGAACGGCCCGGCCGGGGCGGTACGGACCGAGATCGGGGACACCGACCACTTCGCCCGCATGCTGGCCGAGGAGTACGGCCCGCGTCTGGTCGAGGTGCTGCCGCTGTTCCGCCACTGGAACACGGCCCGCTCGACCAGACCCAGTGACCGGTGGCTCAGGAACGCCGCACGAATGCTCACCCCCGGCGCGGCCGCCCTGGTCCGTGAGCTGCTCACGCGGTTGGTGGCCTACCGGGGCGGAGAGTGGGTCGTCCGTTATGACGGCAAGGAGTGGCGGGACCAGGTCTTCCTCAAGGAGGACACCATCGTCGTGGTGCGCGGCATCCTGTGGACCTGCCAGGTCATCGACGAGCGCTGGGTGACCTCGCTCGTCACCGAGGTCGCGATGACCTGCGGCACCGGCAGCAACGGGATGGGCTCCACGTGCCGCTGCGAGCCCGTCACCAACGCCGCCGTCGGCGTCCTGGCCCGCAGGGGTGGACTCGACGTGATCGTCCCGCTGTCCAGGATCCAGGCGAAGGTGCGCGCGAGGTCCGTACAGCGGAATCTGAGCCTCGCCCTCGACGCGGTGGCCGCCGAGAACGGGCTGACCCGCGAGCAGCTGCTCGACCGGACGGTCCCCACCTTCGGACTGGACGCCGAAGGCGTCCGCGAGGAGAAGATCGGCGGCTACCGGGTCAGGTTGTGCGCTGGCGTGCCCGCCCTGCGCTACGTGAACGCCGGCGGCAAGACCGTCAAGTCGCTGCCGAAGGAGCTGCGCGGAGAGTTGTCCGATCTGCGGGCCGTCCTGAAGGAGCTCAAGCTGGCGCAGGCGGCCGTGCGGTCCCGCTTGGAACAGGCGATCGTCCAGGAACGGACGTGGCACTGGCGCGAGGTGACCGAGTACTTCCTCGACCATGCCGTCACCGGCCCCTACGCCCGCGCCCTGGTCTGGCAGCTCGCCGGCGGCCCGGCGGCCCTGCCGGTCAAGACCGCCGACGGCTGGGAACTGGCCGGCCACCGCCCCGCCCCCGACGCCGTGGCAGGCCTGTGGCACCCGATTCACGCGAGCGCCGACGAGGTGGCGGCGTGGCGCGACCACCTTCTGGAGAGGGGTGTCCGCCAGCCGTTCAAGCAGGTCTTCCGCGAGCTCTACCTGCTGACCCCCGCCGAGGAGCGGACCGGCACCTTCTCCAACCGTTTCGCCGGCCACGTGCTGCACTATGGCCAGGCCAGGACCCTGCTGGGCCAGCGCGGCTGGACCGGACGGTCCATCGGCAACTGGGACCACGACAACGGCGGCGACCAGGGCGAAGTGGTGCGCGACCTGGCGGGCTGGCAGGCCCGCTGGGCCATGCACATCGTCCCCGCCCACGGGGCCACCATGCTGTGCGCCACCGAGAGCATCACCTTCCACCGCGACGGGCAACCGGCGTCGATGGCCGATCTGCCGCCGCTGGTGCTGTCCGAGCTCCTCCGCGAGGCCGACCTCGCCGTGGGCGTGGCCTCGGTCGCCCGCGACGACCAGGCGGTGATCGGCCACGAACGCTATTGGCACTCCCACGGCTTCGGCGAGCTGACGGAGACGGCCAAGACCCGGCGCGAGGTACTGGCGCGGCTGCTGCCGAAGCTGAAGATCGCCTCTCGGGTGGAGCTGACCGACAGATTCCTTCTCGTCCGGGGGGATCTGAAGACGTACAAGATCCATCTGGGGTCGACCAACGTCTTGATGGAGCCCAACGACGCGTACCTGTGCATCGTCCCGGCGAGCGGGCGCGGCGCGGCCGGATCGGTGTTCCTGCCGTTCGAGGACGACGGGGGAACCCTGTCGGTGATCCTTTCGAAGGCGTTCCTCCTGGCCAACGATACGGCGATCACCGACCCGACGATCACCCGGCAGCTCGGCTGAACGACCACCCGGACACCGCCGGGCCGCAGGCGCTGACGGCACAGGCGAGCGATCTGCGACCGGGTACTGCCAACTTCGATGACACGCCCCCATTGTTCGGCGCCGTTTCCGGCCGGTCAGCCGGTCAGCGCGTTTTCGGTGGGCACCTCGCCGGGCGGCCAGGTCTGGTCAACGGGCCGGCCGCATGGGGGGCGGCCGGCGGCCAGGAGAAGTCGCTGGGGAAGCCGAAGGCTCACATGGCGGAGCCACGCGCCGCCGGCGACCGGGCCGCCAAGGCCGAGGTGCGCGAGCCGCAGCAAGACGTCGAAGACACCGCCGCGGCCGGGGCTCATCACCATGGCAGCGCGCATGCATGGTGTGCGGGTCCTTGCAGAACCGGGCCCCCAGTGAATCTCACGGGGAGCTCGCAGCGGCGTGATCCACCGGCTGCTACCGGGCCCGAGGGGTCACAGACGATGGACCCTGCTCATCTCGGTTCGGGGATGACGCCACACAGGTAAGTCGACCCCTCCAGCAGCCCCGGGGTCAGCGTGATGCCAGTGAGATGCTCGGCCAGGAGGAAGGCCGGCCCGTCGCTGGGGTAGAGGTGTCTGTAGTCGGCGTCGATCCGCTGCATGGTCTCCACGACCTCGTCCGGCACCTCCTCCGAGTAACCTTCATCAGCGATGAAGCAGAACCGGATCTTTCCGTCGTCGCTCCAGTAGAAGCACTCGACGCCTTCGACGTCGCGGAAGTGGGAGACGAGGCGGGTTCCCGCCGACAACGACGTGATGATTGCTTCATCGGCGCCGAGCCCGCCGTTGTGCTCGACGATGAACACCCAGTCGCCTATGGTCGTGGCGCCGAGAAACGCGGTGTCGTAGCTGCTCCTGTGGCGAGTCGCGATCAGCTCCTCAAGCGTCATGGGCGTGAAGTCCTCGGGCCGGCCGCCGAGCCGGAACACCAGTTGCCCGGGTGTCAGGCCGCGGACGTAGGTGAAGCAGTAGGCCTCTGCCAGGTCGGGAAAGCGCTCGTAGGAGAACCAGGCATTGCCGCCAGGGGTCGCGATCATTGCGTCATGCTCGCAGCACCGACCGACACAATCGTGTCCCAGGCGCCCTGGGTCGACCATCGTGCCCAGCGACACAAGCTGATGGCTGCAGGTCGGACCTGGTGAGGAGAGATCCCGCGCAGCCTGCCCGATCACGGCTAGGAGCGGCGCGGGTCGTAGTTCTGGAACTCGAACAGATGGATATCGCTCCGCGGCAGCAGGGGTACCCCGCTGCTGGAGTCCAGCACCACCCGGCGGCCCAGTGGCTCACGCAGCGTGGCACCGATCCGATCGGTCTTGCCCATCGCGTTGCAGAACTCCACGTCGTCGTCACGACGGACGTCGACGTCCACGACCACCGCTTCGGGCGTCTCGTGAACGCGCGAGCCGTAGGTCGTGTCGCAGGTGCCGTGCAGGTAGCTCAGCTGGAGCTCGGTCGGCGCGCGCACCTCGTAGGTACGCACCTCCTGGAACCCGTCAGGCACCGGCCGGGGCGGCCCGCCCATCGCGGCCGGGTCCACTGCGACCCGCCGGAACGGCTCGGGCACGCCCTTCACGGTGAAGTCCCAGGTGGGCACTCGCACGTCCCCCCGGCTGCTGGGCATCGTGGCCTCGCCCCGCGCCACCGCGATCACTCGCAACGGCCGGCAGCCCCTGGTCGGGCACTCCTCGTCGACGAAGGACTTGGGCTTGCTGAGCCCGGCGTAAGCGGCTGTGGCCGCCAGGACCGGGACGCTCAGCGTGCCCCCGTCGGCCCAGCGCAGCACGGCCGGGGCCGGCACCTCGACCGGGAGCTCGATCTCGAGCTTCCAGGCGCTGTTGATCAGGCTCCGGCCCGTCCACCGCGGCATGCGCCCCCCATCTGACTCCAGGGTCAGGTTCCGCAGCGGGACGAACCCCTCGGTCCAGGGCTTGCGCTCCGCCGAGCCCTGCCAGCGTTCGGTGACCTCACGAGCGCGGTCGGCGAACTCGTCGGCGGTGGCCGGCGCTCGGGCGGTACCGCAGGCCGCCGTGAGCACGAGGAGCACTGTGGCTGGAAGTATCCGCATATCCGGTAGACGTGGCGGCGGACAGCGCGGTTCGCTCAGCCGCCGCCTGGCGAGGCTCTCCTGATCACGGGCCTGTGCAGCGGTCCGGTCGGCTTCTCGGTGGTCGTGTCCGGCGAGAACCCGGGCGCGGACGTTACAAGTTGCTCTCAGGACCGGGGTGGTATCGGCTGCGCTGTCACGGCGTGAATCTGGACGAGGGCAACGACGTGAACAGCAGGCCCGCACGAGGTGGCGCCGCTCGTCGGGTCGCGCATGCCCCCGGTGCCCGGGGAGCCGTCTCAGCCCGCCGGGTCGAGGACGACGCGGAAGCGGGCGTCGCCGGAGAGCATGCGCTGATAGGCATCCGGCGCCTCGCTCAGCGGGAACACCTCGTTGCGGGAGCGGATGTCGTGGCCGAGCGCGAACCGCAGGTTGTCCTCGTTCTCGATCGCCGTGCCGGTCAGGCTGCCGCGCACCACGTGGCCGCCGAAGATCAGGTCGGCGGTGTTCACCTGGACCGGATCGGGCGCCGCCCCGACGACGACCAGTTCCCCGCGCCGGCCCAGCCCGGACACCAGCGGCGACATCGACGCGCCGGAGGCGGCGGTGGCCACGATGACCGCGGCACCGCCCAGCTCCCGCAGGGCGGCGCCGGGATCGGCCTGGGTGCTGTCGATGTAGTGGTGCGCGCCGAGTTCGGCGGCCAGCTCGGCCTTGGCGGTGCCGCGGGCGATCGCCACGACGCGGTGGCCCAGCGCCCGGGCGTACTGCACGCCCAGATGCCCCAGCCCGCCCAGGCCCTGCACCGCGACCAGCGCGCCGGGCGGCACCTGCGCCGACACCAGCGCGTTGTACACGGTCAGGCCCGCGCACAGCAGCGGCGCCGCGGCCAGCGGGTCCACGCCGGGCGGGATCCGCACCAGGCCGGTCGCCCTGGCGTAGGCCACCTCGGCGTAACCGCCGTCGACGTCGGTGCCGGTGCGCGGCTGGCCGGTGCAGTTGACGAAGTCGCCGCGCCGGCACGCCTCGCACGCGTGGTCCTGCCCGCCCAGGAAGCCGACGCCGACGCGCTCGCCGACCTGCCAGGCCGGCGCGACGCCGGCGCCGACGGCCTCGATCACGCCGATGATCTCGTGGCCGGGGACGATCGGCGTCTCCGGGTCGGCCCGCATCCCCTCGACGGCCAGCACGTCGGTGTGACAGATGCCGCATGCCTCGACCCGGATCCGCACCTCTCCGGGTGACGGCTCGCGCCGCTCTCGCTCGACTTGCGTGAACTGCTGCCGGCCGGTGACCGTGAACGCCCGGTAGGTGCCGGGGGTGGTGGTGCCGGAGGTGGCGGTGCGGGAGGTCACGGTGCTCATTCCGGCAACTCGCTTCCGGCCTGCTCACGGACCAGGTAGTCGGCGTACCAGTCGGGCCAGTCGGGGTCCTCGGCGCCCAGGCGGGCCTCGTGCTCGCCGTGCGCGGCGGCGGCGCGGCGCAGCGCGTCCGCCAGGTCCGCCTTCGAGGCGAACGAGGTCAGCGACGGGTCCACCCGTCCCGGCAGCCGGGTGGTGACCTCCTGCAGCACCCAGCCGTTGCCGTCGGGGTCGCTGAACGACAGGAACGAGCCGTAGCTGCCCCGCTGCGGATGCGGCCCGGCCACCCTGGCGTCGGTGCCGGCGTGGTGGAAGACGCCGCCGGCGTCGTGGAACACCTCACTCGGCTCCGCGCCCCGCCGCTCCAGTTCCTCGCGGGCGGCCTCGATGTCGGTGACGATCAGGTGCAGGCCCTGCGCCGAGCCGGGCGCCTGGGACGTGACCGAGGTGCCGAAGATGACCGAGGCCGGCGAGCCGGGCGGGGTCACCTGTACCACCCGGAAGTCCTCACCGGTGGCGAGGTCGGCGTCCAGCCGCCAGCCCAGCCCGGTGTAGAAGTCCTTGGCCCGGTCGACGTCCGAGACCGGCACCACGACGACTTCGAGTTTCATGTCCATGATGTGCGCCTCCTGCGCTGTGTGATGAAAGTGGCGGCGCGATGCGCTCGCGCTGCCGGCTGCCGGACCGCACCGGCGCACCCGGTAAGTCTCGCTGGTCAGGCGGGGTTCGGCGTGGAACGTCGGCGCGTGTCGCCGCAGCCCGCATCGCCGGCCGCGGTCCTGCCCGCGCGTGCCGGGGCCGTTCCTCAGCCGCCGGCGGTGGAGACCTGGTAGTGGCTGATGAGCCAGCCCTCCTCGGTCCGCTTCAGCAGGACGCCGAGGGTGACGTGGATGGCGGGCCGGTCCGTGAACGAGAAGTCGACGGCCAGGTAGCCGAGAACGACGTCGTCAGCGGGAGCCCTGGTCTCCAGCACGCGGTACGCGGCCGTCAGCCCGGGTGGCTGGGAGTCGTAATAGGCGGCTATGGCCGGCCGCCCGACGCCGTAGGGGCGCAGCCCCTGGAAGATCGCGTCCTCGGTGAACAGGGCCGCGATCTCCTCCGGCTCGTGGGCGTCCACTCCGGCCTTCCACCGGTCGAGGACGTCCCGGAGGATCGCCTTCCGGTCCTGGTCCGTGGTCATGGGGCGTCTCCTTTCGGTCGTGCGGTCAGTGGCCGGCGCTCATGCCGCCGTCGACGTGCAGGATCTCGCCGGTGACGAAGGGGGCGTTCTCCAGGAAGACGACCGCGTCCACGACGTCGCTCAGCTCGCCCATGCGGCGTACGGGGTGCAGCGCCGCGAGGGCCTCGTAGTTCTCCTCGGGGTGCATGGGCGTCTTGATCGTGCCCGGTGACACGGCGTTGACGCGGATGCCGCGGGTGGCGTACTCGATGGCCAGCGACTTGGTGGCGGCCTGCAGGCCGCCCTTGGTCAGCGAGGCCAGCACGGACGGCACCCGGGAGTCGGCGTTGTCGACCAGGCTGGTGGTGATGGTGACGACGTGGCCCCCGCCCTGGCCCAGCATGCGCTCGATGGCGAGCTGGGTGACGTGGAAGAAGCCGTCGAGGTTGACGCCCCTGGCGGCGGCGTAGTCGTCGAGGCTGTAGTCGGTGAACGGCTTGGCGATGAAGATGCCCGCGTTGTTGACCAGGGTGTCGAGCCGGCCGAACCGCTCGACGGCCGCGGCGACCGCACGTTCGGCGGTGGCCCGGTCGGCCACGTCGCCCTGGACGGTGAGGACGCCGGGATCGTCCGAGGGCGCGATGGTGCGCGAGACGGCGACGACGGCGTGGCCCAGCCTGCGGTAGGCCTCGACGACACCGGCGCCGATGCCTTGCGAGGCACCCGTGACCAGGGCGACCTTCTGCTGCTGCTGAATGCTCATGACGATCTTCTCCAATCTGGACGATCGGTACTAGACAACCGGTCGTCTATTTGTCAGAGAAGCTAGGACACGGGTAGGGGGATGTCAAAGACTCAGGGGGCCTGAGCTGGGACCGGGTCCCTCCCACCTGATAGGCCCAGACTCCCACACCAGGTCAGCGCGGTTGCGCTCCGCTCCCGGTGTTCCCGTCAGCGCCGGTGCGGGTCGCTCGGGGGCAGCCAGGCGTCCGGGCCGTGAATGCCGAAGTCGCGGTCCTCGCGCAGGGCCTCGACGACCGCGAGGACCGAGTCGCGGTCCTCCCCGCGCCGCCACACCAGGGACCACGTCCAGTAGACCTCCGGCGCGACGACCGGGCGCTGGACGAGGTCCGGCGGCAGCGAGGCGAGCTGCCCCTTGGGCGAGTTGATGATCGGACGGCGGCTGCGGCGCACGTGGTCGAAGAACGCCGGGCCGGTGATGCCGCCGTCGGAGATGCGCACCGCGCGGGCGCCCGTCTCGTGCGCCAGTTCCTCGGCGTAGACGTTCCAGGACGACCAGGAGGTGGTGTCGGCGTCGAGGAGGACGACGGTGTCGCGGGCGGGGACCGGGCCGGTGTCCTGGCCGGTGACGACCGCGTACAGGCGGTCGGCGCCGATGAGCTGGGCACGCAGGCCGCGCCGCGCCAGGTCGTCACCGCGCACCCAGCACACCGCCAGGTCCAGGCCGCCCTCGGCGACCCGGGCGGCCTGCGTGTGGGAGGGCGCCACCCACGCGTCCACGTGGACCTGGGCCACCGCTGCGGTGCGGGCGTCCAGGTCGGGCGGCAACCAGTTGACGTAGCCGAGCCGGACCGGTTCCGACCCGGACAGGCGGCGGGCACGATGCCGCAGGTCGTCGGCGCGTTCCAGCAGTGCCCGGGTGTGGGGCAGCAGGGCGGCCCCGGCCGGCGTGAGGGACACCGAGCGGCGGTCGCGGTCGAACAGCCGCACGCCGAGGTCGCGCTCCAGCGCCTTGATCTGCTGGGACAGGGAGGGACCGGCGATCAGCAGGCGCTCGGCGGCACGGCCGAAGTTCAGCTCCTCGGCGACCGCGACGAAGTATCGCAGCTGGCGCAGCTCCACGCTGGTCATGCTACTGGCGCAGGCGAGAAGGCCAGACCCGCGGCCCGGCGCAAGCGTCAGGCCCGCCGACAGGCGGGAGGCGTGTGAGCCCTGGGTTTCAGCGGGCGGCGGTCACGTCAGCGGGCGTGCGGGCGCCGAGGAGGGCCAGGCAGTTGCTCCAGAGGGGGCCGAGCCGCTCCGTGTCGTTGTAGAGCTTGGCGAACAGGACATGCCCCTCCAACTGCGCCACCACCGACCGCGCGGCCTCGCGGGTGTCGGCCACGGTGACCTCTCCCCGGGCGAGCGCCTCGGCGATGACCGTCTCGATGAGGTCGACCTGGGCGTCGAAGATCTCCTGCAGCCGGCCGCGGATGACTTCGGTCTGGTTGCTCATCTCCAGCGTGAGGTTGCCGAACAGGCAGCCCGAGATGGTGCCGCAGCTCTGCTGCCCGGCGCTCTGGGTGGCCATGGTCGCCTCGAACAGCCGGCGCAGCCGCTGCAGCGGCTCCGCCTCGCCGGACAGGATCTGCCTCCAGGACCGCTCCTGGTTCGCCCAGTGCTCGTCGATGACCGCCAGCACGAGGGCTTCCTTGGATTCGTAGAAGTAGTAGAAGCTGCCCTTGGGCACACCGGCCGCCTTGCAGATCTCCGCCACGCCGAGGGCGGAGTAGCCGCGCAGCTCGATGAGCGAGCGCGCGGCGGCGAGGATCCTCTCCCCCGCATCGCTGGTTCGTCCCATATCAGCAGTGTACGACCGGTCGTCTACTTTCTTCTGCCTCCTGCGCGACTCGATGCCCTCCTGATCGCCACTTCGCCGAACAGCCGCCTCACCCTGCAGCGCGAGTTGCCCGGGCCTGCCCTGGGGACATGAATTCTCGGCGAAAGATCAAAATGGCATGTCCGGCCGATTACTCTACGCCCGGAAGCAAATGCTCTAGGGTGTGGAATATGCGACACATTGTCGGTGCAGTACTTATTGCAGGCGCCGTCGCCGGATGCGGTACGACCGCGTCGCCGTCCGGCCGCGATCCTTCGCCGATCGCCACGAATACGTCTGCCACCGGCGGCGGTTCCGTGGAGTCACCGGCAGTCGGCACGAAGTATCCGTTCGTCCTGTACACACATTGCGGGGTCCGGTCCGCACATTTCGGTGGACGCTGGTGGAAGGCCGTGGCGCCCACGGAACAGCCGCATCCCGGCGGCAAGGAAGAAACCGCCGGGACGATGGAATTGGTGAACGACGATCTCGCACGGTTCACCTGGCAGGGCGGATCGGCGGAATTCACACCGTCACCTTCGGAGCCGATGCCACCCTGCCAATGATCGGCTACCGATAGACGGAGTAGATCGACGCGAGAAGTGCGGGGTTCTCGCCGCCGATGTCCTCACGCATGTTCGCCTGGAAGTACATCACGTCATTGCTGTACACGTTGTGCCCCAGGCCCAGCGCGTGGCCCATTTCGTGGGTGACGGTGTTGTTCCGGGTCCAGCCGGCCGGGGTGTAGTAGTCGTTGAGCTGGATGACCTGCCCGTTCTCGCGATACGGGCCGCTCTGGGTGGCCGTCGGGAAGAAGCCGCTCCAGCGCCCCGTCCACACCGGGCCGTAGTTCGCGCTGACGACATCGACACAACGCGCTCCGGCCTGGAACGGGCAGCTGTTGAACCGGTAGGCGCTGTCGATGTTGGGTGTCTGGTGCCACTTGTACACGGCGTTCGTCACCGGCCACTGCGCTGGTGTGTGGTCGTTGAACCGGACCAGCGGATCCTCGAACCCGTTGTTGGTCCAGAACGCGACCGGGCACGTGAACGTCCGGGCACTGCCGTAGGCGCAGTCGCCCGGCGCCATGGGCATCGCGGCGGCCTTGCCGTGCCTGACCACCTCGACGCCCTTCTTGCCCTGCTTGCGCAGGATGTCGGCCAGGTGCTCGGGGCTCATCCCGGGCGGGGGCGTGTAGATGTCGACCCGGAGCCCCTCGGCGACGAGTTCGGTCGCCATGACCTCACCGGCGTCGGGATCCGGAGCAGGCGCGTTGGCGCGCCTTTTCTGGTCCTCCGCCACCCGGTCGGCCAGCTCTTTGTCGGTGAACTTCGGGTAGAGATCTTCTCTCGTTTCCCGTTGTAAGCCCTTCTTGCCTGGATCGGCCGAGCCCGCCCATCTGCCTTCCGAATGCAGTTGGGCCGCCCGCACCTCGGCAAGCTGGGCCTCCGCGTCGACGTACGGACCAGCGGCAGAGCCCGAAGGGACGGGATTCTTTTCGTCCGCGCCGGCACTGCCCGTCAGGCCCGCGCTGACGAGCGCCGTCGACGCGAGGACCGCGAAAATGACACGCCGAGATTTCTTGACCACTTGGATCCTTTCCCGAGGAAATGCGCAGATCGCAACCAAGCGGCCGAATAAAAGTACGCCCGAAAAGCGCCGGCGCACGGTCGATGAAGAAAAACCCCAGCCCCCCGATTGAGAACGAACGCCTCAAACCTAGCGAGGGCATACAGAGGCGTCAAGCGACCAAAAATTCGCGGGCCTGATCAAAGAATTGACGCTGCCTCACGGAAAATCAGGAAGACGTGACTCAAATGATGCCCTTGATGACAGCGAGTTAGTCACGAATGTAAAGGTGCCTGCCGCAGCCGGATTTCCCCGCCGCATGTGAACGACGACGACGCCAGTGGAGAGACGGTGGTCGCCACAGCCGCGAACCATTGATCGGCTGGCGACGTCCAACAGGATCACGGCATCAGGAAGGACACATGTGATCATCCGCAAGCGCGCCGCACGCCCTGCGCAGCGAATCGACGTGACCCGCCTTCCCGAAGACCTCGTGGCGCTCATCGACGCCCTCGAGCCCGGCGGGACCCTGGTCGTCACGCGTGACGGCGGGCCGATCGCGACGATCTCCAGCACCGTCGACGTGCTCCAAGGGGCCGTCGTCGATCTCGGCACGCCGGCCGGGACGCCCGAGCAGGCGCCGACGGACTACGAGAGCATGACGGTCGTGGCCACCGCGATGGAGCTGTCGCCCGCGGCCCGGCTGGCGCTGTCCACCCAGCTCGGAGCGGACTACGTGGTGCTCGACATGCACGCGGCTCCGGCGACGGCCGATGTGCTGCTGGTGCCTCCGGGCAGCCCGCAGCTGATCGGGATGCTGCGATCGATGTTCCCGAAGGCGCGTGTCATCGTCACCGAGATCGAGGACCACGAGCTCGGAGTGCAGTACCACGGACCGGTCCGCCGGCTGCTCGACGCCGGCGCCGAGGCGTACCTGCCTCCGGCGACCCTCCCGCAACTGGCCAGGCAGCTGGAGTACACGCTGGGCCAGGGGCGCGAGCTCGCCGCCGGGACCGCTGAACCGCTGCAGATCGCACCGGCGGTGGAGCCGCCGGGACCGGGCGGCGCATGACCTTCGCGAGCGCCGCCGGGCCGCGTGCCTCACCCGATGTCACCGGGACCGCGGCGATCCGGGTCGCCAGGGGCGCCCCGCGGGCAGTCCCTGGGGCCGGCGCTCTGCCCGCCGCCGACGACGGTGACCTGGTCGGGGCCCTGCGGCGCCGTGGCGGCGGCCGTGCACACGATCTGGTCGATGGCCAGTGCGGACAGCGCGCTCACCGGAGTGGACAGCGTCACCCTCACGTGACCGGCCGGCTCGACGGTCACCGAGAACGGGCCGGCTTCGGGCGGGACCTCGGTGGTGAGTCCGCGTTTCCGTTCCCTCGAGGAGGGGCCGGCTGCCAGCAGCGTGAGCGTGTCCGCCGGGGACAGCGGGGGGCCGGGCCGCTGCACCTGGCTGAGCCGGCCGTTCTGCACCAGGTAGAGGCGGGCCGCCCAGGTGGGTGCGACGGCTCCGCTCGGCGGGTCGCCGGCGGGTATGACGTCGCTGGGTCGCACGCCGCAGCCGGCCACGGCCACGAGCGGGACGAGGCCCGCGGCGAGCACGCGGCGGGCGAGCCAGGCCCTCACGCGGCGCCCCCGTCCGGATCGGGTGCCCAGCGTGGCAGGCGCAGCGTGAAGACGGCGCCGCCGTCCGGGGCGTTGGTGACGGTGAGGTCGCCTCGGTGCAGGAGCGCGTTCTCCCGCGCGATGGCGAGGCCGAGGCCGCTGCCCTCGGACCTGGCCCTGGCGGCGCTGGCCTTGTAGAAGCGGTCGAACACGTGCGGCAGCACCGCTTCGTCCAGCCCCGGCCCGTGGTCGCGGACTTCGAGAGCGATCCACTGCGGGTCGGCGGACACCCGGACCGACACCGGTGGCTCGCCGTGCCGCAGGGCGTTGCCGACGAGGTTCGCGAGGATGACGTCCACCCGGCGCGGATCCAGCCGGGCCGTCACCGCGGCCGGCAGCTCGGCCTGCACCGACTCCGACCAGCCCCGGGCGCGCAGGGTGGCGCGCACCAGCTCGGCCACGTCGATCTCGTTCAGCGCGAGGGCCGCCACGCCGGAGTCGAACCTGCTGATCTCGATGAGGTCGTTCACCAGCCCGGTGAGGTTGAGCGTCTCCTGGCTGACCAGCCTGGCGGCCCTGCCTGCGGGCTCGGGCAGCCCGGCCGCCTCCTCGTCGAGGACGTCGGCGACCGCGGCGAGCGCGGCCAGCGGGGTGCGCAGCTCGTGGGAGACGTCGGCGACGAACCGGCGGGCGTCGGCCTCCATCGCGCGCAGCTGCTTGACGTGCCGTTCCAGATTCGCGGCGGTGTCGTTGAACGTGCGTGCCACGTCGGCCAGCTCGTCGGAGCCGTGGACCGCGATCCTGGTCCGCATCTCACCCTCACCCAGCAGGCGTGCCGCCCGGCCGAGCTCGCGCACGGGGCGCAGCACGCCACGGGTGGCCAGCGACGCGAGGACGACCGCGAACCCCAGGGCCGCCAGGCCGATGAACCAGGCCCATGCGGCCAGCTGATCGATGCTGCGCTGCTCGGGATCCAGGCTGCGCGCGGTGTAGACCTCGATGCCGGACAGCCGCGTCGTCCGGTCCGGCTCGACGATCAGCAGCGGCGCGCCGATGATCAGGATGGGGACGCCCTGCCACGTGATGCGTTGCCACGCGATCTCGCCGCCGGCCACCACCTGCCGCAGCCGCTGTGAGATCGCCCCGGGATCGAAGCCGTCCGGCGAGCGCTCCTCGTGGTAGAGGGCGAGGGCGGAGACGTTCCGGTCGGTCACCGTGCCGGCGATCTCGCCGAGCTCGGCCGGGCCCGGCTCCGGACTCCGCAACGGGAAGACCGTCTCCAGGCGGTTTCTCATCGCCTGGACCGCGGCGTCCTGGGTCCGCTGCAGGATCTCGTTGCGGGCCTGGACGTACATCCCGCCGGCGACCGCCGCCGCGGTGACGACACACAGCAGTGCGAACGCGAACAACAGCCGGGCGCGCAGCCCCAGGCTCGGCCGAGGTGTCACCGGCGGCTCACACCGGCCCGAACCGGTACCCGAACCCACGCACCGTCTGCACGTAGACAGGCGCCGCCGAGTCGTCCTCGATCTTCGCGCGCAACCGCTGCACGCACGCGTCCACGAGACGCGAGTCGCCGAAGTAGCCGTGCTCCCACACCGACTCCAGCAGCTGCTGGCGGCTGTGCACCCGGCCCGGCGTGCCGGAGAGCTCCAGCAGCAGGCGCAGCTCGGTCGGGGCGAGGCTGACCGGCACGCCACTCTTGGCGACCACCAGCCCGGCCCGGTCGATGGTCAGGTCCCCGTGCCGCTCCAGCTCCGCCTGGTCCCGGCCGATCCGCCTGAGCACCGCGCGGATGCGTGCCTCGAGCACCCTGGGCTGCACCGGCTTGACCACGTAGTCGTCGGCGCCCGCCTCCAGCCCGGCCACCACGTCCATGTCGTCGCCGCGCGCGGTCAGCATGATGATCGGTGTCTCACCGGCGGCGCGGATGCGGCGGCAGACCTCGAACCCGTCCATGCCGGGCAACATCAGGTCGAGCACGACGACGTCGGGAAGGTCCGCACGCATGCGGTCCAGCCCCTGCTCGCCGGACTCCACCGCGCGCACCCCGTGCCCGTGCCGGGTCAGGGCCAGCTCCAGGCCCTCCCGCACAGCCGGGTCGTCCTCGATCAGCAACACTCGCGACACGCCGCGTTTCACAGCCCGCTCCGTAACTTGCCCGCCGTCTCCACCCCGACCACTGTCGGCCTGCCGTGTCCCCGTCTCGTCCGCGCCATGTCATGGTTGTGTCACGGTCTTGCCGACGGTTGCCGCCGTCGAGAAACCATGACATGCGGCGGACAACGCGCGCACATTCGGCGCCAATCGTATTCGGCATGAACGAACCACGCACCATCCCACCCCGGCCCCGGGACCGGCTGTTCGCCGTGGTCACGCTGGTGCTGGCCGTGCTCCTGCTGCCTGTGGCGTTCGCCCGCCGTCCCGGCCGCGCCCTTGAACTGGCTTGCGGCTGGGCGTTACGGATGCGGTTCCCCGCCGAGGATCTGACCGGTCTCACCGGCGGAGCCAGGGCGGCGTTCACCGCGGCGCGCACCGAGGCGCTCTGGCGTCACGGCCAGCTCATCGGCCTCACCTCGGGATACCGCGATCCCCATGTCCAGCAACGGATGTTCGACGAGGAGGTGCGCCGCTCCGGCTCCGCGGCCTCGGCCCGCATGCTCGTCCTGCCGCCGGCGGAATCCTGTCACGTCAAGGGCATCGCGCTGGACGTGCGCCCGCACGAAGGCGCGCGCTGGCTGGAGGAACACGGCGCCCGCTACCACCTGTACCGCATGTACGACAACGAGTGGTGGCACTTCGAGTACCGCCCGGAGTGCGGCGGCACGCCACCGCGCCGACGGCCCCACCCCGCTGTGGGCTACATGATCGAGAACGATGACCAGACGTAGCCCCCGGATCCCCGCCAACCCGCCGGAGGCCCTGCGAGGCTCGCCGAGGGACGCCCGAGCGCGGGCATGATCGCCGGGCCCGGGCTAACCGTTGCTGTAAATCCGTGCCGGCGTGACGAACACCGCGGTACGGCGCTGTTCGCGCATCACCTGGTCGTAGGCGTCCCAATCATCGTGCGTGCCGCCCGCGGCGGTGAAGATCTCCCGCAGGATGACCCGCAGCCGCTCGGCGTCCACCGCCGGGTGCGGGTCGTCCGGCCCGACGAGCTCGGCGGCGCCCTCGAGGGCCGCCCACTGCCATCCGGACCGTACGGTCACGGTGATCTGCGGGCGCTGCCGCAGGTTGGCCAGCTTCACCTTGCCGTACGTCACGAACGCCGCGACCTGCGCTCCCGTCAGCGGATGCGGCATGAAGGCGACATTCACCACGGAGGTCTGGATCGTCGCGTCGGCGCGCAGCGTGGCGATGACCGCGAGCCCGCTCTCGGCACGCCCGAGCGCCGCCGCCTCATCGAAGGTTGTCACAGTCCCCACTCTAACCAGGCGTCGCGACCCTGCCGATCCGGATGCCGCCGGACAGATCATTAGTTATGCGAATATAATCGTTATATGCCTATAACCAGCCGGGCGACCGAACCGGCCGCGGCCACCCCCGCGCTCAGCCCCCGCCGGCGCATGCTCGTCCTGGCCATCTGCTGCATGAGCCTGTTCATCGTCGGCCTGGACAACACGATCGTGAACATCGCGCTGCCCGCAATCCGCCGCGACCTGAACGCCTCCGTCTCCGGCCTGCAGTGGGTCATCGACGCCTACACGGTGGTGCTGGCCAGCCTGCTCATGCTGGCCGGCTCCACCGGCGACCGGGTCGGCCGCCGCCGCACGTTCCAGACAGGCCTGACGCTGTTCACGCTCGGCTCGGTCATGTGCTCGCTGGCCCCCAGCCTCCCCTGGCTGATCGCGGCGCGGGCGCTGCAGGCCGTCGGCGGCTCCATGCTCAACCCCGTCGCCATGTCGATCATCACGAACACCTTCACCGAGCCGCGCGAGCGGGCGCGGGCCATCGGCGTGTGGGGCGGCGTGGTCGGCGTCAGCATGGCGCTCGGCCCGCTGGTCGGCGGGGCGCTGGTCGGGTCGGTCGGCTGGCAGGCGATCTTCTGGATCAACATCCCGGTGGGGGTGGCCGCGTTCGTGCTGTGCGCGCTGTTCGTGCCGGAGTCGCGCGCGCCGCGCCCGCGCCGGGTGGACCCGGTCGGACAGGTGCTGGTCATCGTGCTGCTGGCCACCCTGACGTACGCCATCATCGAGGCGCCGGCGGCCGGCTGGGGGTCGCCGCGGACGCTGGGCTGCTTCGCGGTCGCGGCGCTGGCGCTGGCCTGCCTGGTGCCGTACGAGCTGCGGCGCGCCGAGCCCCTGATCGACCTGCGCTTCTTCCGCAGCGCGCCGTTCACCGGGGCCACCGTCATCGCCGTGTGCGCCTTCGCCGCGCTGGGCGGCTTCCTGTTCGTCAACACCCTCTACCTTCAGGACGTGCTCGGCCTGTCCGCCCTGCACGCCGGGCTCTACACGCTGCCCATGGCCGGGCTGACCGTGATCTGCGCTCCCCTGTCGGGCCGGATCGTCGGCAACGCCGGGCCCCGCGTGCCGCTGCTCGTGGCCGGGGTCACGATGACGGCCAGCGGCCTGATCATGACGGGACTCTCCGCGGACACCCCGATCTGGCAGCTCATGGCCGCGTACGTGCTGTTCGGGCTGGGCTTCGGCATGGTGAACGCGCCGATCACCAACACCGCCGTCTCCGGCATGCCGCGCGCCCAGGCCGGGGTGGCCGCGGCCGTGGCCTCCACCAGCCGCCAGATCGGCCAGTCGATGGGCGTCGCGGTCATCGGCGCGCTGGTCACCTCGGCGGTCGCGGGCCCGTTCGCCGCCGGGTTCCCGGCGGCCAGCCACGTCGGCTGGTGGATCATCACCGGCTGCGGCCTGGCGATCATGCTGCTCGGTATCCTGACCACGACCGGCTGGGCCCGCCGCAGCGCCGCCCGCACCGCCGAACGGCTCGCCCACGCTCCCGACAGAACGGCCGACACCTCATGAGCGACATCCCTGACCAGGAGGCGGTGGCCCGCGTCTGGGCCGCCATGTACGACCTCGTCCTGCGCCAGGAGGACCGTCGCAAGGAGGTCGCGGAGACGCTCGGCATGAGCTTCTTCCGGGTCAAGGCGCTGCGCCGCCTGCTGGCCGGGCCGATGACGATGCGGGAGCTGACCGCCGAGCTGTCGACCGACAAGCCGTACACCACGCTGATGGTGGACGACCTGGAGCAGCGCGGTTACGTCACCCGAAGCGTCTCCCCCGGCGACCGCCGCAGCAAGATCGTCGCCCTCACCCCGGCGGGGACCGCCGTCGCCGAGGAGGCCGAGCGCATCCTGGCTCGCCCGCCGCGCTCCCTGCTCGCCCTGGATCCCGGCGACCTGGCCGCCCTCGACCGCATCATGACCAGGCTCCTCACCCCGGAGGAGCCCGCGCGACGGTCGTGAGCCGGCGGCGCGGGCAGGGCCTGCCGGAAGGCCGCGTCCCGTGCCAGACTGCGCGGCATGGTGACCGAGGCCCTGATCCCGTGGTTGCGTGACTCCGATCCGGCGCTGCGCTGGCAGGTCGAGCGGGACCTGCTGCACGAGCCGCCCGAGGTCTGGGAGGCGACGCGGGCGAGGATCGCGACCGAGGGATTCGGCGCGCGCCTGCTCGCGCTGCAGGACCCGGACGGCCAGTGGGCCGGCGGCGCGTTCTTCCCCGCCGGCTTCGACTTCGCGACCATCGACGGCGCGCAGGACAACCGGCAGCCCTGGACGGCGACGACGTGGACGCTCAACTCGCTGCGCGAGTGGGGCCTCGACGCCGCCGCCCTGCGCGGCACGGCCGAGCTGCTCGACAAGAACTGCCGATGGGAGTACGACGACCTGCCGTACTGGGGCGGCGAGGTCGACTGCTGCATCAACGCCTGGACGGTGGAGAACGGCCTGTGGCTCGGCGCCGGCATCACCGGCGTCGTCGATTGGCTCGTCGAGCACCGGCTGCCCGACGGCGGCTGGAACTGCGAGTGGATCGAGGGCTCGACGCGGTCGTCGTTCCACTCGACGCTCAACTCGCTCAAGGGCCTGCTCGCCTACGACGTCGCGACCGGAGGCACGGAGGCGACGCGGGCCGCCCGGCGCGGCGGCGAGGAGTACCTGCTGCGGCGCGGGCTCTTCCGCCGCCTGTCCACGGGCGAGCCGGTGGCGCCGTGGGTGGACCGCTTCGCCTACCCGTTCCGCTGGTTCTACAGCGTGCTCAACGCGGCCGACTACTTCCGCCGGGCGGCGCTGTTCGACGGCGTGCCGCCCGACCCGCGCATGGCCGGGGCGATCGAGCGCGTCCGTGCCGCCCGGCAGCCGGACGGCACCTGGCTGCAGGGCCGCACGCTGCCCGGTGAGGTGTGGTTCGAGGTGGACGTGCCGGCGGGCGAGCCGTCCAAGTGGCTGACCCTGTTCGGGACGCGGGTGCTCGACTGGTGGGATGCCCGGCCTGTGCCGGCGTCCTGACGCGGCGATGCCGGGGGCCGGGCTCGCTCCAACCGGCGGCCCCCGGGCGGGGAGCGGTGGTCAGAGCCTGCCGAGGCCCTTGGCCAGGACGGTCGCGGTCCTGGCGATGGTCCGGTTGTCGGTGGGCAGGCCGGGGGTCCGGTTGGTGTAGACGGCCATGATGATCGGGGCGCCGCCCTTCTCCGGCCAGATGACGGCGATGTCGTTCCCGCCGCCGAAGCCGTCGGAGTTGGTGCCGGTCTTGTGGGCGACCGTCCAGGTCTTGGGCAGGCCGGCCGGGATGCGCTCCGCGCCGACCTTGCCGGCGAGCAGCCAGGCGACGAGCTGCTCCCGGTCCTTGGCGTGCAGCGCCGTGCCGGTCGCGAGCGCGCGCAGGTTGCCGGCCATGGCCGCCGGCGTGGTGGTGTCGCGCTTGTCCTTGGGCGTCCAGTCGTTGAGCTCGGGGTGCCAGCGGTCCATGCGGGAGAGCGGGTCCTTCAGCGTGCGGAAGAAGGCCGTCATCCCCGCGGGCCCGCCGATCAGCTTCATCAGCAGGTTGGACGCGGTCCCGTCGCTCTGGGTGACGGCCGCCACGCACAGCTCCGAGACGGTCAGTCCGTCCTTGACGTGCTTCTCGGTGACCGGCGAGTTGGGCTTCATGTCGGCGGCCGTCCACCTGATGTGCCTGCTCATCAGCCCGGGCTGCCGGGTGCGCGCCTGGTGCAGGACGGCCGCGCACAGGGGCGCCTTGAACGTGGACAGCATGGGGAAGCGCTCCCCCGCCCGGTACGACAGGGTCTTGCCGGTGGCGGTGTCGATGGCGTACGCCCCGATGCGCCCCTTGAAGGCGGCCTCCAGCGCCCGCAGCTCCTTCTTGACCCGGGCCTCGCTGGAGACGGCCGCCACCGGCACCCCGGCAGAGGCCGAGGCCGTGCCCGTCGTCAGGGTGCCGCCTCCCAGGAGGGAGATCGCCAGGGCGGTCGCGGGCAGCACGGTGGCGGCGCGCAGGTGTCGCATGTCACATCGTCCTTCGCTCGGTGATCCGTCGGAGATCAGGAGCCAAGCAGATGTGATCAGGGCGTGTCTAATAGCGGTATCGGCGCGCGGCCGATATCCGTTCGCATATCAGAGCTGGCCGGAGGGCTTGACGGCGTCATGGATAGGCGGGCCGGCTCTCCGAGGTGAGCAGGCCGATCAGGCGGGCGGGATCCTCGACCGTGACCGTCAGGGCGGGGTGGCGGAGCACGCCGAGGGGCTCGCTGCCGGACACCGAGCGGCGGAAGCAGATGCAGACCCCCTGCGTCGTGCTGCTGCCGAACGTCAGCCCGCCGTCGGACAGCGACACGTGCACCCCGATCGCCTTCAGCGGCGAGAACGGGCCGGACGGCTCAGCGCCCGTGACGTTGCGCCGCGGCGACAGCACCTGCCACGGCCCGAACCGCACCCGCAGCAGCTCGTCGGTGAGCGTCAGCCGGCAGGTGGCCGGGCGGACGCCGAGGACGGCCAGCAGCGGGCGGTAACGTTCCTCGAAGGCGAAGCCGAATTCCTCTTCGTGACTCACCCGTCCACGGCTACCCGGAGCCCTGTCTCCTACACGCCCGCCCCGCTGCCCTGCTGGGCCTTGCGCTCCGGGTGGGGCCAGGGACGGCCGCGGAGGCGTTCGATGTCGGTGTTGAAGCGCCTGAGGTAGGCGGCGAACGCCGCGACCTCGTCGGCGGTCCAGCCGGCCAGCACCTTCTCCAGGCCGTTGATGTTCCTGGCGCGCTCGGAGTCGAGGTATCGCTCGCCCTCCTCGGTGAGGCGGAACTTGCGGGCGATGCCACCCTGCGGGTCGGGGATGCGCTCGGCCAGGCCCCGGCGCAGCAGCGCGGACGTGTGCCGGTTGAGGGTGGACACGTCGAGGCCGAACGCCTCGCTGAGCTGCCCGATGGACATCATGCCCTCCATCCGGATGCGGCTGAGCAGGATGTACGCGCTGCGGTCGAGGTGGCGGTGCTGGCCGAGCAGCATCGTCTCGTACTCGATCAGGTGCGTGGGCTTGTCCATGCAGGTCCTTCTATCCATCCGATGCGGGCTCAGCCTACCTGCCACGAACCCGCAAAATGTGCATGTAACACACTATGTGTAGAGTGCACATCGCTTCCGACGTCGAGAGTTTCGAGGGGGATCCGCGTGGAAGAGAGTGGTTCCGGCACCCGCTCCAACGGCATCGTCACCGTCATGGCCGTGGCGGGCATCGTGGCCGCGCTGTCCCAGACCCTGGTCGTGCCCCTGATCGGCGTGCTGCCGGCCCTGCTGGGCACCACGGCCTCCAACGCCTCCTGGGTGATCACGGTCACACTGCTGGCCGGAGCCGTCACGACGCCGGTGATGGGCCGGCTGGGCGACCTGTACGGCAAGCGCCGCATGATGCTCGTCTGCTCGGTGCCGCTGGTCGTGGGCTGCGTCGTCTGCGCGTTCGCCGGGTCCCTGGCGCCGATGGTCATCGGGCGGGGGCTGCAGGGCATGGGCATGGGCATGATCCCGCTGGGCATCAGCGCCCTGCGCGACGTGCTGCCGCCGCACCGGCTGGGCCCCGCGATCGCGCTGATGAGCTCGTCCATGGGGATCGGCGGCGCGCTCGGCCTGCCGCTGTCCGCCGCCGTCGCCGAGTACGCGAGCTGGCGGGTGCTGTTCTGGGGCTCGGCCGCGCTGGGCCTGGTCGTGGCGGTGCTGATCTGGCTGCTGGTGCCGGTCACGCCCGCCAGGGCGCGGGGGCGCATCGACCTGCTCGGCGCGCTCGGCCTCGGCGCGGGCCTGGTGTGCCTGCTGCTCGGCGTCTCCAAGGGCGCCGACTGGGGCTGGTCGAGCGGCATCACGCTCGGGCTGCTCGGCGCCGCCGTGGTCCTGCTGCTCGCGTGGGGCTGGTGGGAGCTGCGGGTCCGCGACCCGCTGGTGGACCTGCGCGTCACCGCCCGGCCCCAGGTGCTGCTGACGAACGTGGCCTCGATCGTCGTCGGCTTCTCGATGTACGCCCAGTCGCTGATCGTCATCCAGATCCTCCAGCTCCCGGCCGCCACCGGCTACGGCCTGGGCCAGTCGATGCTGGCCGCGGGCCTGTGGATGGCTCCCTCCGGCCTGATGATGATGATCATCTCGCCGGTCGGGGCCCGCCTGTCGGCCGCCCGCGGCCCCAAGGTCACGCTGATCGTCGGCAGCCTCGTGATGGCGCTCGGGTACGGCCTGTCCATGCCCCTGCTCGGCTCCGCCTGGGGCATGCTGATCATCACCTGCGTCATCAGCATCGGCGTCGGCTTCGCCTACGGGTCGATGCCCGCCCTCATCATGAGCGCCGTGCCGCTGTCCGAGACCGGCGCGGCCAACAGCTTCAACACGCTGATGCGCTCCATCGGCACCACCGTGTCCGCCGCCGTGATCGGCGTCGTCCTGTCGCAGCTCACCATCGACTTCGGCGGGCACCCGCTGCCGTCCGAAGGCGGCTTCCGCACGGGCATGCTCATCGGCTGCGGCGCCGCGCTGGTGGCCGCGGCGGTCACCATGACGCTGCCGGGCCGCCGCCAGGAGGCGGGGCACGCCGGGGCTTCCGCGGAGCGGGCGGTCAAGTCCTCACCGTGAACAGGAAGCGGTGCGCGCCCGGCGGGACGCGTGCCGCCAGCCGTACCCGGTGCACGGTCTCCGCGGCGCCGTCGTGCCCGCGGACCTGCCGTTCCTCGGACACCGCCCGCCAGCCGGGCGGCACCCGCAGCTCGACCGGGCCCCACGTGATCACGCCGGGGCCCGCCACCGGGCGGACGCGCGAGACGAACAGCTCCTCCACCAGCGCGTCCGGGGCGGCGAGGTCGAAGTCGTCCACGAGTTCCAGCGTGCCGGGGCGCCAGTGGAAGGTGCGGGTGAAGCGGTGCGGGGTGGCGTACGCGGCGGTGAGGTCCAGCGCGAGCGTCACGGAACCGCCGGCCGCCGCGTACGCCAGCACCTCGGCGCGGCGGTCGCGGCCGGGGAGCTGGGCGGCGCCGTCGATCAGCGGGACCGAGTGCCATTCTGCCGAGGCCTGGGGCACCTGGTAGCGGCCCTCGCGGAAGTAGTCACGGGTGTACTCCGGCGCGCCCAGGTCGTCCAGGACCGTCCGGCCGTGCGCGTGCAGCACGAAGTGGCCGAGGTCGAGGTGGTTGTGGGGCTCGTCGTTGTGCCCGCCCTTGGCGGCGAACGCCGTGCCCGCCGCCCTGGCCACGACGATCGCGGCGTCCGGCAGGTACGAGCAGGGCTCCGCCGCGGTGCTGGACGCTTCCTGCGACCACCACAGGGTGCGGGTCAGGTGGGCCCAGCGGTAGCAGGGGTCGTCGTGGAACGACGGGACCGCCGGCGCCGGCGCGGGGACGCCGAGGCGGGCGGCCAGGCGGGACAGGAGGCCGGCCGGGTAGGCCCCGCGGCCGTGCGAGTCGGCGAAGGCCGGTCTGGCGCCGTCGCCGAGGTCGATCCTGGCCGGGTAGGCGGCCATCTCGCGTACGTGCGGGTCGTCCAGGAGGTCCTCGCCGGTGTGCTCGCGCAGCGCCTCGGCGAAGTAGACGAAGTAGCCGAAGCCGTAGGACCAGTAGTCCGGGCCCTCCAGGCAGGCGCCGTCCGCGCCCGCGCCCGACAGGAACGCCGCGAGCGCGCGCCGGAGGCGGGGCAGGAGTGCGAGCAGGCGGGGCGCGTCGAGGGCGCGCGCGGTCAGGCTGGGCGAGTCCCTGGCGTGTGCGGGCAGGCGGGGTGCGTCAAGGGCGGATGCGGGCTCAGGGGACGAGCCCACGATGCGCGCGGGCAGGGCGGAGGAGTCCAGCGCGAGCGCGGCCAGCCCTGCGGCGCCCGCGCAGACGGCCGCCCAGTTGTGCCGGGCCGACTCCCACCACATCGGGGCCCCGCCTGGCCGCAGCGGGTACAGGACCCTGCGGTCCACCTCCGCCCGCACGCGCTCCCGGACCCGGGGGTCGAGGCGATCGGCCAGCAGGGCCACGATCTCGGCCAGGGTGTGGGCGGTCTCGGCGGCGAACAGGTCCACGAACGTGCCGAGCGGGCGGTCGTGCGGCTCGTGGGCGGGCAGGACCCAGGTGCGCTCGTCGCACACCGACCACAGCAGGCCGTCCAGGGCCGGATCGGGGCGGGCGTCCAGGCGGGCGTCGGGGCGGGCGTCGAGGTGAGTGTCGAGGTGGGCGTCGAGGTGGGCGTCGAGGGCGAGGGCGGCCAGGCGGCGGCGTCGGTCGAAGTAGACGCGCTCGTAGGCCAGCCGGTCACCGGTGTCGGCGAAGCGCCGCCACAGGGCGAGGGTCAGCTCGGGAGCGGGGGTGGCGCGGGCCCGCTCCGCCTCCTCGCGAATCTCGCGCACCAGCCGCTCGGTGATCACGCCACCCGCGGACGGGCCGGGGTCCGGGATCATGGGCATGCGGGGCTCCAGGGTTCACGCGATGCGGTTGAGGTCGGCCACGCGGACGGCGCCGCGCAGCGGGCGCCCCCGGGCCAGCCGCTCCACCTCCCCCACCGCGAACTCCCCCAGCCGCCGCAACTCCCGCCCCCTGGCCCCGCTGATGTGCGGCGTCACCAGCACGTTGGGCAGCCCGAGCAGCGGATGCCCCGGCGGCAGCGGCTCGGGATCGGTCACGTCGAGCACGGCGGAGATCCGCCCGCCCGAGCAGTGCCGTACGAGGGCGTCGGTGTCGATCAGCGCCCCGCGCGCGGTGTTGACCACCACGGCCCCGTCACGCAGCAGTGCCAGCCGCCGCCCGTCCAGCAGTCCCCGCGTCTCCGGCAGCTCGGGTGCGTGCACGGTGACCAGCTCGGCCGAGCGGCACAACTCGTCCAGCGGCACGGCCCGCGCTCCCAGCCGTTCCGCCTCCTCCGCGGCGACGTAGGGGTCGCTGAGCAGGACCCGCGCCCCGTGCGAGCGCAGCCCGCCGATGACGAGCCGGCCCACCCGCGAGGCCCCGATCACCCCGACGGTCGTCCCGCCCAGCCCGCCGCGCTCGCCCGGGGTGGCCACGCCGGGCAGCGCGTCGCCCGACCAGGCCCCCGCCGAGTACGCCCGCGCCCTGGCGAACGCCTGCTTGGCCGCCAGCACCAGCATCGCGAGGGTGAACTCGGCCACCGGCACGGCGTTGGCCTGCGCCGCCGACGACACCGCGATGCCGCGGTCGAACACCGCCGCCGTCAGGTGCCCCTTGACACTGCCGGCGGCGTGGACGACGGCCCGCAGGCGGGGCGCGGCGGCCAGGACGTCGGCGTCGATGCGCGGGCACCCCCACCCGGTGATCAGGATCTCGGCGTCGAGCGGCCCGTCGAAGGCGTCGATCACCCGCTCGCGCACCCGGCCGACCAGTGACAGGCGGCGCCGCAGGTCGAGCGGGAACAGCTCGGGCAGCAGCGGCGGCTGCATCGCGAACGCCACGACGGGATTCATCGGGGGCCGAGGGCCCTGACCGAGTCGCGGACCACGATGTGGGTGCCGAGCGTCATCGGGCTGGTGGTCAGCCGGCCGAGCGCGAGGCGCACCGCGGCCCTGCCGAGCTCGTCGTGCGGCAGATGCACGGTGGTCAGGTGCAGGTCCTGGGCGGGCGGCACGTCGTCGTAGCCGACGATCGACATGTCGTCGGGCACGCGCAGCCCGTGCTCGTGCAGCGATTGGATCGCTCCCGCGGCGACGAGGTCGTTGCCCGCGAAGATGGCGGTGAAGTCGGGCGGCCCCTCGGCCAGGCGGCGGTTCATCGCGGCGTAGCCGGCGTCGCGGTCGAACTCGGCCTCGATCTGCAGCCCCGGGTCCAGGGCCACGCCGTGCTCGGCCAGGGCGCTGCGGTAGCCGGCCACGCGGGTGTCGGAGGTGGTGTGGCCGGGCCGCACGCCGAGGTAGAGGATCCTGCGGTGACCGGCCGACAGCAGGTGGGCGGTGACGGCGTGCGCGCCGCCGGTGTTGTCGAAGCCGACGACGAGGGCGGGCGCCCCCTCCCCCAGCGGCGGCCGGCCGCACAGGACGAGGCGGGAGCCCGCGGCTGCCAGGGCGTGGGCGTACTCGGTCATGCGCTTGCGGTACTCCTCGTCCACGATCACGCTGCCGACCAGGATGACGGCCTCGGCGCGCTGCTCGCGCAGGAGCTGCACGATGGACAGCTCGCGGCCGTTGTCGCCGCCGGTGGTGCAGATGAGCGACAGCCTGCCCTCCTGGGCGGCCTGGTCCTCCACGCCCTGGGCGATGAGCGCGTAGTAGGGCACCGCGATGGTGTTGACGACGATCGCGATGGCGCCGGGCCGGGCCGCGGACAGGGCTCTGGCGTGGGCGTTGGGGACGTAGTCGAGCTCTCGTACGGCACGCATGACCTTGTTGCGGGTGGCCGCGAGGACCGGGTAGTCGCCGCCCAGCACGCGCGAGACGGTGGCGACCGAGACTCCGGCCTTCCTGGCCACGTCCCTGATGGTGACGCGGCGGGGTGTGGTCATGCGATCTCCCAGGTGAGCGCTCGAACCAGGTAATCGGTTACCTGAGCAATGCCCAGGACGCTAAGAGATCCCATCCGACCCGTCAAGCCCAGTCCCACCGGGTTTGTAACGAAAAGTTAACAGCGCATTGACGCCACCGGAGATCCGCGTCTAGCGTCCGGCTCACGACGTCTGAAGTAACCGGTTACCTGGCATCGGCCCCGACTCTTTCCCCCCACGAGAGGTGGCCCCGATGGACAGACCACTCACCCGGCGCGGACTTCTGAAAGGTTCCGTGCTCTTCGTCGCCGGCGCCGCCGTCTCCGCGTGCTCCACCGGAGACCCGCTGGCCAAGGGCAGTGCCGCGCCGTCCGGAGGCGCGACGAAGATCACCTTGACGCACTGGTACCACGAGTACGGCGAGGAGGGCACGCAGCAGGCGGCCATGAAGTACGCCGCCGACTTCACCAAGGCCAACCCCGACATCGCGGTCAAGGTCTCCTGGATCCCCGGCGACTACGCCACCAAGTGGACGGCCGCCGTGCTCACCCCCGACGGCCCCGACGTGTACGAGGTCAACGACGTCAGCCCGAACATGGTCAAGGCCGGCCAGGTCACCGCGCTGGACGACGTGCTGGGGGCGGAGAAGGCCGACTTCAACCCCAAGGTGCTGCAGCCGTACACGTGGGGCGGCCAGGTGTACGCGGTACCCATGATCGTGGACCCGATGCTGGTGTTCTACCGCAAGTCGCTGTTCGCCAAGGCCGGTGTCAGCGTTCCCACCAGCTTCGCGGAGTTCGCGGCGGCGGCGAAGAAGCTCACGCAGGGCAAGCAGAAGGGCCTGTTCGTGGGCAACGACGGTGTCGGCCCGCTGGGCCAGATGGTGCCGTGGTCGAACGGCAACCTGCTGATCGACGACCGCGACATCACCTACGACGACCCGAAGGTGGTCGAGGCGCTGACCGCGGTCAAGGAGCTGTACGACGCCAAGGCGACCCTGCAGGGCTACTCCACCGACTGGTGGGACCCGGGCGCGCTGATCAACGGCGCGGCGGCCATGCAGTGGGTCGGCCTGTGGGCCGTCCCGGGCCTGACCGAGGCGCTGGGCGACGACTTCGACGCCTTCGCGCTGCCCCCGTTCGGCCCCGGCGGGCAGGCCGTGGTCAACATGGGCGGCTGGGTGCAGGTCGTCAACGGCAAGAGCCGCAACCTGGAGGCGGCCAAGAAGTACGTGCGCTGGCTGTGGGTGGAGAACACCGCCGCGCAGACGGACTGGAGCCTGGCCTACGGCTTCCACATCCCGCCCCGCAACAGCACCGCGGCCAAGGCCGACAAGCTGAACACCGGCCCGGCCAAGACCGTCATGGACGCCGTGGCCGCCCACGGCATCAAGCAGCCGGCGCTGTGGACGGCCGAGGTGCGCCAGCCGTACACCGACGCGGTCACCGCGATCGTCAAGAAGGGCGCCGACGCGGAGAAGACGCTCGCCGAGGCGGCCAAGCGGTCGCAGGACATCCTCGACAAGGTGCCGGTGCTGTGACGACGGCAGCCCCGCCCCGCCCCGCAACCGGGCGTCCCCGCCGCGCCGCGGGGCGGCGGGCCGCGCGGTGGCCGGCCTGGCGCGCGTTCCTGCTGCTCACGCTGCCGATGGTGGCCGGACTGTTCCTGTTCAAGTACGTGGCCATCGGCTGGGGCTTCCTGCTCAGCTTCAACGACGCCCGCGGCACGATCGCCCTGGGCGACTGGAACGGCCTGGAGAACTACCGGCGCCTGCTGGGTGACCCCGCCTTCACCCGGTCGCTGGTCACGATCCTGCTGTTCACGCTGTTCATCGTGCCGGTGACGTTCGCGCTGTCGCTGGGCCTGGCGGTGCTGGTGAACCGGCTGCGCGGCGGCCGGGCGTTCTTCCGCACCACGTTCTTCATCCCGGCGGCCGTCTCGTACGTGGTGGGCGCGCTGGTGTGGAAGATGTCGCTGTTCAGCGGCACCCCGTCGGGCGTGGCCAACAGCCTGGCCTACCTCCTGGGCTACGAGGACTCGATCGGCTGGGTGGCGACCGTGGACCCGCCGCTGTACTGGATCGTGCTGGTCACGGTGCGGCTGTGGCTGCAGACCGGCTTCTACATGATCCTCTTCCTGGCCGGCATCCAGCAGATCCCCGCCCAGCTCTACGAGGCGGCCCGGGTGGACGGGGCGGAGTCGGAGGGCCGGCTGTTCCGGCACATCACCTGGCCGATGCTGCGCAACACCTCGGTGGCCGTGGTGCTGCTGCTGATCATCAACGCGTTCCAGGCGTTCGACGAGTTCTACAACATCCTGGCCTCCAACCTGTCGGGGCTGGGCGGCGCGGACGGCCGCACGCCGCTGATCTACCTGTTCCAGACGGCGCTCGGCGAGCAGAACTACGGCGCCGGGTCGGCGGGGGCGTTCGTGGTCACCGTGCTGATCGTGGTGTTCACGCTGCTGCAGGGCCGCCTGGCCGGGTTCGGCAGGACCGCCGAGGAGGAGGGCTGATGAGGAAGCGGCATCTCGGCTCGTACGCGGCAGTGATCGTCTTCGCGGTGCCGTTCCTGCTGCCGTTCTACCTGCTCGTCCGCAACGCGCTGATGAGCAAGCGGGAGCTGGGCTCGCTGGACTGGCACTGGTGGCCGGAGACGATCAGCTTCCAGGGGTTCGCGGACGCGTTCGGCAACGAGGCGGTGCCGCTGGCGCACGCGTTGTGGAACTCGACGCTGATCTCGGCGATCTCCGCGCCGCTGTCCACGCTGCTGGCCTCCATGGCCGGGTACGCGCTGGCCCGCATCCCCGTGGCCGCCTCCAAGCCCACCTTCTTCTTCATCATCGCCACGATGATGGTGCCGGGCGCGGCCACGTTCATCCCGACGTTCGTGGTGGTCGGGTCGCTGGGCGGGGTGAACACGATGTGGGGGCTGATCGTGCCCGGCCTGTTCAGCGCGTTCGCGGTGCTGCTGTTCCGCGGCTTCTACCTGCGCTTCCCGCGCGAGCTGGAGGACGCGGGCCGGGTGGACGGCCTGGGCTACCTCGGCCTGTACGGGCGCCTGGCGCTGCCGAACTCGGGCGCGCTGTTCGCCTCGCTCGGCATCCTGTCCTTCATCGAGCACTGGAACGCGTTCCTGTGGCCGCTGGTCATCGGCCAGGACCCGGAGTTCTGGACGGTGCAGGTGGCATTGTCGACCAACCTCAACCAGCAGGCGGTCAACATGCCGGCGCTGTTCGCCGGCGCGCTCGTGGCCATCCTGCCCCTGGTCGCCCTCTTCCTCATCGCGCAGCGATGGATCGTCAGGGGCGTCCTGCTCACCGGCATCAAAGGCTGAGAGGAGCACCCTCATGTCCCGCGTCCTGACCCTGCTCGCCGCACTCCTGCTGACCCTGTTACCGGCGCTGCCCGCCCGGGCGGCGCCGGTGACGGTGCCGGTCGGGGCCCAGTTCACCGACACCTCGGGCAACCTGCTGCACGCCCATGGCGGCGGCGTGGTGAAGGTCGGCTCGTACTACTACTGGTTCGGGGAGAACCGCAACGCCGACGGCACCTTCCGCTACGTCTCCGCCTACCGCTCGGCGGACCTGCGCACGTGGGAGTTCCGCAACCACGTGCTGACCCAGTCGAGCGCCACCGAGCTGCAGGTCGCCAACATCGAGCGGCCCAAGGTGATCCACAACCCGGCCACCGGCCAGTTCGTCATGTGGATGCACAAGGAGAACGGCCGCGACTACGGCGAGGCCCGCGCGGCCGTGGCCGTGTCGAACACCGTGGACGGCGCCTACACCTACCTGCGCAGCTTCCGGCCGCTCGGGCACATGTCACGCGACATCACCGCGTTCGTGGACACCGACGGCACCGGCTACATGATCTCGGCCGCCGACGAGAACTACGACCTGCACGTCTACCGGCTGACCGCCGACTTCACCGACGTGGCCGCGCTGGTGCGCAGGTGGGACGGCGACCACCGGGAGGCGCCCGCCATGTTCAAGCGGGGCGGCGTCTACTTCCTGCTCACCTCGGGCGCGACCGGCTGGCAGCCCAACCAGGCCAAGTACGCCACCGCCACCAGCATCACCGGCACGTGGAGCGCCTGGCAGAACGCCGGGGACGCGCTCACGTACGGCTCGCAGCCGGCGTTCGTGCTGCCGGTGCAGGGCACGTCCGGCACCTCGTACCTGTACCTCGGCGACCGGTGGGCCGGCGCGTGGGGCGGCCCGGTCAACGACTCGCGCTACGTGTGGCTGCCCGTCCAGTTCCCCAGCAGCACCACGATGAGCCTGACGTACGCGCGGCGGCTCACCGTCGACGCCGCCGCCGGCACGATCACCGCGACCGGCTCGGGCTACGACCGGCTGACGGTGCGGCACTCGGGCAAGTGCGTGGATGTGCGCAACGGCTCCACCGCGAACCTGGCGGCCGTCATCCAGTACGACTGCAACGGCGGCACCAACCAGCAGTGGCGCATCCAGTCGATCAGCGGCGGCCACGTGCAGATCATCGCCCGCAACTCGTCCAGGTGCCTCGACGTGAACGGCGTCAGCACCGCCGACGGCGCCGCCCTGCAGCAGTACGGCTGCGGCACGGGCGCCAACCAGCAGTGGACCCTGCAGGACGCGGGCGGCGGCTACCTGCGGCTGGTGGCCAGGCACTCGGGCAAGTGCGCGGACCTGCCGAGCTCGTCCACGGCCAACGACGTGCAGTTCAAGCAGTATCCGTGCCATGACGGCGAGAACCAGCATTTCGGCAGGTCAGAGCTCTGAGAGGAGATTCGCTTCAGAACGGATGGTGCCCGGATTCCCGCATGGAACCGGGCCTGTCCGTTCCTTCCGGTCTTCCCTCCGTCTCCCCCGGCGCCCGTGTCAGTCCTGTTCGCTTCCCCCTTGTCCCACGGCTCTGCCCGCCCGTCCACCCGCAAGCACACCAGCCCGCCGTCCGCCGCATTCGACCTCACACCCATCACCTCCCACCGACGCCACCCACACAATCGGCGGAGCAGACGTCAGCGGCTGCCTGCACTCTTCCCCCGGCAAGCACTGTCGTCGCGTCGTGGAGACCGAAGAGTACGTCGCGATGCTGCACCGGATGATCGACGCGCTCACTCGACGGCTCTCGGACGACCCGGTCGGTCTGGTACACATCGAACCTTGCGGCAGCACCTGCGGAACGCCACAAACATCGCCATCGCCACCAACCAGGACATACCAGGCGGCTACTCCCTCGGTGAACTTGCCAGAATCCTCGGAATCCGGCGGGAGCCCGTCTACGACAGAGCACTCAAAGGACGCCGGCTGACCGCCGAAATGCGGGCCCGGCTCGGCGTGACCAACCTGCGCGAACACCGCAAGGCCGGCCTACAGCGGGCTGCGCTCCCCGAGCACCGAGTGGCTGAAGGGCGTCTCGAGCAGGCTCTGCCTGACGGGGTTCGCCTGGTCTTCGTTGGAGGCGCCGGAACAGCGCGGCGCCGCGATGCCCCACTGGCCCGGCCGGCGCACCCTGCCGCTGGCACGCATCAGAGTGCGTTAAGCGAGCTAATGCCCCTTTCGTCGTTGCGGTTGGTTGGATGAGGTCTGCTGGTCGGTCAGCCGCCGTTCGGCCTGCGGGCGCGGCTGGCGCGGACACCGGACCGCTCGTGAGCAGGTTCTCTGCGTATACCGCGACTGAGCTGGTCACGGTCGGCCCGGTGTCCGCGGCGGCGGGCTTCACGCCGTAGGGCTTTACACGGACACCTACTGTCGAAGGTCCTGTCGAAGGTCGGTCGTCGCGGGACCGGCTGGGACGGCGGGGGTTCGAGGCCAGGTCCAGGCGGAGCGCAGGACGAAGGCCAGGAGCAGCACCTCGATTCCGATGGAGAGGCCGTAGAAGGGGGCCCAGTCCCAGGACTCCCCTACCGCGTTGAATGCCGAGTAGGGGATGTAGAGCGATGCAACGACGAGGTTCGTGGCGCGGTTCACCCGGGCGGGCAGCGTCATGGAGAGCATCACCATCAGGGCCGGGATCGCCATGGACGCGAGCATGACGGTCAACAGCGTCGGGCTGATGTCGAACTCAAAGACGACGCCGGCCAGGATGTTGTCGACGGTGCCAGGTTTGTAAAGGTGGAAGTAGTCGACGTAGATGTAGAGGAACATGAGGCTGGTCCATGCGGCGGCGAGCTTGACCTGCACGGGGACCGGCGGGTTGTCGAGCAGGTTCGGGGTTTTCGTCCGGATGGTCATCGGTTCTTCTTTCGAGAGGAGCGGTCCGTCCGCCCGAGTGGCGGCAGGTTGGGGCGTACATACGCACGGGGTTGGGTCGTTCTCGTCGGTCCGGTCGTCAGACGGTGACGACGGCCTTCCCTCGGGTGTGGCCGGCCGCGACGTAGCGGAGGGCGTCGGCTGCTTCGTCGACGTTGCGAGTGCTGCACACACCTGTCTCCTCGCCCCGACCGGGCAGCGGTAGCCCGACCTCGGACGACTCGAGCACTGAGGGCGGCCCGCATCGTCGTCGCCCCGGCCGGACTCGCCCCCCGGCACCAGGCGTGCTCCGGCATTCGATCGCTGCTCGATTCCCACAGAGCCTCCTCACGTCCGAGCTACGACTCTCACTGGTTCGTACATCGTACGTAGTACGCTGTACGATGACCGTGCGCTGAACGATTGTCAAGCCGTTCGAGAGAGGAGACCCGTTGTCTGCGAGGGAACGACGCCAGGTCGCGTCAGATGCGGGGCTGAGCAAGAAGCGGGTGGTGGTCGAGGCGGTCCGGCTCGCCGACCGCGAGGGGGTCGGCGAGCTGAGCATGCGCCGGCTGGCTCGCGCGCTCGGCGCGGGCGCGATGTCGCTCTACTACTACGTGGCGAATAAGGAGGAGTTGCTGGACGCCATGATCGACGTCGTGTTCGAGGAGATCGAGCTCCCGCCTGAAGAGGCCGACTGGCAGTCAGCGATGCGACGTCGGGCGGTATCCGCCCGACAGGTTCTCGCACGCCACCCGTGGGCGATCGGCCTGATGGAGTCGCGGACATCGCCGGGGCCCGCGAACCTCCGCCACCGCGAAGCGGTCACCGCCTGCCTGCGGAGGGCCGGCTTCCCGGTCTTGATGGCGACGCACGCCAACTGGTTGCTCGACAGCTATGTCTACGGTTTCGCCCTGCAGGAAGCCAGCCTGCCGTTCGACACCGCCGGTGAGTTCGCGGACATGGCCGAGGATGTCTTCCTGCCCCAGCTTCCTCCTGAGGAGTTCCCCTACCTCAACGAGTCCGCCGCGGTGCTCGCCGCCGCCGGCTACGACCCGGCGGAGGAGTTCACCTTCGGCCTCGACCTCGTCCTAGCCGCCCTCGAGCCCCTGAGAGTGCCTACGTGAGCCTCCATCCGTGATGTCGTCATGTGATCGTGTGGATTTGTAGTGTTACCGCCAGTCTGCGGGTCCAGTTGTGCTGGGATGGCGCGGTGACTGAGCGCAAGCCGTACTCGAGCGACTTGACCGAGGCTCAGTGGGCGTTGATCGAACCGGTCCTCACGGGCATGGAAGGCCGCGCACCCCTCGGTCAGCGGCTACGAAGGCAACCATGCGCTGCGGGAGATCGTCAGCGCGATCCGCTACCAGGGACGAACCGGCGTCCAATGGGGCTATCTCCCGCACGATCTGCCGTCCGAGGGTGCGACGTACTACTACTTCGCCAAATGGCGCGACGACGGCACCGACAAGACGATCCATGACCTGCTGCGCTGGCACCTGCGCGAGAAGAAGGGCCGATTGGCCGACCCGAGCCTGGTCGTACTGGACACCCAAGGCGTCCACGTCGCGGCCGGCGTCCCCGCCACCACGACCGGCCGGGACGTCGCCAAGAAGGTGCCGGGACGCAAGCGAGGCCTGACCGTAGACGTGCTGGGCCTGGTCATCGCGGTCGTCGTGCTCGCGGCCTCAGCCCACGAGAACACGGCCGGGATCGCCCTGCTGGACCAGGCCGCCGTCGTCACCGAGGGCAGCGTGACCAAAGCGCTGGTCGACCAGAGATTTAAGAACGCGGTCGTCGCCTCTGGCGCCGGCCTGGGGATCGCCGTGGACATCGTCGAACGCAACCCCGCCGACAAAGGCTTCGTGCCCCAGCCACAACGATGGGTCGTCGAGCAGACCTACGGGATCTTGATGTTCCACCGGCGCCTGATTCGCGACTACGAGCACCGTCCAGCCAGTTCTGAATCACGGGTGTATTGGGCGATGGCGGACGTGATGTCCCGGCGCCTGACCTCCGTGACCCCGTCCTGGCGGTGGACATGGCCAGGCCCGATACCCGCCCGCCCGATCCCGGAACCTGGCTTCTGGACCGCCTCGATACCCGCGAACAGGCCCTGACCCCGCGGCTCAGCGAACTCAGCCAGGAGGCCGAGCATCTGCGGATCAGCCGTAAGCCGCGGCATCCTCGTCGAAACCGAGCCCGGCTTGTTCACTCAGCCGTGACGACAGACCGAGCGGCGACCCATCGACCAGCAGACCTCATCCAACCGCAACGACGAAAAGGGCGTCAGCTCACGTAACGCACTCTCAGACGGCCACGACGCTGACGCTGCGGCGAAGGCGGCGGCCGCCGAGCGGGCGTGGCTGATCGAGATGATGCGCGGCCGCTCCGCAGTCGGCCGATGACGGGCTCCGCCCGGGTCCGTGCAGTGGGCCCTGACAGCGCTGTTGGGCAGCCCGGTGTGGATGTTCAGGTGCTGTCGGGATTGGTGAGGTCGTCAGCGGCCATCGCCCGGCGCCGGTCGTCGGCATCGAGGGGGAAGAAGGCGCCCAGCTGGGCGATGTCGGGGACGGCGTTGAAGACGCCGTATCGGCTGCGTTGCTCGGCGGACAGGAAACTGACCGGCATGGGGCTTCCAGGCGAGCGAGGGCGCCCCACCGCGCACGGCGCGGCATGGGCGCCCTCGGCCATCAGCAACGGCCAGCCAGATGATCAACATGACCGATGACGTGGTGCATTGTGCCAGTCTCACGGCAGCCGTGATCACGTCGTCCAGCACATGACGAGGCCGGCCGGCCGAAGGATGGAACGACCCGCGTGGCCGGGGGCGCGAGATCACCGCCGTTGACGGGCGACCGACTTCAGATCGTGGCTGGGCGGGTGTCGTATCGCGGCCTGCGCCGATCGTCTTGTTGGTGACGGACCGGTGCGGACGCGCGGCGCGCGCCCTGCGGACAGGCCGAGAAGATGGAGTTGGTCATGAATCCGACGCTCAACACGATCGACATCGTGGTTTCCGACATGGACGCGACGATCGCCTTCTACGCCCACCTCGGGCTGGAGTTCAAGCTCGACCCGAACACGCCCGAGCACGCCGGCTGCGACCTGCCCGGCGGGCTGCACATCATGCTGGACACGGAGGCGTTCCGCACCCCGTTCCTGCCCGGCTGGAGCGCGCCGACCGGCGGGCCGCGCACGCTGCTGTGCTTCGAGTTCGACAGCCCGGCCGGGGTGGACGCCACGTACGCCGAGCTGGTCGAGGCAGGCTACGGCGGGATCGCCGAGCCGTTCGACGCGTTCTGGGGGATGCGTTACGCCACGGTGGCCGACCCGGACGGCAACGGCGTGGATCTGTACGCGACGCTCCCGGCAAACTGACCATAGCGAGGAGGCCAGAAGGTGAAGTACGTGCTGATGTTCGTCGAGACCGAGCAATTCGCCAAGCAACTGGAGGCGATGGGCGAGCTGGAGCAGCAGGCCGCCTACGCGGCCGTCGGACAGTGGTTCGCCGACCACGCCGACAAGATCACCCACCATACGCATCTGGCGCCGGTGCACACCGCCACCACGGTGCGCCTGGATCAGGGCGAGCCCGTCGTCACGGACGGGCCGTTCGTCGAGGGCAAGGAGGTGGTCAGCGGGTTCGCCGAGGTCGAGGTGGCCGACCTGGACGAGGCGCTGAAGATTGCTCGCTCCTGGCCGGCTTGCCCGATCGTGGAGATTCGCCCCATCTCATGAGCGAGCCGGTGCCCGAGCAGGTGAGCCGGGAGGTGCTGGCCCGCGTGGTGCGCGAGCACGCGGGCCGGCTGGCCGCGTCCTTGGTGTCGCTGCTGGGCGACTTCGCCGCCGCCGAGGACCTGGTACAGGACGCGGTGGAGGTCGCGCTGCGCCGCTGGCCGGTCGAGGGGATCCCCGAGCGCCCAGACGCCTGGTTGTTCACCGTGGCCCGGCGGCGCGGCCTGGACGTGCTGCGCCGGGAGTCGAACTACCGGGCCAAGCTCGCCCAGCTCACCTGGCCGGCCCCCGCCCCGCGTGACGACCGGTTGCGGCTGATCTTCACCTGCTGCCACCCGGCGCTGTCGCGTGCCGCGCAGATCGCGCTCACGTTGCGCGTGGTGTGCGGGCTGTCGGCCGAGCAGATCGCCGCCGCGTTCCTGGTGCCCGAGTCCACGGTGGCGCAGCGCATCACCCGCGCCAAACGGAAGATCGGCGAAGCCGGGATCCCTTACCGCGTCCCGGCGCAGGAGGAGTTGCCGTGGCGCGTCGGCGAGGTGCTGGCGGTCATCTACCTGCTGTTCAACGAGGGCTACCTGTCCAGCACGGCCGAGCGGGCCCAGGCACGTGACCTGGTCGAGGACGCCGAGTGGCTGGCCGCGCTCTTGGCGAACCTGCTGCCGAAGGAGCCGGAGGTGGCCGGGCTGCTGGCGCTGATCCGGCTGCACCGGGCGCGGGGCGTGGCCCGCTTCGACCCCCAGGGCCGCTTGGTGCTGCTGGCCGATCAGGACCGAGGTCTGTGGGACCGGCAGGCCATCGAGCAGGCCACCGCCCTCCTCACGCGCGCGGCCCTCGCCCACCGGCGGCCGGGGCCGTACCAGCTGCAGGCGGCGATCGTTGCCTGCCACGCCGAGGCCGAGACCTTCGCCGCCACCGACTGGGCGCAGATCCTGGTGCTCTACGACATGCTGCTGCACCTGGCGCCCTCACCGGTCACGCGGTTGCACCGGGCGATCGCCCTGCGGCACGTCCAAGGCCCTGAGGCGGCCCTGGCCGAGCTGGAAGACCTTGGCGACGTGCTGGAGCGCTACCCCCTCTTCCACGCCACCCACGCCGAGTTACTGCGTGATCTGGGCCGCCGTGAACAGGCGCGGCGGGCCGATGAGCGGGCGCTGGAGCTGACCGCCAACCCGGCCCAGCACGCGCTGCTGGAGCAACGCCTGGCCTGGCACTGAGGTTGCGCCTCATCACCACGGTGGCCACCTCTACCGGGGTCCGTCCTGCCGGCGGTCAGCAGACGGTCGCGCCGATGATGGCGGGCGTGCTCCAGCGGTCCAAGGACAGCCGCACTGCGGCGAGAGCGCCGGCCAGCCAGTGCCAGTGCGCGGTGGCGAGCCTGTCCCGGGCCCACTGGCCGAGTGAGATCGCCAGGGGCAGGGCAATGGTGAGGAAGACCAAGGTCATGATGAGCAGGCCGGTGACGTACGGCAGGGCGAACCAGCGGGCGACGCTGCGGTCGCGGCCGCTCATCGTGGTCAGTTCGTCTCGTTCGGCGGGGGTGAGGCGGAGGAGGCGGGCCTTGGTGGTCAGCCAGGTGGCCCGGTAGAGGTTGTGGCAGCGCAGGGCATTCGCGAGCAGCGCGTACGAGTCGCTGCGCAGTGGCAGGGCCGCCCACTGCCGGATGATGCGGGTGACCTAGGACGACCAGGGCGAGGAAGCGGTCGGCGGCTGCGTGCGGGTGGGCCAGGCGCAGGCGGAAGATCGCGGGAACGCCGATCGCGCGTCCTGCCATCCAGTGCCAGGCCTCGTGCAGGCCGGTGAGGACCATGGTGAGCAGGAGCCCTGCGAGGAGCGACAGGCCCGGGCTCGGCAGGAACCAGGCATCCTTCCGCGCAGTTCCTTCCTGGGTGGCCGCGGCGGAGTCGGGCTCTGCTTGTCACTGGTGTTCACCGCAGGGTGAGCGGTGTCTTGGGTTCGCTGGGACCGCCCTTCCCGGAATGACCGCCGTTCCCGGAACCCGGACGCGCTGGAGCGGAGGGCGCGCCCGCCGCGCGTGTGGCGGCACGGCGGGCGCGCAGGCCGCCGGCCAGGCAGAGCGTGAGCCCGAGCACGAGCCAGGCGACCAGGACGATGAGGGAGTGGGCAGCGCCGCGGCCGTCGAAGAACGCGGTGGAGCGCAGCAACTGGCCCCCCGCCCCCGGCGGCAGCAGTTGGCCGAGCGCGCCGGACCAGCCGGGCAACATCTCGGGTGCGGTCGCGGCGCCTGACAGGGGATTGCCGATGAGCATCACGGTGGCGGCGCCGAGGCCGAAGCCGGCGTTCCCGAGCAGGGACGCCAGGCCGAGGATGCTCAGGGAGGTGGCCGCGACGGTCAGGGCGATCGCGCCGCTGCTGGCCCAGTAGTGGCCGCTGAGCGAGCCGAGCCAGAACTGCAGGATCGCCGCCACCGCGAGGCCGCCGGTGACCGCGAAGGCGAGCGCTCCGGCGACCCGGCGACCGGTGCCGCGGACGAGCGTGGTCAGCAGCAGCCCGGCGAGCAGGCCGCCCATGGCCAGGGGCAGCGCTCCGGCAGCCAGGCCGGCGCCGCGCGGGTCGTCGGCCGGCAGGGCGACGAGATCGCGGACGGCGGCCGCGGGACCGGCGTCCTGCGCCTGACCGAGCGCGGTCGCGATGCCCTGCAGGGTCTGCGCGACCGCCGCGCTGGCGGCGGAGGCGATGATGACCTGCGGGGAACCGGAGCTGAGGTCGATCGCCCCGTACACCTGCCGGTCGCGGATCAACCGTTCGGCGGCCGCGGTGTCGGCGACCTCGGTGATCTCGAAGCCGCCCGGCAGGCGCTGGTCGAGGGCGGCGCTGGTCCGCTTGGCCAAGGCAGCCGGCCCGGCGACGGCGATCGGCACGTCGTGCACCGACGAGCGCACCGACGGCCAGGCGAAGGCGGTGAGCAGCACGGCGATGCCCGCCGTGAGCAGGACGACTGTCCTGGCCACCGCCGCCCAGGGTGACGGTGCTGTGTCGGCTGCCGGCGCGGCCCGAAAGGCCACGTCTACTCCTATATATAACGTTTGCGTGATGCCTGTGGCGAGGGTGGACTCAGCCTGGAATGCCCGCGCCGTACAGGGGTGTCGAGCAAGTCGCGACCGCTGAAGAGTCACCTCAGCGTGCGCGGCGATGCGGGCCGGCTTTCGCGAGTTGCGGACGCAGCAGAGGTCAGTGACGCGGGCGTCCTGGCCCGGACCCGCCATGACGCCGTCGGTCCGGCCGTCCGTGCGGAAGGGAACCGCTCGCGTCCCTGCGCCCGTACATGACTGGTCCCGCCTGTCACCCGCACCTCCTGTTCCGTACACAAGACGCCGGCCCGCACCACCGTGTGACACCCCGTCCTCTGTGGTTCGTTGTGGCGTACGACACAGCACCGCACTGTCACAAAGTTCGTGGCACCGACGCCACATGGTCGTCAGGATGCCGCGCGCCCCAGCACGTGGGAATCAGCGCTCTGCCGCCAGCCGAAAGAGGAAAGACATCATGAGCAAGGTTTGGTTCGTCACCGGTTCGTCCCGCGGCCTGGGCCGCGAGTTCGTCGAGGCCGCCCTGTCGCGCGGCGACAAGGTGGCCGCGACCGCCCGGACCGCCGAAAGCCTCGACGACCTGGTCACCGCCTACGGCGACCTGGTGCTTCCGCTGAAGCTGGACGTCACCGACACGGCCGCCGTCCACGCGAGCGTCACCCGGGCCAAGGAGCACTTCGGCCGCCTGGACGTCATCGTGAACAACGCCGGCTACGCCCAGGTCGGCGCGGTCGAGGAGCTGACCGGGCAGGACCTGCGCGACCAGCTGGAGACCAACCTGTTCGGCGCGTTGTGGGTGATCCAGGCCGCGCTGCCCTACCTGCGCGAGCAGGGCTCAGGGCACATCATCCAGCTGTCCTCGGCAGCCGGCCTCATGGCGATGCCGCTCAGCGGCGCCTACAGCGCCTCCAAGTGGGCGCTGGAAGCCCTGAACGAATCCCTCGCCCAGGAGGTCGCCGGCTTCGGCATCAAGGTGACCGTGATCGAGCCCGGCGGCTTCGCCACCCGCTCCGGCAAGAACCCCGACCCGCTCGCCAACGGCCACCTGTCCGAGCCCGACCCGATCTACGACGGTCTCCGGCAGCGCATCGCCGCGTACGCGGGCAAGCAGCCCGCCGGTGACCCTGCCGCCGCGGCCCAGGCGCTGCTCAAGCTCGTCGACTCCGACAACCCGCCCCTGCGGGTCCTCTTCGGGCAGGGCTTCTACCCCATGCTCCAGCAGGTCTACGCCGACCGGCTCAAGACCTGGGCCGACTGGCAGGACCTCTCGGCGGAGGCGCACGGCACCCTCGATCGAGAAGACCGCTGACGCAGGACCGAGTCCACGCTCACCAGCGAGAGCCAACCGACAGGAGCGACACATGAGGCATCGCATCGTCGTCCTCGGCGCCGGCTACGCCGGGGCCTACGTGGCCGGGAACCTGGCCCGCCGGCTGTCCCGCACGGACGTCAAGATCACTGTGGTCAACGCCGTGCCGGACTTCGTCCAGCGCATGCGGCTGCACCAGCTCGCGGCCGGCCGGGACCTCCAGGCCCCGACGCTCGTTGGCGTCTTCGCGGGAACGGGGATCGAGCTGCGCCTGGCCCGCGTCACCGCCATCGATCCCGAGCGCCGGATCGTCACCATGGCCGACGCCGACAGCGTCGCCGGCGGTGGCGGGGAGCTCGGCTACGACACGCTTGTCTACGCACTCGGCAGCCGCGGCGACGACGGCAGCGTTCCCGGCGCGGCCGAGCACGCCTTCGACGTCGCCGCCCGCCCCTCGGCGCTACGCCTGCGTGAGCGCCTGGACAGCCTGGACAGGCGAGGCGGAGGCGGGAACGTGGTGGTCGTCGGCGACGGGCTGACCGGCATCGAGTCCGCCACCGAGATCGCCGAGGCCCGGCCCGGCCTGTCGGTGACGCTCGTCGCCCGTCACGAGCTGGGCGCCCGGCTCTCCGCCGGAGCCCGCCGCTACCTGCGCCGGGCCTGCGACCGGCTGGGCGTCACCGTCGTGGAACACACCAGCGTGGAAGCGGTCGAGGCGACGCGGGTGCGGTTCGCCGACGGCACCACCCTGCCCTCCGACGCGACCGTGTGGACGGCCGGGTTCGCGCTCAGCCCCATCGCCGCCGCCGGCGGGTTGCAGGTCACCGGGAAGGGACAGATCGTCGTCGACCGCACCATGCGGTCAGTCTCGCACCCGGACGTCTACGCCATCGGCGACAGCGTCCACGCCATCGGCGACAACGGCCGGCCACTGCCGATGTCCTGCGCGTCGGCCGGCTACACCGGCCGGCAGGCCATCGAGGCCATCGTGGGACGCCTGACCGGCCGTAGGATCGCGCACACCAAGCTGGTTCACACGTACAACCACATCAGCCTCGGACGGCGGAACGCGATCCTGCAAACAGTCGACGACCAGGGGCAGGCGAAGCCGAAGTACCAGGGCGGTCGGCAGCCCTCGCGGGTCCAGGCGGCCATTCACAGGACGGCGCTGTGGGCCACCATGCACCCCACGTACGGCTTGCCCAAGCGCAGGCACCGCCTGGCCACCGCGCCGCCGTACACGACCGCAGAGAAGAGCCACGCGTGACCGCCACACGGGCCCGGCAGCTCGCCTCGTCGGTGCGCCCGATGGTGGCAGGCCCAGGCGGATCGGTGCGAGCAGGTGCTCGTCGGGACGGGGTGCGATCGCGTTAGGACGGGCGCAGCAGTGACGCCCCACGCCCGGCCAGGAAGGCGGCACCATCACCGGGCGGGGCTCCGCTTCCTCGCGTCGGGACTTCAGCACCCTGCTGCTCGCGGCCGCGCTGATCGCCCTGGCCGCCGGGCTTGTCGCAGCTGTCTGAGCCCGGCGCCGCATCGCAAGGATGCAATGCATGATTCTGGTCACCGGCGCCACCGGGAACGTCGGCTCGGAACTGGTGAAGGCACTCACCCAGGCCGGCCTGCTGACCCGCGCCCACCAGTCTGAGGTCGAGATCCCGCGGCCCCGCGCACGCCGGCGCCTTCCGCGAGGCCGCCTGGACATCCTCGGCTTCTCCACCATCGACCAGCGTCATGAGTGGACGACCTTCGACAGCGTGACCCCACCGCAGAACACGCGCAGTGGCGGGTCGGCGGTGTCGGCGAGCTCCAGCATGGCCTGACCTGCGACCACCGGATCTCCGACGTCCCGCGCCTGGGCGTACGCGGCGTGAGCCCTGCGGGTGGCGTCGTAGAGCGGGTTGGGCGGGGCCTGGACGCCGCTCACGCCACCATGCTGCTGCGCGCACTGCTGCTGACCCACAGCGAGATCAGCCGGTGACAGACGATCACCCACCATGATCAGGCGTCACCATCTGCCCGAACACCGCCGAACGAACTCAGACAAGGGGATGACCTGCGATTTCAAGATGGACCCGGCTCAAGGATGCGCATCACCCTCGATGCTCGCCCGACGGATGATCGCCGTTTCGAATCACGCCGGAAGGTGACGCGTAACCCAGCAGTGGAAGGAAGACCTCGTCGGCAACCGCGGCCAGGTCGGCATCGGATGGCCAGATCCCGAAGACCACGAAGTCGTCCCGCAGCAGGCTGATCGGCAGGGTGATCACCCGTCGCGGCCAGGGGCCGGGCGGGATCTGACCGCGCTCGGCCGCGCGCTTCAGCACCGTGGACATGGCGTCCGACAGGGCGGAGTTGGCGATGAGGTCCCGCAGTCGCTGTGCCAGCCGCGGGTCGTGAACTGTGTCCGCGATCAGCCCGGAGACCGTGTCGCGGCGGGTGTCGCCGAGGTTCGTCTGCGCCTGACGCAAGAGGTCCAGCACATCGTCGCGCAGATCACCGGTGTCGGGGACCGGCACGTTGGCGAACCGGCTCCGCAGCGTGTCCAGCACCAGCTCGGGCAGGCTGCTCCAGCGGCGGTACAACACGGCCTTGCTGGTACCGGCGCGGTTCGCGATGCCTCTCATGGTGGACTTCGCGTAACCCAGTTCGGCCAGTTCCTCGCGAGCCGCGTCCAGAATGGCGTCTTCGAGCTCGGCTCCCCGGCGGCGCGACATGGTCTCGCCTGCGGACGGAGCCGTCCTCGGTGTGTTCGGCATCACAACTCCCAAGAAACCTTGCGTTCCCTGATCGCCGAGCTTAGCCTGATCATAAGGAACTCAGGGTTCCTTATTTCGAGAGGTGACATCATGACAAATTCCGTCACTCAGGCTCCGCCGTCATTCCCGATGCCCCGCTCCTGCCCATTCGGTCCGCCGCCGCAGTACGAGCAAGTCAGACGGGAGGCACCGATCTCGCGGGTGACCCTGCAAGACGGCAAGCAAGCGTGGTTGATCACCGGGCACGCCTTCGCGCGAAAATTCCTGTCCAGTGACAAGATCAGCTCGAACCGCGCGAACCCCGGTTTTCCGCAGCTGATTCCCGGGGTCGCCTCGGTGCCACTGAAGGGCACGATCGTCGCCATGGACCCGCCGGAGCATTCCCAGCACCGGCGCATGATCACCAATGAGTTCACCGTCAAGCGAGTCAAGCAGATGCGACCGGAGATCCAGCGGATCACCGACCGGTCCATCGACGAGATGCTGGCCGGACCGCGGCCGGCCGACCTGGTGGAGGCCTTGTCGTTGCCGGTGCCGTCGCTGGTGATCTGCGAGCTACTGGGAGTGCCCTACGCTGATCGCGGTCAGTTCCAGGGCAGAACGAAGCTCATTCTCAGCCGCAACGCGACCAGCGAGCAGCGACGCGACACCGCATTGTGGTTGCGCCAGTACATCAACGGCCTGGTCGTGGGCAAGGAGACCGAGCCGGGCGAGGATCTGCTGAGCCGGCTGATCGACAAGTACCACGACATCGACGCCTATGACCGCGAGACCCTGACCGGGATCGGGCTACTGCTACTGGTCGGCGGTCACGAGACCACCGCCAACATGATCTCGCTGAGCGTGGCCTCGCTTCTGGACGATCCGGAACTGCTGGCCGGGTTGCGGGAGCGGCCCGAGCGGACCCCGCAGCTGGTCGAAGAGCTGCTGCGCTTTCACTCCATCGTCGACAACGCCACTTCCCGGGTGGTCGTCGAAGATTTCGAACTGGACGGCGTCACCTTCCGCGCCGGCGACGGCGTCATCGTGGCGGCCGCGGCCGCCAACCACGACCCGGACGTGTTCACGCGGCCGGATCAGATCGACGTCGACCGCGGTGCGCGGCACCACCTGGCCTTCGGTTTCGGGATCCACCAGTGCCTCGGACAGAACCTGGCCCGGCTGGAGCTGGAGGTCGTGCTGAACACGTTGTTCGCACGGATCCCGGACCTGGCACTGGCGGACCCGGTAGAGCGCCTGCCGTTCAAGAGCGACGCACTCGTCTACGGCATCCACCGGCTGCCGGTGACCTGGTAAGAGACACCTCCATGAAGATCACATTGGACGAGGGAAAATGCTGCGGTTCGGGCCAATGCGTGCTTACCGCTCCTGAGCTCTTCGATCAGCGAGAGGAGGACGGGATCGCGGTTCTGTTGCATCCATACGCTGATGCGGAGCAACACGAATCCGTCCAGGAAGCAGCCATGGTGTGTCCAGGACAGGCGATCTCGATCGAGGGATCACCATAGGGGACCAGATGGTCATTGTGGGCGCGTCCGTGGCGGGCATCAGTGCCGCGGACCCCCTGCGACAACGCGGCTTCACCGGCCGGATCACGTTGTTGGGCAGCGAATCCGTCTTCAACCGAACCGATCTTGACTGGTTGGGAGGATCATGGCCTTCGATCGCGGCAACGGATGGTGACCGAGCAATGTGTTCGACGTCAGATCTTCCACGTGTCGTTGGCAGCTGGCCGAGGCTCGATCAGGGCGTGTATTTGGTTGTGATCAATCTGCGGGATCCGCCCTCGTCTCGGGGCCGTTTTGCGTGACGCGGGTGCAGTTGACGGATGTGGAGTGGGAGTTCATCGAGCCCTACCTGCCGATCGGTGGGTTCGGCCCGTACCCCGAGCGGCTGCGGCAGCAGTTCGAGGGGGTGATCTGGCGGTTCCGGACAGGCGGGCGGTGGCGGGAGATGCCCGGGGAGTTCGAAGCTGGGCTGGAGGGCATGATCGCGGAAGCCGCGCAGCGACGCGAGGTGGACTTGTCCCTGGTCAGCGTGGACTCCACCACCGCGCGGGCTCACCACGACGCTGCCGGGATGCACCTCGGCCCAGGCGTCGTCACCGCCCTGGAGAAGGCCGCCGGGGAGGAGAAGACGTCCTGAAGTAGGCCACCCCTGAGCCTGATCTCTTCGCGACGGCTGTGGAGGCTGAGGCTCAGCCTCTCTGTGTCCGCTCCAGCCATGCCACGAGCATGTCCACCGTGCCCTCGAACAGATCGTCCGGCCGCTGCGGGCCTGCTTCTGCGAGAACCCGGCTCAGATGCGGCGTGTCGAGGTCGGCCACGGCGCGCTGAACCTGCGGGGCTGCGGTGGCCCAATCGGCCGGGTCCACCCCGGCCGGTGGCCGGTCGTGCCAGGAGTCGTAGAACTCGGTGAACCCGGCGATCAGCAGGATCAGGTGTTGATACGCACGGTGTGCGTCTTTCGGGCTCAGTCCGAGCTCGAGGAGGAACCCGAGCACGGTGTCCTGGTGACGTGCCAGGGTGTGCTGCGGGTCGGTGAGCGTGGCGAACTGTCCGCTCATGGCCAGGGCCAGCAGCCCTGCGTGACGGCGGTACCAGGAACGCGGCTCCCTGCAGTACTCGCGCAGGCTGTCTCGCCAATCATCCGCATCGAGCCGCGGTGTCGGCGCGTCCTCCTGGGCGACGCTCAGCGCCAGCGCCAGCACCTCGCGTTGGTCAGTGACGTAGTTGTACAGCGCGCGAGGCGAGACGCCGAGTTCGTCGGCCAGGATCCGCATGGTCAGCGCCGTGGGCCCGTTCCGCGAGATGAGCGTCAGCGCCGCCTGGCCGATCGACTCTCGGGTCAGGGTGGGCCTGCCCTTGCGGTGGGTGGGGCGGCGCCGCGTACGCGGGGTTTCGGACACGGGGCAAGACTGATCGAGCGTTGAACTTCACACATGTTGACTTTAAGTATCCGGCCCGGCAGCATCGACGAGGTGAGGCGGTCGACCTCGGGCTGGTGGCCGCGGTGGCGCCGCTGGCGGCGGTGTTCCCGCACGGGATGCACACCCTGATGCGCCAGATCGCGAACGGGCACGGCCTGGACGGGCTGGGGCTGCCGCACCTGGTGGCGCTGGCGTGGTCTGATCCACACGGTACGCACCACCGCCAGGACGATCCGGCAGCGGCGACGCCGGCGCATGCTGGTCGACGTGGTGGCCGATCACTGGCCGGACCACGACGCCTACGTCCTGCCGGTCGCCGAGCGGGTGGCCAGCTGCGTACCGGGCCGGCATCGGCGCATCGTGCTGAGCCAGGGCACGGTGGTCCTGCTGACGACGCAGGAGTTGGATGCCGTCCTGCGGCATGAGCGGGCGCCCGCACGCGGGCGCCACGATCTGGCCCTGCTGCCGTTCGTGGCGCTGACGCACGCGTTCCCGTGGCTGACGCCCGTGCGGACGGCACGGCAGGCGGTCGCCGTGCTGCTGGAGATGATCGCCGACGATCATGCCTGCCGCGCGCACGGCGAGCTGCCGTTGGCGCGCGCCCTGGTCCGCATGGCGGCCGGCGAGTCCGCTCCAGGTCCGGCGGCCACCTTCGCGTTGGCGGACGCGGGTGTCGTGGAGCGCCTGCAGCGCCTGCTCAGCCGGCGCGACCAGCCTCGTTGGGTGCCGGCGGCGGCCTCTTCGACGGCAGGGCACGGAGTGACGGCTCGACGGCCGGGCTCCCGATTCACACACGCGCAGGGCCTGCCGGCCGTGCTGATCGCTGCCGGCGGCTCCGGCCGACCCTCAGCCCACCGCCGAGCAACTCCGCAAGCAACTGAGCCGGCTGCAGAAGGACTTCGACGCCGTCGTGGCCGACTACAACGCCAACCGGGTGGCGCTCGCCGCCGCGGAACGGGCGGAACGCTCGGCCGCGGCGGGCTTGCGGGCCGCTCAGCGCGATTTCGATGCGGCCCGGCGGCAGATCTCCAAGCTGGCGACCCTGGCCTACCAGACCCCTCAGGTGCCCTTCAGCCTCCCATGGGCGCCGGCGAGCCGGGCAGCCGCCTGCACGCGGGCGCGATTTCGCACCTGCAAGCACAGAACCAGCAGGCGATGCGCAGGCGGCACGGCAGAGCGGCCGGCCGCAGGTACACCGCATGGCCAGCGCCATCCTGGCCGCCCAGCAAGCAGAGATCGACCTGATGCGGCGCATGCTGACGGCACGCGGCGCCACCGACACCTCACCACCGTCCGGCTGAACGAGGAGGCCAGGGATGACCGCACGCCTGACGCGCCTGCTCCTCGCCACCACCGGCGCCTCCGTGGCCGCCCTGGTGATCGGTCTGCTGTCCGGAGGGGCGGCCTTCACCCCCACGATCGCCGGTCTCGCCGACTCCGGAGCCGTGACCCGCTGGAGGTTGCCCGCCGCCAAGCTCGCCGCGAACCTGTCGGCCGTCGTGACGATCGGCGCGTTGCTGATGGCAGCGGTTCTGCTGCCCTCCGACAAGGGGCTGTTGTCAGCAGAGGCGAGCCGGTACGCGCGCCTGGCTTCCCGCGCCGCGCCGGCGTGGGCCGTGGCGACCATGCTGTTCACGCTGTCGGACATCATGGCGGTGCCCGTCATCCAGCTTCCCGGTCCAGCGGTGATCAGCTTCATCACGTCCATCCCGCAGGGCGCGCTCGCCGGCGCCCTGATCGCCGCGGCGGCCCTGCGCACCCGCGCCGGCGCGCCCGCCGACGAGGTCACCGCCTCCCGCGGCTGACACCTCAGAAGGCAGAAGATCTCATGTCCATCCTCATCGCCTACGACGGCTCCCCAGACGCCCGGCACGCCGTCGAAGAGACCGCACGTCTCTTCCCGGGAGCCTCCACCGTGGTTCTCTACGCCCGCCAACCGCTGGAAAGCCTCGCCGCCTATCTGGAAGGCCATCCGGCTCTGGAGGACCTGTGCGACCTCGACGCTCGAACCTTGGACGCCTCTGAGCACCTGGCGGCCGAAGGCGCCGAGCGTGCTCGGGCCCTCGGGCCGAACGCAGAACCTCGCGTTGCCTCTGTCCCCGAGAAGACGGCCGCCGAGGCCATCGTGGACGTGGCGGAGGAGACCGACGCATCGTTGATCGTCCTCGGTTCCCGTGGGCGCCGAGGGTTGTCAGCACTGCTGTCGGGCAGCACCTCTACCCGGGTCGTGCACTCCACCAGCCGGTCAACGCTGATCATCCCGTCCGGACCGCTGGCCGCTGCTCGCCGTGACGGCCGAGCAGGTGCCGAACGCTGAGGCGTACGCGCCCGGCTCCCGAGCCATCCGCGGAGGCCGGGGGCGCATACGCGTCTGTTGAACGCGATGCCCGTCGCGTGCGTATCCACACGTGACACCAGATCAGCTACCGCTGATAGTAAGTCGGTCCTACCTAGGGAAATTGCACGGAACAGGGCAAAAGCCTCCGCGCCTTCTGTACTATTTCGGCCCAGGCTCAGTGACTTACGAGGAGGCATCGTAGTGGCCGTGTGGACGAGGCTCGGGCGACCAGCAGTAGCCGCAGCATTAGCCTTGATCGCACTGGCCGCGACGCCCAGCGGCGCTCTCGCAGAGCCGTCGCCGGCCAAGATCCGGGCCAAGCTGGTGAAGCTGAACGAACAGGCCGACCAACTGGTCGAGCGGTACAACCAGGCGAATGAGGCGTACAAGTCGGCCAAGAAGAAGTACGAGAAGCTCAACACCGAGCTCAGCCGCAAGGACGCACAGGCCCGCGCGCTACGCGAAGAACTCGCCACGATTGCGAGCAACAGCTATCAGGCCGGCCCTTTCGGGGGCTGGCCGGCGTTCGCCCTGCAGGGCAACTCCGAGGCGGCTCTGAGCAGCATGGCCTCCCTTGAGCAACTGGCGCAGGACCGAGCGGCCAAAATACTTGCCTACGAGGCGGCGACGAAGGACCTGCGCGATCGGCGCACGGAAGCGCAGCGGGTTCTGACAGAAGCCGACGACGCTCGTGACAAGGTCCGCGACGAGAAGACGAAGGTGGACAAGCTGGTCAAAGAACAGACCAAGCTCCTGCGCCGGTTGGGCACCTTCCAGACCGGCGATCCCAACAGCCCCGGCATCGAGTACACCGGCCCGGCATCCGGCAACGCCCGCCGCGCGCTCCAGTTCGCCTTCGCCCAGGTGGGCAAGCCCTACCGATACGGCGGCACCGGGCCCGGCTCCTACGACTGCTCCGGCCTCACCCAGGCCGCCTGGCGCACCGGCGGAGTCGAACTGCCCCGGACGACCTGGACTCAATGGGCGTGGGGCGCCAGCCGCCGAGTTCCCCTGGATGCGCTGCAGCCTGGAGACCTGCTCTTCAGCAAGGGGCTCGGCCACATGGGGATGTACGCCGGCAACGGCAAGATGGTGCACGCGCCGCAAACCGGCGATGTCATCAAGGTGGTCGACCTCGACGACTACTGGCGCAACCGCCTGCTCGGTGCGGTCCGCCCATGATGGTCAGCGACGCTGTGCGACACCGAGCACGTAGTCCCCACCGATCCGGGTGACCCAGCGATCATCCACCTTCAGGCCATGGCGGGGCAGTTCGGCGAGGAACTCCCCCGCCGTGAACCGGTCTTCCTCGGGATGCTCAAGCAGACGCCGGAAGGACGGGCGTGCCAGGGCAGTCGCCGTCACCTCGCCGAAGTGGAACCCGCCCCTTGCGGCAAGGACTCGCGCTGCCTCAGCCAGTGCGGCTCGCCGATCAGGGATGTGGTGGATGATCCCGAAGGCGACACGGAGATCGGTGGCGTCGCCCAGCGCCAGCCGCACGTGCCCGGCGTAGCGCACCGACCGTCGCCGAGCGCCGATCTCCAGAACCCGGGTGCCCGGAGTTCGCCCGCCCAGCTTCATCAGCTGCGGCGCCTCGTACCAACGTTGCAGCGCTCGGCGTGGCGAGCTGTTGACCAGGAGCGTCTCGAACCGATTCATCAGCATGGGAGGCCCCTTTCCGCCGACGTCCGCTCCAGTCCGGTGGTCAGGGCAGGCGGAGTACGTCACTCGGCAACTTCGGATCAAGAAAACAGCGGGTGGCGCAGGAGACTCTCCCTCGCCACCCGCGATCCTTTGACCATCGCGCTGGCAAGGAGTCTTCGACCTGCTGCGTCAGGCCTTGTAATCGGGGTAGCCGTAGCCCACGACCTGGGACTTGGGCCGGATCCGCTGCTCGACCTTGCCGTTGCCGGTGTTGCCTTCGATCGCGGTGATCGTGCCGTTGCCGTTGTCCTGCTTCACCATGCCCACGTGGTCGATGCCCGAGGTGCTCTTGCCGTTCCAGTCGTAGAAGACGATGGCACCGGGCTTGGCCACCGTGCCCCAGCGCTTGTTCGCCTGGAACCACTTGGCGTAGGTGACGGTGTAGGCGTCCCAGCCGACGGTCGGCCGGGCGCCCGCCTTCTCGCCCACCCAGGAGACGAACATGGCGCACCACGGGGCGTTGGCGTACGCCTGAATGCTGCCGCCGTCACGGGCGATGGTCTCCTTCGCCCGCTGCGACGACATGTACCAGCTGTGGAATGGAGTCCCGCCGCCCGCGGAGTTCTCCGTAACGCCGATCTGCGACTCGGCAATCTTCAGCACCGCCTGTGCGCTCGCCTGAGTCGCCGGCCTCTGGGCCTGGCTCTGGGATTCATGGTCCGCGGCGAAGGCGGGGCCGGCGGCGAGAACGGCACCGGCTGCCACGCTGAGCCCCAGCGCGAGGCGGGAAAGGTTTCCGGGCATGAGGGCACGGGTGAAGCTGTGCTTGGCCATTACTGAAATTGCTCCTTGCTTCCATGCCGCCTACCGGGTTAGCTGACGGGTTCGGGCGTGGAAGTGCCCTACGGAGCGCTCACATGGAGCACACCGATTCACCCCAGAAACAGATGGGTCCCCGGTTCCGCGAGATCGCGAATTCGGCGGCCGCGTCACATCCGCACGTATGACGTACGCGCTGGTGAGACACGGTCTCGGCAATATGGAGGCGCCACGCGGCAAGCGATGCTGCCAGGCGTACGCCTTGAGTCCTTGAAGGTAAGCGAACTGCATAGAAAGATGCAAGCCAACCTCTGGACAATGCAACGGAATCCCCTGCGCCATGGGCGATGGCGAGGAAATTCTTTACCTACTCCCGATAGTAGATCCAGTTTGCCGAAGCTCATTGGCAGTCTGTTTCACGAAACGTGGACGCGACGGAAGCAGTGCGCCGATGAGCACGGCGCCGAGCGCCACGCAGACCGCGCCCGCCGTGAGCCCGCGTGAGTAGCCCAACATGGTCAGCGCGGCCACCCCGACAGCGCCACCGATCTGCTGGACGGAGGTGAACAGGGCCGACCCGAGACCGGCGTCCGCCTCGGTCGTACCGTCGACTGCGGCCGTGGCCATGAGGGGCAGGCTCAACCCGTTGCCCACGCTCAGTACGAGCATGCCGGGCAGGACGTGTGCGGCGTAGGAGTCGCCCGCCGCCACGTCGGACAGCAGCAACAGACCGGCGATGTTGACCACGAACGCCAGCAGAAGCGCCCATCGTGTCCCGATCCTGAGCGAGAGGCGGGACGACAGCCACATGCCTGCCAGAATGCCCGCACCGTAAGGCAGGTAGGCGATGCCGGCCAGCAGCGGGCTATATCCCAGAGCGGTCTGCACCTGAAGCATCAGCAGGAAGGACATGGCGTACATCGCCATCGAGAACAGCAGAGTCGCGCCGTTGGCGACCACCCGCGTCCGCGAGGCCAGGAACGATCGGGGCACCAGCGGCGCTGCCGCCCGTGACTCCGCCACCAGGAAGGCCACCATCAAGGCGACGGAGAGTACGACGGCACCGATGACGAGAGGATCGCTCCAGCCGGTCTCCCCCACTCGCAGCAGCCCGTACACCAGCGACACCGCAGCACCGGTGATCAGGACCGCGCCGGGAACGTCGAGGCGGCGCCCTCCGGGCGCGCGGGACTCGGGGACCAGGCGGGGCAGCAACGCCAGCGCCACGGCGACGACGGGCAGGTTGATCAGGAAGATCCCACGCCAGGACGCCAGGTCGGTCAGCGCCCCGGACAGCACCAGGCCCGTGGTCCCGCCGAGGGCCGCGATGCCGCCCCAGATGCCCAGCGCCTTGGCCCGCGCCTCGGGCCCCGGATACAGCAACGTGATCATCGACATCGCGGCAGGGCTGGCCATCGCGGAGCCCGCGCCCTGACCGAACCGCCCGATGACGAGCTGCCACGGCTCCTGCGCGAGCCCGCAGGCCAGGCTGGCCAAGCCGAACAGCGCCACCCCGATGAGGAAGACGCGACGGCGGCCCAGCAGATCCGCCATCCGGCCGCACAGCAGCAACAGCCCACCGAAGGCCAGGAAGTAGGCGTTGACTACCCAGGGCAGCCCGGACGCGCTGAAGCCCAGCTCATGGCGGATGCTGGGCAGGGCCACGCTCACGACGGTGTCATCGAGTACGAGCATGAACTGGACAAGACACAACACGATTATCGGCACCCGACGACGCTATTGATCTGCCATATTTGGCCACAATCCGCGATGGGGACAGACTATGTCGCATGGAGGACATGGGCGCGATCATCGTCGGCCACTTCCCACTGGCCTCTGGGGACTGGATCCCCCCGCACAGCCACACCCACCACCAACTCGCCTGGACCCGGCGCGGTGTCCTGAGCGTCAACGTGGGCCAGGTCTACTGGGTCCTGCCGCCCACCAGGGCGCTGTGGCTGCCGGCGGGTATCGCCCACGCGACCGGCGCGACCCGCGACGCGGTGCTGTGCAGCCTGTACCTGGCGCCGGAGCACTGCCCCCTGGACTGGCGCGAGCCCACCGCCGTCGGCGTCGATGGCCTGCTGGCCGAACTGATCGGCTACCTGGCCCGCACCGACCTCGCCGACGACGCGCGGCTGCGCGCCGAGGCCGTGGTGCCCGACCTGCTGCGTCCGCTGCCCACCAAGCCCATCGACGTGCCGGAACCCACCGACGAGCGGGTCCAGATGGTGGCGGCCGCCCTGCTGGCGGACCCGGCCGACTCACGCAGTTTGGAGGCTCACGCTCGCGCGGCCGGTGTGAGCAGACGGACGTTGACACGGCTGTTCGTGCGCGACACGGGCATGAGCTTCGACCACTGGCGCACACAGGTACGGCTGCGCGCCGCCCTGCCGCTGCTGGCCGAGGGGCAGCCGGTGTCCCGGGTGGCACACAGCGTCGGCTACGCCACGGCAAGCGCGTTCCTGGCGGCCTTCCGCCGCACGGTCGGCACCACACCGCGGCGCTACCTGCTCAGTCGTTGACTCATGACCCTCGCTGCGACGAACGTCCGGCCCGGGCAGCAACCAGGTGTGGTCAGAGCCGATTGAGGGGCCCTAGCCCCGAAGCGTGGAGTTTCAGTGCAACTTCGGTGAGTGGCGTGCTAAATGGCCTTCCATAGCGATATCTGAGACAGACCTGGCGGTCCGGGATGTGAAGTTCGCAGCCTGACAGCAGCCGTGCTGCCGTATCCGGACGAGCGGCAGCGCCGCTTGTATCCGGCTGCTGAGGCCGATGCGCTCGGGCATGGCGGGATCGTGGTGGTGGCCAGGCTGGCAGAGGTGTCGGAGCCGACCATCATGAGGGACTCCTCGAGCTCGCGGGTGGTGCACCGGTTCTGGGCCGGGTGCGCCGTCCCGGTGGCGGACGAAAGCCGGCTGCTGAGCATGACCCGGGCCTGGCGCCGGCGCTTGAGGCGTTGATCGAGCCGCGGGAGATCGGTGATCCGGTTTCCCCGCTGCACTGGACCACGGCCTCGCTGCGGGACCTGGCCCGGGAATCAACCGCAGCCGGGCACCCGATCAGTGCCCCGGCAGTGGGCGATCTGCTGCGCGGCGGGGTTCAGTCTCCAGGGCATGGCCAAGCGGCGCGCCGGCAGCCAGGTTCCCGACCGCGACGCCGAGTTCCAGCACATCAACACCACGGTCGAACAGTTCCTCGCCGACGGTTCGCCGGTAGTGAGCGTGGACGCCAAGAAGAAGGAACCGATCGGTGACCTCGCCCGAGCCGGCCGCACCTACCGGCCCAAGAGGAAGCCGATCACGGGCCCGATCACGACTTCCCTTCGCTGATGCCCCGGTCGCGATCCCGTACTCGGCCTTGAACTCGGGCGGGTAGTTCTTCATCACCATCAGGAACATCTCTTCCCCTGGACCTCAAGATCCAGTCTCCGAGGTGTCTGAGATTCCACGACAGCACTCCGGCTTGGCATGGCCGGACGGTGAGCAGTGGCCGTTTCGGTGGCGAAGCCTGGTCAAGCTATTAACTTAGCGTCACGGGCCAACTACAGTGAGTTACTGATGGTCGCAGATCGCGACCCGAGTCACCGGAGGTGCCCCCATGACACGCATCCCCACCAAGATCGCCGCCATACTCGCGGCGGTCATGACGCTCATCCTCACCCCAGGCGTCCCCGCCCATGCAGCCGAAACAGCCTATTTCCGCATCACCGACACCGACGGCCGCCCCCGATTCAACATCGAGCTCCGCGACGAAGCCAAGATCGCACACGCCCGCCGCATCCTCAGCGGCGAGGAAACCGGGCGCATCCACGTCCACGGCCGGATCATCAAGCGCCCCGTCCCCTACAACCCCGGATGGAGCTTCCACCTCGACCCCAACACGATCGACTTCTTCGAAGTAGCCATCGAGGTCTGCGACTCCAGCATGCAATACCTTGAGGACCACCTGGATGAGGCCGGCGGCGCATTCCTGCCCGGCGGCCACTGGTGCCCGTGGAGCTCCCGCCTGGTGGCTGAGATCCGGCCCTCATAGCCCTGACCTGCAAGCGATGCGGCACCTCGGGAGGGCATTTCCCGGGGTGCCGTTGTGAATCGCCGTTCGGTGGACACCAAGGTCTCCATCAAAGCCAGGGCGGTTCAGAACACCCCGCCTCTTCTGCCATTCGGCAGGTTGTGATATCCGGGCCTATCAGTAGAACCCGCCTTCGTGTTCCCGGCTCGCGTCTCGGTCCTGCAGGAGCCTCTGCCGTGCGCACCCTGACATGCGCACGATCACCACGCCAGGACACGACGCCGCTGGCTGCCGGCGTGGGCGGCGGCCTCGCCCCTTTGCGGGCGGCTGGTGGACAAGCCCTCCCTGACCGGCACAGGCCCGCCCTCGAGAGCGGGCGGCCCTTCCCGTGCCGCTCCTGTCAGTCCACCGCCGGCGCGCCGGTGAATATCCCCGAGGCCCACCCCAGCACTCGGCGCCGCGCAGTTGGATCCTCCAGCCCGGCGAGCATGTCGTGAATCTTCCCCATCGCTGCCAGTTCTGTGTTCACCGCGGTGCTGCCGCTCTTGGCCGCGATTTCCACCTCCACCTCTTCGACGCGGTCGCCGGGCTCGCCATCACCAGGTCCTCGCCGCTTGCGATGCTGGCCCTCATCCGCTGCTCCGGTGGAAGCGCTGTGCTCTCTTGTGTCGTCCTGCTTGGCATGCGACCGACCGGACGGCCCGCCCAGTTCCTTGAGCAGCGGAACAGCAAATCGCTCGCGTAAGTCACGTTCGCGCAGGCAAGGCCTCCCGAAGCCCCGGCGGGCGGCGGACCCTCGCAGCTCCTGGACGAGCTCGCACAGGTCGGCTCCGGCGCCCGCCAGGATGCGGGCGGCGCCGTTGGCATGGCCTTCGAGCAGCCCCCACACCAGGTCCTCGCCGGTGACCGGGCGGCCGGACGCCCGCCACATGGCCACCTCGACGGCCTTGCGGGCGTGCAGGGCGAGGGACAGCTGGCCGAGCGGCCCGTACAGCATGACCCGCAGCGGCCGCACCGGGGAGCGGCGCAGACTCCAGGGCGCCGGGTCGTCGGCCCCGGCCCTGGTGCTGCGGTGGGCCCGGTCGAGGTCGATGCCGAGCGTGGCGAGCAGCGCCCTGGCGTCCCCGGTGTCCACGCGCTCCGGCGTGGGCCTGGCGGCGGTGGCCGCGCTCTGCGGCGGATGTGGCCAAGCGCCTGCCGCTGAGCGGCGGCGATGGTGGCGAGCGCCGGCGAGAACCGGCGTAGCTTCAGTGCCTTATGGTCCTTTGATCCGGGGCGTGAGCCCTGCGTCCCAGGCCAGGACGGTGTTGAGGTCTGGTCAGCTGAGCAGGCCGCGCAGGCCTTTGGCGAGGAACAGCAGGGCGAAGACCAGGAGCAGCAGCAGGGTGAGGGCGCCGTTGTGCCGGATGAGCCAGCCGCGCATCCGCTGAAGTCGCTGTTCGCCGCCTGCGCTGAGGGCGGTGGCGTAGGGGGTGAGCACGCCAATGCTGCCGATGACGACGAACACGGCGGCGAGGATGAGTTGCCGGCCGAGCGGCAGCGGCTCGTGGGCGGCGGTGATGGCGCCGCCGGCCAGGGAGGCGAGGTTGACCGGGTTGGCGACGATGAGCAGTGCCGCCACAGCGATGATCTTGGGTGGGTTCAGGGTGTCCATGGCGGCGAGCCAGCGCGGCACCCGCGGGGCCGCGCCTTCCCGGCGGCGGATGGCCCGGCGGATCCCGATGCAGGCCATGAGGAGCAGGAGCAGGCCGATGATCAGGGCGAGCCAGGCGACCCAGGCGGGCCGGGCGTGCCCGGCGGCCCCGGCGGCGCTCAGCAGCGTGATGAGGGCGAGCAGCACGACCCAGCTCATGATCAGCCAGGTGAGCTCGAACAGCAGCGCCTTGGCGCGGCCGTTGGCGCTGATCAGCAGGGCGATGACGGCCACGACGGGGAACGGTGAGACGATCAGGCCCAGGGTGTAGGGCAGCATGTCGGCGAAGGCCTTACCCATGGTCATTCTCCCGGTAGGCGACGGCCGCGGCCTCGTTGGAGTCGTAGTAGGTGAGCTCGGTCAGGCCGTAGTGGTCCAGCAGGTGGCGCAGGTGCGTGGTGGCGCGGGCGACGGCGAAGGTGACGCCGCGTTCGCGCAGCATGCCGGTGGTTTCGCGGAGGGCGGCCGCGCCGGTGGTGTCGACGTCGGTGATGGCCTCGGCGTCCAGGACGATCCAGCGGGCGCCGTGGTCGGCCAGGCGGGTGATCTCGGCTTTGAAGGTGCCGGCGTTGGCGAAGAAGAGCTGACTCTCGAAGCGGTAGACGACCAGCGGGCCTTCGGCGGGGCCGCGGAGGTAGCGGCCGTGCTCGCCTGGTCGCAGGGTGGCGGTGCTGGGCCGGGCGGCGCGCCGGACGACGTCGATGGCTGAGAGCAGGAAGGCGATGATGACGGCGGTGAGCGAGCCGAGCACGGGCACGCCGAGCAGGCACACCACGGCGATCCAGAATTCCGAGCGGCGCAGCCGCCACAGCTCGGCCAGCTTGCGCACGTCGATGAGCCGGACGACGGCGACGGCGACGATGCCGGCCAGGGCGGTGTTGGGCAGGTAGGCCAGCACACCGGAGAAGAACGCGACCAGGACGGCGACCACGATCGCGCAGACGGCGCTGGGGATCTGGGAGCGGGAGCCGGCGGCGTCCATGGCGGCGGTGCGCGAGGCGCTGGAGCCGACGGTCATCGACTGGGTGAGCCCGGCGGTGACGTTGGCCAGGCCGAAGGCGCGCAGCTCCTGATTGGCGTCGAGCGCATACCCGTGCTGTTCGGCGTAGCGGCGGGCGGTGAGCAGGCCGTCGGCCAGGGTGACGGCGCAGATGGCGATGGCGCCGGGGACGAGCGCGGCCCACTGGCCGAAGGTGATCGACGGCCAGTGCGGGACCGGCAGCCCGGAGGGGACGTGGCCGAGCACCGAGACACCGCGCTGGTCGAGCCCGGCCCAGGCCACCACCGCCGTGGCGGCCACCAGCGCGATCAGCGGGCCCGGCAGGGCGGGGGCGAGCCTGCGCAGCGCGACGATCGTCAGCATGGTCGCGACGCCGACGGCGACGCTCCACAGGTGGGCTTGCGGGAGCTTGGTGAGGATCTCCCACAGCTCGGGGAAGAACCGCTCAGCGGTGGTGTGGATGCCGAGGATCTTCTTCGCCTGGCTGGTGAGGATCTCCACAGCCAGCCCGGCGATGAAGCCGACCAGGACCGGCTCGGACAGGAAGTTGGCCAGGAAGCCCAGCTTGAAGGCGTAGAACAGCAGGAACACCACCGCGCAGACCAGCGCCTGCGCATAGGCCAGCTCGACGTACTGCGGGCTGCCGGGGCGGGCCGCGATCGCAGCCAGCAGGGAGGCGATGAGCGCGGCGATGGGCGCGTCCGGACTGGCCACCAGCTGGCGGGAGGAGCAGAACACGGCGAACACCAGCATCGGCACGATCGCGGCGTACAGGCCGGCGATCGGCGGCAGCCCGGCGATCTGCGCGTAGCCGATGTTGAGCGGGATGGCCAGCGCGGCCAGCGTGACACCCGCGGTGATCTCCCGGGGCCAGGCCAGCGGGCCACGGATGCCCGCGGCGAACCAGGTCACGACACCGGCTCCCCCAGCCGCTCGCCGTCCCGCATCACGCCGTTGATCGGCGGCACGTCATCACCGCCATGATCGAGATCGGGTGGCCCTGCTTCTCGGGCAAGGCGAAGATCAGCAACCGAGACCCCCATCCACACCATCGCTCCCCCCGGTTTGCGACTGGCTTACCCCATTTGAACTGGGATGATGCTTGACGATCCGGCAGGCTTGCGCCAGCTCCGGCGTGGCTACGAACCAGAGGTCGGGCCATGTGAGGGGAGGCTGTGGGTGGGCTGGTCCGCCGTTCCCGGGTGGGCGGCTCTGCGCGGCTACCGGCGGGCGTGGCTGCGTCCGGATCTGCTGGCGGCGCTGTCGCTGTGGGCGGTACTGGTGCCGCAGGCGTTCGCCTACGCGCAACTGGCCGGGCTGCCCGCGGCGTCGGGCCTGTACACCGCGCTCGGCGCGATGGTCGGGTACGCCCTGTTCGGCGGGACCCGCCTGCTGAACGTCGGCCCCGAATCGTCGGTCGCGGTCGTGGTGGCCGGCGTGCTCGCGACCGTCGCGGGCCGCGAGCAGCCCGCCGTGGCGGCGCTGCTCGCGCTGCTGATCGCCGGTTTCCTGCTGATCGGGTACGTGGCGCGCGCGGGCGTGGTGATGCGGCTGCTGTCCACTCCCGTGCTGACGGTTACCTGGCTGGTTCCGGCGTGGTGATCATTGTCAGCCAGCTGGGCAAGGTGACCGGCATCAGGGCGAGCGGCACGACCCTGGCCAAGACCGGCACCGTCATGAGCCACCTCGCGAACCTGAACGTGTGGGCGCTCGGGTGCGCGGCCTGCCGATGCCGAGCCTGCCCTGGACCGCTCTGGCCGACCCGCTGTCCAGCACGATGTCCCTGCTCGGTCCCGCCCTCGGCATCGCCCTGCTGGTGTATGCGAGCAGCGTGCTGACCGCCCGCGCCATGGCGGCCAAGGAGGGCAAGGACGCCGACGCGCAGCAGGAGTTCCTCGGGCTGGCCGCCGCCAACGCCGCCGCCGGGCTGCTGGGCGGCTTCCCGGCCAACGGCAGCGACTCTCGCAGCGCCCTGCTGGCCGGCTCGGGCGCGCGGACCCGGCTGGCCGGACCGGCCGCCGGCGTCTCCATCGAGGCCGTACGCCGCCGCCCCGGGCGGGGCCGCCGGCGAACGAGCCCGTGCGGGACCTGCCCTCATCGTCAGAACGCGCCTTCCAGCGTCTGATCGCAGGCGGACTGCCACAAGCTCCGCGGCTACGACCTGCCGGCCTTTGCCCAGCGTCACGCTGTGGCTGTGGCCATCACCACGACCGGAACTCACCTCGTCTGGGTCGAGCTGATGAAGGCACCATGGCTGTTGGAAACCCGTCTGCTGCACCCGCACACATTGCGAGCTTGACCAGCTCGCCTTCTCTGAACCAAGTGAGGGGCGGCTGGGTACGAGCCCTCACGAATCTGGGTGTCAGTTTCCGAGGTCGAGTGCACGGATGCGCGGAGTGGTCTGCACGCCTGCAGGCTTACTGTCGGGTGTCGAAGATGCCGGCTTGGTGGGCTCGGGAGGCGGCCTCTGTGCGGGTGGAGACGCCAAGCTTGGTGAGGATTCTGGCCACGTGGGTGGGACGGTGTTGGTGGTGATGAACAACTCCCGGGCGATCTGGGGATTGGATCGTCCGTGGGCGAGCAGGCGCAGCACGTCCAGTTCGCGGCGGGTCAGATCGAAGACATGGCGCGCCGGTGCCGTGGCCGCGTCGCCGAGGCGGCCACGGTCGGTGAGGTCGTCGATGCGTGCGAGCAGCGGTTCAGCGCCCAGATCGGTGGCGATGGCGTGCGCCTCGCGAAGTCGGGAGCGGGCGCCGGGTCGGTTGTTGGACGCCAGGGCGGCGCTTGCCGCGTCGGTCAGCACGGCCGCGGTCTCGTAGCGGTTGCCGAGGTCGCGCCAGGCCGCGGCGGCCTGGTCCCAGGCGGGCAGGTTGTCGGAGGTGGCCGTTGCGTGGAAGGTGAGGCGGTAGGCGGTGAGCGTCGGTGCGGCGGGCCGCACGGTGGCGATCATGCGGTCGAGGTCGGCGAGCCGGTCGGCGCTGTGGTGGGCGACCTGCCGGTTGCGCGGGGCCGAGCTCCGTCGTACGCGCTGCACCCGGGCCCCGAGCACGGCGAGCCGCAGCAGGTGGTGCGGCGGCCAGGCGGGTGGCGGCGCCAGATGCTCGCCGAGGATGCGATCGGCCGAGTCCGGGTCGCCTTGGTCGATCGCCCAGGCGATCCGCTGCAGGGCCAGGCCGGCTTTGACCTCGGTCGCTGCGAGCGTGTGCCGGGCGAACTCCGTCAGCTGACGCAGCAGCGTCTCGAACCGGCCGATCTCGCCTCGGCAGCGCGCGATGTCGGCGGCCGCCAGGCGCAGGAACGCGGCGTAGAGCGGTGGCGGGCCTTCGGCGAGCGCGTCCTGGACGACCGTGAGGGCCTCGTCCCATCGGCCCAGGAACGTCAGGGGGAAGGCGCGCGCCGCGGCGAGCATGCTGCCGCGGGATCGGGCCTGGCCGAGCCGTTGCGCGGCCTGCTGCCCGGCGTGGGCCATGTCCGCTGCCTGCGCATACTGGCCGCAGGCCTCGATGGCATCCGCCTCCCATGGGAAGGTGGTCAGGAAGGTGTGCTCGTCCCCGGCCGCCTCGGCGATGCGGCGGGCCTCGCCAAAGGTGCGTCTGGCCGATTCCAGCTCTCCGGCGGCGCCGTCGAGCTGGGCCACTATCAGCAGGGCCGGCGCTCGCAACCGGTCGTCGTCGAGCCGCTCGGCGATGCGCAGCGCCTCGGCCGCGTGATGCCGTACCTGGTCGGGATGATGTGCCACGACGCCGACGAAGCCCAGAGCGGACAGCAGTCGGCTACGCAGCGCGTCCGAGGCGTCCGACCGGCCCGGTGGCAGCAGCGTGACCGCGCGCTCCAGGTCGTGTGCGCCGGTGCCGTCGGTGCGGTTCTGCATGCGGCCGCGCAGGCCGAGCAGCCCGGCCACGCGGTGCGCATCCACCGCCGGGCCGAGCATGTCCAACGCCGCGGTGCAGTGGGCGATGCCGACCGCGGACTTGCCCGCCGCGAAGGCCGCCACGGCCGCCTGTTCGAGCACGGCCGTACGGTCGGCGCCGATGAGCTGTGGCGGGTCGGCGACCCGCGTCCATTGCGTCAGTACCACTTCGAGCAGGTGGAGCTGCTCGTCGTAGGCGTTCTGGCGGCCGGCGCGCTCGGCAGCTCGCCATGCGGCCGGCAATGCGCGCGCGAACTCCCTGGCGGCCGTCCAGTGCTCTGCCAGTGTGGCGCTGTCGGGTGCGCGGCAGGCGAGTGCGCCGGGGTAGCGGGCGTGCATGCGACGCCGCCTGGCCGGCAGCAGCGACGCGTACACCGCCTCCCGGATCAGGTCGTGCCGGACCGCATACCCCTCTTCGCCGGCCGTCACGAGTTCCCGCCCGGCCAGGTCGGTCAGGGCCGACGCCAGCGGCTCCTCCGGCATGGTGGCGATCTCGTGCAGGATCTCGTCGGTCACTTCGGCGCCGGCCACCGCCAGCATCGCCATCACCTCGCGTACGGGGTCGGGCAGGCTGGTGATCCGATCGAGCAACAGGGTTCTCAGGTCGTCGGCCGCCGCCTCATCGGCGCTGCGCAGCGCCTCGACGAACAGCGGGTTGCCGCCGCTACGCCGGTGAATCCGGACGCTCCGTGACCGCTCTGGCGGCCGCCCGTCGAGCAGCGCGAGCAACTCGGCCACGTGCTCGTGCTCCAGTGGGTCCAGAACCAGGCGTACCACGTCGCCGCCGCGGCCCAGCGCGATCTGCTTGAACTTGGCGAAGACCGGGGTTGAGGAACCGGGGAACAGCCGTTGTCGATGAGAATGATCTTGTGCGGGGATGGCGACGGTTCCCGTCGGGTTGGCCTGGGACTCCTGTAGCCCCGGCGAGCCGCAAAGTAGGACCGGGACTCCTAGCGCTACGGCCAGGGGCGACGCAGAGCGTGAGCTCTGGTGGATCGTGGGGCCGCTCAGGTGTGTCCGTCGGCTGGGCCGTGAATGATGCGGTGGATGGTGGAGCGGCCGACGCTGTACTCGGTGGCCAGGTCCGCCAGGGAGACCTCGCCTCCGGCGTGGCGGCGGCGGATGGAGCGTCGGGCGGGTTCGGGCAGTTTGGGTTGCTTGCCCTTGAGCTTGCCGTTCTTCTTGGCCTGGGCCATGCCTTCGCGGGTGCGCAGGTGCCCGAGGTTGGCCTCGTACTCGGCGACCATGGCCAGGGTCTGCAGGAACAGCCGTCCGAACGGGTCGTTCCAGTCGTAGACGGACGCGCCCAGGCCGAACAGGACACCGCGGCCGGACAGTCCGGTGAGGATGTCGTTGGCGTCGGCCATGTTGCGGGCGAACCGGTCGAACTTGGTCACGGTGAAGATGTTGCCGTCCCAGACGGTGGCCAGGGTCTGGTAGAGGCCGCCTCGGTTGCGGCAGGTGGTGCCGGAGAAGCCGCGGTCGATGTAGATCCGGTCGGCTGAGACGCCGAGCGCGAGCAGCTGCCCGGTCTGGATGGTGCCGTCTTGTTCGTCGGTGCTACAGCGAGCGTAGCCGACACGTGCCGGTTGCCCGGGCGGCTGGTGTTCCGGTGGGGATCGCCTTACGGAACACCACCGGACCTCCCGCGCGAGATGCGAGGGCCGCCCGGCGGGGGATGGCGTCCTGCTCCCAAAGCTGTCTCGAACCTCAATGCAGCTGTGAGCTAGATCACGGTTGAGGTTGACCTTGGGTCAGGGTGGAAGCTCGGCGCAGCGGCGCGACGCCGACCCGGACATGACAACTTCGAAGGGCAACCATCATGACGATCACCCTTTCCGATCAGGACAAGAGCACCCTGCGGATTGCCGCGTACGGCGCCGTGTCGCTGATGGCCGCCGCCGGTGCCGCCGGCAAGCCTCACAAGATCGCCACCAACGGTGGCATCGCGCTGGCCTCGGCCACCGGCCTGATCGGGCATGTGCTCGCCGACTACCCTGAGGGCAAGGACCTGACCGGCAAGTCCGTGGCCGAGATCGCCGACCGCGTGCTGCCGGCCCTGACCGCGACCATGAACCTGCTGAAGCAGCAGGATCCGGCCGAGGCCGGCAGCTTCCGCAGCACCGTCCTCGTCGCTGTCGAGACCGCCCGGATGCACCAGGACCGGCCGAGTCCCGCCACGGCCGAGATGGCCCGCAAGATCACCGAAGCCCTCGACGCCGCCAGGGTGGCCGTTGCGGACAGCAGGGCCGTGCCGGAAGCTGCGGCCGGGCAGGATCGCCCGGAGCTGGAGAAGGCGATCGAGGAGATCGTAAAGTCCGGTTTCGTCGGGGTGTCGCTGCGGGTGAACGACGAGCGGGGCGCGTGGGCCGGCAGCGCCGGGGTGGCCGAGCTGGGCGGGACCGCCAAGCCGCCGGTCAACGGGCATGCCCGGATCGGCAGCAACACCAAAACCTTCACCGCGACCCTGGTGCTGCAGCTGGTGGCCGAGGGCAAGATCGAGCTGGACACCCAGGCGGCCGACTACCTGCCCGAGTTCGGGCTGGACCGGCGGATCACGGTGCGGATGCTGTTGCAGCACACCAGCGGGCTGTTCAACTTCACCGGCGAGGTCTACGACGACGGGTCGATCGTGCACGGGATCCCCGTGCCCTACGGCACCACGGGCAAGGAGTGGGTGGACAACCGCTTCCACACCTACCGGCCCGAGGAGCTGGTACGACTGGCGCTGTCCAAGCCGGCCCGGTTCGAGCCGGGGACGGGCTGGAGCTACTCCAACACCAACTACGTGCTGGCCCGGCTGCTGATCGAGAAGGTCACCGGCCGCTCGCTGACCGAGGAGATGCAGCAACGAATCCTGGGGCCGCTCGGGCTGTCGGGCACGGTGGTGCCGGACGCCTCGCCGGAGATCCCTGAGCCACACACCCACATCTACTACCGCCACGAGGATGCCGGCCGGCAGAAGACGATCGACATCACCCGCCACAACCCCTCCTGGGTCTCCACCGGCGGTGACATGATCTCGACCAGCCAGGACCTCCACACGTTCATCACTGCGCTGATAGGCGGCAAGCTCCTGCCGACCCCACTGCTGGCCGAGATGTGCACCCCACGCGCCACGGGCATCCCGAACTTCGAGTACGGGCTGGGATTGATCGTCCAGAAAACGGATTGCGGCGGCACCGTCATCACCCACAACGGCGGCACGGTCGGCTCCACGACGCTGATGTACAGCACACCCGACGGCAGCAAAACCATGACCGCCGTACTGAACTGGGTGGACGACGCCGACATGTCCATGGCGACAACGGTCCAGAACGCCCAGCAAAGGCTCGTCAACGAGGTGTTCTGCGGCAAGCAGGCCGATCCTGCTCAGCCGGCGGACTGAACACCTGTGACCCGTACGCCTCCAGAGGCGACCCCTTCCGGTCGTGCATCAGGGAGAACGTGCATGGGGGGCCACCTGCTCGGCCGGGGTCCGCCTTGTCGCCGAGCTCGAGCACAAGGCAGGATTCAGCCGATGAACGGAGTCACGATCGGGCAGGCGGCGGCCTTCGTCGGCGTCACGGTGAAGACGGTGCGGCACTACCACAAGCTCGGCCTGGTGCAGGAGCCGGAGCGCGACAGCTCCGGCTACCGCAGGTACGGCTCGGCCGAGCTGCTACGGCTGGTGCAGGTCAGGACGCTGGCCGCCGCCGGGGTGCCGCTGGCCGACATCGGGCCCCTGCTCGACGCCGACGCCGCCCAGTTCGCCGCCGCGCTCGCCGACGTCGAGCGGCAGCTCACCGAACGCATCGAGGAGCTGACCGCGCGCCGTGACATGCTGCACCGGCTCGCAGACGGAGACCGGACCCTGCTGCCCGACCGCGCCGTGGCGCTGCTGGAGCGGATGTCCGGCCTCGGCGTCCCCGCGGAGCAGGTGGCGGCCACCAGGGAGGGCTGGGTGCTGGCCAGGGCCCTGGTCCCCGAGGGCTTCGACAACTTCCTCACCCATGTCGAGCACGCCCTCGACGATCCCCGCTTCGTCGCGTTGAGCAAGCACGCCATCCAAGCCACGGCATGGGAGCCGGACGACCCGCGGCTGGCCGAGCTCGCCGCTGCCATCGCCGAGCACTTCCTCGCCAACCCCGCACACCTGAAGATCGTGACCGGCCTGCAAGCCCGCACCGACGCCGCGGCCCGGTACCACCTGATCGCCCACCACGGCGAAGAGCAGGGATCGGCCGCGGCCCGGGGGGTCGCGCTCGTCGAGGCCAAGCTCCGCGCCGCGGGCATCCATATCCCCAGACCAGACACCCACTGATCGCGCCGGTCCCCCGGGCCTTCGGCCCGAGGGACCGGCCGGGGTCTGCCGGCGGACGCCGCTGGAGCGGCTCGTCCCACGCTGGGTGCATCTCCTCAGCCATCCACGCGTCCTTCGACGGAGCGGCCAAAGGACAGGATCGCGCTGCCAGGCCGGGCACGACGGGGCGATTCGCCGTCCAGCTCAAGGAAAGCCTCAGGACAAGGACGCCGGTCGTGGCCGCTACATACCCTCCTCGTCCACGCCGCTGTCGCCGTCGGGCACGTCGGGTATCTCGCCGAGCTGCCGCAGCCCTTCGGCCGGGGCGGAGGAGGCGATGACGTAGCGGCCCAGGACGACCACCTGACAGACGCCAGACGGTTGGCTCCTTACCAGAAATGATCACCTCCAGCCCGCGTCAGAGAAGCAAGCTCATTCTCATCGATAACGGCTGCTCCTCGGTTCCTCAACCCCGAGGACGCCGAGACGGATCCACTCGTTGCGGCGGTTGCGGATCGTGATGGCCGAGCAGGTCGTGTCGGCGATCGCCTGGTAGGAGCAGCCGAAGCGCAGGAGTTGCAGCGTTCTGTCGAAGATGATCCGGTCGCTGATGCGCGGGCGGTGGCAGCCCAGCGGATGGTCCGGGTGGTGCTGCGGCCGCATACAGCAGCAGGGACGCGGATTGGTCCCGAAGCGGTTCGGTCAGCCATGATGGCAGCACAGGCACAGGTCTCCCCAATGAGTGGTGTGCCTTGTGAAGTTGCTGGTCACGGCTCTGATGTGAGGGGCAGGAGAACTACTGGCGCTGGTCGTCGGCTGGTGTCCACGACCATCAGGTCAGAGGCCATATGGCCATGCCGCGGGTTCGCCCTTGGTCCGCAGACCTTCCCGGTCCGCGAGGCGGTGGAGCCGCCGCTGTCGGCTCGTGGAGCGACAGCAGATCCTCAACGTCACCGGCCCGCAGGTAGTCCATGAACACGGGCCCCACCTGCTGAGGTGTCTCGGCACGGCGCCGGGCGGTGAGGCCGACCTGCTTGTCGCCCCGGTCGGCCGCGGCAAGCAGGTCGGGCGGGGTGCGTATCACCGCGGGAGGGTCGGGCCTCGGCCTCGCGCTGTCACGCGGCGGGGCGTCCCGCGGGTGATCGTGGACGAAGTCGATTTTCAGGCTGGTGCGAAGGCTGTGATTGCGTCGACGAGGTCGGCCGGAGCTTCCAGCGGGATCAGGTGACCCGTGTTCGGAATCACCGTGAAGTCGGCTCCGGGGAGGTAGGGCACCAGGTTGTTGGCGAGCACGTCGACGGGCTCGACATGGTCGTTCTCTCCGGCGACGACGAGGGCGGGGACGCTGATCATGCGGGTGTGCTCGCAGACGTCCTCCGCGATGCCGCGCAGCGGCCACTCCGTGCGGGCGGCGTCGCTGCTGGCCCGCGAGTCGGTCGCGATCTGCGACTTGATCGCTTCGGGCAGCTCTGTCGCGGTGAGGATGTGATCCCGTGCGTCAGCGACGGACTCGTCGGAGTCGTAGGCGTGGGAAAGGCCTTCCCGGTACTCGGGAGTGATCTCTACGGCGGGCTTCGCCGGAGCGGAACCGACGAGGATGATCCCGCGAAGGCCTGCAGGCCGGGTCGCCGCTATGAGCTGCGCGATCTTGCCACCCATGGAATGTCCGACGAGGACGTATTCGGTGACGCCCGCGTCGGCGATCACGGCGAGCGTGTCGTCGGCGAGTTGGCGGAGGGTGTAGGGGCCGGTCAGGCTGCTCGAGCGGCTCCACCCGCGGAAGTCGACAGTGAGCATGTCGCGTCCCGCGAGGCGGTCGACGACGAGGTCCCAGGTGCGGGCGGATCCACCCCAGTAGTGCAGAAACACCAGGGTCGGTCCGGTCCCCGGCCGGTGGTCATAAGCGGGCAGGAGGGGCTGCTGCGTCGTGTTCATCGAGACTCTCTTGATCAAGGTTCTGATGCGGTTGTTCTGTGTGTTCATCCAATCTCTTCCGCTGCGCCAGGGCATCGGCACGACGGGTCACCTGATGGTGGAAACTGGACAGATGACCGTGATCCGGCAGATGACGTACCAGCCCGCCGGGCGCCGTGCCGCCACTGTCGAAACCATGACGTTCGGCCGCCTTCGCGAGCTGAATGACGGCGGGACACAGCGTGCCGACTTCCACGTCCTCGCCGTCGTCGATGCCGGGCACGGATCCGTCACCGTGGACTTCCTCCGACACCCGCTCCAGGAGCGGTCCGTGGTGTGGGTCGCTCCTGGGGCTGTGCACCGATGGGATGACATCGCTGGCGTGGCTGGGCACGTCGTGCTGTTCGTGCCGACCGCGCCGGTCACCCACGCCACCCGGGAGCTCGTCGCGTCCCCGGACCTGGTCGCACACTGGTGCATTTCCGACGCGGACTGGCCGTTCGTCGACGCCGCGCGCGACCATCTCCTCCTCGAAGCATCCGCCCCACCCGGGGATATCTCGACGGAGCTGCCCGAGATCCTGCTCTCCGCGCTCATCGCCCGGCTACGGCCCCCTCACGCCGAAGCACGGTCGATCAATCCGGTGTTCCGACTGTTCCGGTCCAGCGTCGACGCGCACTTCCGGGAACATCACGACGTCGGCTACTACGCCCGGACACTGGGATACGCGCCCCGCACCCTCACAAGAGCGGTGCAGCAGGTCACCGGCCGCAGCGCGAAGGCGTACATCGTCGATCGGATCGTCCTGGAGGCCAAACGGCTCCTCGCACACGACCGCCTCACTGCGGCCGCCTGCGCCAACACGCTCGGCTTCTCCGACGCGTCCAACTTCTCGGTGTTCTTCCGGAAGGCGACAGGCATGCGCCCGGGCGCGTGGCAGGCGACGGGGGCGGCATCACCGACGTCGTCCTCGCCGCCGGCCAGGCCGCGCCCCAGGACACCGGGCTGGCCGGCACCCGTCCCCATGAGCTGCGCCACACCTACGCCACCCGCCTGCGCCACGAGCGGCGAGCCCGTTCAGGGGTGAGCCCGCTCGCGGCTCAGCTCGATCAGGTCTTGAAGCACCCTGTCGGTGAGCAGGTCGCCCACGAAGCCACGGAACTGGCGCATCGGCAGGGATTCCACCATGCGCAGCATGTCGCCGTGCTCGGCGGCCTGCTCCTGCTGTTCCTGGGACATGTTCGCGGCCATGTGGGCCATGAGCGCCGGTCCGACCGCGGGATGGCCGAACCACTCGGCGACGCTGGAGTGCAAGCTGAGCTCCTTGGCGATCACCTCGCCGGCGAGCTTGATGGTCTGCTCGGCCACGATCGTGGCGGCGTTCTCGCCGATCTGCACGGTGTAGTCGCCGGGCGCGACGAGCCAGTGGTGCTCCAGGACGTCCCAGTAGGCGAAGGCCCGCGCGTCCAGCTCGAACTCCACCATGGTGGACTGGGCGGGCTCCAGGAACACCTTGGTGAAGGCGCGCAGCTCGCGGGCAGGTCGCCGGACGGGTCCTGCGTCGGTGGCGACGTAGAGCTGGACGACGTGCTTGCCGGGGCGTGTTCCGGTGTTGGTGACGGTCAGCGACGCCTTCGCGGTGTCGTCGCCGGTCGCCTCGACGACCAGGTCGCTCACGGCAAAGGTGGTGTAGGTCAGGCCGTGGCCGAAGGGGAAGCGGACGGGCCGTTGCACGGTCTCGTGGTAGCGGTAACCGACCATGACGCCCTCGCCGTACCGGACGATGTCCTGCTCGCCGGGGAAGTTCACGAACGACGGGGTGTCCTGCAGGCGCAGCGGGATGGTTTCCGCCAGCCGCCCGGACGGGTTGACCCTGCCGAACAGGAGGTCGGCCAGGGCACCGCCGCCCGCCTGGCCGAGCAGCCAGCCCTCCAGGATCGAGTCCACCTCGTCATGCCAGCCCTCCAGGGACACCACCCCGCCGTTGGACAGGACCACGACGGTACGGCGGGCGGCCGCGGCGGTGGCGCGGATGAGCTCGACCTGCTCGCCGGGCAGCTCGATGGTGGTGCGGTCGTAGCCTTCCGACTCGTCGGCCTCGGCCAGTCCGGCGAAGACGACGGCCAGGTCGGCCCCCTCGGGGTCGGTGGTGACGGTCCGGTTTCCGGCCAGCTTCCTGATCTCCTCCAGCGGGATGTCCACCCGGGTGGGGTTGATGTGGGAGCTGCCGCCGCCCTGGAAGCGGGGCTCGGTCGCGAAGGGGCCGACCACGGCGATGGTGCGGATCTCCGGGCCGACGGGCAGCACGCCACCGTCGTTCTTCAGCAGCACGGCGCAGTCGGCGGCCAGCTCGCGGGCCAGCGCGTGGTGGGCGTCGGCGTCGAAGCTCCCCGGCCGCGCCGGCCATGTGTCCACCATGGCGCGTACGCGCGCGACGGACCGGTCGATGACCGCCTCGTCGAGCCTTCCCTCGAGTACGGCCCGCACGAGCTTGGCGTCGTTGTCCGGGTTACCGGGCATCTCCAGATCCAGCCCGGCCTTCAGCGCCGCGACACGGTCGTTGACCGCGCCCCAGTCGGAGACCACGACGCCGTCGAAGCCCCACTCCTCGCGCAGCACCTGCGTGAGGAGCCAGGGGTGCTGGCTGGCGTAGGTGCCGTTGAGCTTGTTGTAGGCGGCCATCACCGTGGCGGGCTCGGCCTGCGTGACCACGCGCTCGAAGGCGGGCAGGTAGATCTCGCGCAGGGTGCGCTCGTCGACCTCGGCGCTGACCCGCATGCGCCGCGTCTCCTGGTTGTTGGCCGCGAAGTGCTTGACCGACGCCCCCACCCCCTCGGCCTGCAACGTTTCCACGTGGGCTGTGGCCAGCACGCCGGTGAGCAGCGGGTCTTCGGAGTAGTACTCGAAGTTGCGCCCGCACAGCGGGGAACGCTTGATGTTCACTCCCGGCCCCAGGCTGATCTGCACGTCCAGCGCACGGGCCTCGGCGGCCACCGCGGCGGCCAGCCTGCCCGCGAGCGCGGGATCCCAACTGGAGCCGACCGCCACGGCGGGCGGGAAGCAGGTGGCGGGCAGGCTCTCGTGGATGCCCACGTGGTCGGCCTCCCCGCTCTGCCGCCGCACGCCGTGCGGGCCGTCGCTCAGCACGGCGGACGGGAGGTCGCCGACCGGCTCGGTGCTCCAGAAGTCCCGGCCGGACAGCAGGGACGCCTTGTCTTGCAGGTTCACGTGATGGCTTCCTTCAGGTCGTTGCGCAGTTCGTCGGAGGCGCCGGGAATGAACTCGAGGACGCTGTTGAGCGAGAACGCGGCGGCCTCGGGAGCGTCCCCGTCGATGGGGACGCCGGGGAAGTGCTTGGCGAACACCTCCTTCAGCGCCCGCCACACCACCGGATCCGCGGCGAGCGTCTTGAGCGAGGTGTCCATGCTGTACGGCTCCCGCTCGGGCTGAGCGAGTTCGCAGGTGAAGGTGTGGTGGCCGGCGGAGATCTCGGCGCTCTGGCCGTCAGGCAGTTCCACCACGGCCTGCGTCCCCTCGGGAATCGTGGCGTCCAGGGTGAAGCGGTCGTCGATGCGCCAGGTGATGCGGACGTCGCCGTGCACGGTCCAGTGGCTGAGCGTGGCGTGGGTGAGGCCGCCGCCGGGTTTGGGGGCGATCAGCATCGTGCGGTAGCCAGGCTTCAGCGGGGTCAGGCCGCCGACAGTCTTGTGAATCCAGTCGCACACCGCGCCCAGGGCGTAGTGGTTGAGCGAGGTCATGCCGGTGGAGTTGAGCGTGCCGTCGGGCTGGATCGCGTCCCAGCGCTCCCAGATGGTGCTCGCGCCCATGGTCACCGGGTAGAGGAATGAGGGGCACCCGGTCTCCATCAGCATCAGGTAGGCCTCGGTCAGGTGGCCGGTCATGCTCAGCGCGGGCAGGATCAGCGGGGTCCCGGCGAAACCGGTGGAGATCCGGTATCCGGCCTTCGCGACCAGCTCGGCCAGCCGATTTCCCGCCTTGGCCTGCTGGTCGGGGTCGAGCAGGCCGAAGCAGATGGCCAGCGCGTAGGCGGTGGCGGTCTCCCCGGCGACGCGGCCTTTCGGGGTGAGGTATTCCGCGCGGAAGGCTTCTCGCACCCTGTCGGCCAGGGACTGGAAGTCCTCGGCGTCCTCGGTGCGCAGGATGCGGGCGGTCTCGGCCATTTCGCGAGTGGTCTTGGCCAGGTAGGCGGCGGCCACCAGGTGCCGGTCGGTCTTGCCGCCCGCCGGGTTGTCGGCGGGCGCGTCGGGGTCGAGCCAGTCGCCGAACTGGAAGCCAGTGCTCCACAGCCCGTCCTCGTCCAGGCGGGTGGCCACGTCGCGGATGAAGGCGGCCATGGAGTCGTAGCTCCTGCGCAGGATGTCGGCGTCGCCGTACTCCTGGTAGAGCGTCCACGGCAGGCTGACCGCCACGTCACTCCACAGCGCGGTCGGGGTCGAGGGGTTGGACAGCACGTTCGGGACCACCCACGGCACGTAGCCGAGGGCGCGCTGCTCGGCGGCCAGGTCCTGCAGCCAGGAGCCGAGCACCCCGCGCACGTCGTACAGGAATGCGGCGGTGGGGGCGAAGGCGTTGAGGTCGCCGGTCCAGCCCAGCCGTTCGTCGCGCTGCGGGCAGTCGGTGGGCACGCCGACGAAGTTGCCGCGCATCGACCAGACCGTGTTGGCGTGCAACCGGTTGAGCAGGTCGTCGGAGGTGTCCAGCCAGCCGGTGCGGCGCATGTCGCTGTGCACGACGACGGCCTTGACCTCGTCGAAGGGGCCGTCGATCTCGGCGTAGCGGAAGCCGTGGAAGGTGAAACGCGGCTCCCACGTGGCCGTGCCGCCGGCGTGGATGTAGGTGTCGGTGGACTTGGCCGAGCGCAGGGTCTCGGTGTCGAGCTCGCCGTCCTTGAGCAGCTCGGCATGGCGGATCGTCACTCTCTGCCCGGCCTCGCCAGTAACGGTGAGCTTCACCCAGCCGGAGAGGATCTGCCCGAAGTCGACGATCTTTCCGGTGATCTTCACCGGGGCGATCTCCTCGATCCGGCGGATCGGCTCGGCGGACCTGGGCACCAGGGCGTCCAACGGCCAGGCGAACGGCTCGACGGGTGCCCAGCCGCCGGTGAAACCGGGCAGGTGCCAGCCCTGCGGCTCCAGCCGGGCGTCATAGGTCTCCCCGTCGTACAGACTCGCGGCCAGCACCGCGCCGGTACCCGCAGTCCATTGCTCGTCGGTGACGATCACTTCGGTCCTGGAGCCATATGTCAGCTCCAGCCGCATGTACAGCGCGGGCCGATCGGTGTAGTGGCGGCTCTTGCCCTCGTAGCCGAGGCGGCCGGATGCCCAGCCTTCACCGACGATCGCGCCCAGCGCATTGCTTCCCGAGCGGATCAGGTTGGTGACGTCGTAGGTGCTGACCTGGAGCCGGTGCCGATAGGAGGTCCAGCCGGGGGTGAGCACCTCGTCCCCGACGCGGGCGCCGTTCAGGTACGGCTCCACGATGCCCAGCGCGGTCACCTGCAACCGGGCCCGCTCAGGCGGCCGGTCGGCGGTGAACTCGTGCCGGAAGTAGGGGGCTTCGGCCTGGAACGGCGCGGTGACGAACGACATGGACGCGAGGCTCCTCAGCGGACGGACTGGATACGAAGGACGATCAGGCCGCCGAGCAGGGTGCTGGCGGCGGCGATCAGGTAGAGCAGCGTGTAGTTCTTCTCCCCGCCGCCGGCGCCAACGGCCAGGAACAGCGGCGCGATGAACGGCGCGGCCGACTGCGGCACCGAGGTGGCGAAGCCGAACACGCCCAGGTAGCGGCCCGCGTTCGTCTCCCGCTCAGGCAGGACGTCCAGGGCGAGTGCCTGGTCCACGGCGGAGAACATCCCCAGCCCTGCCGAGCAGATCAGCGACCCGGCGAACAGCAACGGCACGCTGGAGGAGAGCGCCATGGTCACCGAGCCGAGCGCGTAGATCGTTCCGGCGGCAAGCACGAAGACCCGGCGGCGGCGCAGATTGTCCGACAGGAAGCCACCGCCCATGGCCCCCGCAGCGGTCGCCAGGACGCCGATGCCGGAGACCACCGCGAGCGTGGCGGCCACATCCTTGACCTCCACTCCCAGACGGGAGGCGAAGAAGAAGGCGGTGAAGGTCGTGTTGAGCGTCAGGCCGAAGTAGAAGGCGAAGCGCCCCGCCCAGTTGAGCGAGAAGTCGCGATATCTCCGCACCGGCCACGTGTACAGCACCAGCAGCGACCTCGCCGTCAGCGGCTCGGCGGGCGGCATGTCACGGCTGTCGGCCTCGTCGACCAGCCAGGCGAACGCCACGATGGCCACTACGCCGATGGCACCGGGCACGAGGAAGAGCAGCACGGCGTCGTCGGCCAGGCCGCCTGACAGGATGACGCCGATGACCGGAGCGATCAGTGTCGCGAATCCGCCGAGCCCGGCCACTTTGCCGCGTTGCTCTTCCGGGAGCCGGTCGGCCTGCGAGATGATCAGGTTGCCGAAGGCCTGGCCCCACCCGAACTGGGCCAGCACCCAGCCGGAACCCAAGACGAGCACGTTCGGGGCCAGCGCCATCACGACGAGGGAGACGACGCCGAGCAGCATGCCGCCGAGGATGAACGGGCGCCGGCGGCCGAAGCGGGTTCGGGTCCGGTCGCTCAAGGTGCCGAGGACAGGCCCGGCCACCAACGGCACCAGGCCACCGATCCCGGTGATGTAGCCGAGGTACTCCTCGTGGCCGGGCGCGAGCTCGCTGAGCCGGACGGACAGGGAGATGGCCACCGGCGTGATGAACGCCATGAAGACCCCGAACTGGGCCAGGACCATCAAGGCGATGTAGCGGGACCCGACCCTGGGCAGTACGGGGGTGGTCGGTGTGCTCATGAAGACCCCACAGGTCGAAGAGGGGTGGAAGGCGTGTCCCGGATGCTAGCCATCGACTACTTACACGTGCAAGTGATCGGAAGGTCACATTTCATGCAGGTGAAGCAAACGGTCTACGCGGACTCGCGCTCCACGACATGCAGGGCGGCGCCGGGGAAGGTTTCCAGGTCAGGCTGCTCGCCCTGGAGAGCGTCCAGGAGAGCGCGGGCGATGTGCGCGCCGAGCTCGCCGCTGTCCTGGGCCACCGTGGTGAGCGGCGGTACGGCGAAGCGCGCCGCCGGAATGTCGTCGGCGCCGATCACGGCCAAGCTCTCTCCCCGCGCCCGCAGACCGGCCTGCAGCGCCAGCGCGACCTCGTCGTTGTAAGCGCAGATTCCGGTCACGCCGGCGCCTCGCCACGTGCCGATCACTTCCGCCGCCGCCTCGGCGTCCAGCGGAACCGTCGAGAGCACGGGCCGCGGCAGCCCCGCCTCCGCGCACACCAGCGCCACACCTTCGGCCCGCGCCCGCCCCAGCGCCGTCAGGCGCGGCTCGTCCGGCAAGGCGCAGGCGAGCCTCGTATGGCCCTTCCCGATCAGATATTGGGCCTGCAACCCGCCCACACCCAACACCCACAGCGAGCCGCCGACGTCCTCGCCAGGCTGGTCGGTGTACGGCAGGACGGCGGAGATGCCGGCGCGCCGCATGCTCTCCAACTCCACGGCGCTGAAGGGACGCATGCCGAACACGGCGGCAGGAGTGAGGGACGTCCAGAGTCTGGCCAGCCCGTCATCGCCGGCGGCGTGCACGTGGGTGACGAGGGTCAGCCCGGCCTCGGCCAGGACGTGCGCGGCCCGGTCGACCAGGTCGGCCATGGTCGGCCCCTGGGGCCAGTCGGGCAGCACGAAAAGCACCACGTCGCTGCGGCCGCTGCGCAGCGTGCGAGCCGGGGCGTAGGGCGTGTAACCGAGGCGTTCGGCCGCCTGCAGCACGCGCTGGCGGGTCGACTCGGGGATGGACTGACCGGGCGTGTTGTTCAGCACGTAGCTGACCGTCGCCCGGGACATGCCTGCCTCCCTGGCCACGTCCACGCTGGTCACCCTGCGCTTGGCCGCTCCGCGTGCCGCGCTCTCCGCCACGGCCCGCCGCTTGGCCTTCTCCTCCGCCACGTGCTCCCTCGTCGCGTTTGCCCAACTGCTTCAACGATGTTAGCGTCTGGCCGTCGTGGAGTTACACGTGTAAGTGACGATGTCGTGAATGCCGGGTCGCCGTGCGATGAGTCCTCTGTGACCTGGTGGGCGGGCTGTCACGCGCGGACGGTGGCGCCGCGAGCCCAGCACTGGTTTTGGAGGACATGCACATGGAACGGCTCGCCGGCCGACGGATCCTGATCACTGGAGCGGCATCGGGCATCGCCCGCGCGACCACGCTGCGACTGCTCGAAGAGGGCGCGCACGTCGTGGCCGCCGACATCGCCGAAGACGGCCTGCAGGAGCTGGCGGGAGCCGAGCGGCTCACGCTCGCCACGGTCGACATCTCCGCGGAGAACTCGGTGAACGCCCTGGTCAGTACGGCTGTCGCCGAGCTGGGCGGGCTGGACGCGGTAGTCAACGCGGCGGCGATCCTGCGCGGCGCGCACACCCACGAGTGCTCCCTGGAGCTGTGGAACCACGTCATCGGCACCAACCTGACGGGGACCTTCCTGATGACCCGCGCCGCCCTGCCGTACCTGCTCGAAAGCGGTCACGGCGTGGTGGTGAACTTCAGCTCGACCGCCGCGTTCTTCGCCCACCCGTTCATGGCCGCGTACTCGGCCAGCAAGGGCGGCATCTTCTCCTTCACGCACTCCATCGCCCAGGAGTACGGCAAGCAGGGCCTGCGGGCGGTCAACGTGGTCCCGGGCGGGATCAGCAGCGGGATCACCAACAATATCGGCCACCTCGTGCCCGAGGACACCGACTGGGACCTGTTCCTCAAGCTCACGCCCGCCCTGCCCGGTGGCATCCCGGGGCCGGAGAAGGTCGCGGGCGTCGTCGCCATGCTGATCTCCGATGACGGCGCGTTCATCACGGGTTCCGAGATCCGCATTGACGGCGGCGCCCACCAGTAAGGCCCTCCACTCGGGCGGCGCGATGAGCCCGAAGTAACTCTATGGTGCGAATCGGTGCGGTGCTGCTCGCGGGGCGCTGCGCGGCCGTGCCACCACCGCAACCACCCACGAACGCGCCCACGACGTTGCCCCGCACCGGAATGTCGACGCCTGACGCCGGCGTCCAGACGCATTCTCCGCGCCGTCGCGGCGCGAGGCGTCATCGCTGATCTTGAGGAATCCCCTATGTCCGCAGCTCGCCCGACGTTCCGCAACCCCGTCGTGCGGGGCATCGCGCCCGACCCGTCCGTGTGCCGGGTCGGCGACGACTACTACCTCGCCAATTCGACCGTGGACTTCTGGCCGGGCATCGCGATCCGCCACTCCACCGACCTGGTGCACTGGGACCTGATCGGCTACGCGGCCACCCGGCCCGAGCAGTTCCGCCGCGACGGCGCCGGCGGCCCGTTCACGCTCTTCGCCCCGACCTTGCGCCACCACGACGGCACGTTCTTCCTGGCCTGCACCAACAATGGAGACACGGTCACCCGATGGGTTGGACTCTGCGATCTCGAGCAGCTCTGGGGCTTTGACACCTGCGCCTGGGACATCAGCGAGCCAGTGGCCTGGCTCCACAAGAGGAGCCCGGCGTCACCGGCCGCGCTCCTTCCCGTCGGGCACCCGGTGCGCCATGACGGCGAGATTCTCCAGTACGGAGTCAATGGCGTCCATATGGCGTCCAGATGGCGGACGGACCTCTATGAGCGCTGCGGCCCTGGTCTGCCGCTCATACGTAATGTTCCTCCTTCAAGCGGCACGCGCCCCGGACGTCGGTTTTCGAGTCCATGCCGGTGGCCTTTTCCTGGTCAGCCGCCGGGTCAGGAGCGCGATCGCGGCTACGGTCAGGTGTGCCTCACTGTGTGAAGGCTTGCGCTCGTAGTCCATCGCATTGCGACGCGCGTTCATCAACCAAAAAATGGATCTTTCGACGATCCACCTTCGCGCAAGTACCTTGAACCCGGTCTGACCTGGCCGTTTGGTCACGATCTTCAACGTCAGGCGCAAGAAGCGGCGGGCCCACACCACCAGCGTCCCGGCGTAGGCACTGACGGACCGGACCAGGGTGAGCTGCGGATGCAGCATCCGCAGCCGGGCCAGAAGTTCCCGGGCGGCGTCGCGGTCGGGCTGCCCGGACGGGGTGACCATGATGCCCATGAGCAGGCCGAGCGTGTCCACGACCAGATGACGTTTCCTGCCCCCTACCCGCTTGCCGGCGTCGTACGAGTGTGAGCGGCCGGTGACGGTGGCCGCCGCACGCACGGTCTGGGAGTCGATGACGCCTGTGACCGGGTTCGGGCACCGGCCGGCGCGCAAGCGGACGGCGCGGCGGAGCTGATCACGAATCTGGTTGAACACCCCGGTCCTGGCCCAGCCTCCCGCGGTCTCGACCGTCCAGTAGATCAGCACGCCCCGTTTGGTCCGCCTGTACCGCGAGTTGACCGAGGAAGCGCGGTACGGCACACGCCGAAACGACGGGAACCCGGTCGTCGACGCGGATATCGACGCCGCCCTCGCCGCGGTCGTCGAAGCTCGTCAAACGGCTGAAGTGCAGGAACTGTGCGTGCTTCACGGCGCCCGCAAGCGCGGTCGCACCTGGGAACAGATCGCCGAACTGATGGGGGGCGAGTCTCACCCTTCCCTGGGGCGCCGTCACGCCCGATCAGGCACGGCGTCGGTATGCGGAACTGAAGAGGCGGCACCCCGACGACATCATCCTGCGCGCGAGCGCCGAGCACCGTGACACCCCAGCGGCACCATGAACGACGGCTTGGACCTTGGCAAGCGCCGTGAGGCGCTGCGCCGCCTTGTGCAGCGCCAGGGCACCACCGCCGAACGTGACCGCGATGGTTATCTTCGGCCTCATCACCGTCGGCATCGAAGCCGAACTCGCCGAACTGGACGATGGCTGGCGACCGCTGCGCCCCACGCTGGTGCACGAGTCAGGCACCACCTTCCTGGTCAACCTCTGATACCCGAACCCTGGAAGAACCATGATCGTGGCCGCCTGTCGGCGTGCGGGGCCGTATGAGCGGCTCACTCCTGAAAACCCGCCGCAGGCTCAGCCTCTGTTCTGGCCCCCGCGTCAAGCTCTACGGCCCGTTCCGGTTGGAATGGGCACCCGGCTCCACCTCATCACCGCTTACCCGCTCACTTCCCCTCACCGAGGGCGGATGTAGCCGGGCTGGCCGGCGGGCTCGCGCCGCGGCCGGCCGGCCCGGCGGCCTTACTCGGCGGAGGGCGGGGACGGCCGCGTATCGGTCCAGCCGGACTCCAGCACCCTGGTGACCCGGTCTTTCACCTGTGGCATGCCGCCGGTGACTTCGAAGGTCAGCACTTTGGAGGTGTCGGGGTCGATGATCAGTCTGCCCTGGGTGGGTTGGCCCTGCTGGATCGGGAAGGTCACGGAGACGCCCGGCCGCCCCTGCGGATCGGTGGTCCGGCCTTCGACCCGCACTGCGGGCAGCGTCGCCAGCGCCTGGTAGGCGGCGCTGCGCACCTGTGGGGAGGCGGGCAGCTCGTACAGGAGCGAAGCTAGGGTACGTGGCAGCCAGTCCTCCGCCGAACCGGCGAAATCCTGATCGCTACGGATCGCCTCAGCGGCCCGCTTCTTCAGCGCTTCGGGGTCGGCGGGCAGCGCCTCGATCTCCTTCAGGGTCAGGGGCAGGGCACTCCAGTAGAGCTTCTGCTCCCCCTTGAGCCGGGTGAGCGTGCCCTCGCCGGGCGAGGTGGAGTAGACGCCGCCGTCCTTCCCCATCTCCCATTCGGCCGGCGAGCCGTCCCGGCGCCATGCCTCCACATCCAGGGGGCGTGCGGCCAGCTGCCTGCGGCCGATCCAGCCTCGGCCATCCTTGGCCACCCACGTCTCGGAGAGGTATGAGGTTTCCAGATGGTAGGTGTTACCGTTCTGGCCGTACGGCCCCGCCGAGCCCACGTACAGCTCCTTGAGGTGCCAGTAGGCGCCTTCCGGGGCGGCTTGGGCCTTGGTAGCGGCGGCCAGCAGGATCGACGTGCCCGACAGGGCGGTGCCGCCGGATGTGACCGTGGGAGAGGGCGCTGCGGTGAGGGTGACCTGGCCGAGGAAGACCGCCGCCGCGGCCGCGGCCGCTGCGAGCCCGATGGCACCGGCCCGCCGCGGCAGACGCCGGGCCGTCCGGTGCGGGCGCGCCTGGGTCGCCATGATCGCCGCACGCAGTTCGCGCGCGCCGGGCCCCTGATCCGGCGCGTGTGGTGCCGGGTCGATGGCCCTTACCAGGTTGTCGATGTCGCTCATGCTTCCCCCATCGCGATTGTCAAGGACGACTGCCGCTCCAGCGCCGCCGCCATCCGTTTGCGAGCCCGATGCAGCCGGGTCCGGGCGGCAATAGCCGTACATCCCATAACTTTGGCGATCTGCTGGCTGGTCAGGCCCTCCCAGCAGGCCAGCGCCAAGACCTCGCGGTCACGTTCGGGTAACCCGTCGAAGGCGGCGCGAACATGGTCCAGATCGACCGGTCTGACCGGCCGGTCGGCTGCCAACTCCGCACGCAGCCGTTCGGTGAGAACAGCTCTGCGCAAATCGCCGCGCTGCTGGTTAGCCAGCACGCGGCGGGCCACCCCGTACAGCCACAGCAGCGCCTCCTCCCCCTCGGGCACATCCCCGATGCGCCGCCAGGCGGTGAGGAACGTCTCGGAGATGACGTCGGCCGTGTCGTCGGGCGAACCGGTACGGCGTGCGGCGTACTGGTGTATCGCCGGGTAGTACGCGTCATAGACCGCTTCGAAGCGATCTCGGTGTGTCACAGAGTCTCCTTGCCGAAAGGTGCCGGACACCTGGTAAATGTCCGGCACCTCCCGGAATGTGGCAGCTGGCTATGAGCAGTTTGCGCTACTCACCCTGTAGTCCGGACGCCATACCGTCGCCGGGGCTGGTGTAGCTGGGAGCGCATCGACCGAACACCGCCACTGCCGACGCAGGTGCCCGAGGACGGGAACGCCCTCAGGGTTGTGATCGGGGCCGGGGCTCGACCAGTTCTTAGATAATCTGCGTTATCTGGCAAGGTAGCGATCACCGACGTAGCGCGAGTTGGGCGAGCGTTCCTCACTGCGGAGGCTTCGTTTCCCTGTTATCTGGCAACCCGGCGGATCAGGGAGGGCGACACGATGGATCTGATCATCGTCGAGCAGCTCGGGCACTCCCACCCGCTCGCCCGGCACCTGGACGATTGCCTCACCGACCTGGCCAACGCCGGCGCCTCCGTCCACACCCGGCGCGCCTACCGCGGCGACCTGATCGCTTTCGCCGCCCCACCACGGCGAGGAGTCGGCGCACTGACCGCCGCGCCGATCCGGGCCTTCCTGGCCGAGCTCGCCGGCCAACCGCGAGCGCAAGCGCGCCGCCGTCGCCTCCTTCGGCAAGTGGGCGGTCCGCCACGACCTCCTGGCCGCCAACCCGATGGACCGCATCGACACGGTCAAGGTGCCCAAGAGCCTGCCCCGCCCCGCCGTGGCCGCCGACGTGGCTGAAGTGCTGGCGGTGATCTGCTCGCGGCGGCCGCGTAAGGACCTGCCGCTGGACCGGCTGCGGGATCGGGTGCTGTTCTAGACCGCCTACGTCTGCGGCGCCCGCGCCTCCGAAGTCTGCGGCCTGTACGTGGAGGACCTCGACTTGCGCCTGAACGACGAACACGTCCGCATCCACGGGCAAGGGCGGCAGCGTCCGCACTGTCCTGTTGGACGACCGCGGCTACGTCACCCTGCTCAAGCTCTACCTGACCCACGCCGGCTACACCGCCGGGCCGCTGTTCCGCGCCTCCATCAACGGCCGCAGCGGGCCGCGGTCCTACGACGCCGCCCACCACCGCTGGCAGACCTACTGCGCCGCCGCGAAAGTCAAGATCGACATCCACCAGCTGCGCCACGCCCACGCCACCGAGCTCATCAACGCCGGTGTCTCCATCGAGGCAGTTCGCCGCCGCCTCGGTCACGCCTCCATAGCACGCCGCCCGGATCCCCAGCTGCTCCATCACGTAATCACGCAGGTCCACACGGACTTCCCGTGGATCCCAGCGCACGTTGTTCAGTAACCGCTGCATCCGATGAGGCTGCGCATCACCCGCGGCCTCGGCCAACTGCCAGCAGTTCTTCCGTTCCACCGGCGCCAACAAACCGACCAGATGCGCCCGCGTGCCGACGCGGCTCCACCCGCCCGAACCGACTAGCAACCCGCGCGAACAACTCATCCAACCCCGCCGCCCACGACTGGAGATCCTCAGACGTCACCACATCCGGCACGGATGAGACTCTAGATCACAGAACATGACTGTAGTACTAGCGCCTCGTGCAGCGAGCGGAAGCCGATGGTGCGGCGCTGGACGGCGCCGATGGTGCGGCGCTGGACGGCGTCGACGCGCTGGTGGAGACGTGCCCGCCACTCGGCGAAATGATGATCTAGACGCTGGCATCGCGCAGGCGCGCATCTCCGGCTCCCCGCTCGACCGGCACGAACCAAAGGGTTACCTGGAGCGCGCCGGCACACGCGCCTCGCTCGGCTAGTGAATGTCCAGGCGGTGCTGGAGCCGCGCACGCGTCGCCATCGCCCCGAGCGCGATCATCACGACCCCCAGCACCAGGTGCAGCCAGTTGTCGGCCGTGTTGAACGGGACGAAGTTGGCCCCGCCGCCGTGCGGGACGAACAGCCCGTAGAGCCAGAGCACCAGGTAGATGATGCCGCCGATGAACAGGAACCCGCGTGCCCCTGCCCACGTCCTGGCCAGCAGGACGCCAGCGACCCCGAACACCAGGTGGACGATGTTGTGCAGGACCGACACCTGGAACAGGCCCAGCAGCATCGCGCCCGACTCGTGGCCAGCGAACTGCATCTGACCGTAATTGGTGGTGATGCCGGGGATGAACCCAAGAATGCCGATCAGCAGGAACACGGCGCCGACGATGAGCGCCGCCAGCTGAACGGGGGTCTTGGTGGCGGAGGAAAGAACGCCGCTCATGGCGCCTCCCTTGTTGTACTGGTGATAGTCATCAGCGCCTACCCCTCAAGGCGGCCCTCACACACTGTGACCTACAGCAGGTCAGGCAGGGATCTTCGTAGTTTTGGCGGCTTTTGACACGTTGGTTAACGGCACCCCCTCTCTAGGGCGACCACGCTGCACGTGTCGGCCTCGCGGCGTCCTGTGGGCGCCAGGGGCAGACCTCGCGCCTGCCCGCTTCCGAGCCGCTCGGCGCCCACGTCGCCGGTGGCAACGGGGACAAGGGGCACCGCCTCGCGTGACGCCGGCTCACTCCCCCGCCCGATCGCGACTGATCGCAGCCCGGTGGAGTGACGTGGGCACCCGCAGAGAAATGAGCCGATCATGACCGCAGACAAGGCGAGGAAGAGGGCGATCAGGGCGCGAACGGCCCGGACCGGCGAGGCGTACAACGCGGCCGCCCGCGCCCTCGACCACGAGCGCCAGGCCAACGCCGAGCCCGCCGTCCCCACGTCCCTTGCGGGCCCGGCCCGGGACGGCCGCCTGTGGGTCTCCTCCTGGGACGGCAACCCCCGAGCACGACGTCAACCCGGCGTGCGGCCACTACCTGCGCGCACCGTGCGGCGGGTGCGGGGTCTGCCCCATCTGTGACGGCTGCTACTGCGCCGAGCTGGCGCACGAGGCCGCCATCGACGCCGAGATTCATCGGGAGATGCGCGAGCACCTGGAGCACGACGAGCACCGGCCGGACTGCGAGCGCTGCGAGCACGAGCGCCAGGAGACCGCCGACTACACCGCGTGTCCGGAGTGCGGCCTGGCCTACCCGGACGGCATCGGCGACCACCACAAGCACAACCCGCCCTACTGCGGCGTCAGGTAGCCGGGGAACCACTGCCACATCCATCGGTGCGGGCCGGGCAGGGCGGAGGCGATCAGCTCGCCGGCGAGCCAGATCAGGGCCCAGACGGCGGTCGGCCAGAGCAGGCGGCGCAGCCGGCTTCGGACGAACCGGCCCGCGGTCGTCCCGCGTTCTTGAGCCCGCTGCCAGCCGACGAGGTCGGCGTACCCGCCGACCAGGAAGAACACCGGCATAATCTGCAGCACCCAGGTGGCCAGCCAGCCACCGGGCACGGCGTGGATCGGGTTGGGCATGGACAGGCTGCCGTCGGCGGTGCGGTGGGTGACCGACAACGTCCAGTGCCAGAGGGGTCACGACCACGATGCACAGCGCCCGGGCGGCGTCAACCACGCGGTCGCGGGACGCCGGCGTGGCCGCAACCAGCCTGTCGAGTGCCGATCGTCCATCGCTCAGCGGTACAGCTCCTCGATGTCGGCCGCGAAGTCCTTGTGAACCAGGGCGCGCTTGACCTTCAGGGTCGGGGTCAGATATCCGTTCTGCTCGGTCAGGTCGATCGCAAGGATGCGAAACCTGCGGATCGACTCGGCCCGGCTCACCGACGTGTTGGCCTCGTCCACGGCCGTCTGCAGCCTGGCCAGCAGATCCGGGTCGTCGCGCAGGTCGGCCGGGCCGGCCTGCTCGGGCCTGCCGGCGGCCCGCTTCCATGACGCCAGCGCCTTGGCGTCCAGGGTGATCAGCGCGGCGGTGTACGGCCGCCGGTCGCCGACTACGACCGCCTGGCTGATGAGCGGGTGGGTGCGCAGGCGGTCCTCCAGCGGCTCCGGGGCGAGGTTCTTGCCGCCGGCGGTGACGATGATCTCCTTCTTGCGGCCGGAGATCGTGAGGAAGCCGTCCTCGTCCAGGGCGCCGACGTCGCCGGTACGCAACCAGCCGTCATCGGTCAGACTCTCCCTGGTCTTCTGCTCGTTGCGCCAGTAACCCCGGAACACGATCGGGCCCTTGATCAGGATCTCGCCGTCGTCGGCGATCCGGATGTCGACCCCGGGCAGGGGCGGCCCCACCGTGCCGATCTTCTGCGCGTGGGGCAGGTTCACGGTCGCGGCGGCGCTGGTCTCGGTCAGCCCGTAGCCTTCCAGCACGGTGATGCCGATTCCGCGGAAGAAGTGACCCAGCCGGACGCCCAGCGGCGCTCCGCCGGAGATGGCGTAGCCGACCCGGCCGCCGAGCGCGGCCCGCAGCCGCCGGTACACCAGCCGGTCGCACAGGCGGTGTGCCAGGCGCAGGCGTCGGCCTGGCCGCCCGTCGTCCAGCGCCTGGCTGTAGGCCACGGCGGTTCGCTCGGCCCAGTCGAAGATCCTTCCCTTGCCCTGAGCATGGGCCCGCTGCTGAGCAGCGTTGTGGACCCGCTCGAAGACCCTGGGCACCGCCAGCAGGAACGACGGTTTCAGGGCGGCCAGGTCCTCGGTCAACCTGGCCCGGTCGGCGTTGTGCGCCAGGCACACGCCCCGCTCCACGCAGGCCAGCTGGATCACCCGCGCGAAGACGTGCGACAGCGGGAGGAACAGCAGGGTCGAGGCGTGCCGGCCGAAGATCTGCTCCAAGCTGTCGATCGCGGCGCGGGCCTCGTACAGCAGGTTGCCGTGGCTCAGCATGCAGCCCTTCGGGCGGCCGGTGGTGCCCGAGGTGTAGACGATCGTCGCCAGGTCATCGGCCGATACCATCCGGCAGCGCTCACGCAACTGGGCGTCGTCCACGTCCCGCCCGCCCTCGCGCAGACGGTCCAGCCCGCCGCCGTCGATCTGCCACACCCGCGGCGGCCCGGGCAGGCCCTCGGACGCGTCATCGACCAGGCGGCGATGCTCCTCGTGCTCGGCCACCACGGCGACCGGGCCGGCGTCCTGAAGCACCCAGCGGATCTGCTCGGCCGAGGAGGTCTCGTAGATCGGGACCGGCAGCGCCGCCACCGTCCACAGGGCATAGTCCACCACCGTCCACTCGTAGCTGGTGGCGGCCAGCAGCGCGACCCGATCACCGGGCTGGATCCCGCCGGCGAGGAAGCCGGCCGCCAGACTGCGAACGTCGGCCGCGAACTGCCGGGCCGTCACCGGACGCCAGCCTCCGGCCGACCGGCGCTGGAACAGGACGAGGTCGCTGTTGGCCCGTTCGTCGGCGAAGACCGCGTCGGCGAGCTGGGCATCGGGCGCGACGGTCATCGGGGCCGGGGCCGTATTGACACGCATCGTCGATCTCCCATGAGGAAAGGCCAACCAGGCAGACGGCGGCACCGGGCGTCGCGGGTATGGCGGCGATTAGCAGCCAATGGTGTTGTTTCCCCAGGTCAAAAGGCACAAACGGGGAAGGCGATACGAGGGCGCGGCCCGGTTCATGACGGCCAGCAGGATCCTCGCCGGTGGCCGGCCCGACCGCGCCTGGGGTAGGCGGCTCGCCACGCTCACCCGCCCCGCCGTCCTGGTCCTGGTTCTCCTGGACGACTTCGACATGCGCGAGCTCACCGCGCCCCAGGCCGACGACCTCTACGGGCTCATCACCATGACACAGGCGGAGCTACCGCCCGGACAAGAGTCCCTCGCCAACCGGGAAACAAGCGACAAGGAGACTGACAAAACGTCCAGGACCTGGGGAATTACCTGATCAGAGCCCCTGGGGAACAACGTAAGCGCCGATATCCAGGTGGATGGAGTCTCTCGTGCCAACCACCGAAACCGAGCGCCGCACCGCCACCGTGGACGTGGTGAACCGGCTCGCCCATCCCACCGACGCTGACGTCGCCGCGGTCGACGCGTGGTGGCGCGCCAACAACTACCTGACCGTCGGCCAGATCTACCTGATGGCCAACCCGCTGCTGCGCGAGCCGCTGGCCGGCGAGCACATCAAGCCGCGGCTCCTGGGACACTGGGGCACCAGCCCCGGCCTGGCGCTGGTGTACGCGCACGCGTCCCGGCTGATCCAGCACACCGGGCAGCAGATGATCTACCTGGCCGGTCCCGGGCACGGCGGCCCGACGCTGGTCGGGGCCGGCTACCTGGAGGGTACCTACACCGAGATCTACCCGCACGTCACCATGGACGATGAGGGGCTGCTGCGGCTGTTCCGCCAGTTCTCCGCACCCGGCGGGGTTCCCAGCCACGCGTCGGTGCCGACCCCGGGCTCGATCCACGAGGGCGGCGAGCTCGGCTACGTGCTGCTGCACGCGTTCGGCGCGGTGATGGACAACCCGGATCTCATCGCGCTGGCGGTGGTCGGCGACGGGGAGGCGGAGACCGGTCCGCTGGAGGGGTCGTGGAGCGGGATCTCCTTCATGAACCCGGTTCGCGACGGCGCGGTGCTGCCGGTCATCCACGTGAACGGCGCGAAGATCGCCGGGCCGACCCTGCTGGCCCGCAAGGACCGGGACGAGGTCCGGTCCCTGCTGAGCGGACATGGGTATGACGTGATCGAGGTCGAGGGTGACGACCTGCCCGGCATGCACCATCGGTTCGCCGACGCGCTGACGCGGGCGTGGGTGTCGATCCCAGCACCAGGAACAGCGCGGTGGTCGGCCGAAGCAGTCGGTCGGTACGCCGCCGCACCCAGCTGATGCCGTCGCTGTACCGCTTCAAAATTCATCGCATGGGGCTTGAGCTAGGCGTTCTCCGGAGCGGCTACGCGGCTCGATGGTACTCATTTATCAACCCGTCGAGCACCTTCCTGCGTTCGATCCGGCCTCCAACGGTACGACGGTCCGCTCGTCCTGATCGGGTGGCCACTGCGCGCGGGACTGGTGCGGCCGGTGGCCGTTGTAGTGATCGGCGTACTCGGCCAGCACCGAGCGCAGGTGCCGTTCGCCGTAGATCAGCATGCGGTCAGTGCACTCGGCCCGTACGGTGCGCACCCACCGCTCGGCATAGCAGTTGGCCCGCGGTGTGCGCGGCGGGGTCTTCAGCACCGTCACGCCCTCGCCGGCAAAGACAGCGGTGAATTTGGTATCCCGTTCGCGGATGAGGAAGCGGAAGGATCTGACCCGGTCACCGAGGTCCATGAGTAGGTTGCGGGCCTGCTGGGCCATCCAGGCGCTGGTCGGATGGCGGTCACACCGAGGGTGTGCACGCGCCGGGTGGCGATTTCCATCACGAACAGCACATACAGACGCTTCAGAGAAATCGTGTCGATGTGGAAGAAGTCGACGGCCAACAGCCCTTGTGCCTGGGTGCGCAGGAACGTTCGCCATGAGGTGTCGGCGTCTCGGGGAGCCGGGCCGCTGCGCCGGCCCCGCAGGATCCGCCGCACTGTCGCTTCGCTCACGCGGTAGCCGAGCCCGACCAGCTCGCCGTGCACCCGGCGATATCCCCAGGCCGCCTGTACGCGAATCCCAGCGCCCCGGCGTACGTGGCCGGTGAACACGGCGTCGGCGTTGCGGACGCCGCCGACCGAGGCCGCTTCGTAGATCAGCCGGGCGAAGCGCTTGCCGGTCACCGCGCGTACGCCGCGCAGCGCTGGGCTGTCGAGCAGGAACTTTTCGGCTTCGGCGAAGCGGGCGTCGTTCGCGGCGGGGCTGCCCTTGTCGTAGACGATGATCAGGATGGCCTGCGGATCTCGGGCGACCACCTCCTCCCAGCCGACCTTGGTGTAGGCCTTGTTCTGGTCTCCGAAGAGGTTGCGCCCGCCGGCCTTGACATCCGCCTCGACCCCGCCTGACCGGCCCCTCGCAGCGCGGGCGCCCGCCCGTGCCGCGGCGGGCAGGTGGCCACACCCCACCGAAGCGGTGGTGCGTCAGGCCTCCACCGCCATGAGCATCAGTCCGTGCCTTGGTGTGGGCGCAGCGTCGGCAGGCCTGCGAGGAACGCGGTGAGGGCGCGCTTCAGTGTCGGGAGGAACGGCGGGCGGCCGGCGGCGATCCACGGCTCCCGCGCGTAGAGCTCGGCCAGTACCGGAGGCGGGTGAGCCATCGGGTAGAGGAACGCAGCCAGCGCGGTGGCCGTCCCGAGCAGTTCCAGGCCTTCACCGTCGGTCAACCCGGTGACGCGCGCCACTTCGGCCCCGATCTCGGCGCCCGCGTCGAGGAGTGCCACCTTGAACGCGCGGGCCGCCTCGAGCGACACGTTGTGCTCCAGGCCGGCCGCGGCGTAGCCGAGGAGGTCGCACAGGAGCGGCCGTGCCTCCAGCGTCTCGGCGAGCGCGTCGACCACGTCGCCCGGACCGTCGGCGGCGCGCAGCCGCTCGGTCACCGCTTGTTTCCAGCCTTGCCATTCTTCGGCGGCGAGTTCGAGGTAGATCTCCTCGCGCGTGCCGAAATAGCGCACCACGTTGGACTTCGCCAGCCCCGCGGCCGCCGCCACGGCGCGCAGGCTGACCGTGCGCACGCCCGAGCGCAGGGCGAGCTCGCGCGCGGCGGCGAGGATCGCCTCGCGTCGCTGTTGCTTGTGCTCCGGCCGCCTGGCCCGCAGAAACTCCGGCTCTGTCATGTTCCCGGACAGCATAACGGCACTCGTAACAGACCGCTGTCCGCTTGTTAAGCGGACAGTGGTCTGTTAGCGTCGCCGGGTACCCCATCGACGGAGGAACCATGCCCGCTGTACGGCTGCAGGTGAACGGGACCACCCAAGAGCTCGACCTGGAACCGCAGGTCAGCCTGCTGGATGCGCTGCGTGAGCGCCTCGGGCTGACCGGCGCGAAGAAGGGCTGCGACCAGGGCGCGTGCGGAGCCTGCACCGTCCTGGCCGACGGCGTGCGCGTCAATGCCTGCCTGGCACTCGCCGTCCAGTACGAGGGCCGCGAGATCACCACGATCGAGGGAGTCGCGAGCCCGCTCCAGGCGGCGTTCGTCGCCCACGACGGGTTCCAGTGCGGCTACTGCACCTCCGGCCAGATCTGCTCGGCGATCGGCATGCTGGCCGAGCACGCGGACGGCGAGCCGAGCGCGGTCAGCGAGCACCTCACCGCCGACGGCGTGGAGCTGACCGGCGCCGAGATCAGGGAGCGGATGAGCGGCAACCTGTGCCGCTGCGGCGCCTACAACGGCATCGTCGCCGCGATCCAGGAGGTCGCCGGGGCGGACGCCGCGGCCCGGGTTCCGGCGGAGGCGGCGCGATGAGGTCGTTCGCGTACGTGCGCCCGCCCGACGTGGCCACCGCCGTCCAGGCTGTCGCGACAGAGCCGGACGCGAAGTTCCTCGGCGGCGGCACCAACCTGGTCGACCTGATGCGCGAGGGAATCGAGCGGCCCGCAACCGTCGTCGACGTCACCGGGCTGCCGCTGGAGGAGATCGAGGAACTGCCCGGTGGGGGCGTGCGCATCGGCGCGGGGGTCCGCAACAGCCGCCTCGCCTCGCACCGGCTGGTCCGCAGCCGGTACCCGATGCTGGCCCAGGCGATTCTGTCGGGCGCGTCGGCGCAGCTCAGGAACATGGCGACGGTTGGGGGCAACCTGCTGCAGCGCACTCGTTGCCCGTACTTCTACGACGGCGCGGCCACCTGCAACAAGCGCGAGCCGGGGGCCGGCTGCGCCGCACGCGAGGGGTTCCACCGGGGCGGCGCGATCCTCGGCGCGAGCCCGGCCTGCGTGGCCACTCATCCGTCCGACATGTGCGTCGCGCTCGCCGCGCTGGACGCCGTGGTCGAGGTGGAGAGTGTGCGCGGCGTCCGCCGTATCGCGCTGGCCGGCCTTCACCGGCTGCCCGGCGACACCCCGCACCTCGAGACCGAGCTGGCCGCCGACGAGCTGATCACCGCCGTTGAGCTGCCCGCATTGCCGGTCGCCGCGAACTCGCGCTACCGCAAGGTGCGTGACCGCGCCTCGTACGCGTTCGCGCTGGTCTCGGTCGCCGCCGCGCTGGAGGTCCGGCACGGGGCGGTCACCGGCGTGCGGCTCGCGCTGGGCGGGGTCGCCGCCAAGCCGTGGCGGGCCTCGAAGGCCGAGCAGGCCCTGCTCGGCGCGCCCGCCACGGAGGAGTCCTTCCGGCACGCCGCCGAGATCGAGCTCGCGCCCGCCGAAGGGCTTCCGGGAAACGCATTCAAGATCGAGCTCGCCCGGCGAACGATCGTCGCGACGCTGCGCCAGGTGCTCACGGAAGGAGGCGCGGCATGACGGGACCGCGCGACGTCGCGAACCAGAACCAGCTCATGACCCAGATCCAGAGCCCGCCGAGGCCACAGACCGCGGCGGGGCCGGTGGTGGGCAAGCCTGTCGACAGGGTGGACGGCCGGGCCAAGACGAGCGGGCAGGCGCGGTTCGCGGCCGAGTACCCCTACCCCGGTCTCGCGTACGCCGCGCTGGTGCACGCGACGATCGCGCGCGGCCGCGTCACCGGATTCGACGTGGCCGAGGCCGCCGCCGTGCCGGGCGTGCTGGCCGTCCTCACGCACGAGAACGCGCCCCGGATGAAGCCGCCGCCCCGGGCGACCCTGGCGAACATGGGCATGATCCTCATCGGGACCACGGTCAACTACCTCAACACTGACGAGGTGCACTGGAACGGCCAGCCCGTCGCGGTCGTCGTCGCCGAAACCCTGGAGGCCGCGCGCGAGGCCGCGGGACTGGTCAGGGTCGCCTACCGGCAGTTCCCGGCCACTGTCGACTTCGCCGCCGAGGAGGAGCACGCCGTCCCGCTGAAGGGCAACCCGCTCATGCCAGGAAGCGCGAGGAAGGGCGACGCCGAGACGGCGCTCAAGGCCGCCCCGGTGTCGGTGGACCTGCGCTTCACCACCCCTCCGCTCAACCACAACGCGATCGAGCCGCACGCCACCACCGCCGTGTGGGACGGCGACCTGCTGACCGTGCACGAGGGGACACAGGGCACCACCTCGCTCCGTGCCCATCTCGCGGCCAGGTTCGGCGTGCCCGAGGCGTCCGTGCGGGTGATCTCGCCGTTCGTCGGCGGCGCGTTCGGCGGCAAGGGCCCGGTGTGGGCGGGCACGCTGCTCACCGTGCTGGCGGCCCGCGCGACCGGGCGGCCGGTGCGGATGATGCTCACCCGCGAGGGCGTCTACCGCACGGTAGGCGGACGCTCGGCGTCCATCCAGCGGGTGGCGCTCGGCGCGACGGCGGACGGTGGGCTGACCGCGATCATCCACACCGGCGTGACCAGCACCGGGCGGGTCGGCGGTCTGCCCGAAGCGGTCACCTCGCCGTCCGGGCACCTGTACGCCGCGCCGAACATCCTCCTCCGGCACAGCCTCGTCGAGCTCGACCAGCTTCCCAACACCTTCATGCGTGCCCCAGGCGAGGCACCCGGCACGTTCGCGCTGGAGGCGGCGGTGGACGAACTCGCCTACGAGCTGGGCATGGACCCGATCGCGCTGCGGATGCGCAACGAGCCGGAGACCAACCCGATCGACGGCAAGCGCTTCTCCCACCGGCTGCTGCGCGAGGCGTACGCGTACGGCGCGCAGCGGTTCGGCTGGGCGGACCGCACGCCGGAGCCGGGCTCGATGCGGGACGGCCGGTGGCTGGTCGGCATGGGCGTGGCCACCGCGCATCACGGGACGATGCGGTTCACCGCCAACGTCACGGTGCGGCTGTCGGCGGACGGGAGCGTGCTGGTGCGGTGCGGCCTGCAGGAGGTGGGCGTGGGCGCGGCGACCGTCCAGGCGCAGATCGCGGCCGACGCGCTCGGCGTGCCGTTCGAGGCGGTGCGGGTGGAGCACGGCGACTCCACGCTGCCCGCCGGGTCCGGTGCGGGTGCCTCCGCGCAGACCGTGAGCGTCGCCGCGAGCCTGCTGACCGCCTGCGACAAGCTCAAGCGCAAGGTGCGCGCGCTGGGCGAGGGCGGGTCGTACGCGGAGATCCTCGCCAGGGCCGGAAAGGACCACGTCGAGGCGGCGGTCGGCTCCGGGACGCGGCTCGGCGCGCTGGCCGGGCAGGCGAGGTTCATCGCCCGCTTCGTCCGCGACCAGCGGCGCTGGGTGAAGGCGGGCTGCGGCGCCCAGTTCTGCGAGGTACGGGTGGACGCCGACACCGGCGAGGTGCGGGTGTCGCGCTGGCTCGGCGTGTTCGACGTCGGCAGGGTGATCAACGCCAAGACGGCCACGAGCCAGCTCCGGGGCGGCATCGTGATGGGCATCGGCATGGCACTCTCGGAGGAGACTCTGGTGGATCCGCGCACCGGGCGGATCATGAATCCGAGCCTGGCCGAGTACCACGTCCCCGTGCACGCCGACATCCCGCCGATCGACGTCCACTACCTGGACGAGCCCGATCCGACCATGCCGCTCGGGCTGCTGGGGCTGGGCGAGATCGGTGTCACGGGGGTGGCCGCCGCGATCGCCAACGCCGTCCACCACGCCACCGGCAAACGCGTCCACGACCTGCCGATCACCCTGGACAAGCTTCTTTGACCGCACCATGTCCTCCACGGGGTCCTCCACAGGGTCCTCCACAGGACGGAGCCGGCGGCTGAAGGCGCCGGCATCGGCCCGCGCAGGACGAACCCGATGCCCCCTCGCCGCTGCGGGGGCATCCGTGCCGTCGGCGTGCCGGTGGGGTGGAGTCCGAGAGTCAGCCGGTCTGATCACCGGATCGGACCGATCGGCGTTCCCAGGCCAGGGCCGCGACCACACCGATGGCATAGGCGACCAGGTCCCACGGGTCGGGGAACGCGCCGACCAGGACACCGCCGATGCCCGGCGGGGTCATGCCGACTATTTGGTAGAACTCGACGGCGGCGGCGATCGCGGCCGTGGCCAGGGCGCGGCGTGCGGCGGTGGTGCGCCACAACAGGCCCAAGAACGCGTAGACCAGCATGGTGGCGCCGACGTCGCTCACGTAACCGCGGACGAACGGCTGTCCCGGGCCCCGGTAGAGGAGGGTGAACGCGCCGACGGCGAGGGCGACGCCACCCAGAAGGACCATGGCACGGCGCATGAGATTGACATCTTCTCCGAATCTCAACGATGAGGACGAACCTGATCATAGGAGTCGTCCCTCATGGCGGCATGCTGATTGCGTCAGGTCAGCGACCGCGGTGCAGTGCCATGGCGACGGCAGCCGGTGCGCCAGTACCTGACCCGACGCTTCATCAAGGGCTGAACCCCGAGCCGGCCCGATGGGCGATCAGTTCGCCGGTGCTGCGGCTGATCGAGACCCATCAGCACGCCACCTTCCTCTCCAGGCCGCCGGCCGCTGCCGTGATCGCCCACGACGGCGCGCCCACCGGGGCGCCGGGCACCTAAGCAACCGCAGTTGACTATCGCCGGTTTAGTCAACTACGGTTGCTTACATGCCGGCAGAAGACGTACCCGTACCCCAGGACCCCGCCGACGCGCTCGCGGCGGTCGCGGCGCTGCGGCGCCTGGCCGACCAGCTCGAGGACGCCGCGGTGGAGCAGGCCATGCGCGCCGGGTGGAGCTGGCCGGAGGTCGCCGAGGCGCTCGGCGTCACCCGCCAGGCGGTCCACAAGAAGCACGGCAAGCGGCTCATCGCCGCCGGCGTGACGCTGAGGAGACGACAGTGAGCACGATCGACCACTACATCAACGACATCATCGGGCGGGGGGCGGCCGAGGCGCGAGAGGAAGGCTCCGCCGCCACCGAGGCCCACCACCTCCTGCTGGCCATCGCCGCCGTCGAGGGCACCGCCGCGCACCGCGTGCTGACCGCGGCGGGGCTCGGGCGGCAGGCGATCAGGGATGCGCTGGACCGGGAGTTCGAGCACAGTCTCGACGCGGTGGGGGTGTCCCTGGCCTCCTACGACCTCCCGAAGCCCTTCCGCGACCCCAAGGATCATCCGAAGCCCGGCGCCTCCGCCCGGCTCGCGCTCGAACGCGGCTTCGCCGTCGCCAAGGGCAAGAAGGACCTGCGTCCCGCCCATCTGCTGCTCGGCGTCCTGAGCGCCGACATCGGCACCGTTCCCCGCGCGCTCGCCCTGGCCGGCGTCGACCGGGCCGGCCTGATGGATCGCGTCCAGGAGACGCTCACGCGCGAAAGCTGGTAACCAGCACCCAGCCCCCACGCTCCGGCCCCGTTCGGGCCGCGATGCGCCATGCCCTCGCGCCGGGCTTCGCCGGCATGCGCTCCGGCACGAGGTCATCCGATCACGAAGAGAGGTCATCTCATGACGAAGAGCAACGACATCGTGCTCGACGTCGGCGGGCTGCGCATGCGCTACGGCTCGCTCGACGTCCTGCACGACGTCACGTTCCAGGCCCGCCACGGCGAGGTTCTGGCTTTGCTGGGACCGAACGGCGCGGGCAAGACCACCACGATCGAGATCCTGGAGGGCTTCCGCATCCGGTCGCAGGGCCGGGTCTCGGTGCTCGGCGCCGATCCCGCGCACGGCGACGAGCTGTGGCGGGCCAGGCTCGGGATCGTGCTGCAGTCCTGGCGCGACCACGGCAAATGGCGGGTACGCGAATTCCTCGCCCACCTCGGCACCCACTACGCCCCCTACGCCGCCCCCGGGATCCCGCGGCCCTGGGACCCCGACGAGCTGATCGGGCGGGTCGGCCTGACCGAGCACGCCGGCAAGAAGCTCAAGACGCTGTCGGGCGGCCAGCGGCGCAGGCTCGACGTGGCGATCGGGCTCGTGGGGCGCCCGGAGGTGTTGTTCCTCGACGAGCCGACCACCGGTTTCGACCCGCAGGCCAGGTCCGACTTCCACGATCTCGTACGCGACCTGGCCGACGCCCGCCAGACCACCGTCCTGCTCACCACCCACGACCTGGACGAGGCCGAGAAGCTGGCCGACCGCATCCTCGTGCTGAACGGCGGCCGGATCGTCGCCGACGGCACCGCCGCCGAGCTGGCACGGCGGATCGCAGGCGAGGACGAGGTGCGCTGGGTGCGCGACGGGCGGCGGTACGCCGACAGGACGCCCGACTCGACCGCGTTCGCCCGCGAGCTGTTCGCCCGCTACGGCGACGACGTCCAGGAGCTGGAGGTCCACCGGGCCTCGCTGGAGCAGACGTACCTGGCGCTGGTGCGCGAGGCCGAGGGAGTGGCCCGATGAACGCGACCGTACTGCGCGCGGGCTGGTCCCGGGGCCTGATCGAGCTGCGGCAGTCGTTCACCAACGGTGCCGAACTGTTCTCCCACTTCCTGTGGCCCGCACTGATGGTGGCCACGCTGTTCTTCATCCGGGACCTGCCGGTGGGCGCCCTCCTTCTCGGCGCGCTGGCCTTACCCGGCATCCTCGGCATGAACGCCGCGACCGGCCTGATCAGCATGAGCCAGCAGCTCACCGCCGACCGCGAGGACGGCACGCTGCTGCGCGCGAAGGCGACCCCGCACGGCATGCCCGCTTACCTGATCGGCAAGGTGATCTCGGTGTCCGGCGGCCTGCTGGCCGACCTGGTGATCTTCCTCGTGCCCGCCGTGCTCCTCGTCGAAGGCCTGCGGATCGGCCCGGACTCCTGGCCGGCCCTGGCCTGGGTGCTGGCGCTCGGCCTGGTCGCGACCCTGCCGATCGGCGCGGTCCTGGGCTCGGTGTTCACCACCGCCCGCGCCCAGGGGCTGGTTCAGCTGCCGTTCCTCGCCTTGATCGGGATCTCCGGCATCTTCTACCCGATCACCGCGCTGCCCGAGTGGCTGCAGTGGACCGCCCAGATCTTCCCGATCTACTGGATGGGGCTCGGCATGCGCTCAGCCCTGCTGCCGGACTCGGCGGTCGCCGTCGAGATCGGCGAGTCCTGGCGGCACCTGGAGACCGCCGGAGTGCTGGGCGCCTGGGCGGTGCTCGGCCTGCTCGTGGCGCCGGTCGTGCTGCGGCGGATGGCACGCGGGGAGTCCGGCTCGACGGTGGCGGCACGCCGTGAGCGTGCCCTGCAGCGGGTCGGGTGAAGGCCGTGACCGTCACGACGGTGACCGGCCGATCCCTGGCGCCGGACCTGGCCCGGGGCGTGATGCTGCTGGCGATCGCGGTGGCGCACGCGCCGGTGTTCGCCACCGGCACGGCCTTCGGGGTGCTCGACGGCGTGGCCGCGTTCCTTGACCATCTGCTCGCCCACAACCAGGCCCGGCCGATGTTCGTGTTGATGTTCGGCTACGCGCTGGGCCAGTTCGCGTACCGGCATCAGGTGCGGGGCGGGGACTGGGGCTCGCTCAGGAAGCTCTTGCGGCGCCGGAGCCGATGGCTGATCGTCATCGGATTCGTGCACGGAGTGCTCGTGCCGCTGGACATCATCGCGGTGTACGGGCTGACGTTGCTGATGCTCGTTCCCCTGGTGCGGGCCCGGGACTCGGTGTTGTGCTGGACGGCCGCCCTGACCCTTCTCCCGGCGGTGCTCGTGACCTCCGGGCCGGTCCTGCTGGCCTTGGCCGGCGCCGTCGACGTCGCGGGGGCCGGGATCATGCCGGCCGACCTCAGCTCCCACCTGCTGTCCGGCCTCCAGATGTGGCCGGTGAAGACGGTCCTGGGCACGATCGACATCGTGCCGGGCATGATGCTGGGCATCTGGGCGGCTCGCCGCCGCGTCCTGGACGAGCCCGAGCGGCACCTGATCCTGCTGCGCCGCGTCACCGTGATCTGCCTCGGCGTCGCGCTCGCCGGCCGGCTCCCGGGAGCCCTGCTGCTGTCCGGCGCGTGGACGCCCCCCGCGCCTTGGGCGGCCGTCCTCGCACACACCCTCACCGGCCATGCCGGCGGCATCGGCCTGGCCGCCCTCATGGGGCTCATCGCGACACGGTCTCGCCCCGGCCCTCTCACCGCCGCACTCGCCGCCCTCGGCCGGCGCTCGCTGACCTTCTACCTGTTCCAGTCAGCGGTGTTCCTCGCCCTGTTCTACCCGTTCACGCTGGGCCTGTCCGACGACGTGGGCTTCGCCGCCGCCTTCGGAATCGCCCTCGCGATCGGCGCCGTCTCGATCGTCCTCGCAAACTGGCTGCATCGCACAGGTCGTCGAGGCCCGATGGAGGTCCTCCTACGGCGCCTGACCTACGGCCGCCGCAACACAACGGCCTAGTGTTGCTCACCATGTCGAACCCGGCTCGCGCCCGGCTCTGTGCGGGTTCACACCGCGCCGTTGATCACCGTCGTCCGCCGAACTCCCAGTCGTGCACCTCGATATCGGCATGGCGGTCCGGGGCCAGGATGGTGCGGGCCGTATCCCGATCCGTCGCCCGGATCAAGGCTGCGGTGCCCAGCCAGGTCGCGCCGTCGTCGGACAGCAGCGGCCCGTAAGCGATCAAGTCGTCCCGCCGGTCGGGCGGTGGGACGAGGCCGGCGGCCGGACCCGTGCCAAGGCCCAGAACCAGATAGCGGTCGCCGCCCTCGCGGCCACCGGAGAAGTCCCACATGGTGCGGCCCAGCACGTTGCGCCAGCGGCGCAGCATCACGTCCCGGTACACGCCGGCCTGGAAGTTGGGCTCGTCGAAGGCGAACGCCCGCGCGGCGGCCGGGTCCGGCAGGTCGACGATGTGCACACTGCCGGTGGCCGTGTCGCCGTCGAGGGTGGGGCCGCGGGCGATCAGCCGATCATCGTAGCGGTCCATGTAGGACCAGTGCTCCTCGGCGAGCTTCTCGCGCAGCGCCGCGGAGCCGGGCCGGTCACGGTGGTAACAGAAGAATTCCATGTCGAGCCTATCTATCACGGTTTGCGGCAGGGGGGGCGGGCGCGTCGGGGGCAGGGGCGTCGGCAGGGCGGAGCGTGGACGCGATTTCGTTCGTGCCGATGAGTTTTGTGCGGATCCGTGGTCGACACGGGCTGGACACACCGGCAGCGGTGGGCCTGTGCTGGGAACACGTCCCGGCGCGGGAGGAAGCACATGGAGGCAGTGATGAGCGTCGACGACTCCAGCCAGGAGCACACCATCCGGACTGGCGAGCAGGGGACGCGGGTGAGCGGTCCCAGGGTGTTGGTGGCGGGGGCGAGCATCGCGGGACCCGCGCTGGCCCACTGGCTGCGCCGGCGGGGGGCCGAGGTGACCGTGGTGGAGCGGGCTCCCGCGCTGCGTCCCGGCGGGCAGGCGGTGGACGCGCGCGGGGTCGCCAAGGAGGTCATCCGGCGCATGGGGCTGGACGCGGCGGTGCGCGCGGCGTGCACCGACACCGCCGGCGCGCACACCGTGGACGCGGACGGGAACGTGCTGGAGACCTTCCGTGCCGACGACCACGGTGGCGACGGGTTCATCGCGGACATCGAGATCCTGCGCGGGGACCTGTCCCAGGTGCTCTACGACGACACCCGGGACGGTGTCGAGTACGTCTTCGGTGACCGGATCGCCGAGCTCGGCCAGGACGCGGACGGGGTTGACGTGGTCTTCGCCGGCGGCGACCGGCGGCGCTTCGACCTGGTGATCGGGGCCGACGGGCTGCACTCGCAGTTGCGAGCGATGGTCTTCGGGTCGCGCGAGCGCTTCATCCGCCATCTCGGGCTCGTGCTGGCCTTCTACAGCGTGCCCAACGAGTTCGGCGTGGACCGCTGGATGATCGACCATCAGGAGGCCGGGCGGTCCGCCGGCCTGCGGCCCATCCCCGACGCCACCCGGGCGATGGCCATGTTCTCCTTCCCCGCGGTCGACTTCGACGTCGATCACCGCGACGTCGCGGCGCACAAGCGCCTGCTGCGCGAGCGGATGGACGGTTTCGGCTGGTTGACCCAGCGCATCCTCGCGCACGTGGACGACGCCCCGGACTTCTATCTGGACCAGGTCGCTCAGGTGGTGATGGACCGCTGGTCGAGCGGACGGGTGGGGCTGCTCGGGGACGCGGCGTTCAGCGCGTCGCCGATGTCCGGGGCGGGCACCGGGCTGGCCCTGGTCGGCGCCTACCTGCTGGCCGGAGAGCTGGCCGCCGCCGGGTGGGACCCGGAGGCCGGGTTCGCCGGCTACGAGGCTCGGATGCGCTCGTTCGTGGAGGCCAACCAGGAGATCGGCCGGTTGCACGTACACAGCCTCGAGGTCCCGGGGCCGGACGCCGAGCCGGGCCCCGATTTCGCCGGCGAATGGTTCACCGAACTGGTCGAGCGTGCGATCAACGGCGTCGAGCTGCCCGACTACGCGGGGGTGCCGGACTCCGGGGCGTCGGCCGGGCTGCCGATGATCTCGTCGGCCAAGCCGTAGGTGTCACATGACGTGCCGAGAGGGACCACGCTTCGGTAGGACACCGCCGGACGACCCCCGGTCATGCCCCGGCACCCGCGGCTTCACCCGCCGTTGCAACCGGCAGCACACCGGCCCGCCGCCGTCCGCCGCACCCGGCCTCACACCCCGCAGGATCGGCGGAGCAGAGGTGAGTGGCTCCGTGCACTCCTCTCCCGGCGAACACCGTCGTCGCGTCGCCGAGACCGAGGAGTACGTCGCGACGCTGCACCGGACGGTGGGGGCCCCGTGCTCTTCGCGCCGGGCGAGCATCGGTTGCTCGTGGACCCGAACGCGAACGGGCCTGATCCTGGTCGACCCGGCCACCGGAATGCGCTCCCGCCCACTCGGCGGCCTGTTCGCCCGCCGAGTGGGCGGGAGCGCATTCCGGAAAGCCCCGTCAAGGGCCCTGTCGTGACGGTCAGGTGATCTTGCGGAGCACCACGCCGAAGAGGCGGTCCGCGGTCAGGTAGCCGGTGTGGCGGGAATCGTGGGAGCGAGCCGGATTGTCGCCCAGGACCACGAGGCATCCGGCCGGCACCCGATCGTCCTGAAGTGCGGGGACGGTGGCACGTGGTGCCGGATCGCCCGGTACGGCGGCGGCCCGCTTGATGATCCAGTACGTGCCCGGCCGGTCATGGGCGATGTCCCTGAGCACGACGACCTGCCCGGCACTCACCTCGTCGATGGGCGTCCGCCGCACCAGCACCCGCTCACCCGGCCGGTACGCGGGCAGCATGCTCTCCCCTCGCACGGTCACCACGAGATACCGCCGGCGCACCCACCACATCGCGAGCGCCCCGGCAAGGGCGAGCCCCACCAGCGCCATCACCGCGCCGCCTCCGTCAGGTCGTCCCGGTAACCGGCGGCCTGCCGGGTGAACAACCGTGCGTACGTGCCCCCGTCGGCCAGCAACCGGTCGTGGGTGCCCTCCTCGGCGACGACGCCGCCGTCGAGGACCACGATCCGGTCGGCGGTGCGTACCGCGCCGAGCCGGTGGGAGATCACCACACTCGTACGCCCGGACCGCAGCGACGCGAGCCGCCGGTGCACCTCGTACTCGGCCTCCGGGTCCAGCCCCGCACTGGGCTCATCGAAGATCATCAGGTCGCGGTCGTGACGCAGGAACGCCCTGGCGAGGGCCAGCCGCTGCCACTGCCCGCCGGACAGCAGCACACCGTCACCCTCCTCCGGGGAGAACGCCCGGCTCAGCAGCGTGCCATAGCCGTGCGGAAAACCGGCAACGGCGTCGTGGACGTCCGCGTCCCGCGCCGCCCGCTCGATCCTGGCCTGGTCCCCGGCGGCGGACAGGTCACCGATGGTGATGTTGTCGGCGGCGGTCAGCTCGTAGGACACGAAGTCCTGGAAGACCGCGCCGATCCGGGCGCGCAGCTTCTCCGGCGGCACGTCGCGCAGGTCGACGCCGTCCCACGTGATCGCGCCCCTGGTCGGGTCGTAGAACCGGCACAACAGCTTGACCAGCGTGCTCTTGCCTGCGCCGTTGTGCCCGATCAGGGCGACCGTCTCCCCGTGCGGGACGAACAGGTCCACGCCGCGCAGGATCCACGGATGGTGCTCGCTGTAGCGGAACCACACGTCGCGCAGCTCGATGCCCCGGCTCAGGGGCGGCAGCGCGCGAGGGCGGGCGGGCGCCGGCAGGTCGGGGGCGTCGGTCACGATCGCGACGTGGTGGCGGAAGGTCAGCAGATGCTCGTACGCCATCACCCCAGCGCCCACCATGCCGCTCAGCGCCGCCTGCACGCCGGCCACGGCGGCCACGAACATCGCCACGTCGCCCACGCTGAGCCGCCCCTGCCCGGCCGCGAGGATCCCCCACACCAGCCCGGCCCCGGACACGATCGCCGACGCGCCCGACAGGCTCGCGTGGATGACGAACTCGCGCCGGTCCAGCCGGCGGCGGGCGGCGTTCGCGGTACGCAGTTCGCCCAGCATCCGCGACCGCAGGAAGGCACCGAGGTCGAACAGGCGGATCTCCTTGGCGGCCGGCGCCGTGGACATCAGCTCGGCGTAGAACAGCTCGCGGCGCTCGGCCGGGCCGATCCGCCACAACATGGCGTTGCGCTGCCGCGACATCCGTACCTCGATGAGCAACGCCGGCACCGCCGACAGCACCACCAGGACGGTGAAGGCCGTGTTGATCAGCGCCAGGGATCCGACGAAGCCGGCGGCGGTCACGGCACCGCGAGCGGCCGCCAGCGCGGAGTCCACGAGCCGTCCCGGATGGCTCGCGCTCTGCTGGGCCAGCCGCAGCCGGTCGAGGAACTCCGGGCTCTCGAACCTGGCCAGCCCCGGGAGCCGGCACACCGCGGCGAACAACTCGTCCTTCGCGCGCAGCGCCGTCCTGCGGTCCACCTCAGCGCGCAGGTAGTCCCCTGCGTGCGTTGTCGCCGCGGCGGCCGTGGTCACGACGGCGACGGTGACCGCCAGGGCGAGCAGCGTACCGGTCTGCCGGCCCGCCACCCCGTCCAGCACCGCCTTGGTCAGCCAGGCCACGGCGATCGGCGTGGCGGAGGCCACCAGCGTGACCGCGAGGTAGCCGGCGACGTACCCGGGCGCCGACCGCCACACCAGCGCGGCGGCGAGCGTCCAGTCGCGCCCCGGTCCGGCCGCGCCGTCGCCGGCCGGTTCCGTCACGCCGGTGCCCCGGCCGGCAGGCGCGAGATCTCCGGCCCCACCGCCAGGAGCCTGCCGCCCGCCGCCACTTGCAGGAACGTCGGATACGCCGGCACCCCGAACGCCCTGCTCACCGCACCGTCCACGACCACCTGCGCCACGGGCAGCAGCATGCCGAGCATCTCCCCGGGCTCGCCCGCCCGGTCGTCGAGCACCGCCACCACCCGGGCCCGATCCTGCCCCGCGGCCCATGCGGCGAACGCGGGCAGCTTGTCGTGACAGCCCTGGCAGTCGGGCGACAGGAAGGCGATGACCGTCCCGTCCGGCAGCAGGTCCCGGGTCAGCCGGGTGCCGTCCGTGGTCGTCGCCTCGAACTCGCCGACGACGTCGCCCACGGCCAGCCGCCCGCCCGCGCCAGGTGGGCCGCCCATCAGGTCGACGGCCTCGTACAGGGCGTCGATCAGCTTGGTGTGCTCCTTGAGCCGCCGGACCACGCCGAGCGTCAGCACCAGGTCCACCGCGCACAAGACACCGACGAAGGCCACGACGGCGATCAGATAGGACATACGACACCTCCGTGTGGGAGTGCCCGGCCGGCCGCGCCGGCCGGGCACTCAGGTCATGAGCAGTAGATGTAGGTCTGGCAGGAGCCGCACGTCTTGCCGGTGGGGCGGTAGCAGCACCACCGGCCGGCGTTGATCGGACCGCAGCACTCCCAGCCGCAGTCGGCCGCCCGCGCCTCGGTGTGCGGCGCGACGAGCTCGAGGAGCCGGTCCGCCATCCTGGTCACGACGCGCATCGAACCTTCCTTTCGATTGGCGCGGCGGGCCCACGCCCGCCGCTCGTCGCAGCCTGGGGCAGAGGTTTCAGCGATTTCTCAACGAAGTCTTAACGGCCACGGCCACGGCAGGTCCCCGTACGTCCCAGCGGACGTGGCCGTGCGTGGACCTCAGCCGATCTCAGCGGACGTGGCCGTGCGTGGAGATGCGGTCGCGTACCTGGTCGGCGCGCGGGTCGCCGACGGCGTCGTACCAATGCGCGGCCTGCTTCCACGCCTTGAGCGCCGATGCGACGTCACCTGCCCGCAGGTGCGTCTCGCCCAGGCGAACCAGCGTGGCCGCTGCGGCGTGCGGGTCGTCGCAGCCCTCCAGCAGCTCCACCGCCCGCTCGAAGCCGGCCACCGCGCCACGGGTGTCGCCCTTGAGGTCGAGTACGTGGGCGATGCTGTCCCACGCGTGCCCCTCCCCCTGGGCGTAGCCGACCTCGGCCAGCATGCGCTGGGCGCGGCGGCAGTCGGCGAGCGCCTCGTCGTACGCGCCGGTCTCGGCACGCAGCCAGCCCGCGTTGTTCAGCGCCCGTGCCTCGCCGACGACGTCGCCGGCCTGCCGGAACAGCTCCATCGCGCGCAGCGTGTGCCGCAGCGCGGGGCCGGCGCCCTCCTTGCTCAGCACGACGCACATGCCCAGGTGGACGTGCGCCTCCAGGCCGTGTTCGCCCAGCTCGCGATGCAGTTCCGCGGCCCGCTCGAAATGGTCGACGGCCTCGCGGTCGCGGCCCAGCCTGGCGTGCGCGCGGGCGATGCTGTTGTGGCAGCGGGCCCGGGCCAGCCCGTCGCCGAGCCGTTCGGCGGCGGCCAGCGCAACCGCATGCATCCGCAGGGTCTCCTCCCACAGGCCGCGGCGCTGCATGAACTCGGCGAACGCCCACGTGAGCTGCCAGGCGTGCCGATCCAGTCCGGCCGCGATCGCCTCCTCGAGCAACGGCGGCAGGGCCGGGGACTCGTCGGCGTACCAGCGCAGGGCGTCGGCCGGGCCGGCGAAGCGTTCGGGCGTCGTCCCCCGGGCCGGAGGATCCAGGGACAGGCTGTCGCGGTGCGGATAGCACAGGTCGTTGGCGGCGCACGCCGTGTGCACGTAGTGGTCGAGCAGACGCCGGGTGGCGGCGCGCCGTACCGTGCGGCTGTCGGTGGCGTGGGCCCGTTCGGCGGCGTACACGCGCAGGAGGTCGTGCAGCCGCAGGTGGCCGAGCTCGCGGACGTCCACCAGGTTGACGCGCTCGAGGTGCGCGGCCAGCTCCTTCGTCCGGTCCACCGGCAGCGCGGCCAGGCTCGCCGCCGCGGCCGGTGATACGCGCGGGCCGGGGTGCTGCCCGAGGCGGCGGAACAGCCGGGCCACGGGCGCGGGCAGGCTCTGGTAGGAGCGCCCGAACACGCCGCGCAGGTCGATCGCGGGATCGTCGTGGGCGAACGGTGCCAGGTCCGCGCCGGGCCGTTCGAGCTCGGCGGCGACCTCGGCCAGTGGCAGATCGACGCGCTGGGCCAGCCGGGCCGCGACGATCGCGAGGGCCAGCGGCAGCCGGCCGCAGCGCCGTACGATGCGGGCCGTCGCCTCCGGTTCCCCCGCCGGCCGGTGCTCGCCCAGCCACGCCACCAGCAGCCGGTACGCGTCCGTCCCGGGCAGGACGTCCAGCCGCAGCAGGTACGCGCCCTCGGTCACCGCCAGCCCAGGCAGCTCCGCCCGGCTGGTGACCAGCGTCAGACTGCCCGGCGCGGTGGCCAGCAGCGGGCGGACCTGCGCGGCGCTGCGGGCGTCGTCGAGCACGACGAGCACCCGGCGGGAGGCCAGCAGGCTACGGTAGAGACCGATCCGCGCCTCCGTCCCCGACGGCAGTTGCGCCTCCGGCACGCCCAGCGCGTTGAGGAACCTGGGCAGCACCGTGGCCGCGTCGGCCGTGCCCAGGTCGGCGTAGAGCTGGCCGCCGGGGAAACGGTCGCGGTGCAGGTCGGCCCAGCGCAGCGCCAGCGACGACTTGCCCACCCCGGGCGGCCCGGAGATCACGCACGCGGCGGCGGAGGGCCGGCGCCCGCCGATCATGGCCTCCAGGCGTTCGAGCTCCGCCGCGCGGCCGACGAAGTACCGCAGGGCGACCGGGAGTTGCGCGGGGACCAGGCGCTCGGTGACCTCGCCCGGGCGCAGCAGCGTGCGATGCACGCGTTGCAGGGACGCGCCCGGCTCGACGCCCAGCTCCTCTGCGAGCGTGGTCCGTACGCGGGCGAAGTGCGCCAGCGCCTCGGCCGTCCGGCCCCAGGCGTGCAGGGCCTCGATCAGCGCGGCCGCCACCACCTCGTCCAGTGGGTGCTCCTCGGCCAACGGCGACAGGGCGGTCACCGCGGCCGCGGCGTCGCGGGGTGTCATCGCCCGCGCCCAGCGCAGCACGGCCTCCTTGCGCTCGTCGCACAGGCGGCGGCGGGCCCGGTCCACCCACTCGCCGGGCAGGCCCGTCATCGGCTCGCCGCGCCACAACGCCAGGGCCTCGTCCAGCATCGGCACCGGGTCGGCCGCCGTCATCGCCCGATCGGCCAGAGCGCGGAACCGCGCCACGTCCACGGCCGCCGCATCGACGTCCAGCAGGTAGCCGCCGAGCCGGTGGACGACGGCGCCCTCGTCGGCCAGCACGTCGCGCCTGATGCGGGTGATGATCGTGTACAGGGTGCGCCGCGCGCCCTGCGGCACGCTCTCACCCCAGACGCGGGCGAGCAGCGACTCGACCGGCACCACCCGCCCGGTCTCCCACGCCAGTGCGGCCAGCGCGAGCGCTACCTGCGGAGGCCGCACGGCCCGGGGCTGCCCCGAGCGCTCGACCTCCACCGGCCCGAGTAAGCGAATCAGCACGACGTCCCTTCAATTGGATCTTCCGAGCGTAGCGAGGTGAAGGGCGCATCGGGGCGGCTGCTGGATTCGCCCCCCAAGCGTTCGGGGGCATCTGCCGGATTCCGGCCGGGTCTGTAGATCGCTTGTCGCTCTTGCCCGACTCGTCCGGTGGCGATTAGGTTGCGCTGGTGCAGTACGTCGATGTGGCCGCCAGAGCGCTGCTGCTCACCGTGTTCGCGCTCGCTCTGGTGAGCAAGATCACCAGCCGCGGGGCCTGGATCGCGTTCGCCGATTCGATCCGGGCGATGGATGTGATCCCCCGCGCGATGACGCCCGCGGCCGCGGTGGTGACGGCGGCGGGCGAGGCAGGCGTCATCGTGCTGGCCGCCGTACCGGTGCGGTGGGCCGGGTCGGCGGCGTTCGTCCTCGCGAGCTTGCTGCTCGGTTGCCTCACCGTCGCCGTCGTCATGGTCGTCCGCAGGGGCGCCGCGGTCCCCTGCCGCTGCTTCGGCGCCACCGAGACGACCATGGGCATGCCGCACGTGGTGCGCAACCTCATCCTCGCCGGGACGGCCCTGCTCGGCCTGGCCGCGTCGTTCGTCGGCGGCTCGTTCGACCCGCTCTTCACCGCGGTGGTCGCCCTCTTCGGCGCCGTACTCGGCCTGCTCATGGCCCGGTGGGACGACCTCTACTCCCTCCTCGGCACGTCCTGACCTGCTGGCCGCCGGCCGGCAGGTGGCGTCATACATCGGCCGGGATGGCCTTCACCCCGGCCCGGACCCATGGTCTCGTCGTCGGCGCGCGACACCTTGGTCACCGCGGCGCCGCACGCGAATGGGCCACAGGCGGGACAGATCCGCCCTAAGATCGGCGCCGGAAGATCAACGACAACAGGGGGCGTCACATGGCCGAGGCGGATCACCTACCTGCCGGCATCAACCCGAACGTGCCGAGCGTCGCCCGCATGTACGACTACTACCTCGGCGGCCGCGACAACTTCGCCGCTGACCGCGAGGCGGCCGAGAAGATGATCGAGATCGGCCGCCGGACGGGCAACGACGCCCGCGAGCTCGCGCTGGCCAACCGCGCGTTCATCGGCCACGCCGTACGCATGCTCGCCGAGGCCGGGGTGCGCCAGTTCATCGACATCGGCGCGGGCCTGCCCACTCAGGACAACGTCCACCAGGTGGCCCAGCGACATGCCCCCGGCTCCCGCGTCGTGTACGTCGACAACGATCCCATCGTCCTGGTCCACGCCCGCGCGCTGCTGGCCAGGGACCCCGACGTGCTGGCCGTCGAGGGCGACCTCAAGGACCCCGACGCCATCCTGGACGACCCGCGCGTCACGGAGCACCTCGACCTCTCCGAGCCGTTCGCCGTCCTGCTGGTCGCGGTGCTGCACTTCATCCCCGACGACGCCGAGGCCAACCGGATCGCCGCGCGCATCCGCGACCGGCTCGGTCCCGGCGGCCATCTGGTGCTGTCACACCTGCTGTACTCGGGTGACGCCGTGAAGGGCGCCGCCACGGCCGGCCAGCAGGTCTACTCCAGCACGACGTCGGGCGGCCTGGCGCGGCGCGGCTACGACGAGATCGTCCCCTTCTTCGACGGCCTGGAGCTGCTCGGCCCGGGTGTGGTGCCGGTGACCGACTGGACGCCCGACGCCTCCCCTGGCGGCTCGTACGACCTGTCCAGAGGCGGCGTCCTGGCCGGCGTGGGCCGCGTCAAGTCCTGAACCCCGCCCGGCGCGAACGCTCAAGCGTCCGATCCGCGCGGGAGCCGCAGCACCCTCTCGGTCGAGGTTGTCAGGGACGTGCGGCTCTCACAGGACCCACATGTGCCCAAATTCTGGCGTTATGTCAACAGCGCGGCCGTCTCCTGTTAGATTCGGGAGTCATGATCAAGGAGAGGCGCGTCCACCGCCCCGTCACGGGTCGCTGAGGCGTAACGGGGTGCTCCACGGTTCGGGGACCTTCGACGGGGGTCTGATCCTGTCCCCGCGCGGCCGTCCGGTACGGCGAGGCCAGGACCCGATCGTGTGCCGTGCGAGCAGCCCGGCGTGCAGATCGACGCGCCGATCGACGATAGGAGCAATGTGCTGAGAAGAACTCCCCTGCTCGCCACCGCCCTCATGGTGTTGACGACGCTGTTAACCGTCCCGATGGCGGGGACGGCCGGCGCGGCGGTGACCGGGCAGGACGTCACGGATGCCGTCGGCAAGCGCGGCATCACCTGGGGGCCGTGCGAGGAGGAACCCACCGTCGAGTGCGGCACGCTGAAGGTGCCCGTCGACTGGTCCAGGCCCTACGGGCCCACCATCGACCTGGCCCTGGCCCGCCGCAAGGCCACCGACCCGTCCGCGCGGATCGGCTCCCTGCTGAGCAACCCGGGCGGTCCCGGCAACTCCGGGGTGAACGGCATCCTGCGGCCGTCCGGCTTCAGCGAGGACGTCCAGCGGCGGTTCGACATCGTCAGCTTCGACCCTCGCGGCGTCGCCCGCAGCGGCTCGGTGACCTGCTCGGCCTCGGTGTACAACCAGATGCCGAACCCGGTCATGACCAGCCAGGCCGACTACCTCAAGTGGGTCGCGTTCGACGCGAGGCTGCGCTCCGACTGCCGCAAGCTCACCGGCCCCGTGTACGACCACCTCGACTCGGTCAACGTGGCCCGTGACATGGACGCCATCCGCGCCGCGCTCGGCGACGACAAGCTGACCTCCTACGGCGTCTCCTACGGAACGCTGGCCCAGCAGATGTACGCCGAGCTGTTCCCCCACCGGATCCGCGCCATGGTGCTGGACAGCAACATGGACCATAGCCTGGACGCCAAGGCGTTCCAGGTGAGCGAGGCGGCCGCCGTCGAGGACAGCTTCGACGAGTTCGTCGCCTGGTGCGAGCGCGACAGCGAGTGCGTCCTGCACGGCCGCGACATCCGGGCGCTGTGGAAGGGCCTGCTCGAGAAGGCGGACCGGGGCGAGCTGTTGTGGCCGGGCGACGGCCGTCCGGTGAGCGCCCACAACCTGCTGTGGCTCGGCGTGATGCTCAACGAGGGGCCCGCCTGGCGGCAGGAGGCCAAGGTGCTGCGCGCGCTGGACGGCGGCCCGGTGCCGGACGACATGCCCGGCCCTCCCGGCAACTGGCCCGTGAACGGCGAGCACGCCGAGCTGCCCACCGCGATCCTGTGCGAGGACTGGAACCTGTCGCTGCGGAGCTACGGCGAGTACGCCGAGGTGATGCGTGCCTCCAACGCGGTGGCCCCGGACATGCGGTACAACCCGATGCCGATGGGCGACATGCCGATCTGCCAGGGCCACCCGGTCAACAACCCGCAGCACCCGCTGCAGTACAGGGGCAGCACTCCGCTGCTGGTGACCACCACCATGCACGACCCGTCCACGCCGTACGCGTGGTCGGCCAACGTGGCCCGGCAGCTCGGCCCCAAGGCCACCCTGTTCACCTACGAGGGCTGGGGCCACGGGGTCTACGGCATGACCGAGTGCACGACGGCCGCCATGGACGACTATCTGATCTCGCTGACCGTACCCGCCAAGGGCGCCCGCTGCCCGGCGGAGGAGCCGCAAGGCTAGGCGGAACGGCGGTGTGAGGCACGTCCGGTTCGGGCGGGCGGCACGGGGAACAGACCGATGGCAACACCGGGAACTGCGCCCCGTGCCGGCCCACACCGGCCGCACCGCTCCCTCGCCCTGGCCGGCGCCATCGCGGTGCTGGACGCGGAACGCCGCGCTGGAGGGCCGCCTGATCGCGGCGACGCTGATGCCTTCGGCATCGCCCGGGCCCGGGCGCTATTGCCGGAAGCCGGTGAGCTCGATGAGGGCGTCTGCGACGGACGGGAACAGCTCGAGGTCGTCGACCGCGTGACCCGGCAGCACTCCGCCATCGATCACGATCAGCCGTCCGTCGGCGGCCCTGGCGTGCTGGGAGGCCGACGAGACGATGTCGCAGCCGCGCCCGTCGATCGCCGTCAGACAGGTGAGGTCCATGACCAGCAACGGGGGGATCCGGCTGACCAGGGCGTTGACCACGTACTGCTGGAGAATCAGGCAGGCCACGCCGTCGAGCCGCCCCGCCAGGGACAGCAGGGCGACGTCCCCGTGCCGGTCAAGGCGGATGTCGAAGTCGGGATCGTCCGGGTGAATGTCCGGCTCCGCGGAATCCATGATGTACGTCCCTGGTCCGAAGGCGCGCTTCTACAGCGCCGACCAGACTTCCCGGCTCACCCTGAGACGACCCTAGCAGTCCGTTGCCTTGTGCAACGCTCGCAGTGCGAAGAAGGCCGGAATGGCCGAACGGCACCTCCGAACTCAGTTGCACCATGCAAGGATATTCGGACAAGCAGCGTGGACGGGTCGAGCCGCCACGCGGCATCGACCACGACATCGCCGGGCGGGGTGACGTGGGGGTGGCCAGGATGATGTCGTGGTGTGCCGCTCTCTGGCGCAAGGCATCGCTTCCCCTGCTCGACGCCCGACCGTGTACAACTAATCACCATGAAGGAGCGCTCACCGGACCGGGTGGACACCGAGGATCTCCAAGCCGTCATCTCGGCTGTCCTCACCGGGTCACGGTTGCTGGTCGCCATCGCCGCCCGATCCCTGGCCGCCGTCCAGGACCAGGTGACGCTCCCCCAGTTCCGCATGCTGGTCGTGTTGTCCGCGCACGGCGAGACCAAGCTCGTCACCATGGCCGACGCGCTCGCGGTCAACAGCTCCACTGCCTCGCGGATGGCCGACCGGCTGGCCACCGCCGGGCTGATCGCGCGCGAAGTCAACCCGCACAACCGCCGGGAGACCCTGATGCGGCTCACCCCGGAGGGCCAGCGGCTGGTCGACGATGTCAGCACGCGCCGCAGCGAGGAGATCGCCGGCATCGTCTCGCGCCTGACGCCGATGGAGGCCCAGGCGTTGATCGCCGCCATGACGGCGTTCAACAGGGCGGGCGGCGAACCACCGGCGACCCTGCGCCATCCCCTCGGCTGGCCGGACCAGTAGGCCCGTCACCCCTCAGCCGCTCCATGCCCGGCCTGCCCGGTGCGCCCGAACTCCTTTCTCAGGCTGGTCCACGCCGGGGTCGGCGTCGGCGATGTGATGCTGACCTCGCCCTGGCGGCGGCCGCGATGGCCGAGGACGACGTGGCCGAGCGGCCGCGAAGCGCCCACCGCGCCCGCGCCGTGCTGCACAGGGCACTGTTCACCACGGACCGGCCACACCTGTCACCTCCCTCGATGATCGGCTGACGGAGGAAAGCCGAAGTCGTCGTGCCATTCGATCACGGGGGTCTGCCCGCCGAAGGGAATCGGCAGCCAGACGTAGTCGGCCACGGACGTGTTGACGTCCAGACGTGAAGAGGCCGGGGTCGCGCCCGGCCATCGGCATGCCCGGCTCCACGCTGACCATCAACGGCAGCCACCGCTACCGCGCCGTGCAGCCCTGAGACCCGATCCGCGGGAGATCGCCTCCTTCCTGAACGCGCTTCCGTCGCGCCCCGCGCTAATGTGATCTTGTGGCGGACGTGCGTGCGGGATGGCTGACGGCATGGCGGATCCTGCTGATCACGGCGACCGTGGCGGGCCTGGCCTGCCTGACCTCGTCGATCGGCCGCCCGTGGGCGTACTTCACGGTGCAGAGCAACGTCATGGTGACGCTCTACTACGGCTGGCGGCTGATCATGGGCCGCAGGCGGCCGGCCTCCGCCGACGTCAAGGGCGCGGTGACGCTGTATCTGCTGGTCACCTGCCTGGTCAACTACGTCTCGCGCGACCTGGAGAATCCGCTGGCGTTGCTGGACGGGGGCGGCGCGCGAGGGTGGGGCAACTTCCTGCTGCACTACGTGACGCCGCTGATGGCGGTGGCCGACTGGGCCGCGTTCGACCGGGGACGCCAGGCGCGGTGGGCGGCACCGTTCGCCTGGCTGGGGTATCCGCTCCTGTACGGCGCCTTCGTGCTGCTCGCCGCCCCTCACCTGCCGCGCCGCTACGTCTACCCGTTCCTGAACGTGGAGCGGCTGGGCTGGCCGACGGTGGCGTCGGCGGCGGCCGGCGTGCTGGTCGCCTTCGTGGTACTGGGCTACGCCCTGGTCGGCCTCCGCCGGCTCACGGCCCCCGGACCGCCGAAGAGCTCGCAGAGTGCCTCGACTGTGAGCGAGCGCCGGTGACGGCCGCTGCGAGTGGCTTTCCAGGCCCGAGCCGGCGACGACGGGGCGCTGCCGGCGCGCGCTGCCCCGTCCGCCGGTGCACTGATGCTGCTCGGTTTCTCCGGTGGTGGTCAGGTGGGTTCTTCCAGTTTGCGGGCGATGTTCTCCAGGGTGGACAGGTCGGTGGGTGAGAGCCGGTCGATGACGTGGCGGCGGACCGATTCCAGATGGGCCGGGGCGGCGTCCTCGAGCGTGTGCAGGCCGTGCTCGGTGAGGACGAGATAGCAGCCGCGGCCGTCGTCCGGGTCGGGCTCGCGCCGCACGAGACCGCGGGTCTCCATCCGGGTGGCGTGCCGTGACAGGCGGCTGCGGGACCAGCCCATCTTGGCGGCCTGCTCGTGCAGCGTGCTGGTGCGGCCCGGGCGCTCGGACAGCGTGCTGAGCACCTCGTAGTCGGCTTCGGACAGGCCGATCGCGGCCAGGTCGTGCGCGGTACGCGACTGGATCGCGATCATCATCCGGCGCAGCGCGCGCCAGGCGCGTTCCTCATCCGCGTCGAGCCAGCGCACCGTCTCGGGAGACCGCTTCTTTGACATGTAAACAAGTTACCAGCTACGTTCGTTTCCATGTCAACGAAACCTGTGCGGGTCCTCGTCCTCACCTGCAGCACCCGGCCCGGCGCTCTCGGCCCGGCCGTGAGCCAGTGGCTGATCGACACGATCACGCCCCGGGCCACCGAGCTCGGCGCGGAACTCGTGCCGGTGACCCTCGGCGACCTCGCCCTGCCCTTCCTCGACGAGGAGCACGAACCGGCCTCCGGCCGCTACCAGCACGAGCACACCAAACGATGGAGCGCGATGGTCGACGCGGCCGACGGCTTCATCGCCGTCACCCCCGAGTACAACCACGGCATGCCGGCGGCCTTCAAGAACGCCCTCGACTACCTGAGCCGGGAATGGGCGTGGAAACCGATCGGCTTCGTCAGCTACGGCAACACCTCAGCGGGCACCCGGTCGGTCCAGCACGCCAAACAGGTGGTGACCACCCTGCGCCTGGTACCGCTGGGCGCCACCGCCGCCCTGCGCATCGCCGACACCGTCGAAGGCGGCCGGCTGCGCCCCGACACCGGCCGCGACCAGGTCGCCGTCGGAGTCCTGGACGAACTCGTCCGCCTCGCCCACGCCCTGCGGCCGATGCGCGAGCAAACCCGCACCAGGCCTGCGGAGACGACACCCCTGCCGGGCTCGTACACGCGTGCGCTGACCCCCGACGACGCCGCGGAGGTCCTGGTGCTCCAGCGCTGCTGCTGGGTGGAGGAAGCACTCGCCAACGACACCCTGGCCATCCCCGCCCTGACCGAGTCGCTGGAGCAGGTCCGCACCTGGCTGGCCACCTGGCAGACCACAGGCCTGTGGCGAGACGGCCGGTTGCTGGGCATGGTACGCACCCGCCGCCTGAACAACGACTGGCACGTCGGCCGCCTCGCCGTCGTCCCCGACCTCCGCGGCCACGGCATCGGCCGCTGGCTCCTGCGCCAGGCCGAAACCGCAGCCGACCCCGGCTGCCACCGCGTCGTCCTGTCCACCGGCGCCCAGAGCCGGCACAACATCCGCCTCTACCACACCCAGGGCTACCACACGGAAACGACCGACGACACGACAACCCTCCTCACCAAACCCCTGCCCGCCAACCACACCCCCGGAACCGCCGGCGAAAAGCTGGCCCAGGTGAGATGACGAAACCCCGCCGCCCCCAGACGAACCACGTGGACCCGGCACACCCAGTCGAGGCCGGCTGCTTCGTCGATGAGCTTGCCAGCTCGGGCCCGCCTCAGCACGGCGGTGCAGCCGCGGGCGATGTCCTGCTGGAGGACGCGGCCAGCGCCTGCCGGTTGGCGAGGGGAACCTCACCAGCGATCAGATCGAAGCCTCGCCGGCCGGCGAAGGCACGGCGCGCGGACGCAGGACCATGAGCGAGTCGTCCATGGTCGCCACCATGGCAAAGGGGAACCGGTCGAGCTCAAGGCAGAGTGCGACGTCATCAGGATGGGCTCCTTGACGCACGCCCTCCGCCAGCTCGACGGCGGCGCGCGACTCGCCGGCGCGGCGAAGGAACTCGGTTGCATCCGTCCCGGCCCCGGCGGCCCTGCGAGCGATGTACTGAGCGCACGCCAGATCTTCATCGGCGTTCCCGTCCTCGCCGGTGACCACGAACGTGACACTGTCACACTCGCGTGCCCGCAAGAGCCGAGCCGTTGCCTCCGCCACCACGAAGCTGGCGCACAGCACCAGCGACGCCTCCTTGACCGCGAGCGCGCCGACCGTCCCCGCAGTGGTCTTCTGCACGACGGTCCGGCCGCCGAAGCTGACGGACCGCAGCAGGGCCGGCGAGTTCACAGCGTCGAACCCGGGCGCGGGCGGACCGTCTTTCAGCGCCACCCAATCCGGGTGGCGAGCCTTGAGCGCCAGGGCTTCGTCCAGAGACCCAGCAAGAACGATCCTCTCCGCGCCCTGGGCAAAGGCCCAGGCAGCCACCGTGAAAGCACGCATGACGTCGACCACGACCGCCACGGCCGGGGCTTGGACCAACTCAGCGATGCCAAGGAAACGAGCGTCCATCCGGTCATGATCGCGCATACCCGACCGAAACGCACCCGGACAATCGGAGTCGCGCGGACAGGCGGTCGACAGGGCGGCTGCCGTCTTTGCCCTGTCCAGGGCTGGTCGCCACCTTTTGGCCTTCACTTATAGTAATTGATTAACTACTATTTGTGGTATCCGCAGGTCTGGAGGCCTTCCCATGGTGCAGGCGACAGCCGAGATACCGCACGCGACCAGGCTGGAGAGCCTCACGTTCTCCTTGCTGTACTCCCTTCCGGAGTTCGCCCGCGGCCCCGTCATCCGCAGACCCTTGATGATGCGGCAGCTCGCCCGGCTCGATGCGCAGGCCGCGGCCCAGCGCTTCTGCATGAGGCTGCGCGTGCGCTACGGCGGCCGCTCGCTCTATGTGAAGGGCCCGCGGGGAAAGGTGCTCCTGCTTCTCTCGCAGGGCGACGTCGAACGGGTGCTGACCGGCAGCGACTCGGTCTTCTCCCTTCGTACGGAAGACAAGTGGCGCGCGTTCTCGCCCGTCCAGCCGGACAGCCTGCTGCTCTCGCGGGGGAAGTCGCGCGAGGACCAGCGCCGGTTCACCGACGCGGTGCTCCAGCCGGGAAGGGCGCCGCACGATCTGGCCAGGCGGATCGACCAGGTGATGGCGGAGGAACTGGACGGGATCTTCGGCCACCGCCCGGCCGTCGTGAGCTGGAAGCGGCTGCGCGACGGCTACTACCGGGCGGTCCTGCGGCTGGTGCTCGGCGATGCCGCCCGCGACGACGTCCAGATCCTTTCGGCGCTCAACGCGCTGCGCCGTGAGGGCAACTGGGTGGGCCTGCGCCCCTGGCGGGAGAAGAGGGTGCGTAGACTGCGGCAGGCCATGATGGCGCGGATCGAACCGCACGTGGCGGCGGCGGCCGACGGGAGCCTGGCGGGCCTGTTCGCGGCCGCGCCCCAGAGCCCGCTCACCCGCCCGGCCGTGCAGGTGCCGCACTGGCTGATGGCCCTGGAGGGGATCGGCACGACGGTGCTCGGTACCACCCTGGCGCTGCTCGCCGGCCATCCCGAGCACTACGAGCGAGCGCGGGCCGAGGCACGGGCGGCCGGCGGCGACCGGGAGCATCTGCGTGCCTGCCTGTACGAGTCCCTGCGCCTGTGGCCCCTCGTGCCCACGCTGCGGCGGGTCGTGACCACGCCCACCGGCTGGCACGGAGCCACGCTCGCCGCCGGGACCGACATCACCATCCCGGTCGCCGTGCACAGCCGGAACCCGCAGATCGACTACGCCGACACCTTCACCCCGCAGGCCTGGCTGGACGGCCGGGCCTCGGCCGACTGGTGGATCGTCCCGTTCTCGGCCGGGCCCGGCCGCTGCCCGGGGGCCGACCTGGGAGGCCAGGTCGGGGCTGCGGTGCTGGCCACGCTGCTACGCCAGTACGACTTCCATCCGGCCGGCCCGGAACTCGGAGCGGGTGGCCCGCTGCCCAAGACCCTGGACCCCTTCTCCCTGCGCCTGAGCGTCCGGCCCGGACGTCGGTGACGTAGCCCGCGCCGGCGGCGTTCACGTCGCGCGGGCCCTTCGCCGTAGGGCCCTCGCCCGTGCGGCCCTCGCCCGTGCGGCCCTGGGCCCGTGCGGCCCTCGCCCGTGCGGCCCTCGCCGTGGGGCTCGGCCGCGAGGGTTCGGCCACAGGGCCGGTTCGCTCCCGGGGAACTCCGCCGCTCACGGCAGGTCGCGGGCGGTCTTCAGCGCGCTGATCAGGTCGGCCGCGAAGGACCGATCGATCTCGCGGCCCGCCAGTGCCGTCACCTCGGCGCTCAGTCCTGTCAGGATGCCGCGCCTGGCCTGGGGGCGCTCCCACACCTCGGCCAGCACGCGAAGCCGCGCCAGCAGGCCGGCCCGCACGCCGGCATTCCTGATCGCCCCGGTCTCGGCGGCGTTCGTCACCGCCTCGGTCAGGGTCGCCGGGCTGAGCGCCGCCCAGGCGGGCCGGCGTACGGTGACCGTCACGGCCCCCGGCACCCGCGCGCCGCGCGGGAAGAAGGACGTGGTCGCCCCCTCCGAGCCGACCTCGAACGGCACCCAGTCGTGCACGCCGACGGTGCCGCGCGTGACCCGGTCGACACGCATCCCCCAGCCGCGTCCGTCACCCAGCGCGGTGGTGGCCCACAGCCCCTCGGCCCAGTCGGGGAACGTGCCCGCCACGGTCAGGGCGTTGGGCGAGGAGCTCGCCGGGGTGGCCGGGGCGCCGGTGTAGGCGCTGGAGGTGCCGGTCACGGGGAGCGTCCGATCGTCACCTGTGAGGCGGAACGCCCCGCCGTACAGGTGGCCCTCGCCGTTGACGTAGCCGGAGACGACGGCGCCGGTGGCCTTGTCGACGCGGGCCAGCACGAAGCGGCCGGCCATCGTGATCCCGTCCACGACGCGCTCCTGGGTGGAGTCGCTCACGTACACGATGTCGCGATATTTCGGTGTTTCGAGGCGGGTGACGGAGGTCATCGGGTCGCCGCCGAACGCCTCCTCGAAGGTGACCGACGACAGCTTGCCCCGCTGTCCCGCGCGCATGGTCTCGTAGACGGCCGCGTACGTCGTGGTGTCCGCGGGGGTGACCAGCCTGCGGCGCTGGAAGTGCCAGTTCGGGTAGGCGTCCTTCTTGGCCGCGTCGTTCGCGGTACGGCGGAGCGTCGGCACCTTGGAGAAGATCACCTCGTCGCCGGGAGAGCCGTTCACGAACGCGCGCACGGCCGTGCCCGTCCTGGCGCCCGTCCAGGTGAAGGAGAGGTCGCCGGTGCCCGGTCCGACGCGTGGGTCGCGCATCAGGTCACGGTCCTCGGCCAGCCCGTCGGTCTTGCCGGTCGACTCGTAGTAGGACTTCACCGTGCCGCCCTTGTCCTGCAGGGGCAGCGCGGTGTCGAGCGTGACGTCCTCGTCCTCCGAGGCGCGCAGGAACCACTGGTGAGCGTCGCCGCCCTTGAGCCGCGAGACGTCCAGGACGTACCGGCCCTCCGGAGACTGGATCACCGCGAGCAGGCGTCGCTTGACCTCGGCGCCGTCCTGCGCGGGCCCCGGCTCGGACGCCTCGATCAGCTGCACGCCCTTGCCCGAGGTGGCGCCGTCGTCGTAGGCGAGCACGGCCGCGCCGGTGCCGAGCGCGTCCTGGCAGGTGTAGCCGCCGGCGTTGTCCCTCGACCAGATCCACGGCGTGTTGTGCGCGGGGGTGTCCATGTGCCAGTAGCGGTGGTTGGGCACCTGGTGCGGGTAGCCCTGGTCGGGCAGGACCTCCATGCCCGATCCCCACAGGATCAGCCCCAGGTGGTCGCCGTGGCCGTGACCCGCCTTGTACGGCAGGCCCTCCGAGGTGGGCGGCAGCGTGAGGTGCGCCTGCAGCGCGTCCCGGGTGTCGCCGGCGGTCAGCGCGTAGTGGCCGTAGCCGTACAGCTCGATGTTCTTCAGGTCGGTGATCGGGTCCGTGGCCACCATGTCGTCGGCCTTGGGGAAGTGGGTGTCGTTGATCGTCACGGGCACGCCGTCGGGGAAGCGCAGCGCCTGGCCCATGGCCGCCGCCTTGGCGAAGATCGGATAGCGTGCCGGCACCAGATCGGTGTGGTCGAGCCGGAGCTCGCCGGCGTATCCGGCCGGGTCGGCGTAGTTCTCCGCCAGCAGGGTGAACGCGCCGCGGGCGAAGAACATCACCTGGTCGTGGTAGGAGGTGGTCGCCTCCTCCCAGGTGCCGTCGGCGAGGAACTGCCGGCCGGAGAACATCCGGTCGGTCATCGGCAGCACGTACCTGACCAGGTCGGGGTCGCCCAGGATGGAGGCGACGGCGAAGGCGTAGCGGAAGCCGTAGACCTCGATGTTGTGCAGGCCCGTCGGCTTGTCGGCCAGGTTGACGAAGCTGACGACGGTCCGCCGCAGCCAGCTCTCGACCAGCGCGCGCGTCTGCGGCGTCCAGTCCGGCGCGTCGTACACCAGGTCGTAGGCGCGCACGGCCTGGAACGGGATGGTGTTCTTCGACCAGGAGGGGTGGGCGTACGGCACGTCGTCGTAGCCGCGCGCGAGCTCGATCAGGCCGAGGACGGCCCGCCGCCGCTCCCCCAGCTCGGCGAACCTGCGCAGGTGCGTCTCGAACTCGGGGCGGACGTCCAGTCCCGTACGGCTCGCGCCGGCGGCCTTCGCCGCCGCGACGTAGTCGGACTCCGGCATGGTCGCCAGCGTGCCCAGTCTGGTGCGCTTGACCTCGTCCGGCTCGCCGGCGACGGCGCTCCAGTCGGCGCCGCCCATCATGTTCTGCGGATTCCTCAGCGGATGGCTCACCCGCGAGCTCGGATACTCGCCCCCGACGTCGGTGGGCAGCGCGGCGGGCTCGGCCGTCTCTATCCAGGCGGTCCCGGGACCGGTGAAGGTCACCTCGACGCGCACCGCGTCGGCGCCGGTCGGCATCGGCACGTTGTGGGCGACGGGGACGAAGTCGCGCTGCTGGTCGATGTCGGCGTAGGCCTGGCGGGCCCCGGGAATGGGCTGGCCCGCCCGCATCGGGGTGTAGGCGATCTCCAGCTTGCTGGACTGGCAGGCGATCTCGTCGAGCTTGACCCGCAGCCGCGAGGCGTAGACGGTGCGATCGTCGACGGGGAAGGTCCGGCGGTACTGGCCGCCGGCCCCCGCCGGGCCGCCGATCGTGAGCGTGCCGTTCTCCTCGGAGGAGGTCGGCGTGCCGGACATGGGGACGAACTGCCAGCCGTCCCCCGAGGGCAGCGGGCCCGCCCACTCGACGCTCAGCGCGTCCACGGCGAACGTGCCCACCCCGCTGTCGATCATCGGCTCCAGGGTGACGGTGGCGGTCCCGGCCGGAACCTCCAGGTAGCCGTCGACCTCGTGCCAGCCGGTGGTGCCCGTGGTCTGGGCGAAGTACCGCAGCCCGCTGGAGACGCCGGACGCGCTCAGCGGCTGCACCCTGATGCTGGTCCTGCCGCCGGTCAGCCCGGCGGAGCGGACCTTGGCCCGCAGGTGGATGAGGCCGCCGCCGCTGTCGGGCAGCGCCACCCGCTGCGTGATCGCCACCCGGTCGTCCGAGGAGTCCGTGCTCAGCTCGGCCGCGCTCGTTCCCTCGGCCGCGTCGGCCGAGGCGGTGATCCTGCCGTCGCCCCTGGGTCTCCAAGCGGACCACGAGGCGGGCAGGCCCGCCGCCGTCCACGTTTCGAAGCCGCCGTTGGCCAGGGGAAGCGGATCGGCGAGCGCGGCGGCGGGGGTCAGCAGGGCCAGGGCGAGAGCAGCATGGAACGAGCGCATGGGGGGTGCCTCTCAGAACGGGGGGCTACTTGCCGCTGCCGAGGGTCATGCCCTCGATGATGCGGCGTCCGAGCCAGATGTAGACCAGCAGGAGCGGCAGGATGACGATGGCGATGGCCGCGAACAGGCCGCCCCAGTCGGCGCCGCTGTACTGCACGCGGGTCATGAAGTTGAGCAGTGCCAGGGGCAGCGTCTGCTGGGTCGGGTCCTGCAGGAAGATGAGGGAGAGCAGGCCCTCGCTCCAGTGCCCGATCACGTTCAGGATCACGAGGGTGACCAGACCGGAGCGGGCCAGCGGCAACATGATCTGCCAGAAGGTGCGCAGCGGGCCGGCCCCGTCGATCGCCGCCGCCTCCTCCAGATCGCCCGGCAGGCTGCGGAAGAAGGCGGTCAGGAAGAACACCGCGAACGGGATGGACGTCGCGACGTACACGATGATCAGGCCGCCGAGGCTGTTGACCAGCCCCAGCTGCGACATGGCCACGAAGAGCGGCAGCATGATCGCCTGGACGGGCACACCGAGCCCCATGGCGAACAACGACGTCAGCGGGCCGGAGGTCCTGGTCGTGAAGCGGCTCAGCGCGTAGGCGGCCGGTGCGGCGATGAGCACGGTGCCCAGCGCGGTGGCCGCCACCACGGCGACCGTGCGCAGGATCGCCGGGCCGAACTCGCTGACCTCCCAGGCGCGTGCCCAGTTGTCGAGCCGCCAGTCGGCGGGCAGGCCGAAGGGGCCGGCGAAGATCTCCCTGGCCGTCTTGAACGACGACAGGACGAGCCAGAGCAGCACCAGGAGGTCGAAGGCGACGACGAGCCAGACCAGCAGCCTGCCGGGGCGCAGCCGTACGGGGACTGTGGCCATCACTCAGTACTCCAAGCTCTCGCGTCGGGTGACCCTGCGGGTCAGCAGCGTCAGCACGACGATCAGTGCGAGCGTCACCATCGTGGCCGCGGCCGAGGCCCCGTATCGCGCTTCGCCCGTGGGCTGGAAGGCCTCGGCGTAGGCGTAGAGCGACAACGTCCACGCCTTGGTCGTCGGCACCGAGCCCGCCGCTCCGGCGAAGACGTAGATGAACTCGAAGATCTTGATGGCGCTGATCGCCCAGAGGGTGGCGCTGACCGCGACGGCGTCCCACATCAGTGGCAGGGTGACGTTGCGGAACTTCTGCCAGGGCGAGGCGCCTTCCAGGTCGGCCGCCTCGTACAGGTAGGCGGGGATGCGGTCGACGGCCGCCATCAGGATCGTGGTGTAGAAGCCGGTGTTGACCCAGACCAGGCCCATGCAGATGACGTAGAACAGGTTGTCGTCCGCCAGCCACCTGGGCACGGCGTCCACCCCGGCCAGCCGCAGCAGGGCGTTGACCAGGCCGTCGGCCTGGAACAGGAAGCCCCACAGGATCGAGATGGCCAGGGCGGAGACGGCGTTGGGGAAGAAGATGACCGCGCGGACGAACTTGCGCCCGGCCATCTCCCGCAGCACCATCGTCAGCCCGAAGCTGAACAGGAAGGTCAGGAACCCGACGCCGATCAGGATCAGCAGCGTGTTGAGCAGCGAGGAGTGGAAGACGTCGTCGTACCAGAGCCGCCGGTAGTTGTCGAAGCCCACCCACTCGATCGGCCCGGCACCCGCCCACTCGGCGAAGCTGAGCACCACCGTGAACAGGCTCGGCACGATGAAGACCAGCAGGTAGACCGCCAGGGCGGGCAGCACGAAGGGCAGGTAGAGGCGTTGCCTGGCCCTGGCCAGCGGGCTGCCCGTCTCCGCGGCGGGCCTGACGGCGGCCGGTGCCTCTACGGTGGCCGTGGCCATCAGCCGTTGACCTTCCACCAGTTGACGGTGTCGGTCTTGAGCTTGGCGACGAAGTCCGCGGCGGTGACCTTGCCGGCGAACAGGTCCTTGGCCATCGGCAGGAAGATCTTGACGTTCCAGTCGTCCATGCCGCGCACGCCGTCCATCTGCAGGTGGAGGGGCACGCCCGAGTCGAGGGTCGCCTTGGCGTCGGCGACCTCGACGGGGGTGCTGGTGTCGGTGCGGATCGACATCACCTTCTCGTCGGCGGGGATGCGCTCCAGCCATTTCTTGTTCATGAAGTACTCGATGAACTTCTCCGCGTTCGCCGCGTGCCTGGCCTTGGCCGGTACGGCGAAGCCGAACAGCGAGACCTCTTCGGAGGTGAACCCGCCCTCGGTCCGGGGGAAGGGGAAGGAGCGGAAGGTGAATCCGGGGCCGGCGATCTCGGCCGTCTCGCTCGGCCCGTAGGTGCCGATGAACAGGAAGTCGGCCTGGCCCTGCGCCCACTTCTGCTGGATGGCGGGGAACTTGCTGGCGTCCCAGCCGTCGATCATGTACTGGCCCTTGGCGAGGCGCTCGATGTAGGTGGCCGCCTTGAGGAACCTGGGGTCGTCGAAGCCGGCTCCGCTCTGGTCGGTGAGCGCCTTGGCCAGGTTGCCGGGGCCGAACTCGCGGATCAGCGCCTGGGAGAGCCACTTGCCGACGTACCCCTGGATGTCTCCGTCCGCGGCGAGCGCGGCCCTGCCCGCCGCCTTGCTCTTGTCGAACAGCGCGAGCAGTTCCTCGAAGGTCTTCGGTGGGTCGGCCGCGACCTCGGGCAGCTTGGCCGCGTTGTAGTAGATCTGCCAGGTGTGCACCGACGTGGGAATCATGTACGTCTTACCCGCGTCGGCGATGACCTGCCGGTAGTTGTCGGGGATGACGTCGCCCACGGTCTTGTCCTCGCCGGGGATCCGGTCCTTCAGCAGGCCGGACAGGTCCTTGGCGTTGCCGGTGGCCTGCAGGAGGTTGAGCAGGCCGGCCTGCGAGCCGTCGACCAGGTCGGCCGCGACGTTGCCGCCGACCAGGGTGGGCTGCAACTTCTTCAGGTTCTCCCTGCCCTGGAAGACCAGGTTGACCTTGATCCCGGTGTCCTTGGTGAACGCGGCCGCCAGTTCGCCGAGCATCTTGGCGCGGGGCTCGTCCTGCTTGTGCATCGACCAGAAGGTGAACTCCTCGGCGTCCGAGGCGCCACCGCCACCGCCGCACGCGGACGTGCCCAGCATGAGGACGGCGACGGCGAGGGCAGCCGCACCCTTCTGAGGGAGATTCATGAGCACCGCCGTTGTTTCAGGGAACGATGTGCAGGATTCTGCGGGTATTCATACGCTATAGTCAACGGATTCTTAGGATTGAATTTGCGTGATGCAGCGCCGACGCGTCCTACGAGCTCCCCTTTCCTCGGCGGATGCGCCAAGATTCTCCGGGAGGTCCCGTGAGTGAACCCAAACGTGGCGAGAAGTTCCGCCAGCTCGCCGACGAGCTGCGCCGCGGCATCGCCGAGGTCCGGTGGCCGGAGGGCAGGCTGCCGACCGAGCAGCAACTGTCGAAGGAGCAGGGGGTCAGCCTCAACACCGTGCGCAGGGCGGTCGACCTGCTGGTCAACGAGGGTCTCGTCTACCGGCGTCAGGGCTCGGGCACGTACGTGCAGGCCGAGCAGCCGCGCACCGGCCCGGTGGTCGGCGCGATCGTGCCGTCGATGACGTACTACTACCCGAGGATCATCGCCGGCATCGAGAGCGAGTTGTCCAGGAACGGCGCGCAGCTGCTGCTGCGCAGCACCGGCTACGACGTCGCCCAGGAGGCGCAGGCGGTGGAGAGCATGGTCGCGGCGGGCGCCCAGGGCCTGCTCATCGTGCCCGAGCTGACCGGCCGGGCCGACGCGCACGCCTACCTCGACGGGCTCGGCCTGCCCCTGGTGCTGGTCGAGCGGCGGTTCAGGTCGGGCGGCGACATCCACGAGTTCGTCTGCTCCAACCACGCGGCCGGCGGTTACATCGCCGCCCGCCACCTGTTCTCGCTCGGCCACACCAAGATCGCGTTCCTGGCGCGGAGCAGCCCGCACGCCACCGAGGTCGCGCACGGGCTGCGCGATGCGCTGGCCCAGCGCGGGCTCGAACCCGCCCTGGAGCACACCATCGGCAGGTGGACGGCCGCCGACGCGGACAGCTGCCTGGACCGGCTGCTGGCCGGGGGCTGCACGGCCGCGCTGTGCTTCGCCGACAGAGAGGCGACGCTGCTGGTGGCGGCCGCGGCCAAGCGCGGGATGGCGGTGCCGGGCGACCTGTCCGTGATCGGCTACGACGACGAGATCGCCGACCTGTCCGCCGTGCCGCTCACCGCGATCTCCCCCGCCAAGCAGGCCGTCGGACGGCTCGCGGTGCGCACGCTCCTGCGCCGCCTCGCCGAGCCGGACGCGCCCCTCCAGCAGCATCTGGTCGTTCCAGCACTGGCGGTACGCGAGTCCACCAATATTCATTCCCCTTCAAGGGGTTGAATTAAGGGTAGGTCTTGAGCCAAGGTGGTCCCGTCATCCCCCGGACGTAAGGACATCTCCATGGCAGTTGTACGGCTCGGCCTCGTCGGCGCCGGCGGCGTCGCCCGGCTCTACGCGCAAGCCGCGCTGGACCTGCCCGACGAGGTGCGGGTGTCGGCGGTGTTCGACGTGGACGCCGGCCGCGCGGCGGAGCTGGCCCGGCTCACCTCCGCCACCGTGCACGACAGCCACCTGAGCATGCTCGGCGGCTCGGTCGACGCGCTGGTCGTGTGCACCCCGCACGCCCTGCACCTGGCTCCCGCCGTGGACGCGGCGGCGGCCGGGGTGCACGTGCTGATGGAGAAGCCCATGGCCACCTCGCTCGCCGACTGCGACGCGATGGCGGCCGCCTGCTCGGGCGCCGGGGTGGCGCTCTTCCTCGGTCACATCCAGCACTACCTGCCGATCACCGCGACCGCCCGTCGCGCGGTCGCCGGCGGCCTGATCGGCACGCCGGTCGCGATCGTGGACCGGCGCTCCACCGACTACCGGCCGGGCCACCGTCCCGGCTGGTTCTTCGACCCGGAGCTGGCCGGCGGCGGCGCGATCATGAACATCGGCGCGCACTGCGTCGACAGGGTCACCTGGCTGGCGGGCGGGCGGCCCGCCCGGGTCACCGCCACCGTGGTGCGGCGGGGGCCCGTCGAGACCGAGGGACTGCTCCAGATCGAGCTGGGCAACGGCGTGCTGGCCTCGGTGGCCGTCATCGACAGCGCGCTGGCCGGGATCGACGAGATCGAGGTCCTGGGCACGTCGGGGTCCCTGCGCGCCTCCCGCTCGGACGGGGTCCAGATCGCCACGGAACGAGGGGTTCGCACCCTGCTCCGCGCTCCCGCCGACATGGGTGAGCACGTCCGCACCGCCTTCGTGGACCAGCTCACCGACTTCGCCGCCGCCGTGCGCGGCGAGCGGCCCGTCGCCATCGACGCGCGGGTGGGCCGCGACGTCGTGGCCACGGTGCTGGGCGCCTACGAGTCCGCGCGGAGCGGAAAGACCGTGGAGGTGGAGCTCTTTGGCCAGTCGTGACCCCCGGCGGCCCAATGTCCTGTTCATCCTGAGCGACGACCAGGGGCCGTGGGCGCTCGGCTGCGCGGGCAACTCCGAGATCCACACCCCGCACCTCGACGGGCTGGCCGCCTCGGGAGTGCGGCTGTCGCGATTCTTCAGCGTCTCGCCGGTCTGCTCCCCCGCCAGGGCGTCGCTGTTCACCGGGCGGATCCCGTCCGCACACGGGGTGCACGACTGGCTGAGCGGGCCCTCGCCGGACGATCACCTGGCGGGGCAGCGGCTGTTCACCGACGACCTGGCCGACGCGGGCTACCGGCTGGGGCTGGTGGGCAAGTGGCATCTCGGCGCCAACCAGGAGCCCCGGCCCGGTTTCGTCCACTGGTACGCCCACCCGTCGGGCGGGGGGCCGTACTACGGGGCCACGATGATGGGCCGCCGGGTGGACGGCTATCTCACCGACGCGCTCACCGCGCGGGCGGCGGCCTTCATCGACCGGGAGGCCGGCCGTGCGGAGCCGTTCTACCTGTCCCTGCACTACACCGCGCCGCACAAGCCGTGGAAGGGGCAGCACCCGCCGGAGTTCGAGGCGCTGTACGAGTCGTGCCCGTTCGAGTCGTGCCCGCGGGAGCCCGCGCACCCGTGGCAGCCGGTGGACGGCGACGGCGTGCCCGTGGGCGGGGAGGCCGACGTCAGGGCCGCGCTGGTCGGCTACTTCGCCGCGGTCAGCGCCATGGACGCCGGGATCGGCCGGGTGCTCGCGACGCTGGAGGCCCGTGGGCTGACGGAGTCGACGCTGGTGGTTTTCAGCAGCGACAACGGCTTCAACTGCGGCCATCACGGCATCTGGGGCAAGGGCAACGGCACGTTCCCGCAGAACATGTACGACTCCTCCGTCATGGTCCCCGCGATCTTCAGCCAACCGGGCCGGCTCCCCCAGGGCGTGGTGTACGACTCGCTCGTGTCGGGGTACGACCTGCGCCCGACGCTCATGGACCACCTGGGCCTGCCCGACACCGGCGACGGCCCCGGCCGCTCCTTCGCCGCCTTCGACGACCGGGCGGGAGCGGAGGTGGTCGTCCACGACGAGTACGGGCCGGTGCGGATGATCCGTACCGACGCCTGGAAGTACGTGCACCGCCATCCGCACGGCCCGCACGAGCTGTACGACCTCGAACGGGATCCGGGCGAGCGGCACAACCTGGCGCACGCGGGACTTCCCGAGCTCGCCGAGCTCCGCGACCGGCTGGACGCCTGGTTCACCCGCCACGCCGACCCCCGCGTGGACGGCAGCCGCCTGCCCGTCAACGGCTCCGGCCAGCACTCCCCCGCCGGCCTCGGCGCCTTCGAGCCCGCCCCCTACAGAACGGAACCGCGGTGAAGAGCTGGTACACCGACGCCCGATTCGGCATGTTCGTCCACTGGGGCCTGTACTCCATGGTCGGACGCGGCGAGTGGGACAGAGCCGCGTCGCAGGTGCCGCGCGAGGACTACGCGGGGCTGATGAAGGTGTTCAACCCCGCCGCCTTCGATGCCCGCGCGTTCGTCCAGGTGGCCGCCGACGCGGGCCAGAAGTGGATCACCATCACCAGCAGGCATCACGACGGCTTCTCCATGTACGACACCCGCCTGTCCGACTTCAAGATCACCAATTCGCCGTTCCGACGCGACCCGATCGCCGAGCTGGCGCAGGCGTGCCGCGACTTCGGGATCAAGCTGGGCTTCTACGTCTCGCTGGTGGACTGGCACCACCCCGGCTACCGCGATCCCGCCGGCTGGCAGGACTACATCGGCTTCCTGCACGGCCAGGTCGAGGAGCTGTGCACGCAGTACGGCGAGCTCGGCCAGGTGTGGTTCGACGGCGACTGGCCGCACTCCAGCGCCCCCGAGCGGCATCCCGGCTGGTTCACCATGGACCGCCCATGGGGCTACGAGCGCCTCTACAGCATGATCCACGACCTGCAGCCGGAAGCCGTCGTGCTCAACAACCGCAAGTCCGGCCTCCAGCCCGGCGAGGATGTGCAGGGCTTCGAGAACGACCTGCCCGGCGAGAACTCCACCGGGCTGAACCCCACCCCGATCGTGCCGGGCGTCCCGCTGGAGACCTGCCTCACCATGAACCGGTCGTGGGGCCACGTGCCGCACGACAACGCCTGGCGCGACGTCGGCGAGCTGCTCGGCGTCCTGCTGCGCTGCGTCGCGGCGGGCTCCAACCTGCTGCTGAACGTCGGCCCCACCCAGTCGGGCACCATCCCGCAACCGGCGATCGACCGGTTGCGCGCCATGGGCCGGTGGCTGGCCCGGCACGGCGAGGCGGTCTACGGCGCCGGCCCGTCGGGCGACCGCGGTGCGATCAGGACCGCGGCGGGAGAGGTGCTGCCGATCAGCGGGCTGCTCGGCTAGCCGGCAGGACCTGCACGGACGATCCGGAGCCACGTCCCAGCAGCCCGCCCCCGGCTCCCGGATCGTCGGCTGGGCGGCGACCAGACGAGCAACCCGCGCGCCCCGCGTACGAAGAAGGAGGTGACCCGGGCGGTCAGGTCATCACCGGCGACCTGCCGCCCCGGGCGGTGCGGCTTCCGCATGCGGGAGGACCGCTCCTTCGCCGAGCGGGCGCGCGCGCTCTACGACCAGTGATGGGAGCTGCAACGCCGACGGGCCACCGATCCCGCGGTGCCGATGAAGCCGCAGGCGGTGACGTGCGCGCTGAGCGAGGTCATCCCCGATGCGCCTCGGGGAACTGGCCACGCTCGCGCAGCACCGCCTGCCGGTCAAGGTCGTCGTCCTGCGCAACGACACGCTCGGTCTGGAGGTGTGGGAGTCGAATGCGTCGTGGACGCGCACGAGCCGCCCTTCGGCGAGACCGTCACCCCGGCCCAGGTCGCCAAGATGGTCCAGGCGTACGAACGGGGGGAGAAGGCGGCGAGCCCATGGCCGCCAACCTGCTCGCACCGGGCCGCCCTCCGCTCTCCCCGGGCGTCGTTGCTGCGATCACCGGTGCGGAGGGCGTTCAGATGGCGTCGCGCTGGATCGGGCAGGTCATGCAGTGGGTGCCGCCGCGGCCCTTGCCGAGCTCGAAGCCCTCGATCTCGATGACCTCCACACCGTGCTCGCGCAGCTTGCGGTTGGTGAACTGGTTCTTGTGGTAGCCGACGACCACGCCGGGGGCCAGGGCGAAGAAGTTGTTGCCCGAATCCCACTGCTCGCGGGCCTGCTGGTAGTCGTCGCCGCCCGTGGGCACGATGTCCAGGCGCGGGATGCGCAGCGCGTCCTGCAGGGCCGGGAGCAGGCCGCTCTCGCGGTGGACGTCCAAGGTGCCGCTCTTGTCGCCGGGACGCAGGCTGTAGGCGGTGGCGGCCTCCAGGAACGGCGGGTAGGCGCTGGCCTTGTCGATGTCCAGGAACGTGAAGACGGTGTCCAGGTGCATGTAGGAGCGGGCCTTGGGCACCTCGACGGCGATGACGCGCTCGGCCGCGCCCGCGGCGAACAGGGACAGGGCGAGGTGCTCGATGGTGCGCGGGTTGGTGCGCTCGCTGATGCCGATCGCGACCGCGGCGTTGCCGATGGGCATCATGTCGCCGCCTTCCATGGCGGCGTTGCCGTAGGACTCCTCGTTGAAACGCTCGTCCTCGCCGGCGTAGGGGTACCAGTAGGCGAAGTCCTCACCGGCGAACATGGGATGGTGGTGGTAGACGGTGGACTGGTTCATCGTCTCCAGCAGCCGGGCGTGGAAGTACATCGGGTTGAGCGAGACCCCGCCGTACAGCCAGGCGGCCGGGTCGCGCTGGTAGAGGGAGTTGGGCAGCGCGGGCAGGATGAACTCGCGGGGATTGCAGGAGGCGGCGACCAGAGAGTGACCGTCCAGGTCCGCGACGCCGAACTCCTCCTTGGTGAGCCCGCCGATCAGGTGGGTGGCCAGCCGGGCGCCGCTCCACCGGACCAGGGCCTCGCGTACGGTGTCGACCAGGGCCGGGCCGACGGTCAGATGGGTGACGGCCTGCTCGACGGCGTGCTGCTTGGCCTCGAAGCTGGCGTCCAGCGCCTGCGCCAGCAGCTCGTGGTGGTAGTACACCTCGACCCCGCGCTCGCGCATCACCTGGACGAAGGCGTCGTGCTCGGCCTGCGCCTGCTCCACCCACAGGATGTCGTCGAACAGGAGCTCGTCGTTGTTGGACGGGGTGAGCCGGCGCAGGCTCAGGTCCGGCCGGTGGACGATGACCTTGCGCAGCGTCCCCACCTCGGAGTGCACGCCGAAGGGCTGATCGGTCATGTGCGGGTCTTCCTTCCTGTGCGGACCCCTGGAGCGGGGGTCTAGATGGTGAGCCATCCGGCGATCAGGCCGGCGATGGCGACGACCGCCCCGATGACGACGACGGCGAGCAGCAGCAGCTCGGCGGGGGCGAAGACCCGCCTGCCGCGTTCCCGCCGGGTGAGGATGAACAGGATCGTGCCGGGGGCGTAGATGACGCAGGACAGGAGCAGGAACTTCAGCCCGGCCGCGACGATCAGGAAGGCGGTGTAGAAGGTGGCCAGCGCCGCGACCGTCAGATCCTTGCCCCGGGCGTGCGGCGCGGTGTCGTAGGTCTCGCCGGTGAGGGCGAGGCGCAGCGCGTAGCCTGCGGCCAGCAGGTACGGGATCAGCGACAGCGCGCTGGTCAGTTCCAGCGTGAAGGTGAAGGCGTCGTCGGAGAAGAGCGTGACGGCGAGCACGGCGGTGATCAGGGCGCTCGTCATCACCAGCGCCGCGACCGGCACGTCCTGCCGGTTCTCGCGGGCGAGGAAGGCGGGCATGTCGTGGTCCTTGGCGGCCACGAACAGCACCTCGGCGGCCATCAGCGTCCAGGCCAGGTACGCACCCAGCACCGACACGATCAGGCCCACCCCGATGAGGGCCGCCCCCCAGGTCCCCACCACGGACTCCAGCACCCCGGCCATGGACGGCTGGCGCAGCCCGGCCATCTCGCCCTTGGACAGCGCGCCGTAGGACAGGATGGTCACCGAGGCGAACAGCGCGAGCACGGCCAGGAAGCCCAGCACGGTGGCCCGGCCGACGTCGGTGCGCCTGCGGGCGTAACGGGAGTAGACGCTGGCGCCCTCCACCCCCAGGAACACGAACACGGTGGTCAGCATGGTGGCCCTGACCTGGTCGAACAGCGCCCCCGCGGTGCGTTCGGAGCCACCCCACAGATTCGCGCCGAACACATCGCCGCGCAGCGCGACGGCCACGATCACGACGAACAGCAGGATCGGCAGAAGCTTGGCGACCGTGACGATCTGGTTGATCGTGGCCGCCTCGCGCACGCCGCGCAGGATCAAGAAGTGGAAGGCCCATACGCCGATCACGGAGACGGCCACCGCGGCGATCGTGGCGCCCTCGCCGAAGGCGGGGACGACCGCGCCGAGGGTGGACTTGATCAGCACCCAGTACGACACGTTGCCGACGCAGGCGCTGGCCCAGTAGCCGAAGGCGGAGAAGAAGCCGGGGTATTCGCCGAAGCCCGCCTTTGCGTAGGCGTACACGCCGGCGTCCAGGTGCGGCTTGCGCACCGCCAGCAGCTGGAAGACGAAGGCGAGCATCAGCATGCCCACGCCGGCGATCAGCCAGGCGACGACCGCGCCGAAGATGCCGGTGGCCTGGGCGAAGTTACGCGGCAGCGAGAACACCCCGGCACCGACCATGGACCCGACCACCATCGCGGTCAGGACCGGCAGCGACATGGTCCGCGCGCCCTCGGTGTGTGTGCTGGTCTGGCTCACGACGCTGGTCAGCCCCTCGCTTCTCGGCTCGGATGATGGTCGCCGGCCGTCCCCGGAGGCAGGTGCTCGATCTTGAAGCCGGTGACGCCGTAGGCCACGCTGAGCAGCGGGCTGGCGATGTTGAAGAAGCAGAACGGCAGGTAGGCCAGGGTCGGCACGCCCAGCACCGCGCCGAGGAACGCGCCGCAGGAGTTCCACGGCACCAGCGGCGAGGTGACCGTGCCGCTGTCGGCGGCCAGCCGCGACAGGTTCGTCGGCGCCAGGCCGCGCCGGGCGAACTCGGCCCGGAACACCCGCGTCGGCAACACCAGCGCGATGTACTGGTCACCGGCGATGACGTTGAGCCCGAAGGCGCCGACGAAGACCGTCGCGAACAGCCGGCCGGTGCTCCTGGCCGCCCGCACCGTCGGTTCGATCAGCCGGTGGAGCAGCCCGAACTCCTCCAGCAGAGTGCCGAACGTGACCGCGCCGACGATCAGCCACAGCGTGGGCAGCATGCTGTCCATCCCGCCGCGCGACAGCAGCCGGTCGACATCGGCCAGCCCGGAGCTCTTGTCGAACCCGTTCGCCATCGCCCGCCAGATCGCCTTGATCCCGGCCACGACCGGGCTCAGCCCGGGCTCGCCGACGAACGCGCGGATCACCGCAGGCTGGGTGAAGATCCCCACGATCCCGGCGGTGACGGCGGCCGCCATCAGCGCCAGCACCGCCGGCACCTTCCGGATCGAGAGCCCGACCAGCAGCAGCAGCGGCAACAGGTTCAGCGGAGTGATCCAATAGAGGTCGCCGAGCGCGGTCAGCTCGCTGCCGGTGTCGTCCAGGTCCGTCGCGGCCGGCCCCCACACCTGCCCGATCAGCAGGAACAGGACGAACGCGACCACGAAGGCCGGGATCGACGTCCACGCCTGGCGCTTGACGTGCTCGTAGACGTTCACCCTGACCATCTGGGCGGTCAGCACCGTGGTCTCCGACAGCGGCGACAGCTTGTCCCCGAGGTACGCGCCCGAGATCACCGCCCCCGCGGTGATCGGCGCCGACACCCCCAGCATGGTCGCGATCCCCACCAGGCCGACGCCGACCGTCGCCGCGGTGGTCCACGAGCTGCCGATCGACATCGAGACGATGGCGCAGATGAGCGCGGTGGCGGCGTAGTACCAGCCCGGCGACAGCACCTGGATCCCGTAGTACACCAGCGTCGGGATCGTCCCGGACATGTTCCAGGTGCCGATCAGCGCGCCCACCGCCAGCAGGATGAAGACCGCGCTGGTGATCGACGACAGCGCCCGCTGCCCGCTGGCCTCGACCTCCTCCCAGCGGTGCCCGTTCTTCAGCGCCACCAGCATCGCGACGATCGCGCACATCACCAGCGCGACCTGGAGCGGCCCGTCCAGGGCGTCGAGGCCGAACAACGCCAGCGATCCGCCGATCAGCACCACCAGCGTGGCCAGGACGATCACCAGGTCGGCCAGCGACGGCGCACGCACCCTCCGGCCCGGATCCTGCCCGCCGTCCGGGGCTCGGTCGCTCATGGCCCGCCTTCGGCCGCGCCGGCTCGCCGCCTGCCGGCCGGCCGGTCCACCCGCGGATGGACTTCCGGCCACGACCGACGCCGCATCGACGACTCCTCGGGGCCCTGACGGGGGCGCGCACGCCCTGGGAACTGCTTCACCTGCCAGGCGACGTACCCGTCAGCCGCGGCGGGAGTGGCCACGTCTCGGTCAAGTTCCTTCCACGATCACGCAGAGGGCCGCTGCAGCCGCCGAGGACGGATGTCGATGATGGTGTCATCCATCGTGCTGTGGGACCCGCGACCGTGCCGGTGCTCCTCGTGTCGCGGCCGGGCCAGGCTTTCGGCTGATGAAGACACCGACGAGGATCATCAGGCCGCCGAGCAGCGCGGCTGGATGAACGCTCTCGTCGAGGGCCGCCCAGGCGATGCCGATCGCCAGGAACGGCACGAGATAGAGCGTGTTGGCGGCAGTGGCCACCGGTAGGCGGGCCTGGGCGTAGGCCCAGGTGATGAAGCCGAGGGCGCTGGGCGCGGCGCCGAGGAAGATCAGGGCCGCAAGCGCTTCGCCGGAAGCGTGCGGCACCTCGCTGATCAGGGCGGGCAGCAGGGGCAACAACAAGGCGGTGCCCGACCATATCGCGTAGGAGGTGATCTCCACTCCGCTGTAGCGGGCCAGCAGAGGCTTCTGGAGCACGAAGAACGATGCCTGGGCGATGGCCGCGCCGAGGACGAGGCCTGCGTCCAGGCTTGGAGTCAGACCGTCGCCCTGCACCAGGGTGATGACCACGGCGCCCGCGAACCCGAGAGCCAGGCCGGCGACGCTTCGCCGGCTCAAGGGTTCGCGCAGCACGATGAGGGCGAGCACGGCGGCGGCGATCGGAGCGGTGTTGACGAGCAGGCTCGCGGTGCCGGCCGGCACGCTGCGTTCACCGGCGTTGAGCAGCAGCTGGTAAGCGGTCATCCCGGTCAGCCCGCAGCCGATGATGCGGGGCAGGTCGGCGCGGGCAGGCCGGCGTACGCGCAGCAGCGGGGCGACCACCGCGAGGACCAGGGAAGCCACCAGAAGCCGGCCCACCGACAGGCCTGCCACGCCGAAGCCAGGTAGAGCCACTCGGATGGCCACGAATGCCGCGGACCACAACAGCACGGTGACGGCCACGGCGGCGGCCACCCGTCGATCACTGAACATGGCCCAAGCCTGGCCGTCGCGGGCATGTAAGCGCCAGTAACTACTTTTTCTGCACCCATGTAGCATCGCTTTATGCTGGATGTGCGCCGCCTACGGGTGTTGCTCGCGGTAGCCGAACACGGGGGCATCGCCGCCGCCGCACGAGCGTTGACGTTCACCCCGCCCGCCGTGTCGCAGCACATCGCCGCCCTGGAGCGGCAGGTCGGCATGCTCCTGGTCGACCGCAGCGGGCGTACCGCTCGACTGACCGCCGCCGGGCATCGGCTGGCGGGTCACGCGCGTCAGGTCCTGGCGGGCCTGGAGGCCGCCGAGGCGGATCTCGCTTCCCTCGGCGGGGACCTGCGCGGGACGCTCTCCGTGGGCACCATCGCCACGCTGGGCCGGACGCTGCTGCCCGCCGCACTGACCACACTGCGCACCACGGCGCCCGACGTGGATCTGCGCATCGAGGAAGGCGAACCGGAAGACAGCCTTCCCGCCCTGACGCGCGGCGATCTCGACGTCGTGCTGGCCGGCGAGTACGGCCTGACACCACAGCGACCGCAAGCGCACGTCGACCGCATCGACCTGTTCACCGAGCCACTATTGATCGCGGTAGCTCGCGATCATCCCCTCCGGGGGCCCGAGGTCGATCTGGCGCAGCTGCGTGACGAGCGCTGGATCGCCCCGGCCGCCGGGAGTTCCTGCGAGACCATGCTGCAGCGCGTCTGCGCCCTGGCCGGGTTCGAGCCGCACGTCGTGGCGCACAGCGGGGACTTCGCGGTGGCCGCCGCCCTGGTCAGCGCGGGTCATGGCATCACCCTCCTGCCTGCCGTCGCCACGCTGGGGGACGCCACCGGTGTCAAACTGCTCGGTGTCCACCAGCCGGGCATGCACCGCACGCTCTATGCCGCCGTCCGCGCGGGCAGTCGCCGGCATCCTCTGGTCGGCTGTGTCCTGGACGCCTTGACCGCCAGTGCTGAACGTCTCGCTGCGTCCCGCGGGGAAACGTGTCCTGTCCCGCTCGGTGCTTGACGCGCGGCAGCAGGCTCCCGAGCACTGCCGGTCACCGGCTCATGCCCGGCCATTCGGAAGCAAGGACCGCCCAGATCTGCTTGTCGTGGCGCACGCCCTCGTACGGCCATGCCTCGCGCCGCACGCCTTCCAGCGTCATGCCGAGCCGCTTGGCCACCGCTGAGCTGCGCTCGTTGTCGGCCCGGCAGTGCCACTCGGCCCGGTGCAGCCCCCGGGACGTGAACGCCCAGTCCAGCAACGCGCCACACGCCTGCGTGATCAGTCCGTGGCCCTCAGCGGACGGCTCCAGCCAGCAACCGATCTCGCACGAGCCGACAGCGGCGTCGAAATCCGTGAACATCACACCGCCGACCAGCACCCCCTCCCGCCAGATGCCATACAGGCGGGCACCGTCGCGGGCCTGGCGTTCGGCGTACCGCTTGAGCGTGGCCCGCGCCGCGTCCACGTCGTCGGTGACGAAGGCGGGGCCGACCCAGGGACGGATGTGCTCGCGGGCCCGGTCCAGATGGCCGGCGAACTCCTCGGCGTGCCAGACCTCCAGCGGCCCGAGACGAGCACCGTCGCGCAGCGGCAGCGTGAACATGAAAAGCCCTCCATTCACATAACAAGCGTTACGGCAATGTACCGTGACAGCATGCCACGCACCAAGGGAGATCACGAGGCTCGCCGGCGCGACGTCTCCGCAGCGGTCTGGCAGGTGATGGCCACCCGCGGCTTCGCGGGCCTGACCCTGCGCGCCGTCGCCGCCGAACTCGGCGCGACCACCGGCCTGCTCACGCACTACTTCCCCACCAAGCACACCCTGGTGGAGTACGCCCTTGACCTGCTCGAACAGCGCACCGTCTCCCGCCCTCGCCGCCACGCGGGCGCCGGCCTGGCCGCCCTCAGGGCCGCACTGCTGGACATCCTGCCGCTGACCCCCGAGGCCACCGACAGCAACCGCATCTGGGTCTCCTCCTGGGACGCCGCGCTCTCCGACCCCGATCTGAGCACCGGCTACGCCCGCAAGTACGCCCAGAGCCGGGACCGGCTGAGCGAGCTGGTCGCCGCAGCCCAGGAACTCGGCGAACTGCCCCCCGGCGACCCCGCCCGCATCGCGACCGGCGCTCAGTCCTTCGTCCTCGGCCTGGTGGTCCAGGCCCTGTTCGACCCGGCGGCGTTCCCGCCGCAGCGACAAGCCGAGCTCCTGGACGACTACCTGGCCACCCTGACCGCCTCGCACTGATCAACCTGGATCACCCGGCGCGTGCCGCCGGTCGCTCGTTCCGCCTCCGGCCCCCTCCCCCGCCTGTCACTGTTCGCCCTCCGGTTCAGGGGCGCAGGAGGGCCTTGACATCGACGTCGGACAGGCTCACCACCTCGGACAGGACGAGGAGGGTCGTGGTGCGCCCGATCCCGGTGAGGCTGTCGATCATCTCTTCGAGATGAGCCGGGCTGCGGGCGGCCACCTCGATGACGTAGCAGTCGTCGCCGGTGACATGCACGCAGCTGAGCACATGCCCGAGGGCGAGCAACTTCTCGCGAAGCCCGTGAGCGCGGGCGTTGGGCTGGTGGGGGCGCAGCCGTACGTGCGCGCGCAGCGGAAGGCCGAGGCGGGCCGGATCGATGCGAGCCGCGTAGCCGGTGATCACGCCGGTGCTCTCGAGCTTGCGGAGGCGGTCGGCGACGGAGGGCCGGCTCAGGCCGACCTCGCGCGCGAGATCGGTCAGGCTCGCGCGGCCGTCCTTGGCCAGCCGGGCCAGCAGCGCGAGATCGATCGCATCCAGTGCGGCACCGTCTCCCATCTCCATCTCTGCCTCATCCCTTCCTTTCGTCGGTACGTCACGGAAGCGTTCATTCTTTCCGTAGGCATAGTAGCAATATTGCCTGTGACAAGGAGGCGTTGTCCCGCTATGGTCTCCCTCGTGAAAGATGGCGACTGGGACGTGCAGACGCGGTTGCTGGCCGGCGGCACGTCCGGCCGAACGGGGCCCGAGATCAGGCCGGTGGCCTGGCCGGTGTACGAGACGGCCTCCTTCGAACTGCCAGGCGTGGCCGAGGCAGGAATGCTCTACGGCGAGGACGCGCTCGGCGAGGCGTTCACCTACAGCCGTTACGCCAACCCCACCTGTGCCGAGCTGGAGCGGCGGGTCAGCGCCCTGGAAGAGGGCGTGGGCGCGGTCGCGACCGGCTCCGGCATGGCCGCGATCGCGCTGAGCGTTCTCAACCTGTGCCAGGCCGGCGACAGCCTGGTCTGCTCCTCGGACGTGTACGGCAGCACCCATGCACTGTTCGCCCACACCCTGCGCCGATGGGGCATCGAGACCCGATTCGTCGACGGATGCGATCCGCAGGCGTTCGCGCGCGCCGCCGACCACACCACCCGCGCGCTCTACGGCGAGACGATGCCGAACCCGTCCCTGCGCACCTTCCCGATCCGGCAGGTCGCCGACGTCGCCGACCGGCTCGGCGTACCGCTGATCGTGGACAACACGTGCGCGCCGGTGCTGTGCCGCCCCGGACGGCACGGCGCCGCCGTGGTGGTCCACTCGGCCACCAAGTACATCGGCGGTCACGGCACCGCCCTCGGCGGGGTCATCGTCGACACGGGCCGGTTCGCCTGGGGCGCCGCCGGCGCTCGGTTGCCGCTGCTCACCGAGCCCGATCCCGCCTACCGAGGGCAGGTGTGGACCGCGCTCGCCGGCGCCCGGAACTCCAGCGCGTACCTGGTGCGACTGCGACGGACGCTCATGCGCGATCTGGGGCCCGCTCTCGCCGCCTCGGCGGCGAGCCGGCTGGTGCAGGGCATCCAGACGTTGCCGCTGAGAATGGCCCGCCACTGTGACACCGCCGGTGTGATCGCCTCGCACCTGCACGGCCACCCGGCGCTGCGCCGCGTCAACCACCCGTCCCTGCACAGCGGTGACGACGCACGGCGTGCCCGGCGCTATCTCGGCGCCCGGGGCGGGCTGATCGGCCTCGAACTCGCCGGCGGCTTCGAGGCGGCCGCCGACTTCGTGTCACGCCTGCGGATAGTGCGCCACGTGGTCAACCTCGGCGACGTCCGGACCCTGGTCACCCACCCGGCCGGCACCACGCACTCCCAGCTCGGCGCCGAGGAACTGGCCTCGCTGGGCATCTCCCCCGGCTACGTACGGCTGTCGGTCGGACTCGAGGACCCGGCCGATCTCATCCACGACCTCACCCAGGCACTCAACTCCATCACCCTCCCGGAGCAGCCATGACCGACCACACGTACACCGACCACACGTACACCGAGCCGGCGAACACGATGGACGCGGCACTCGCGTCGATCAGCCTGCGCGGCACGCCCTTCATCGACGGTGCGCGCACGTCCTCCGAGGCCGGAGCCACCTTCGCCGACCACAGCCCGATCGACGGCCGGATTCTGCTTGAGGTCAGCGCCTGCGACGCCGCGGACGTCGACGTCGCCGTACGAGCTGCCCGGCGGGCCTTCGACGACGGCCGCTGGCGAGACCAGCCACCGGCGGCGCGCAAGCGCGTGCTCCTCGCCTGGGCCGACCTCCTGGAGGCACACGCCGACGAACTCGCGCTGACCGAGTCGCTGGACGTGGGCAAGCCCATCACCGACGCCCGCACGGTCGACGTCCCGGCCGCCGTCCGGGCCGTCCGCTGGTACGCCGAGGCGATCGACAAGGTGTACGGCGAGACCGCGCCCACCGGCGGCGACGTCCTGGCGACCGTCACACGCGAGCCGATCGGGGTGGTCGGATGCGTGACCCCGTGGAACTTCCCCCTGTACATGGCCTGCCTGAAGCTCGGGCCTGCCCTGGCCGCCGGCTGCTCCGTCGTGCTCAAGCCCGCCGAGCAGTCACCTCTCAGCGCGCTGCGGGCCGCCGAGCTCGCCGTCGAGGCGGGCCTGCCGGCCGGCGTGCTCAACGTCGTCCCCGGCCTCGGCGAGACCGCCGGGCAGGCCCTCGGCCGTCACCCCGGCGTGGACGCGCTGGCCTTCACCGGCTCCACCCAGGTCGGCAAGCTCTTCCTGCGCTACTCCGGCGAGAGCAACATGAAACGGGTCAGCCTCGAATGCGGTGGCAAGACACCGCACATCGTCATGGCGGACGCCCAGGACCTCCAGGCCATCGCGCGAGCCGTGACATGGGGCATCTTCTTCAACGCCGGCCAGGTGTGCAACGCCGGATCCCGCCTCCTGGTCGACCGGCGCGTCAAGCACGAACTGCTCGAGCACATCACCGCCCAGGCCCGCGCCATCCGGCTCGGCGACCCTCTCGACCCGGCGACCGAGCTGGGCGCCGTCATCGACCACGACAGCAGGGACGGCATCCTCGCTCGGGTACGCGAGGCCCAGGACGCCGGCGGGCGCCTGGTGCTCGGCGGCGGCGCCGCCCGCGTGGAGACCGGTGGCGCCTACGTCGAACCCACCATCGTCGATCAGGTCGGCAACGGCACCCGGCTCGCCCAGGAAGAGGTGTTCGGCCCGGTGCTGGCCGTCATCGACTTCGACGGCCCCGAGCAGGCGATCGAGCTCGCCAACGCCTCGACCTACGGCCTTGCCGCCGCGGTCTGGACGCAGGACATCGACGTGGCGCTCCATGCCGCGCGGCGCCTGCGGAGCGGGACCGTCTGGATCAACAACTTCGACGACAGTGACATCACCACCCCCTGGGGCGGCTTCCAGCAGTCCGGCATCGGCCGCGACAAGTCGCTCCATGCGCTCGACAAGTACACGGAGCTGAAGACCACCTGGATCAGCATCAGACACAACGGCCAGGGCAGGCTTCGAGATCGCTGAGCGGTCCGATCCGCAGGGCGGGCCGGCCTGCCCGTCGCGGTCGCCTGGCTCCTGAAACGGCGAGCCCGGGCCACCGCACCGGGACGCAAGAAACGTCCCCGCTAGGTGCCGGGGCGTTCCGTCAGCTGGAGCAGCTTCGGGCCCTGCCGGGTGAACGCCTCGTAGGGGCAGGCGGTCAGCTCGGGATCGCGTGACTCCCAGCCCTGCAGCCATCGCCGGAACCGCGGAGTGTCCACCTCGAGCGAGCCGTCGGGGAGCAGGCGCCCGACGGTGTTACCGGGTTCCGACAATCCGACAGTGCACTTGCCGAGGCGCCCGTCCGCACGCACCATCAGCGAGTTGGCGCGGGCGGCGTAGCACACTTGCTCCGGCTCGAACAGGCTCTCGCCCCGCCCGTCCGAGAGGACGATCTCCTCCAGCGCGGCGATCCTCTTGTCCTCGGCGTCGAGCACCTCCATCGACGCGTCGTCGGCGCCGCCGAGTCGCACCACCCGCTTGAGGAACACCCGGAATCTGCGGTCGTCCAGGAACGTGTCCCTCACCTGGGTGAGGAACGCCGGCATCACGTCCAGGTTGCCGGGAGTGAGGTGAACTCGCAGCAGTATGTGTGCGTCCACCGAACCGTCCCGGATCGACAGCAGGTTGCGCCAGATGCGATCGAACGTCCCCTGACCGTCAGCCCGCACGCGCGTGTGGTCGTGGTGGCGGGCTGGCCCGTCCAGCGACACCTGGAACCTGCGGATCCCCAGCCCGGCCAGGCGTTCCGCCGCCGTGTGGTCGAGCAGGTAGCCGTTGGTGGTCATGTCGCTGCCGTACCCGAGGCCCGGTGTCCGCCGCTGAACCTCGCTCGCGTGGGAGGCCACCTCCTCGATGACGGACCGCGCCAGCATCGGCTCGCCGCCGAACCACGAGATCTGCAGATGCGCCAGATCACCGTGGCGCCGGTCGATGAGGTTCTTCACACCCTCGACGACCTCGCGACGCATCCGTCCGATGGCGAAGTCCTCATAGCAGTAGGTGCACCGGAAATTGCACTGCTCGGTGGGAAGGAGGATGAGGTGCAGCCGGTCGCTGCGGAACGAGGTGACCATTTCCCGATCGAACGCAGAAATGCCCGTCAGGGTGACTCCGCTCATTGCGGGGCACAGCCACTGGAGCAGTTACCGCCGTGGCAGTTGTTGGTGACATGACCTGGATGGCCCGGGTTGGGGGTGAACCTGGCCAGCGCCGTCAGGGCCCGCGCGGTTTCCGGATCGTCGATCGTGACCCTGCCTTCTGCGTCGATGCTCACGTCGCTCGCCCGGACGGGCACGGAGGATGCCTCTTCGGCCATCATGAAACTCCTCTGTGTTGATTCCAGCCGGTCTTCGGCGATGACTGCGGAAACCGCCGAGCATGCGTGGTCCGGTGGTGTCATTGGTGGCTAGCGGAGCATGTACCCGAGGGGTGTCCGGGCGATAGCAAAGGCGCCGCCAAAACGGACGGCGATGGCTGCGCCTGCCCGCCCGCCCCCCCTGCGCGACCGGCCCATCTGCTGCTCCACCGCTGTCGTCGCGCCATAGGCGAGCAGCTCGACCTGCGCCCGGTGGTGACGGCGGACCGTGCCGTCACTCTGGAAGCACCGGGCGTGGAGACCGGATCAGCGCAGCTGGGCGGTGATGGAGGGGCCGGCGCGCGCAGCGTCCGAGGAAGGGCAGGTGGGCCCACGCCGGGCCAGGCGTTTGCGTTCGGCGCGGACGTTCTGGATGTCGTTGCGCGCCATGGGCAGGTCCATGGCCGGGATGACCTGGGCGAGAGCGTGATGGAGGAGTAGCGTGAGACAATGGATCGTCGCATCTTCGGCCTGGAGAACGAGTACGGCGTCACGTGCACGTTCAGGGGCCAGCGCAGGTTGTCCCCGGACGAGGTCGCGCGCTACCTGTTCCGGCGGGTCGTGTCCTGGGGCCGATCGAGCAACGTCTTCCTCCCCAACGGCGCACGTCTGTACCTGGACGTGGGCAGCCATCCCGAGTACGCCACGCCCGAGTGCGACAACGTGATCGAGCTGGTCACGCATGACAAGGCGGGCGAGCGCATCCTTGAGGGCCTGCTCGTGGACGCCGAGAAGCGGCTGCGCGAGGAGGGCATCGCCGGCGACATCTACCTGTTCAAGAACAACACCGACTCGGCCGGCAACTCCTACGGCTGCCACGAGAACTACTGTGTGGGCCGGCACGGGGAGTTCGGCCGGCTGGCCGACGTGCTGATCCCGTTCCTGGTCACCCGGCAGATCATCTGCGGGGCCGGCAAGGTGCTGCAGACCCCGCGCGGTGCCGTCTACTGCGTTTCGCAGCGGGCCGAGCACATCTGGGAGGGGGTGTCGTCGGCCACCACCCGGTCCCGGCCGATCATCAACACCCGCGACGAGCCGCACGGTGACGCCGAGCGGTTCCGCCGCCTGCACGTCATCGTGGGCGACTCGAACATGAGCGAGACCACGATGCTGCTCAAGGTCGGCGCCACCGATCTGGTGCTGCGCATGATCGAGGGGGGCACGGTGATGCGGGACCTGTCGCTGGAGAACCCGATCCGGGCGATCCGCGAGGTCTCGCACGACATGACCGGGCGGCGGCGGGTGCGGCTGGCCAACGGCCGCGAGGCATCCAGCCTGGAGATCCAGCAGGAGTACCTGTCGAAGGCGAAGGACTTCGTCGACCGCCGCGGCGGCGACGCGATCGCCCATCGGGTGCTGGAGCTGTGGGAGCGCACGCTGCGCGCGGTCGACACGGGCAACCTCGACCTGGTCTCGCGGGAGATCGACTGGGTGACGAAGTACCAGCTCATCGAGCGCTACCGGAAGAAGTACGACCTGCCGCTGTCCTCGCCGCGGGTGGCGCAGCTCGACCTGGCCTACCACGACGTGCACCGCAGGCGCGGCCTGTACTACCTGCTGCAGAAGCGCGGCTCGGTGGAGCGGGTGGCCTCCGACCTGAAGATCTTCGAGGCCAAGTCGGTGCCGCCGCAGACGACCAGGGCGCGGCTGCGCGGCGAGTTCATCCGCAAGGCGCAGGAGAAGCGGCGCGACTTCACCGTCGACTGGGTGCACCTGAAGCTGAACGACCAGGCGCAGCGCACGGTGCTGTGCAAGGACCCGTTCCGCAGCGTGGACGAGCGGGTGGACAAGCTGATCGCCGGCATGTGACCGAGCGGCCGGCCGGCGTCGCGTCAATGGCCACGCCACTCCGCGCCTGTACGGGCACCAGATCGCGCGCGGGCCCACGGGGCGGTCACGCCTTCACCTGGGCTCGTCGATCCCCCGGCCGGGCCGTCACTCCCCCGCTCGCCGGCCGCCACACCGCCGCGGTCGGCGGCGAACCATGCCCGGGCTGAAGGACGCGTTCAGGCTGGGTGGTGGCGGTACCAGTCGAGGGTCGCGGCGATGCCGTCGGCGTGCGGGGTGACCTTGACCGGCCCGAAAGCTCGGCGGAAGGCCGAGTCGTCGGCGATGAACGGGCGGTCGCGCTGGTACCAGGTTTCGCCGAGAGCGCGCACGGTCGGGTTGAACAGTCCGATGAGGCGCTGCGCTCCCCGGCCGAGTCCGGCGATCCGCGGCCGGCCTCCCGCGGCTGCGCGTACCAGGCCGAGGAATTCGCGGCCGGTGACCGGTTCGGCGGCGGGCAGGTGCCAGGCGCGGCCGTCGGCCTCGGCGCGCTCGCCGAGGGTGACCAGGGCGGCGGCGATGTCGGGCAGGTAGGCGACGGTGTGCGGCTGGTCGAGGTCGCCGACCCAGCGGGCGGTCTTGCCGGCCAGGGCGGCGGCGAACACGGTCGGTCCGATGGTGGTGTTGACACCGCCGGGGCCGTAGTAGTCGGAGACCCTTCCCAGGCTCGCGCGGATCCGCCCGGACCGGTGGGCGTCGAGGATCAGCCGGTCCACTTCGGTGCGGGCGCGGCCTTTGGGGTTGGTGGCGGCGTGCGGCAGGTCTTCGGTCATGGGGCCGTCGGTGGGTCCGTAGACGTACAGGTTGTCGGCCATGACCAGCTTCGCCTTGGCGGCCTCGACCCCGGCCAGGACCGTGCGGGTGAAGTCCGCGAACTCCGCAGCCCAGCGCACGTACGGCGGCTGCGCGCACTGGTAGACCACGGCGGCGTCCCGGCAGGCGGCGATGGCGCCGTCGGTGGTGGTGACGTCGGCCCGCAAGGTGTGCGGGCCGGTGGCTCCGCTCCGGCTGACGGCCCGGACGCGATGGCCGCGCGCGGTCAGCTCGGCAACGACGGCCGCGCCGATGCCGCCGGTGGCTCCAAGGACTACGTGCAGGTCGGACATGGCATTCACTCCCGCGAGTTCGTTTCATACCAACGTTATATAACGATGTTATGGTAACATGCCTGTCCATGGCAAGACCGAGAAACCGCGACTACGACGAGCTTCGCGGCGAGCTCGTCGACGCAGGCGGCCACCTCCTGGCCACGGAGGGGCCCGCGGCGCTGACCACCCGCCGTGTCGCCCAGCAGGCGGGCGTGTCCACCATGGCCGTCTACCAGCTCTTCGGCGACAAGGCCGGCCTCGTCCGCGAGATGTTCCTGGCCGGGTTCGAGCGACTCGCCGAGGCCTTCGCCGCCGTCCCGCGCACCAGCGACCCCCTCGCCGACCTCCTCGCCCTCGGCCACGCCTACCGGGCCAGCGCCCTGGCCAACCCGCACCTGTACGAGCTCATGTTCGGCCGGCCCATCCCCGAGTTCCAGCCCGACGCCGAAGCCGCCGCACGGATCCAGCCGACCTTCGACACGCTCGTCGCCGCCGTCGCCCGCTGTGTCCAGGAAGGCGTCTTCACCCCTGCCGCGCCCCATGACCTCGCCGTCGGGATCAACGCCCTCGCTCACGGGCTGTGCAGCCTCGACCTGCGCGGCGCCCTCGGCGACGCCGCCGAGTCACGCCGCCACTGGGACGACGCCTTCGACACGATGATGCGAGGACTGCGCGCCTGACGACCAGGCGCTGCACCGGCCTCACCGCTGTTCGCCGGACGAGGTCGGTCGCTGGTGCCGGGTCAGGCGGTTCGAGGCCGGATCAGGCGGTTCGATGCCGGACGCGCCCGCGCCTGCGCGGGTGTCGCGGCTCCGTCAGCGTCGGCGATCGTGCGGAACCTGTCCGGCGTCTCACGAATGCGCCGGAAGCGGGGCCGTGAGCGTCAGTCAGTTCGGAGGCAGCGCATCGCGCAGCAGCAGGGCCGCCTGTACCCGGTTCGTGCAGTTCAGCTTGGCGAGGATGCGGCTGACGTAGGTCTTGACGCTGGCCTCGGTCATGTGGACGCGCCGGGCGACCTGTGCGTTGGACAGGCCTTGCGCCACCAGGGCGAGGATGTCGGTTTCGCGTGCGGTGAGGGTGGCCAGCCGGCGGGCGGCGTCGCGTCCGCGCTCGTCGCCGCCCGGCGCTGCCATGTCGAGCACCTGACGCGCCACGGCCGGCGAGAGGTACGCCTGCCCGGCGTGAGCGGCACGGACAGCGCGAATCAGCTCCTCGGGGGTGCACGTCTTCAGGACGAACCCGGACACGCCTCGCCGCACCGCTCGCCGTACGTTGTCCTCGTCGCCGAAGGCGGTGAGCAGCACCACCCGCGGTCCTGCCAGCTCGGCCGCCGCGTCCAGGCCGTCCATCACCGGCATCGAGATGTCCAGGAGCGCCACGTCGACGTGGTGCCGGCGGGCGGCCTGCACCGCCTCGCGTCCGTCGCGCGCGACGGCCACCACCTCGATGTCCCCGGCCGACTCCAGGACGGTGCGGATGCCGGTGGCGATGAGGGGCTCGTCATCAGCGATCAAGGTCTTGATCATGTGGCGGCCTCCGCGAGGGCCGGCACCAGCGGGAGCATCGCGACGAGCCGGAACTCGCGCGGTCCCGGGTGGACCTGGAGCAGACCCCCAGCCGCGGCGACGCGTTCGGTGAGCCCGTGCAGGCCGCTGCCGCCGCCGGCGGAGGAGGAGGGACGGCGGGGCGCCGGGTTCGCCACCGAGACCAGGAGAGCGTCGGGCTGCCAGTCGAGCGACACGGTGATCGGCGTGCCGGGCGCGTGCTTGACCGCGTTGGTCAGCCCTTCCTGCACGACCCGGTAGGCGGCGTGGGACGCCTTCGGGTCGGTGAGCGGGACGGCCTCGCCGGACGTCTCGATCGCCACCATGGCCCCCGCCGCCCGGGACCCCGCGACGAGATCGTCGATGTTGTCCAGGCCGGGAGCGTCATGGCTGCGTAGCGCGTTGACCACCTCGTGCAGCTCCGCCGCGGCGGCACGGGCGGTGTCCGCCAGCGCGCCCACCGCCCGCTGCTGGCCGAGCGGCAAGGAGCCCACCTGCAGAGCCGCGGCCTGCACGGACACCAGGCTGAGCAGGTGGCCGAGCGAGTCGTGCATGTCATGGGCGATGCGCAGCCGTTCGCGTAGCCGCTCCTGTTCAGCGATGAGGGCCCTCTCCCTGCGCAGGTGCTCGCGCTCCTGGGCCACGTACCGGCCGGCGAGCAACGGCAGCGCCGTCAGCATGACGACGCGGGCCAGGGTGATCCAGACCTCCTGAGCGCCGGGCGAGCGCTGCACGGCCAGCAGGAGAACGCACACGTACACGCTCAGGGCACCCGCCGTCACGACGACATCCCTGCGTGCGGAGATGCGGTGCCCGGCCTGAAAGCCGGTGCAGACCAGCAAGGCCAGCGACCCGCCGGTGAGCACCGTGAGCGCCAGCGCCATGAGGAAGGCCACGAACGGCAGGCGGTGCATCGCCGCCATGGTCAACGCCGCGACCACGGCGTACGCGGACAGCGCCCATCCCCCCGTCCCGTCCAACCACAGCAGCGCCGTGTCCGCGACCACGACCGCCGCGATAAGCGCATACCTGGACATACGCCTCACCTTACTCGTTGCGTTCCGTGGCACTCATAGTCAACTTTGGTGAACAGTCATCGATGACTTTCGGCGGCAGACCCCGGCCGTCCGCGGCTCCTAGTGTTCTGCGCATGCTCAAGACCTTCATGGCGCTGACCGTGCTCGCGACACCGGTCAGCGCCCCGACGCCGCAGCCGCCTCTCCAGTGGAGCGCCTGCCCCATCGCGGGTGCGCCCGAACTCCAGTGCGCGGACCTGCCCGTCGCCCTGTCGCCCAGGAGCGACCGCAAGATCACCCTGAAGGTGGCCCGCCTGCCCGCCACCGGATCCAAGAAGGGATCCGTGCTGGTCAACTTCGGCGGCCCTCAGGGGTACCAGATCGCGTCCCTGGGCTCACGCACCCGGATCTTCGACAGGATGCGTACGTCGATGGATGTCGTGACCTGGGACCCGCGCGGCTATCCCGGGCTCGGCGGCGCGGTGCTGCAGTGCGACTGGGGCTTTGTGCGCACCCCGGCGTTCCCCGCCGACCAGGCCGGGTTCGACCGGCTCGCCGCGGCGAACAAGGCCAGGGGCGACAAGTGCCGCGACACCGATCCGGAGCTGTTCGACCACATGGGCTCGTCCGCCGACGCCCGCGACGCCGACGCCATCCGCAAGGCGCTCGGCGAGGACGAGATGAACTTCCTCGGCCTGTCGTACGGGGGGACGATCGCGCAGTCCTACGCCCGGCTGTTCCCCGGCCGTGTGCGCACCATGTACATCGACGGCACCCGCAACCACAGCCTCCGCAACTGGGAACGGGAACTCGACGCCGTGGCGCGCGAGACCGAGCGGTTCATGGACCGGTTCTTCGCCTGGGCGCCCGCCGGGACGGAGAAACGCTGGCGGGCGCTGATCGCCAAGGCCGACCGGGAGCCGATCCCCGCCCCGAAGGCCGGCGCCCGCTTCGACGGCACACAGTTGCAGGCGATCGCGTTCCTCAAGCTCCGGCCCGGCCCCGCGAGCTGGGGCGACTTCGTGGCGGCCATCACGGCGGCCGAGGGCGGCGACGCTTCCGGCTTCGCGCTGTCGAGCCGGCAGCCCTACCCCGGCGCCCCCGGCGGCGGGTACAAGGAGTGCCTGGACCTCCCGCGCCCCGCCAACCAGCGGAATCTCGCGCGCACGGTCAAGCGGCTGCGCGCCATCGCCCCGAACACCGGCGCCTCCTTCGCCCTCGCCTGGCACCTGCCGGTCACCTGCGCCGGCTGGCCGACCCCGGTGACCAACCCGCCCGCGCCGATGCCCCGCACGCTGCCGCCGCTCCTGGGCGCAGGCACCTGGCAGGACTTCGACTCCACCCGCCGGGTGGTCGAGCAGATCCCCGGCAGCCGCACGATCGAACACGACGGCCCTGGCCACAACCTCTTCGGCGCGATGGCCAACCCCTGTGTCATCGACCACGTCAGCAGGTATGTCACCGAGCGCCGGCTGCCCTCCCGGGGAACCACGTGCCCTTGATCCCACGCAGGCGGGCCAAGAACCCCCGTAGGCCACCACGCCGTCACAGGAAGCGCCTGTGGATCGTGGCCGCCGCCGCCGTGGTCCTCCTCACCGCCGCCGCGGTGGGGACGGCCATCGCGTTCCCCTCCGTGGTGGCCACCACCTGCCCCGGGTGCTACGGCCTGGAGCGGCTGCGGCCCGGCCTGTACGTGGAGCCGGATCTGCCGCATGCCCAACGCCGGCGTGTGATCCAGGTCATCGAGCAGGCCGACGAGCGGGTGCGTGACTTCTTCGCAGGGCGGACCAGCTCTCCGGACGTCCTGGTGTGCCTGACCGACGACTGCTACCGCAGGATCGGCGGCGGTCGCGAACGCGGCATCGCCGTGCTGAACCGGGCGGTGATGCTGTCCCCGCGCGGCGTCGATCCGGTGATCGCCTCGCACGAGCTGACCCACGTGGAACTCCACGCCCGCCTCGGTGACGGCCGAGTCCCGCAGTGGTTCGACGAGGGCCTCGCCGTCCTGGTCAGCGACGACCCCCGATACCTCGCCCCGACCGGCGACCGCTGCCTGTTCGACACCCGCCGGCCCCTCCCGGCCACGCTCGCCGACTGGCTGCGCGCGGCATCAGCGGATCCTCAGCTGTACGCCAGGGCCGCCTGCCGGGTGAGCCGGTGGGCGGGGACGAACGGCGGGAAGGAGGGCGTACGAACCCTCATCGAACGGCTGTCAACAGGACAGCCCTTCCCGCACATCTAGACGGTCAGCCCGCCACATCCGAGGCGGTACACGGGTGTTCGAGCCGCGCCCCGCCTCCCGCCGCGCCGCTACGCGGAGTGGCGAACCAGTTCATCGACAGCGGGCAGCCGTCATGGCGGAGAGGGGTGGCGACGACGAGTGCACCTGATGCCAGCTTTCCGCTCACATGCAGGCGAATGTCCGGCCCTTCAGCGTCGTTGCCCCCAAAGCCGCAGTGGGCTCTGGACGGACGTAGCGCGCGTCTCCGTGGGCTGTCATGATCGCGGCCGTGACGAGGAGGAGGTCTGCCGCAGGCTTCCGCGCATCGCGCGCCATCGCCGGATCTGAAGCCGGTGGCGCGCCCAGGCCGTGCGCCTCGGCGGCACCGTGCTGCTGCCCGACGTACCGGCCGATCAGCGTCATCCGCATGGCGGCGGTGGTCAAGACGGCCTGGACGCCATCCGGCTGATCCTCGCTCGTTCCAGCGCCCGGCGGGGTCCGCACCACCGCGGCCGCCGTACGGGATCCAACCGCACAGCAGCCCAGCGCGAGGCGGCTTCTTGAGCGCCAGGCGCTGAGGGGGCTGCTGAGGACAGCTTCCCGCGACCTCACCTGGATGAGCGTAGCGGGGGTTTCCGCAGGTCTGCGCAGACATGTTGGCCGGCGGAGGCCAGATGCCCGCAGCGCTCCGGCACCGAGCTCAGGCGCGGGCGCTCGTCCTTGGAGAGGGCGCGGACGACAGTGCGGGACGTGACGCGAGACGCGCCCCGCCCCTCAGCAGCGCGCGCCTTCTCGCATTTCCAGGAGCGGCAGGCCCGCCGCGTACCGCCGGAAGAAGCCGGCGGTCGGGGTGTCCGCGGTCGCGACGGCGTCCGGGGTGCCCTCCGCGATCACCGCACCCCCGTCCGGACCGGCTCCCGGCCCCAGGTCGATCACCCAGTCCGCGGACGCGGCGACGGGGATGTCGTGTTCGGCCACGACCACGGTGTTGCCCGAGTCGAGCAACACATCGAGCGCATCCACCACACGCTGAATGTCAGACGGGTGCAGGCCCGAGACGGGTTCGTCGAGAACGACCAGGCCGGCCATGCGGCCCGCGGCACCGCGCTGGATCGTGGACGCCAGCTTCAGCCGCTGCGCCTCGCCGCCGGACAACTCTGTGGCGCTCTGGCCGAGCTGGAGATAGCCAAGCCCCACCTGGTTCAGGGCTCCCAGAATTTCCGCGAGTTGCCGGGGTTCGGAGAACTGCTCCACCGCCTCGGCGACAGTCAGCTCCAGCACCTGGTCGATGGCCAACCCCTGATACCTGATCTCCAAAGCCTCCGGCTTGTAGCGCCGGCCCTCGCACGCGTCGCAGACCACCCACACATCCGGCAGGAAGTGCATGTCGACCAGCTTGCGGCCATAACCGGTGCAGGTTTCGCAACGGCCGCCACCCGCGGTGTTGAAGCTGAACCAGGAGGCGTTGACGCCACGTCCGCGCGCCACGTCGGTCTGGGCGAACAGCTTGCGGACAATGTCGAACGCCTTGCTGTAGGTGGCCGGGTTGGACCGAGGCGTCCGCCCGAGCGGTTCCTGATCGACGACGGCGACCCAGTCGAACCCCTCCAGGCCGGTCACCTGCCGCACCGTGTCGGTCGTCGTCCCGTTCAGGGCGGCCTCCACACTCACCGCGAGCGCGCCGAGCAGGCTGCTCTTGCCGCTGCCGCTCACCCCGGTCAGGCAGGTGAACCGACCGGCGGGGAAACGCACCAGGTCCGCGGTCACGTTGTGCGCACGCAGGCCGTGCAACTCCACCCACCCGGTGTCGTCCCCGGCCGGACGGCGGGTCCGGCGCAGCCGCGGACCCTCACCGGCCAGATGGCGTCCGGTCAGCGACGTCGGGTGGGCGGCCACGTCGGCGGGAGGCCCCGACACCAGGATCTCACCGCCGAGGCGGCCCGCACCGGGCCCCATATCGATCACCCAGTCGGCCCGGGCGATCAGTTCAGGGTCGTGCTCGACCAGGAGCACCGTGTTGCCGGCCTGGCGTAGCTCCAGGGCGATGTCGAGCAGGTGCGCCTTGTCCGCCGGATGCAGCCCGGTCCCGGGCTCGTCCAGGACGAAGACGACGCCGCTCAGCTCGGTACTGAGCTGCGCGGCGAGCCTGGTTCGCTGCAACTCACCTCTGGACAGCGTCGCCGCACTCCGCGACAGCTGGAGATGGGCCAGGCCGAGCCGCTCGAGGATCCCGAGCCTGCGGCCCAGGTCCTGCAGCAGCGGCTCACCCACCTCACGCTGCCGGGCGTCCAGGTCGTCCGCCACGCGCTTCGCCCAGCTGCGCACCTGCCGTACTTCCACCTCGATCAGGCCGGGATAGGTCAGCCCGCCGAGCCGCACGGACCGAGCCACCTGGTCGTACCCGCTGCCGCCGCAGGTGCCGCACGGCTGCTTACGCATGTACGGCAGGTAGCGCTGCTTGGCGCTGGAGGTCTGGGCGTTCACGAACACCCGCTCCACCTCGGCGAGCGCGCCCCGCAGCGGCTGGCTCGAGGTGTAGGTCACCGAAACCGTCTCCTTCCTGTTCGACACGTCAACGGTGGCCTCGACCTTCTCCTCACCCGTGCCGTACAGCACACAGCGGCGGAACTCCTCGGGCAGCGACTGCCACGGCCGGCCGAGGTCCACACCCCGCTTCTCGGCGAGCGCCGGCACGAACGCGTGCTCCCCCGACCGCCACTTCGCGTACCAGGGCGAGGCCCCCTCGAAGAGCGGGAGCTCCGGATGGGTGATGACCAGGTCCTCCTGCGCCTGCCAGCGCCCGCCCACCCCGTGGCAGTCCGCACAGCTCCCTTCCGGCGTGTTGCGGTCGAAATGAGCGGTCGTCAGCTGCCCGCCCCTGCCTTCCGCCGCCGGGTCCGCGCCGATCCCGGGAAGGCGCGAGTACAGCAGCCCCAGATGCCCGTCGATGCCGGTGATGGTCGCGACCGTGGACCGGGGGTTGCGGTTCAGCCGGCGCTGGTCGACCGCGAGCGTGGCGCCGAGTCCCAGGATGCGGTCGACCTTCGGCCGATTGCGCTGGGTGATGTACTGCCGCACGAACGGCGAAAGTCCCTCCAGATACCGCAGCTGGGCCTCGTTGTGCAGGGTGTCGACGGCCAGCGAGGTCTTGCCGCTGCCGCTCACTCCGGTGAAGGCGATGAGCCGCCCCTTGGGGATGCTCACCGACACGTCCCGCAGATTGTTGGTACGAGCCCCCACCACCTCGATGGTCTCGCACCCCATACTCGCAACGTCCCGTACGAACGCGGTCAACCTTCATCCATCCTCTCGCAACACAGCAGAACATGGGCGGACAGGCACCCCGCCCATGCCGAACAAAACCGATCACGCCACTACGTGGCGGCCGCTCGTCACCATGGCGTTCAGCGGCCGCTTCACCAGGTCTCTCAGCACGCGGCCGGTCTCGATGCCGGCCGTGCTGCGGGTCAGGGCCGGGACGCCGCGGTGAGCTTGTCGGCGTCGGGGGCGTAGACGGTCATCCAGTGCGGTTGCAGCCGGTAGTAGACCACGTCGTTGTCCCAGTCGAAGAAGTCGTCGCCGTAGAAGTCCTTGAAGTAGGCGAGCAGGTCCGGCCAGTCTGCGGCCCGTTCGCCGTGCTGGGGGTTGAGGATCTCCACCGTGCCGTGTGTGAACACGCCCAGGTCCTCCCCGCGCAGGTGCGCGGCGCTGATGGCGGGGCGGGCGGCGAGATGGCGGGCCTTGGCTGCGCCTCGCGCCGTGCCGAAGTGCCACTTTCCGTGCAGGAAGTGCCCGTCCACGCCGCTGATCCGCGGCTCGCCCTTCGCCGTCACGGTGGACAGTGCGAGGGTGCACATGCCGGTGAGGACCTGGGTGAGTTGCTCCGCGGTCAGTGTGCGCTCGGTGTTGATGATCGAGCGGAGGTGCGAGGTGGAGCGGGAGAGCGAGGCGTCCAGGAGAGCTTGAAGCTCTTGGAGGTCTTCTGGTGTTTCGCGCACTGCGGTCCTTGTCTGTCCATGGGCCCGGTCCTGCCCACATCGATGCCGACCGGTGAACCCAGGATCGATCCGAAACCCGACGTCCTATGTCATGTTTTTCCATCCGTCCTGAGGACGCCGCCGAGCCGCCTGGCCTGCGTCCTTCGCCTGAGCTTGTCCCCAGCTGCCCAGATTGGCGAGCGGCCGGTCACGTGATCCCCCCGTCTTGTGGCTGGGCGGTGGCGGTCACCTCGGATCGTGGCCGCGGCGATCTCCGACGGCCCGATGTGGCTGAGGTGTGCGGGGCCCGCGCCGGCCGCTGGAAGACGCTTGCCGTACGAGCTGGTTCCGTTGCAGGTCCACCCCCCCGCGGCGAGCGGTTCGCGAGCGGAAGACCGCAGGGGCCACCCGCGCTGCTGAGACCCCCGAGGGAGGCGCTCAGCTTCGCCCTGCCCGGCTGCGCGTATTCTCGCGCGGACCGATCCGCCATACCGCTGTCACTTCGCCGCTACTTCTCCGCCATGAGCAGCAGTGATTACTTAAAGTAGCAGTTCGATTGCAAAAGGTAATCAGATTTGGCTGGACGATCATGCATCTCCCCCTTCGCTACACCCTTTGCGGCCGCAGGACTGTCCCCGCATGCCGCGCGGTCTCCCTGCGCCGCAGCCGCTGACCTTCCCGGCCCCGCGTTGCCGTGCCCGTCCTCCGCCCAGCCGCGGCTGCCGCCTGCCTGCGGCGTCCTCCGGCCACCAGCTCACCCCGCCGCCATCCCGCGCCCCCTCGGCCACGACCCCTTCGGCCGCTACCACCCCGCGCGGGCGCACCCGCGGCAACGAAGGCCACATCATCTCGCACACCTGAAAGGGAAACGCCCATGAGATCACTACGCACAAGGTTCGCTCTCCCGGCCGCGCTCGCGGCGCTTGCGCTCAGCGGCGCGCTCCTGATCGTCAGCGCACCAGCAGACGCCGCCCCCGGCCGCGCCACCCAGCCCATACCGGCCCTCGCCGCGCCCTTCCCCCAGCCGTCCATCTACCCGCCGTTCGTCGACGACGGCCGCCGCCATGTGGTCGAGAACGTCAAGACCAGCGGCTACCTCATCCACGAGTACTATTCAGACCCCTCGTGCGTCGACGGCTTCTGCCGCCTGCTCGCCTGGGAGGGCGGCGTGATCCCTCCGGCCAACGAATGGTTCTTCGAAGAAGCGCAAACGCGGCACGGCTACGTCTGGTTCCGCATGCGCAACGCCAAGTCCAACAAGTGCGCCGTTCCCGGCGGCTGGGTCGAAGGCCTGCCCAGTGCCGTCGTCAAGACCTGCAGCAGCGGCGACGAGTTCCTGTGGCGGGCCGAGCCCGACCGCATCGGTGACTGGCGCACCGTCAAGTTCGTCTCCTACACCACCAGTGACGCCATCCGGCCCGTCTACGGCAACATCCCCAACGAGTACACCGTCCTGCACGACGACGGCTACACCCCCAACTTCTACTGGTCGGTCTCCCGCTGACCGGCCCCGTTCCCGGTCCTGATGCTGCCAGGCGCTGTCACCGAGGTGGCAGCGCCTGCGCCGCGGATTCTGGCCGCCTACCGGGCCGCCGCCACGGCGGCTGGGTGTTCCTCACCGGCCGGCGTGCTGCCGCCGGCGCCGCGCCAGGCGGGCGCGCGTCGGCGAGGGTCGCGGCGGTGACGGCCGTGTCGGTGATGGCGGTGTCGGTGATGGCGGTGTCGGGGGTGGCGCCGGGGAGGGACATGCGGTGGTTTGCACCACTTGAGCTCCACCCTGATCATGGAACCATGCCTGACACGACCCGGATGAGCGCGGGCGTCCCGCACGGCACGCGGAAGCGCCTCGCCGCCCGGATGGATGAGGAGAAGGAAAGGCGGCGCGAACTCCTCGCCGACCCCCGCTGGAAGGTCCCCCGGCGTGCGCCGGCCGAGATCCGGGCCGGCGCCCGAGCTCAGGTCCAGGCCCACCTGCGTGAGCTGCGCGAGGCCGGGGCACTGTGTGACACCATCGATGTGCTCGTGACGCACGCCGTACGCGCCGAACTCGCCGAACGAGGCTGGGACCACTCATGGCCGGCCCCACCCCCGAGCGCGCCCCGGTCCGGCCCGTGGCAGGGAACCCGTAGCCACGCCTGGCCCGAGCGAATCTACGTCCGCTTGCCTGGTGACCTCGCCGAGCGGCTCTTCCGCGCGTGCTGGCACGCCAGCGAACCGACCGTTACCACCCTGCGCGCCTGGGGTGAAGACCCCCTCCAGTACGCGAAGTACAGGGAGGTAGCAGATCAGGTGACCACTCCGGGCGACGTTCTCCGCGACGCAGTGGCCCGGGCGCTCACCGACTGACCCCATCCCGGCCACAGCCCCTGGCCGACCGGCGACGGACCGGGCAACCGCTGCCGCTGCCGGAAACGGCCACTTCGAAGGGCACATCCCCCCCTCGTCGTCCGCGACAGGAGAACGGGTCACGAGGTAGGGCCGGCACCACCAGGAACCAGGGTGGCAGCGGCAATGCTGCCCGGTGCGACCATATCTAGTGTTTCGGACATGACATTTCCTCGAGTCATCGTGACCGGCGCTCTCGCCCTGGGCTGCCTCACCGTGCTGATCCCCGCGGGGACCGCGACCGCACAGACTGTGGCGCGCGGCGCCGTGGTCTCCGCGACCCAGGTGGAGAAGCTGGACAAGGACCAGATCGTCGAGCGGCTCAAGGCGACCGGCATCGATGCGGCGCAGGTGAAGTACGGGGCCAGTGCCTACCGCGTGGTCTATCGCACCGTCGATGCCAAGGGCCGGCCCACCACCGCCAGCCAGTTGGTCGCCCTGCCCGACGACAGCCGGCGCACCCTGCGGGTCGTCTCCTGGTTGCACGGCACCACCGTCTACCGGGGCGATGTGGCCTCGGTGAACGCGAGATCCACCGACCGCGCCGCGGCGCTGCTGTTCGCGGGGGCCGGGCATGCGGTGTCCGCACCTGACTATCTCGGCCTGGGCACGGGGCCCGGCCACCACACCTACGGAGATCCGGAGACCACGGTCTCCGCCCCGGTGGACGCCCTGCGCGCGACCCGCGCCTTCGCCGGGGACCACCAGCGCCGGCTCGACTCGCGCGTGCTGGTCAGCGGCTTCTCACAGGGCGGTCCCGCGACCATGATGGTGGGGCGCTTCCTGCAGCAGGATCAGGACCCGTACTTCCGGCTGGGCGGCCTCGCTCCGATCGCCGGCCCGTTCGACCTGAGTTCCTTCGAAGCCGCCGCGGCGGACGACAGGATTCGAATGGCCTCGCTCTACCTGGCCTACTTCGTGATCTCGGCGGACCGCTTCGCCGACATCTACCGCACGCCGAGCGAGGTCTTCCGCGCCCCGTACGACAAGCAGGCGGAGAAGCTCTTCGACGGCGACCACCAGGCCGCGCAGATCGCCCAGGCGCTGCCGCCGACGTCCGAGAAGTTGTTCACCGCGCAGTTCCTGGACAGGGTCCGCAAGCCGACCGGCAAGCTGAAGGAGCTGCTGACCGCGCTCGACTCCACCTGCAACTGGAAGCCGGCTGTTCCGGTCCGCCTGCATCACGCCAAGGGAGACACGGACGTCGCGTACGACAACGCGCTGTACTGCCAGCGTCAGCTGCGTTCCCACGGCGCCACGCAGACCCTCACCGACGCGGGCAACGTGGATCACAACCAGACCGTCCGCAAGGCGCTGCCGCTGGTGGTCGCCGGCTTCACGGGCAATCGAGCTTGATCCGTCCGGTCCGCGAGAGGTGCGCCCGGAGCTCGACCGGCTGACCACCGGTGGCCGGCGGTCTCGTTGGCATGCGTGAAGGACCTCGATGCCGCCTGCCCGAACGTCGTGACCGTGCCGGGCAGAGGCGAACCCGATGGTGCCCGCCACCGGCGGATGTCCGGAATCTGCAAGCGGCCGGGTCCCCCACGGGAAAGACGGCACCGGCCCCTCCAGGATTCACTTCCGGGAAACAAGCGACGAAAGGGGCCGTTCACATGCCCGACATGCCCACCGGAGAGTTCTGGAAGGACCTCAAGCCGATCGAGAACTCCTTCCGCCCCGACGCCCTGCCCGAGGTCTACCTGTCCAAGGTGGCCACGGACGACGACCGCTACTACGTGCCGTTCACCGAGACCGTCGGCTCCCGCCCGCTGTGGATCAACGTCAAGGACAACAGCTGGGCCGACATCCTGCGGGCCAAGGAGGCGGGGCTGGTCAACCGGCACTACCATCCGCACGAGGTGTTCGCGTACACGATCTCCGGCAAGTGGGGCTACCTGGAGCGGCCCTGGACCGCGACCGCGGGCGACTTCGTCTACGAGGCCCCGGGCGAGGGGCACACGCTGGTCGCCTACGACAGCGACGAGCCGATGAAGACGTTCTTCATCGTCAAGGGCCCGCTCATCTGGCTGGACGAGCACGGCGAGCCCGACGGCTTCTTCGACGTGCACGACTACATCAAGATGTGCCGCGAGCACTACGAGCAGGTCGGGATCGGCGCCGACTACGTCAACTCCCTGTTCCGCTGAACCGCGGCGCACCCCCCCTTGAAGTGAGAACGTCATGACTGACACGACTGCGGCGCCGGACGCCCGCGCGGCCGACCGGTACGAGATCCGCCTGCTCGTCATCCTCTTCCTGTCCTTCGGTTTCGTCTTCTTCGACCGCCAGGCGCTGTCGTTCCTGGCGCCGTACATGGACAAGGACTTCGGCCTGTCCAACGCCGAACTCGGCACCCTGTCCGGCGTGCTCGCGCTCACCTGGGCGCTGGCCGGCATGTTCGCCGGCCGCCTGTCCGACGCGCTCGGCCGGCGCAAGCCGATTCTGATCGTGGCCGTGGTGCTGTTCTCGCTGTTCTCCGCCTCGTCCGGGCTCATGGGCGGATTCGCCGGGCTGCTCGTGGCGCGGGCGCTGATGGGCACGGCCGAGGGCGCGGTGCTGCCGATGGCGCAGTCGCTGATGGTGGAGGCGTCCAGGGAGAGCCGCCGGGGCCTCAACATGGGCCTGCTGCAGGGCTCGTCGGCGGGGCTGCTCGGCGGCATCCTGGCGCCGCTGGTCGTGGTGTGGATCGCCGAGACCTACGACTGGCGCGTCGCCTTCTACGTCACGATCATCCCTGGTTTGATCATGGCCGCGCTCATCTGGAGGTTCGTACGCGAGCGGTCTCCGCGGGCGCAGGCCGAGGCACCGCAGGCGGCGGCGGTCAAGGTGCCGCTGGGTGAGGTGCTCAAGCTGCGCAACATCGTCGTCTGCATGCTCATCGCCTGCTGCTACCTCACCTGGTTCGTCACCATCATCACCTTCACCCCGACCTACCTCACCGAGGTCAAGGGCTTCAGCCCCGGCACGATGAGCGGCGTCATGACCTGTTTGGGGGTGGCGTGGGTGTTGTGGGGCTTCGTGACTCCGGCCCTCTCCGACCGGATCGGACGCAAGGCGGCGCTGATCGGGTTCACGGCACTGGCGGTGTGCTGCCCGCTCGCCGTGGTCTACGTCGAGAGCCCTGTGCTGCTCGGCGCGATCATGGTGGTCACCTACACCGGGCTCGGCTGCTTCACGCTGTTCATGGCCACGATCCCGGCCGAGACGGTGCCGCGCGGCGCGCTGGCCACGGCGCTCGGCGTGATCATGGGTGTGGGCGAGCTGGCCGGCGGCTTCCTCGGGCCGATGGTCGCGGGCTGGGCGGCCGACCAGTGGGGGCTGCAGGCCGCGATGTTCATCGCCGCGGGTGGCGCGCTGGTGGTGGTGGCGCTGTGCTTCGCGCTGAAGGAGACGGCTCCCGCCGTGCTGCGCCGCCGGGCGGCCGCATGAGGGCGGCGCTCTGGTACGGAGCGGGTGACGTCCGCGTCGAGGACGTCCCGGTGACGCCACCCGGCCCCGGCGAGGTAGCGATCGAGGTGGCCTACTGCGGGATCTGCGGCAGCGACCTTCATGAATACGCCGACGGGCCGCACGCCGTCCCCGTGGGCAAGGCACATCCGGAATCCGGCGTGGCCGCTCCGCTCATCCTGGGGCACGAGTTCTGCGGCACCGTCACCGAGATCGGCAGCGGTGTCACCGGCCTCCTCCCAGGCGACCGGGTGGCGGTGGAGCCGCATTACCGGTGCGGTCGCTGCCCGCGCTGTCTGGCAGGGCAGTACAACATCTGCCGGCACTTCGGGTTCGCGGGACTCATGGGACACGGCGGGCTGGCCGAGCACGCCACCGTGCCCGCGTACATGCTGCACCGGCTGCCCGAGTCGGTCTCCCTGGAGCAGGCGGCGGTGTTCGAGCCGGCCGCCGTCGCCCTGCACGCGGTGCGGCGGGCCGGGATCCGCCCCGGCGAGAGCGTCGCCGTCCTCGGCCTGGGCCCGATCGGGCTGCTCGTGACCCAGTTCGCCGCCCGGTACGGCGCCGGGCTCGTCGTCGCCGCCGACCGGTCCGCGGCTCGCCGCGGGATGGCCCTGCGCCTGGGAGCCGCCGAGACCGGCGCGGACCTGGCCGATCTGGCCGGCGGCGAGGGGGTGGACGTCTCGTTCGAGGCGGTCGGCTCGGACGACACCCTGCGCGCCTGCCTGGCCGCCACCAGGCGGGGCGGGCGGGTGATGTTCCTCGGCCTGACAGGCACGGTCAGTGTGGACGCCTTCGCCCTGGTGAACAACGAGCAGACGATCATGACCAGCGTGGGCTACCGCGACGTCTATCCGGAGCTGATCCGCATGGTGGCCGAGGAGGGCGTGGACCTGGCCGGGATCGTCACCTCCACCATCTCGCTGGAGCACGTCGTACGTGACGGATTCGAGGCGCTGTCGCGCGGACAGGAGCAGGTGAAAGTGCTGGTACGACCTGGGGAGCAGGGCCGGTGAGCGGGGGGTTCGCGGGGCGGCGGGCGTTCGTGACCGGGGGCACCTCGGGGATCGGTGCGGCCACGGCCGTGCTCCTCGCCCAGTCGGGCGCCGACGTGACCGCGCTCGGCCTGCCGCCCGCCGACCCCGCCGACCTGCCCCGCCACCCGCGCGTCCGCGTGGTGGAGCACGACGTGCTGGATCGCGCCGGGCTGACCGGCCTGCTGTCCGCGGGCGAGCCGCTGGACGTCCTGGTGAACTGCGCGGGCGTCAGCCACGACCGCGAGGAGTACGATCTCGCCCGCTGGCAGCGGGTCATCGAGATCAACCTCACCGCCGTCATGGTCGCCTGCCAGGCCGCCCGCCCGTCCCTGGCCGAGAACGGCGGCGCCATCGTGAACGTCTCGTCCATGTTCGCCTTCTCCGGCAGCCGGGACCGGCCCGCCTACAGCGCGAGCAAGGGCGGCGTCTCCCAGCTCACCAAGTCGCTGGCGGCCGAGTACGCCGCCGACGGCATCAGAGTCAACGCCGTCGCGCCCGGCTTCGTGATCACCCCGCTGGCCCGGGGCGTGCTCGACGACCCCGGGGCCACGGCCCGGGTCCTGGCCCGCATCCCGGCCGGACGCCTCGGGCAGCCTCGCGAGGTGGCCTCGGTGGTGGCGTTCCTGTGCTCGCCGGCGGCCTCGTACGTCACCGGCGCGGTCGTCCCCGTGGACGGAGGCTACCTGGCGGTGTGACCCGTCACCTAAGCTGAGTCTCCCCTGACATGCACGTACACCAGGAGGTCGCATGTCCGCCCTCTCCGTGATCTCCCGAGCCACCACCGAGCACGTCGAGCCCGCCGAGCGCATCCATTACTGGGAGGACTACAACCGCAGGGCGCTGGTGGGCCTGTCCTGCACCTCCTATTCCGAGGCCGGCCTGCTGGCCAGGCAGACCAACATCGAGCTGGGCGGGCTGCGCCTGGCCGAGATCGCCGGCAACGCCCACGCCATCGAGCGCAGCCCGCAGACGGTCAGGTCGACGCCCAAGGACTCGGTGTTCGCGACCCTGCTGGTCAAGGGGGATGCGGTGTTCCTGCACGAGAACGGCTGCCTCGCGGCCACGGCGGGCGAGCTGGTCGTCTACGACACGCGCAGGCCGTACCTGTTCGGGTTCTCCTCCTCCATGCGGCAGATCCTGGTGGACGTGCCACGTGACCTGTTCGCGCAGGCGTGCGTGGGGGGCGGGCTGCCCGGGCCGATGCTGTTCGGGCGAGGCACGGCGCGGGAGGGCGCGCTCGTGGCCGCGCTGAGCTCCCTGCTCGGCGGGCTGGCCGCCTTGCGTGACAGGCACGACTCCGGCGAGTCCGGCGAGGCCGAACGTGCCGTGCTCGACCTGCTCGGGCAGCTCGCCGAGGAGCGTACGGGCGGGCGCACGGGGCCCGACGCCTACCGGTCGCAGCTCATCGTGGCCGAGGACTACATCGAGCGCCACCTGCACGACCCCTGTCTCGGAGCCTCCCAGGTGGCCGGGGTCATGGGCATCTCCGTACGGCATCTGGCGCGGATCTTCGAGTCGACCGGTAGGTCGCCGGCGCGGTACGTCATGGAGCGGCGCCTGGTCCGGGCGCATCAGGAGCTCACCGGGCCCGGGGCGCGGCAGACCACGATCGCCGACGTCGCGCACCGGTGGGGCTTCTCCAGCCAGGCGCACTTCGCCCGCCTCTTCCGCGCCAGGTTCGGCCTCACCCCGAGCGAGGCCCGCGGGGAGACGACGAGGCCGATCGCGTCAACGGAAGAGACACGCCTCCCGTAGCGCGAGCGGTGCGGGCGAGGTTCGCCCACATGAGCCGGGGACGATGGCCGGCTGGGCGACGGCCGCCGCCGCGGTGATGGTGGCGGCCGTCGCGCTGGCGCAAGGCTCCTGGCCCAGGTCGGCGGCTGGGCGGGGAGCCGGCCCTCCGCCCTGGCGCGCTGCGCCGGCCGGGCGGGCGGAGGCTGTTACGGCGTGACCGGTGTGCCGCCGAAGGTCACGACCAGCCGGCCGTCCGCGGCGAAGGACCAGGCCAGGGCGCCGCTGTAGGAGGAGCAGCGGGAGCCGTTCGAGCCGGACCAGAACTGGTTGGAGCTGTCGGCGTTGCCGATGATCCTGTCGTTCGATCCGCTGTCGCAGGAGGTGTTGTTGCGGAACACCGAGGAGCCGCCGTCGAAATTGAAGTTGCGTTCCTCGTTGCCGATGCTGACGTTGCTCGACACCGTCATCGTGCCGAGGTTGCGGTTGTAGGTGAACCCGTGCTTGCCGTTGCCGTGGGCGATGTTGCGCTGGATGACGTGGTTGACGCCGATGTCCTCGCCGCCGAGCTTGTAGCCGTTGCGGTCGCCGTTGCCGGCCTGGCCGCCGTTGCTGAGGGTGCCGTTGTCGTAGGCGAGGGAGTCCTCGATGGTCACCGCACCGATGGGGCCGGTGTCGGTCTTGGTGAACAGGTCGTAGCCGTCGTCGATGTTGTTGTGCGAGACGGTGTAGCGGAAGACGTTGCCGGGTCCCACGGTGAGCTTCGGGGCGAAGCCGTCGGCGTCCTCGCCGTCGGAGTCGGCGTTGTCGTGCGACACCGCGCTCAGGATGAGGTTGTTGGACGGCCACTGCTCCCGCGGCGCCCCGGCCACCAGCCGCGAGAGCTGCAGGCCCGAGTCGCGGTTGAAGCGCGTCACGGTGCGTTCGATGATGTTGTTGTTACCGGCGAGGAGGATCCCGTTGTCACCGGCGCGCTCGACGACGATGCCGTAGATGTGCCAGAACGACCCGCCCACGGCAAGCCCGCGGTTCGCCGGATCCTCGCTCTGGGCCGAGAAGTTCAGCACCGGCGTCTCACCCGGGTAGGCGGACAGCTTCTTGCGGGCGCCTGAGGTGCCGTCGTTGCCCGCCGCGATGGTGACCGTCTGCGAGAAGTCGTACCGCCCGCCGCGCATGTAGATCGTGCCGCCGGCCGCGATGCGGGTGATCGCGGACGTGAGCGTCGTCGGGTTCGACTCTGTCCCGGCCGCGCTGTCCGTGCCGTTCGGCGCCACGTACAGCGTGTCGCCCGGCGGCTGCGTCGTGCCGCCCGCTTCCACGTCGATGTAGTCGATGTTCGGCAGGCCGGCGCTGCTGGTGGGGTTGAACCGGATGGTGTTGCTGCCCGAGTTCACCGAGACGGTCATGGTCTTGGTGACCCAGGTGCTCCACGCGCCTGTGCCTTCGAACGACACCGACTGCACGGTCGTACCGTTGACGGTCAGGTCGGCGGGACGGCTGCTGCTGGTGCCGCTGGCGAACCGCACGGCCAGCGTCGCCGTACCCGCCGCGGAGGCGTTCACCGTGAACTGGGCGTGGGCGCCTGTGGTGTTGGTGCCGTTGCAGAAGCCGCTGCCGGAGAACCCGGCGTGGTTGGAGTCGATCGTGCCGGTGCAGACCGCCGGAGAGGTTTCGGCCTCGTACCGCGTGGGCGCGGCGTGTGCGGCCGATGGTGACAGTCCGACGAGTACGCCGGCGAACAGGCCGGCGCAGGCGGTGACGGCTTTCAGACGCATCCTTGGTCTCCAAAGGCTTGGTAAGCGCTTTCCCGGGACGAGCGAATCTAAGCACGCACCACCGGGCGGGGAAAGGCCGAGCATGCAAACGGAACCCGCCGCGGCACGGCAGCCCAGCGGCAGGCGGCGGATCGACCGAGGTCACGGGGGACGGCGCCGGGCGAAGGCGTCGTCATCATGCTGTGCAACCGCACCGCAGTGCTGTCATGAAACTTTCATGGAGGCCGCCGCCGATCTCGCGCGGCCGGGGCGGCGGCAAATACTTGGCTAGCCACATATTTGATGTACAGTGAATACGTGTCTAGCCACCTAATCCGTGGCGCAACGTGAGGAGTTGTCATGAAAGCCATCGTTTTCGACCGTTTCGGCGGCCCGGAAGTGCTGCACGAGGCGGACATCGACGTCCCGCAGCCCGGCCCCGGGCAGGTCCGTGTCCGCGTGAAGGCTGCGGGGCTGAACGCGGTGGACGGCAAGATCCGCTCCGGGATGCTGGAGGCCGTGTACCCGACGACCTTCCCCGCCGTTCCCGGCGGCGAGCTCGCCGGCGTGGTGGACGCCCTGGGTGAGGGCGTGGAGGACGTGCAGGTCGGAGACGAGGTGCTGGGCTGGTCCGACACCGGCTCGTACGCGGAGTACGCCCTGGCCACCATCGTGGCCCCCAAGCCCGCCGCCCTCGGCTGGCAGCACGCCGCCGCGCTACCGGTGGCGGGTGAGACCGCCGAGCGGGTCCTGAAGCTGCTCGGCGTCGCCGCCGGGGAGACCGTACTGATGCACGGCGCGGCGGGAGCGGTCGGAACCCTGGCGGTTCAGCTCGCCACGGCTCGCGGAGCACGTGTCATCGGCACCGCCGGCCCCGGGAACCAGGAATATCTCGCCTCGCTCGGCGCCACCGCGACCGTGTACGGCGAGGGCCTGGTCGAGCGGGTCCGGGCGCTCGCCCCTGACGGCGTGGACGCGGTGTTCGACCTGGCCGGGAAGGGCGCCCTCGAGGATTCCATCACCCTGCGGGGCGGCACCGACCGCATCGTCACCATCGCCGACTTCCGCGCGCAGCAGCTCGGCATCACCTTCGCCAACGGTCCTCAGGAGGCCTCGTCCGGCCGCCTGGCCGCCCTGGCCCAGGACGCCGCGACCGGCAAGGTCGTCACCACCGTCACCGCCTATCCGCTCGGCCAGGCCGCCACGGCCCAGCAGGTCAGCGACGCCGGGCATGTCCGGGGCAAGCTCGTCCTCACCGTCGGCTGAACACGCTCGCCACCTCATCCACCCCACCCGCCGTCTTCCGATGCCCACCCGGGCCTCGACGCACCGAAGGACCACACATGCTGGACTCCCTGTGGACGCCGACCACCGTCGGCGGCACATCCCTGCCGCACCGCCTGGTCATGGCCCCCATGACCCGCGACCGCTCCACGCCGGAAGGTGTCCCGACCGAGCTGAACGCCGAGTACTACGCCCAGCGAGCGTCTCACGCGCTGATCATCACCGAGGGGACGCAGCCCTCCGCCGACGGCCAGGGCTATCTCCTCACCCCCGGCATCTACCATGACGGGCAGATCGCCGGGTGGCGCAAGGTCATCGACGCCGTGCACGCGGCCGGCGGCCGGATCGTCATCCAGCTGATGCACGTCGGGCGCATCTCCCACCCCGACAACACGCCCCACGGGCGCCGGCCGGTCGCCCCGTCGGCGATCCGTCCCAAGGGCACGATGTTCACCGCGTCCGGACCCCAGGAGATGCCCACGCCCCGTGCCCTGTCGACGCAGGAGGTCGCGGCGACGGTCGACGACTTCCGGCACGCCGCGGCGGCCGCCGTCGCGGCAGGCGCCGACGGCGTGGAGATCCACGGCGCCAACGGCTACCTGGTGCACCAGTTCCTGTCCGACAACACCAACCAGCGCACCGACCGCTACGGTGGCTCCCTTGACAACCGCATCCGCTTCGCCGTCGAGGTCGCCGCCGCCGTGGCCGGCGAGATCGGCGCCGAGCGCACCGGTCTGCGCATCTCCCCCGGCAACCCCTACAACGACATCGCCGAGTCCGACACCGCCGAGCTGTATCCGGCGCTCCTGGACGCGCTGCGCCCGCTGGGCCTGGCCTACCTCCACGTGATGCACACGGGCGAGGAGGCCCTGCTGGAGACCCTGCGCGCGCAGTGGCCGGCCACGCTGATCCTCAACCGGGGCGGCACCGACCTGCCCACCCGCGCCAAGGACATCGACAATGGTACGGCCGACCTCGTCTCCGTCGGCGCCCTCGCGCTCGCCAACCCGGACCTGGTCGAGCGGCTCCGCGCCGGCGCGGAGCTGAACGTCCCCGACCCGGCGACCTTCTACGGCGGCGGAGCGGCCGGCTACACCGACTACCCCACCTACACGGATTGAGGCACCGAACCATGCCCCACGTCCCCACGACGGCCGGCAAAGGGCCGATGAGCTATGCGATCTTCCAGCTCGCCCGCGCCCACCGCGCCCACGCCGCCGCCCTGCTTCGCGCGATGGACCTGCATCCCGGGCAGGAACTGCTCCTGATGCAGCTCTTTGACCGGGACGGCCAGACCCAGTCCGAACTGCTCGAAAGCGTCGGCCTGGACCACTCCACCGTCTCCAAGTCCCTGCGCCGGATGCAGGACGCCGGCCTGCTCGTCCGCGAACCGGCCGCACACGACCGGCGCGTCATGGTGGTCCACCTCACCGACAAGGGCCGTTCCATGCGCGAACCCATCGCAGCCCTGTGGCAGACCCTGGAGGAGACCTCCGTGCGGAACCTGACGGAGCAGCAGGCGGAGTCCTTCGTCGACACCGCCTACGCCATCACCGAGGCGCTCACCAGCCGCGCGCATGCGGATGGGGCAGGGTGAAGAGTCAACCGCGCCGGTGCTGATCCGCGAACCAGAGGGTCAGTGGGCGGGCGGCCGTGGCGTCAGGGGTCGGTTGTCAGGCGGGTTCGGAGCAGGGCCAGGTCCGCGGGGGGCAGGCCCCCCTCCCGCAGGTACGCGTCGGCTCCGCCGTACCGGTCGTCCAGGTGGGCGAGGGTGGCGAGCATCGTGTCGGCGCGGACCTCGGTGAACAGGCGGCGGGACCTGGCCCGCTCCGCCTCGCCGGGCAGGGCGGCGAGGTGGGCGTCGAGGCTCATGCGGGCGGCGGTCTCGGCGTAGTCCGCGGCGACGTCCGCCGACGCCACCCCGGCCAGGGTGAGCGTCAGCGCGATCGCCAGGCCGGTCCTGTCCTTGCCGGAGTGGCAGTGCACCAGGGTGGCGCCCGGCGGCGCGTGGGCGATCGCGGAGACGACGGCGGCCAGGCTGCGGGAGCCGTGGTCGAGGATGCGCCGGTAGATGCCGGTCAGCGTGTCGGCCATCTCCTCCAGCACGGCGTCCTCCTCCCGCAGGACCGGCAGGTGGCGCCAGGTAATCCGCGGCTCGGACGGCCCGGGGTCGGCGGCGCGTTCGGCCTGTGAACGCAGGTCGACGACGAGCCGTACGCCGTGCCCGTACATCGCTGCCACGCTCGCCTGCCGCGGCCGGTCGCCCCGTACCAGGACGCCCGGCCGGATCCGGCCGCCCCCGGCGACGGGCAGCCCGCCCAGATCCCGCACGTTGGCGCACCCGGGCCAGCGCAGCGTACGTTCCACGCTGTTCACGCCAGGTCCCGCAGGTTGCTGGTCCAGGCGGCGAGCTGGGCCTGCCACTCCACCGGGTCCTCAGGACGCCCCGGCACGCCGGGCCGCGTCTGCCAGGGAAGCGGTCCCTCCTCGCGCCGGTACTCCACGCCCACCGCCTCCAGCCGCCGCAGGTGCACCGCGAGGCGGGCCCGGAAGTCGGCCAGGTCCCGTTCGGCGGGGCTCCAGACCGTCTCGGCGAAGGCCGCGAGCCGGGGGAAGGCCATGTAGTCGACATGCCGGCCGTTGTCGATCAGCTCGGTCCAGACCCCGCACTGCGCGCCCAGGACGTGCCGGGCCGCCGGGTCGCCCCGCAGATCGGCCGGGATCGGCTCGAAGGCGTAGACGTCGTCCAGCGTCAGCACCGTGCCGAACGGCACCGGCTCGTCCTCCCCCGGCCCCTGCCGGTAGTCGAGGTAGAGCTCGGTGTTCGAGCAGTTGATCACGTCGTGGCCGCGCCGCGCCGCCGCCACCGCGCCCAGGTCGCCGCGCCAGGAGGCCACGACGGAGCCGGGGGCGAGGCCGCCCTCCAGGATCTCGTCCCAGCCCACCAGGCGGCGCCCGCGCGCGGTCAGGAACGCGTCGAACCGGTGGACGAACCAGCTCTGCAGCTCCTCCTCGTCCCGCAGGCCGAGCTCGGCGATGCGGCGCTGCGCCGCCGGGCTGGCCCGCCACTGGTCCTTGCGGCACTCGTCGCCGCCGAGGCACACGTACGGGCTGGGGAACAGCTCCAGCACCTCCTCCAGCACTTCGCGGAAGAAGTCGATCGTGGCGTCCTCGACGTTGAGCACGTTCTCGCCGATTCCCCAGGTCGTGCCCACCTCCAAGGGGGTGCCGAGGTTGCCCAGCTCCGGGTAGGCGGCGATGGCGGCCTGGGTGTGGCCGGGCAGGTCGATCTCGGGGACGACGGTGACGTGCCGGCGGGCGGCGTAGGCGACGATCTCCCTGATGTCGTCCTGGGTGTAGTAGCCGCCGTGGGGGCGGCCGTCCATGGGGCCGTTCCAGCCGGTCTGGCTCTCCCGGCGCCAGGCGCCGACCTCGGTGAGCCGGGGGTGGCGGCGGATCTCGACGCGCCAGCCCTGGTCGTCGGTGAGGTGCAGGTGCAGCACGTTCAGCTTGTGCATGGCCAGCAGGTCGATGAAGCGCAGCACCTCGTGCTTGGGCATGAAGTGGCGGGCCACGTCGAGCAGGCAGCCGCGCCACCGGAAGCGCGGCGCGTCCTCGACGTGCACGCCGGGCGCGGTGAGCGGGCCGGCCGCCGCCTTCCTGAAGGCGGCGGGCGGCAGCAGTTGCAGGAACGACTGCGCGCCGTAGAACGCCCCCGCCGCCCCACCCGCGACGATCCTGGCCCCGTCGTCCCCCACGGTCAGCCGGTACGCCTCCGGGGCCAGGTCGCCCAGCCCCAGACTGATCGTTTCCGGGCCCTGCCCGCCCGGCAGCAGTTCCCCGCCGGTGAGGGTGGCGAGTTCGCCGCGCAACCAGCCGGCCACCTCGCCGAGTGCCGGGTCGGCGGCCAGCGAGGTGTGCCGGTCGAGGACGAACCGGCCGGGCCTGTGCCCGAAGGTGATGGGCTTGGGAACGATCATTCAGGGCAACTCCTTACGAGCAGGTGATGGTGGCGTCGGCGAAGTCGGCGTGGTCGGAGGTGGCGTTGTCGCCGCCGTTGGTCGCGACCAGCCGGACGAACCGGGCACCCTCGATGGGGGCGGTGACCGTGCGGGCGGGCATGGCGCCGGTGAGCACGCCCGAGTGCGCCACCCGGCCCCCGTCCGCCCAGACCTCGAAGTCGGCCGAGCCGGCCGCGCCGACCTCGTCGTCGATTCCCGCCTGGAACTCCACCGTGGAGCAGCGGCCGGCGGTGTAGAACTCGATGTCGGCGGGTGCGTGCGTGCCGAGGCCCTTGGCGTGGCGGACGCCCTCGATGGTGATCGGGCGGCCGTCGCCGGCGGCCTTCTCGCCGTTGCTGGTGTCCTTCTCGACCGGCCCGAAGTGGTTCTTCGCGCTGGTCCAGGCCACGTCGCTCAGGTACGTACGGCCCGGGCCAGGCGGGCGGGCCACGGTCACGACGGCCACGGCGCTCTGCCCGCCCTGGGTGAAGGCGAGCTCGTAGTTCTTCGGCTCGGCCGCCGCGGGCGGGGTGACCGCCCAGGTGACGGTGAACGTCTCGCCGGCGTCCAGCCGCGCCTTCTTCGCCGGGGTACGCGCCGAGACCTGCCACCCTTCGGGGACGGCGGCCGTGACCTCGACGTCGCGCAGCCGTCCCGTCGCCCCGGTGTTCGTCACGCGGGTGACCAGGTCGGCGCTCTTGCCCGGCTCCAGCACCGACGGCCGGTCCTCGCCGAGGAAGGCGGGCGGGTCGGCCTCGAACGTCACCAGTGGCGGCGCCTGCTCGCGGCTCTCCGAGACCCGGTAGAGCAGGGCGGCGTGTGCGGGCACCTGGGCCGCCAGCTCGCCGTTGGAGGAGGCGACGGCGCCGGTCCACAGGTTCTCGACGCGGTAGCGGGAACGGCCGAGCGACGTGGAGATCGTGGCCGCCCGGTCGCTCTCGTTGAACAGCACGATCGCCCGGTCGCCGTTCTCCAGCGGCTTGGCCAGCACGTGGTACCAGCCGTCGGTGCGGACGAACGTGCCGTGCGCGCCCAGCGGATCCTGGTCGACCGCGATCACCTTGGGGTTGGCGACGATCGCGGGCGGAGCCTTGGCGGGGTCGGCCTGGAGGATCAGCGGGGCCGCCCCCACGGCCCAGAGCGTGAACTGGGTGCGGTACTCGGTCTCGGTCATCCCGCCGCGCCCGGCCTGGATCAGGTCGGGGTCGGCCCAGCTTCCCCGGCCGGCGTACTCGGCTCTGAGCTGGTTGGTCTCCCAGATGTCGACCATGCTCGCGTACGCGTCGGGGATGGGCTTGTTGTAGACGTTGGTCCGCCAGGTGGTGGCGGCGGCGTCCTTGCCCCACAGCCAGGGCACGGTGCTGCCGTCCTCGTTGTTCATGGCGAACACGACGCCGTCGCCGAGGGCCTGGCGCATGCGGGGGTAGAGGGTCTGGGCGATCTGCTGGACGTTCTGGCCGGGGAAGTCGGCCGTGGGCACCGAGCACCAGTCGTACTTGACGTAGTCGGCGCCCCAGCCCTTGACCTGCTCGGCGTCGGCGGCCTCGGTGTTGTACGAGCCGGGGCCGCCGCCCGAGCACGCCTTCGTGCCGGCCGACAGGCTGAGGCCCAGCTTGAGCCCCTTGCCGTGGACGTAGTCGGCCAGAGCGCGCATACCGCCGGGGAACCGGGCCGCGTCGGGGGCGAGGGCCCCGCCCGTACGCTGGGCGGCCAGCCAGCAGTCGTCGAGGATGACGTACCGGTAGCCGAGGGGCGCCAGCGGGGCGAGCGCGTCGGCGGCCTGGCGGACCGACGTCTCCGAGACCGAGCAGCCGAGCGTGCGGCTGCTCCAGCCCATCGGCGGGGTCTGCGCGGCGGCGGCGGCGCTGGCTAACGGCAGGAACGGAAGGGCGAGGAAGGCCGTCGCGACGGCGGCCGTGGACTTACGCATGGGGGTCCCGTCAGGCTGGGTGGAGTGCCGGGCGGCCCGGCTCGATGACGAACCGGCCGGAGGTGTAGGCCGGGGCGTAGGGCTCGGTGACGCGGGACACCGAGCGGAAGTCGACCTGCATCTCCTGCCGGCTGATCCTGGTACGGACGTAGCCGCGGCGGCCGTTGAAGAACTTCACGTGCGGGTTCTCGTCGAGCAGGATCTGCGTGTTCGGGTACTCGTCGAGACCGTTGCCCGCGCTCGTCACCGACGTGGTGACCAGCTCGACGGCGACCGACTTGGACTCGGGGTCCTGGTGGTCGCGCTTGATCTCGCCGGCCCAGTGGGAGTGCACGTCGCCGGTGAGCACGACCGCGTTGCGCTTGTAGGCGTCGATGGCGGCGGTCAGCCGGTTGCGGGAGGCGACGTAGCCGTCCCAGCCCTCGTTGGAGTAGCCCTTGCCCTCGCCGTTGGTCCAGTCCATCTCCATGAGGAAGACCTGCTGGCCGAGCAGGTCCCAGGTGGCCTCGGAACGCCTGAGCTCGCCGTCGAGCCAGCTCTCCTGCTCCTGGCCGAGGATCGTGCGGTTCGGGGCGAAGCGCTCCTGGCAGTCGGGGCCGATCGTGCCGCTGCTGCCGGTGCAGGCGTACAGGTCGCGGTACTGGCGGGTGTCGAGCAGGTGCAGGTTGGCGACCGCGCCCCAGCGGATCGACCGGTGCAGCCGCAACGAGGAGCCGTTCGGCTTCTGCGCGCGGCGCAGCGGCATGTTCTCGTAGTAGGCCTGGAAGGCCGCCGCCCGGCGCTGGAGGAAGGGCGGGTCGGGCTGCTCGGGCACGTCGCCGGCCCAGCCGTTCTCGATGTCGTGGTCGTCCCAGACCACGACCCAGGGGGCGACGGCGTGCGCGAGCTGTGACTCCGGGTCGGCCTTGTGCTGGGCGTGGCGCAGCCGGTATCCGGCGAGGTCGAGGCATTCGCCGCCGGCCTGGTCGCGTACGGGGTACTTGTAGTCGCCGTACTCGTAGATGTAGTCGCCGAGGAAGGCGATCAGGTCGGGCTGGTCCTCGGCCATCCTGCGGTACGGGGTGAACCAGCCGGTCTGGTAGTCGGCGCAGGAGGTGAAGGAGAGGTTCAGCGGCCTGCCGCGGGTGCCGGGGGCGGGCGCGGTGAGGGTGCGGCCGGTGGGGCTGAGCTCGCCGTCGGCCTTGAAGCGGTAGAAGTACTCCGCGCCCGGCCGGAGCCCGTCGAGCTCGACGTGCACGCTGTGGGCCGACTCGGGCCGGGCCACCTCTGTGCCCCGGCGTACGACATGCTTGAAGTTCTCGTCGGAGGCGAGCTGCCACTGCACCGGTACCGGGCGGCCCGGCATGCCGCCGAGGCCGTCGAGCGCGATCGGGTTCATGGCGAGCCGGGTCCATAACACCACGCCGTCGGGCGTGGGCTCGCCGGAGGCGACGCCGAGCTGGAAGGGGTCGGACACGGGGGCGCGCCGGACCGCCGCGCGCACGGGTGAGGCACCCAGTGCGGCGGACAATCCCAGGCTGGCGCCCCCGGCGAACAACGCGCGCCGGGTGATCATGTTCTTCCTTACTTGATGGAGGCGTTGCCCTCGGAGACGGCCTGGTCGGCGGCCTGCTGCGGGGTGAGCTTGCCGAGGTACATCTCGTTGAAGATCTGGTTGAGCTTGGTCTCGAAGCCGGTGAAGCCGGTGGTGATCGGCAGCGGGAACGTGGTGCCCTTCGACTCCTCCAGGAACGGCGAGACGTCGAGCTTCTTGGACTTCCAGTAGTCGACGTAGCCCTGGGCCAGGCTGGTGATGGCGGGGAAGACGTAGCCGCCGTCGGCCATCATCTTCTGCGGCTGCTCGGTGCCGAGCCAGGCGGCCAGCTTCATGGCCTCCTTGGGGTGCTTGCTCTTGGCGTGGACGGCCTCGGCGAGCCCGTTGAGGTTGACCGAGCGGCCGGCCGGGCCCTCGGGCATGAGGGCGACGCCGACCTCGAAGGTGGCCTCGGGGGCGACGAACGGCAGCAGCGCGTTGTTGGCCGGGAACATCGCGACCTTGCCCGCCTTGAACATGTCGGTGACCTTGCCGGTCGGCGGGTTGGTCTGCGTGGCCGGCGGCGACACGTGGTGCTTGTTGATCAGGTCCACGCCGAACTGCAGCGCCTGCACGGAGGCCGCGTCGTTGAAGGTGTACGTCCCGAAGGGCTTGTCCACGAGCTTGCCGCCGTTGGAGCCGACCCAGTTCATCCACTGCGTCTGGTAGTGGTTCCAGGACGCGAACCCGTACGTCGTGACCTTGGCGGGGTCGAACCCGGCCTCGTCGGGGTGCTTGCCGGCCTCGTCCACGGTGAGCTTGCGGGCCGTGTCGAGCAGGCTGCCGGAGCCGTCGGCGGCCCAGGTGAGCTTGTCCGGCATCTCCACGCCGGCCTTGGCGAACAGGTCCTTGTTGTAGAGCAGGCCGACGATGCCCCAGTCCTTGGGCACGCCGTACAGCTTGTTCTGGTAGGTGAACGACTGGACGACGGTCTGGTGGTACTTGGCCGTGTCGCCGGCCTCGACGGGGGCGAGCACGCCCTTGGTGACGTACTCGGGGAACTGGGTGGGGGTCATCCAGAACACGTCGGGCGCGGTGCCGGCGACCGCGTCGGCGGTGAGCTTGGTCCAGTACTGGTCGTACGGAAGCAGCTCGATCTTGACGTCGATGCCCGGATTGGCCTGCTCGAAGGCCGCCATGACCTTCTCGTAGCCGGCCTTCTGCTGCTCGTCCCAGAGCCGGTACGTCAACGTGACCTTCTCCGCGTCACCGCCGCCGCCCGTGCCGCAGGCGGTGAGCGTGAGCAGGGCGGCGCCGAGCAGCGCCCCGGCCCAGCGAATCGGGGGGTTGTGCGACATTCGCTGACCTCTTCTATTTGAGGCCGGTGAGAGCCACCGACCTGACGATGTGCTTCTGGAAGAAGATGAAGACGGCCACCATGGGCGCGAGCGCGATGAGGCTGCCGGCCATCATGAGGTTGTAGTCCACGCCGATGCCCGACTTGAGGGTGGCGATCGCGACGGTGATCACCTTGGTCTCGTCGCCGCTGGTGATGATGAGCGGCCACAGGAAGCTGTTCCAGGAGGAGATCACGGTGATGATCGCCAGCGTGCCGAGCGCCGGGCGGCAGAGCGGCAGCATGATCCGCACGAGGATCGCGAGCGGCCCGGCCCCGTCGATCCGCGCGGCCTCCTCCAGCCCGGCGGGCAGGCCCTTGAAGAACTGGCGCATCAGGAAGATGCCGTACGGGGTGCCGAGCACGTACGGGGCGAGCAGGCCGTACCAGGTGTTGACCAGCCCGAGCTCCCGCATGATGAGGAACAGCGGGATCATGGTGACGGCGCTCGGCACCATCATGGTCGCGACGTACAGCCAGAACAGCACGTCCCTGCCCCTGAAGCGCAGCCGCGCGAACGCGTAGGCGGCGAACGTGGTGAACACCAGCTGCCCCGCCGTCAGCGCCAGCGTCATCAGGGCCGTGTTGAGCACGTAGCGGGGGAAGTCGCCGGCCAGCATCTCGGTCAGGTTGTCGGCGGTCGGCGGCAGCGGCGGCAGCCAGGGGGCGGTGGAGCTGAGCTGGGCCTGCGTCTTGACGGCCGTCAGCACCACGAGCAGGTACGGGAAGACCGAGACGAACGCGCCGGCGGCGAGGGTGAGGTAGAGCAGAACGCGCTTGGTCATGTGAACCCTCAGCTAAGGTCATAGGTCGTGCGCTTGCCGAAGAACCTGACCTGCGCCAGCGTCACCACCAGGATGATCACGAAGAGCAGCATCGACAGCGTGGAGGCGTAGCCGAAGTCGAACTGTTTGAAGGCCGTCTCGAAGATCCGGAAGTTGATGACCTCGGTGCTGCGGCCCGGCCCGCCGGCCGTCATCGCGTAGACCGTGTCGAACACCTGGAAGGCCCCGATCAGGTTCGTCACCGTGACGAAGAACATCGTGGGGTTGAGCAGCGGCAGCGTCACCCGCCAGAACCGCTGCGCCGGGGTGGCGCCGTCGGTCGAGGCGGCGTCGTGCAGCTCCTTCGGGATGCTCTGCAGGCCGGCCAGGAAGAACAGCATGTTGTAGCCGGTGTGCTGCCAGACGCTGACCAGCGCGACGGCGGGCAGCGCCCACGAGGGGTCGGACAGCCAGTCGGGGCCCGTGATGCCGACGAGCCCGAGCGCGCTGTTGAGCGCGCCGTCGCGGGGGTCGAAGATCCAGTTCCAGATCAGTCCGAGCACGATCGGCGTGGCCATCCACGGCACCACGTACAGCGACCGGAAGAACCTGACGCCCTTGACGGGCCGGTTGAGCAGCATCGCCATGCCCAGCGCGAGCACGGTCTGGAGCGGGATGCAGAGCAGGACGTAGACGACGCTCACCAGGAGCGAGTGCCAGGTCTCGCCGTCGCCGAGCAGCCGCCGGTAGTTGTCCAGGCCGACGAACTCGGGGGCGGACAGCAGCTCCCAGTCGAACAGGCTGAGGACGAGCACGATCACCATCGGCAGCAGCAGGAACGCCACGACACCGAACAGGCTGGGCCCGATGAACAGGTAGGCGTGCCAGCCGGCCGTCCGCCGGCGCGCCCTCGCGCCCTTCCGCCCCGCGCGCTCGCGCTGGGCGACGTCGGGGAGGGTGCCGCTGGTCACGACGGGTCCGTCGTGGTGGGCACCATGAGCCGCCTGGTCGTCTCCAGGCCCCAGTCGTCCAGCGCGGCGATCGGGTCGCTCGCCCCGCGCAGGCCGCCGGTCGCCTCGATGTGGGCCGCCCACTCCTGCCTGGCCTCCACCTCGGGGCGCACGATGATGCAGTCGGGGTCGTTGACCCACCAGCGGGCGTGCAGGAACTCGCGGGCCGCGCCGGTGAGCCGCGCGCCGAGCTGCGACGGCTGGCTGATGTCGCCCGACTTGGGGTGCAGGGTGGGCGCGATGTCGGGGCTGACCCGCATGATGTCGACCAGGCCGATGCTGGGCAGCATCGGCGCGCCGCACCCGTGCAGGGTGGCGTCGCGGCCCGCGCCCTCGCGGATCAGCTCCAGGCCCCTGCGGTACGCCGTGATCGGGTCGACGTCCTCGTGCCGGGTTCCGGCCAGGGCGCCGGCGTAGACGAAGTCGAGCTTGAAGTGGCTGATGCCCATCGCGGCGAACGTGCGGAAGACGTTCACCACGTGCTCGGCCGCCCCGGGGTGGGTGACGTCGAGCACCGCCAGCTCCTGGTCCCACATGCGGCCGGCGTACGCGCCGCCGACCAGCCATTCCGGGTGCTCCCTGAAGATCCGGCTGCGGTGGCCGACCAGGAACGGCGCGGTCCAGATGCCGGTCCGCCGGCCGGCGGCGGTCACGGCGTCCACGGCGCGTGCCAGCGAGCCGAACTCCGGCCGTGGCTCCAGCCAGTCGCCGATCTCCGCCTCGTAGCCGTCGTCGATGAGGAACATGTCCGCGCCCAGGCCGAGCCGCTCGGACAGCTCCAGGTTCTCGATCACGTCGGCGTCGGTGACCTTGCCCCAGTAGCCGTACCAGGTGCACCACATGGGCGGGACCGCCGGGAAGGAGGCCGGGGCGTGCCCGGCGGCGACGGTCGTGGCCCACTCGCGGAGGGCGGCGTCGAGACCGCCCTCGGCGCGGTGGTGGCGGACCGGGCCGTTCGCGGAGATCACCAGGCGGTCCGGGCCCACGCGCCGCGCCCTGATCGAAGGCACCTGGAGCGGGTTCGGCGCGGACCACAGCTCGACGGACCCGTCGCCCGGGTCGACGGCCAGCAGCCCCTCGCCCTGGAAGACGCCTGCGGGGATCGGTGTCTCCGGCCGGTAGCAGAGGATCTGGATCGTCTCGTCGGCGGGGCGCGGCGGGCTGTCGTCCAGCCGGTAGGCGCCGGTGGGGCTCCACGACTGCCAGCCGTGCTCGAACACCCGCGCCTCATCGGGACGGCACCTGGTCTCGCCGATGTCAGTGAACGACATCAGTCCTCATTTCCACTCAACTTACGAAGGAGCGCTTCATTAGTAGCACCGGGCTTATCGGAGGGTCAATGCCCTGATTTCCGGGTTAATGCCAGCTAACCGCTCTATGATCACCGCTCGAACGCTGGCATAATCTGAAGCTTACGGAGGAGACCTACATTAAGGAGGGTGATGGCGGACCTACGCGGGGGCGACCTGTCCCGGCTGCGGCAGCTCAACTCCCTGACCGCCATCAGGGCGATGCGCGGAGCGGGGCCGCTCACCCTGTCCGCGCTGGCCGAGCGCACCGGCCTGTCGCGTCCCTCCATGAAGGAGGTCGCCGACGAGCTCATGGAGCTGGGCTGGGTGGAGGAGGTGCCGCCGAGCCCCGGCAGCATGGGCAGGCCCGCCCGCCGCTACCGCTTCCGCGCCGACAGCGGCTATCTGGTGGGCGTCGACATAGGGGGTTACAACATCCGGGCCGCCCTGTCCGACCTCGACGGGGTGATCCTGGCCGAGACCCGCCAGCCCGTGCAGCTCGACGCCACGCTGGAGGAACGGCTGGCCGCGATCCAACGTGCGGTCTCCGGCTGCCTCGCACTCAGCCGTACGGCCATCGAGGACGTGTGGACCATCGCCTTCGGCACCATCGGCGTCATCGACGTCGAGGGGCGGGTCGTCTACTCGGCGGCAGTACCCGCCTGGCGCGATCTCGACCTGGCCGGCAAGCTGCGGGAGATCTTCCCCTGCCAGGTGCTGATCGAGAACGACAGCCGGCTCGCCGCCATGGCCGAGCACCGCCGCGGCGCGGCCCGGGGCGCCAAGGACGTCGTGTTCCTCCACGTCGGCAGGCGGATGGGCGCCGGCCTGATCATCGGCGGGAAGGTGCACAGGGGGTTCGGCGCGGCGTCGGGCGAGATCGCGATGCTGCCCGAGGCCCGCTGGTTCGACGCCCCCGAACACCTCAACACCTGCGCGTCGGTCCCGGAGGGCACCCCGCCGGAGGACGCGGCGGGCTACACGCTCGCCGCCGCCAGGAACGGCGACCCGGTGGCGCTGGAGGCGGTCGGCCGGTACATCGACGACCTCGTGGTCGGCACCGCCGCGATGGTCCTCCTGCTGGACCCGGAGGTCGTGGTGCTGGGCGGCGGCTTCTCCCGCTCCGCCGACGTGCTGCTCGGGCCGCTGCGCGACCGGCTGGAGCGCAGGTGCATGCGCATGCCCGAGGTCCGCGCCTCCACCCTGGGCGACGAGTGCGTGGTGACCGGCGCGATCGACTACGCCGTCGACCACCTCGACGACCAGCTCTTCACCCCCGACCGGGGCCCGCTCCCGGTGACCCGCTGACCGAGCGGCGGCCTTGCGGCCGAGGTCGTCATCGGCGCGGCGGGAGGGCCGCCGACCAGGGCCGAGGAGCTTGTGGAGGTTGGCCTTGGCCGCCTCTGCGCCGGTGAACAAACGCTCGCTGGTGTGCCTGACAAGGACCGGGCGTCCCAGCCGGGCGGGCCCATGACATCAAAACGACGCCACACGCACCCCTATTGGGCTTGTGATGACATCACAGTGGTGTCATTATGGCGTCATGGACCTTGCGCCGTATGTGGATCACCTCCGCCGCGAGCTCGCCATCGCGGCGGGTGCCGGTGGCGAGGAAGCTCGTGCGCTGGCCGAACGTCTCGCCGCGACGCTCGAATCGGCCACCCGGCTCGCGCTGCTCGAAGCCCTGTCCGCCGCCGCGGACGAGATCACGCACGACCTCACCCCCGGCTCGGTGGAGGTGCGCCTGCGCGGCCGCGACCCTGATTTCGTCGTGACACCACCGCCGGCCGCCCGGCCGTCGGAGGAGAGCGAGCCCGGCCGGATCGAGAGACCGCAGGCCCCGCCCCTGCCCCCGCCTCCGGATGGCGACGAGGGCGGCACGTCCCGGATCTCGCTCCGGGTCCCCGAGCACCTCAAGCCCCGCATCGAGGAGGCGGCGGCCCGGGACGGGCTGTCGGTCAACGCCTGGCTGGTGCGGGCCGTCTCCGCCGCGCTCGATCCCGGCGCCGCCGGCGACCGTGCCGGCCGGCGCCCCGCTCAGCAGTCCGGCAACCGCTACAGCGGCTGGGTGCGCTGATGACCATGACAACCCACGACGGGGGAATCGGTATGCCGACCTTCGACACCTCCGAGCCGATCGCCGCCGTTCTCGACACGGCGACCGCCACCATCCGGATCAACGCGAGCGACCGCGCCGACACCGTCGTCGAGGTGCGCCCGAGCGACGCCCACAACGACGCCGACGTGCAGGCCGCGCTGCGCACCCGGGTCGACTACGCCAACGGCAGGCTCCTGGTGCGGACCGACAAGGAACACGCCGGCTGGGGCTCCGACTGGGGGCTGTCGCTCGGCAAGCTCGTCGAGTCGCCCAAGGACTGGGCGCGCTCGCTGGTGCTCGGCCCGGGCTCGATCGACGTGACGATCGACCTGCCGGCCGGCTCCCGCCTCGACGTCAAGACGGCGGGGACCGTCGTGTGCCGGGGGCCGCTCGGCGAAGTGTCGCTGTCCACCTCCTACGGCGACCTTCAGGTCGAGCAGGCCGACCGGCTGCGGCTGAAGAGCACCTACGGCGATGTCACCGTCACCCGCGCCTGCGGGCCCGCCGACATCACCGCGCCCCACGGCGGCATCGACATCGGCCTGATCGAGGGCGCCGCCACGGTCAGCAGCGCCCACGGCCACGTCCGGGTCCGGGAGGTGACCGGCGAGCTGCGGCTCAACAGCGCCCACGGCGACATCACCGTCGACCGGGCCCTGGCCGGCGTCACCGCCAAGACCGCGTACGCCGACGTGCGGATCGGCGAGGCGGTGTCCGGCTCGATCGTCATGGAGACCACCGGCGGCGGCCTCGACCTCGGCGTCCGCAGAGGCACCGCCGCCTGGCTGGACGTGAGCTCCACCTACGGCACCGTGGACGTCTCCCTCGATGCCAGCGACGCCCCCGATGAAGCGGATCCGGTCGTCGAGGTGCGGGCCCATACCGACCATGGCGACATCGTCATCCACCGTTCCTGACGGCCGAAGGAGACCTCCGTGACCGACGCGATCGTGGCCGAGGGCCTGGTCAAGAAGTACGGCGAGCTGACCGCCCTCGACGGGATGGAACTGACCGTTCCCGAGGGGACCGTGTTCGGGCTGCTCGGCCCGAACGGAGCCGGCAAGACCACCACCGTGCGAATCTTGACGACGTTACTGAAACCGGACGCCGGGCACGCCCGGGTGGCGGGGCTCGACGTCGTCCGCGACGCCTCCCGGCTGCGCGCCCGCATCGGCGCCTCCGGCCAGTACGCCGCCGTCGACGACCACCTCACCGGCGCCGAGAACCTGGAGATGGTCGGCCGCCTCTACCATCTGGGCGTCAAGCGCAGCCGGCAGCGCGCCCGCGAGCTGCTGGAACGCTTCGATCTCGGCGAGGCCGCCGACCGCCCGGTGCAGGGCTACTCGGGCGGCATGCGGCGGCGGCTCGACCTGGCCGGCGCGCTGGTCGCCGACCCGCCGGTGCTGTTCCTCGACGAGCCCACGACCGGCCTGGACCCGCGGGCGCGGGCGAGCCTGTGGGAGGCCATCGGTGAGCTCGTGGGCGGCGGCACCACGGTTCTGCTCACCACCCAGTACATGGAGGAGGCCGACCGGCTCGCCCACCGCATCGCCGTGGTCGACCACGGCCGCGTGATCGCGCTCGGCACCGCCGACCAGCTCAAGGACCAGGTCGGCGGCGACCGCATCGAGCTGTCGGTGACGAGCGCGGCGGACCTGCGCACCGCCACGCGCACGCTGACGCCGCTGGCCGCCGGCGACATGCGGGTCGACGCCGCCGCCCTGCGGCTGACGATCCCGGTCGACGGCGGCGCCGCCACGCTGACCAGCGCGCTCGGGCACCTGGCCGCCGACCGGATCGCCGTACGCGACGCCGGCCTGCGCCGGCCCACCCTGGACGACGTCTTCCTGAGCCTCACGGGACACCAGGCCGAAGAGACGGTGAAGGAGAACGCCCGATGAACGCCCTGCAGATCGCCGTCGCCGACGGCATGACGATCACCAAGCGCAACGCGTTGAAGATCCGGCGCGCCCCCGACCTGCTGGGTGGCGTGGTCATGCTGCCGGTCGTGTTCGTGCTGCTGTTCACCTACGTCTTCGGCAGCATGATCGAGCTGCCCGGCATGTCGTACGGCGAGTACCTGCTCCCCGGGATCTTCGTCATGACGATCGTCAGCAGCGCGCAGATCACCGGCTACACCCTGACGCAGGACCTGCGGAAGGGCATCTTCGACCGCTTCCGCACCCTGCCGATGTCACCCTCGGCCGTGCTGACCGGCCAGACCGCCGCCGACCTGATCATGAACGTGACCAGCATCGTCACCATGGCGCTCGTCGGGCTGCTGGTGGGCTGGCGCATCCACAGCTCACCGCTGGAGGGCGCTGCCGGGTTCCTGTTGCTGCTGCTGTTCGCCTACGCCTTCTCCTGGGTGACGGCGACCGTCGCGCTGGCCCTGCGCACCCCGGAGGTCTTCAACAACGTGGCGACTCTCCTGTCGTTCCCGCTGATCTTCCTGTCCAACGCCTTCGTGGACAGCACGCGCCTGCCCGGCCCGCTGCGGGTGGTCGCCGAATGGAACCCGGTCTCCACGCTCGTCCAGGCCGCCCGCGAACTGTTCGGCAACACCAGCTCGGCCATGCCGGCGCCCACCGCCTGGCCGCTCCGGCACGCGGTGCCGGTGTCGCTGCTCTGGTCGGTCCTGCTCCTGGTCGTCTTCGCGCCGCTGGCCACGCGGCTGTACAAGAGAGCTGTCAGCCGATGACCCCCATCTCCGACCTGGACCGCGACAGGGCCGTGGAGCTCGTCCAGCAGGCGTACGCCGACGGCCGGCTCGACCCGGCCGAACTGGAGATCCGGCTCGAACGGGCGCTCACCGCCACCTCCTCCCACGAGCTGGAGCCGATCGTCGCCGACCTGCCGGGCGACGAACTGGTCCGGCTGGAGTCCGTAGGCGGACGCCTCACGCGGACCGGCGACTGGCAGGTCCCGCGCCGGCTGCACGTCGACTCCGAGTACGGCAACGTGCGGCTCGACCTGTCCCAGGCCCACGTCCCGTACGCACGCGTCGACATCGAGCTCCGGCTCGCGTACGGCCGCGCCCTGATCATCCTGCCCGCCGGCGCGAGCGCGAACACCGACGGAGTACGCACCGAATGGGGCCGCGTGACCTGCAAGGTGCCGGGCCGCCCCCGCCCGGGCGGGCTGCACGTCGAGGTCACCGGAGAGCTTCCCTACGGCCGCCTGACCATCCGCACCTCACGCAGCTGATGATCACGTCACCTCCGCCATGCCGGCCACGAGCATGACGAACCAAACCAGCCACACCGATCTGCCGCAACGTGATGGACAGGTCAAGGCGGGCCGCTCGCCCGTCACCGCTCAGGAGCGGCGGGCCCGCAGCAGCCGTCGGAGCACCCATCCGCGTCGCCGGCACTGGCGGGAGACGCGCCGCGGGCCGTGGCGGCGGGCACGGCGCAGCAGGCGTCGCCGCGCCAGGCCTCGCGGCCTTCCTTGACCGCGACGGCGGCGATGACCAGGGCGGCGATCGGGTCGGCCCACGACCAGCCGAACAGGCTGTTGAGTGCCAGCCCCACCAGCAGCACGGCCGACAGGTACGTGCACAGCAGCGTCTGCTTGGAGTCGGCCACCGCCGAGGCGGAGCCTAGCTCCCGGCCCGCACGCCGCTGGGCGTACGACAGGAAAGGCATGATCATCAGGGAGAGCGCCGCCAGGATCAGCCCCGGCGTGGAGTGCTCGGCCTGGCCGGCTCCGAACAGGGCGCGGACGGCGTCGAGGGTGACGTACGCGGCCAGGGCGAAGAAGCTCATCGCGATCACGCGCAGCGCGGCCTTCTCCCGGCGCTCGTGGTCGGCGGCGGAGAACTGCCACGCCACCGCCGCGGCCGAGGCGACCTCGACGATCGAGTCGAGCCCGAAGCCGATCAGTGCCGCCGAGGAGGCGACGGTGCCGGCGGTGATGGCGACCGCGGCCTCGATCACGTTGTAGGTGATGGTGGCGGCGACCAGCAGCCGGATCCGGCGCTGCAGCGTGGCCTGCCGGGAGGGGGCGGGACCGGTGCCGGGCAGGTTCAGCGCGGTCACGGTACCGGCTCCTCGTCGGCCACCAGGTGGGCGGCCTCGTCGTCCAGAGCGGGACACAAGGTCACCATGTGACCGGTGGCGGCGAGCAGGTGTTGCGCCGCGGCCAGCAGGTCCATCAGCTCCGGCCGGGTCAGGGAGTAGAACGACTGCCTGCCTTCCGCCCGGTAGTCGACCAGGCCGCAGTCGCGCAGGCAGGCCAGGTGCTTGGACACGGTGGACTGGGCCAGCCCGAGCTCGGCGGTCAGGTCGACCACGCGGGCCTCACCCCGCGTCAGTCGCTGCACGATACGCAGCCGTGTCTCATCGGCCAGGGAATGGAACAGCGCCGCCGCCGGGGAGACACCTGCCGCGATCCCGGCGCTCACGCATCGCCCGACATCACTATCTATCGCCATATAGCGATGATATCCCAAACGCGCATTTCATGGTCATACGGCTATGAGAAGGAGCCGCATGACGGGTGAAGGCGGTCAGTGAGGGGATGCCGGCCGGGCGCTGCTGGAATTCACGCTGGTCAGCAATCCCCGCCCCTCCTTTATGGCGGATTTGTACCGCCCGTATGGCGGCCGTCCCTACTGTGTCCTCTGAACGAAACAATCTTCGTTGAAGGGGTTGCGTGATGAGGACCAGTCTCAAGGCATTGGCGGTGACCGCGGGCGCCGCGCTCCTACTGGCTGCCGGGGCGAGCAGCGTGAGCGCGCAGAGCGCGCAGGCAGCGGACTGCATCAAGAAGGTTGATGGCGGCCGTGAACTGACGGGCAACGTGTGGGTGAAGATCAGGAACGACTGCGCCTGGACGTACGACATCAAGGTCGTGTGGAAGTTCTCCCCTGACAGCACCTGCAAGGCGCTCTCCCCGGATGCGACGAGGAGGTACGAGTCGACGTACGCCGCCGTGTTCGACAAGGTAGTGCTCTGCTGACGTGAACCAGGCGGCACCGCACGGCGATCAAAGATGATCATGTCCGGGCCGATGGCTGAGGTCCGCACGGTGGTGTGCGGGAAGCGTGGTGGATGGCGTCGGCGAGGCCGTTCAGGCCGTCGGTGCAGGTAATGAGGATGACGCGCACGTCCCGGTTGCGCAGGCCGGTCATCACCGAGGTCCAGCAGCCGGCCGATTCGCCGACGGTAGCGGGGGTCTTGGCGGGCCAGATCCCGGGGATGTGGTTCTCGCCGTCGGCGCCGATGCCGACGGCCAGATGGGCGGGCTTGGCCTGGACGCTGTGGTTGTCGCGCACGCTCGTGCCATGCGCGTACAAGCTGGTGATCATGTCGTCCAGGCTGCCGGAGATGCGCCCGGCCCGCTCGGGCACCAGCACCGGCTCGAAGGTGCCGGCCCGGTCCCGCGGCACGGCCAGCCGGGCCTCTCCCCTGCGCTGTCTCGCCGACCCTGCCCGCGACGGCGCATGATCGTCTACATCGACCCGCTCTCGCCGGAGAGGCGATCCGGCGACGACCCGCACGCGCTCGATCGGTTGATGGACGGGCTGCGCTCCCGCCGCCGGCGAAGCAGGCCGCCTGCGACCTTCTTCCACCGGCTCACCACGAAGCGGGTCATCTGGCGGCGGCGAAGTCCTGGGTCCAGTAGATCGCGCCGTCGGAGTCCTCGACCGCGCCGACCCCGATGAAGGTGAACCTGCAGTTCATGATGCTGGCCTTGGTTCCGGAGGCGTCCATCCAGGACTGCACGACCGCGGCCGGGGTGCGCTGGCCCTTGGCGATGTTCTCCGCCCACCTGGTGCCGCCGGTGAAGCCGGCCTCCTTGATGCGGTCCATGAAGGAGCGGCCGTCGCGGGAGGTGCTCGAGAAGTAGTTGTGCTCCGCCATGTCGGCCGAGTGCCCGCGGGCGGCCCGGTGGAGTTGCGGGTGGTGCTTGAGCGCCCGGCACCCCTTCTTCTTCGCCCGCCGCGCATTGACCAGCCGCACGACCAGGTTCTCCCGCGCCGTGCCCACTCTGGCGGCGCCGGATACCGACGCCGTGGCGGCCGGCCCGAACAGGCTGGACGAGCCGTACCGGCCGACACCGGAAGCCGGAGACGCCGCGACAGCCTGCGCCGTACTCACGGGCACGGCGAACGTGGCCAGGGCAGCGGCTGCGGCGAGTAACCCAAGGGGCCGGCGCATAGGAAATTCCTCCGGTTGCGGTAGACGGTGGACGGCTCCCGCATTCTGGCGCGCCCCATGTCGATCTGTCACCTCATGTCTCTGCGATCAACGCACGCTCAAGGCCGAGACGCCACAGCGGGTCGCCGCCATGTCGAGCGCGCTCACCACGAACCGTCCCCGCCGTGTACCTCCTGGTGCCCCGGCATGCCAAATGTCTGCTCGGCCGTGCTGTGTTCGCCCGAAATCGGATTGTTGTGCGGGTCGAAGAGCGTCATGATCGCGTCGAGGCCTTTGACTGTACGCAAGAGAATGGAAGACCGTGGACGGAGAGCGGGTGCGGTGGGAGCTGCGCGTAGAGATGTACGCGACCCCAGAGCAGGCACGGGACGTTGAGCAAAGGGTGCAACGCCTGCTGTGCCCTGATCCTGATCATCGTTCGCCATGTCCGATTCCCTGGTCCACCGGTCTTTTCGAGGCCGAAGGTGACGTTGCGGCGGATCTCGAAGAGCAGTACCTGATCGAGCGGGGCGGGAACGGCACCGCTGGCCCGTTGAGGTGACCATCCCGACGACGAACCGGGACGTGACCTGCCTTCGAGCGCGGGATCTCACCATCTTGGCGTTACGCGCCGGTCGGAGGCCGGTGGCGAAGATGGCCAGGTAGGGCGAGGCTCCCGGTTCGGCGGCGGCGATCCGGTCGTCGAACAGGTGGCCGTCGCGGTCGGTCATCATCGTGGCGAAGCCGCGGACCAGCGCGGCAGCCCTGACCGCGAGCTCGCCTCGCTCAGCGTGAGATCGCGCGGTGGCCGCCGGAATGCCGATCGCGTCGAGAGGCGGGATCGGAGAGCTCGTCTCGCTTGGGGGACGAATGACCAACGCCAGGCGCTCCAGCCGGGCGGACGCCGGGTTCGGCCGCGCCGCGGCGTGTGGCAGCCGGCGTGAACAACTTGACGGTCTGTAGCGTCATATGTGCGTTGGGATACCACCGTGGCACCTCGGAGTGGGGACGCGCATGAACGGCAGCTGGCACCAACGACAGCATCAGGATTTCCTCGACCGGTGGGAACGAGACGATCAGCTCCGGCGACGGCGCAGGCGCACTTCGAGCGCGGATCCGAGCTCCGGCGACCTCCTGTTCGTGCCGGCGCTGATCGGCGGCGGGCTGCTGGTGGCCGCGCTCCTCGGGCATCCCCCGGCGGAGGTGTGGGACTGGGTGCGCACCACGGCTGAACACCTCATCAACGCGTGGCTGAACGGGTGACCCCACGTCCCTGCTCGTGCTTGTGGATCTCCTCTCAAGAGAGGCAAGGAGCTCGTCCGGCCGGGCAGGTCACTTGGCCGCAGGGGTGAGCCAGTCGCTGAGCACCTTCCGATCGGCCTCGGTGAGCGGGCCGGGCTGCAGCGCGGTCCCGGACGTCGCCCTGCGGTTCCACTCGTTGTTCGGATCGAGGGCGCCGCCCGGCCCGTGGCACTGGGCGCAGAACGGGTTGCGTCCCTCCTGGATCGCCTTGTCGGCGAGCTTCTGATCGTAGTAGTTGTCACCCTGCGGCCCCAGGAGGCCGAAGACGACCGAGTGCGCCGTACCGACCGGGGTGTAGTAGTAGATGTCCTGAACCGCGCTCCAGGCCACGTTCTCCGCGTTGACCTCGCCGTGGACGAGCGTCTCCGTGGTGTTGGCCGCGGGGTTGATCGCCTGTCCCGCGGCGTAGACGTCCCCGGTCTCCAGCAGGACGTAGCCCGAGATCCCCACGCCGATCGCCAGGCCGATCCAGCCGCCGATCTTCTTGCCCTTGGGCACCTTCGGGGCGTGCGGGGCGTGCGGCACGTGCGGCGCGGGGCTGAACTCCGGCACCCTCGGCTGCACCCCTTCGGCCGCCATCGTGGTCTTGACGTGCTGGCCCGGATTCTTGACGCCGGCCGCGTGGGCCTTGTTCACCTCGTGCGCGAAGTTGTGCGCCGATCCCTTCGAGCCCGCGTGGCCCTGCTGGAAGCTCAGGTTGGTGGTCTCGAGCGCCTGCGCCGGGTTCTTGGCCAGCTCGTCGAAGGTGTGGTGGACCTGGATGCCTTCGAGTGAGATGCCGGTGGACTGGGCCAGTTTCCCGAACCTGGTCCTGACCTTGGCGTACGTCTCCCTGGCGTAGTTGATCCCGGTGCCCTTCTTCCTGTTCGAGCCCAGGCCCTTCGCCGCCGTGCGTTCCCCGAGCTCCTTCTGGAAGGCCTCCACCACGCCCTGGTAGGTGTCCTGCTTGAAGCCGGGGCCGAGCTCCTCGACCACGGCCTGCTCCCACAGCTTTCCGACCTTGGCGTCGTTGCCGATCAGCCCCGGCAGCGGTGGTTTGCCCTGGTAGCCGGAGGGGTCGTGCAGGGTGATGGGGTTGTCGCCGCAGTAGGCGTACGGGCAGGGTCCGTCGGCGAGCCCGGCCGGGTCGCAGCTCAGCCAGCGGGCCAGCCAGGGCGCGTAGTAGCGGGCGCCCTGGTGGACGAACCCGGTCTCCTCGTCGCGTTCCTTGCCCGTGCCCCGGTAGCGTTTCGCCACCTCGGTCAGGCTCCTGACTCCCTGGTACGTCGTGCTGCCGAAGGGGGCGTACTCCTCGTAGGAGATGATCCGCGCCTGGTCGTCGAGCTCCAGCACCGCCGAGTCGAGGTGGTTGCCGAACTGGAAGCGGATCCGCCGCCGGGGCACGCCCGGCTCGGTGCCGGACAGGCGGGTCTCCACCAGGAGGACGCGGCGCTGGTCGTCCATGAGGTGCAGCGTCTCCCGCTCGACCTGGTCGGAGCCGTGCGAGCGGTAGATCTCGGCGGTCTCCAGGTAGACGCGCTCATTCTTGATCCGGCCGTCGGCCCGCTCGGTCACCTTGCGAACGCGCTGGCCGGAGGAGTCGTAGACGTAGTAGGTGCGCTCGCTGCCCCGCTCGGTCATCCGCAGGTGGTCCTCGTCGTCCCAGGCGATGACGGGCAGGTGCGGCAGGCGCAGCAGGTTGCCGTGCGGGTCGTAGCCGTCCCCTGCGACGCTGTAGGTCTCGTTCACGCCGTCGATGGCGGTGCCCGTCAGGCGGTTGCTCCTGGCGGCCGGCTCCAGCGCGCTGGCCTCGTCGTAGGTGAAGGTGCGCCGCCAGCCCGCCTGGGCGGGGCCGCTGCCGTGGTGCCGCATCGCGAGCATGTTGCCGGCCAGGTCGTAGGCGTACCGCTCCACGTAGCCGGCCATGGCGTTGCCGTCGCCGGGGTGCGGCACCGGGACGCGCGGGGCGTCGTCGGACGAGTGCGGGACCGGCGTCGCGCTCTGGCCGAGGTGCTCGCGGCCGGTGGCCTCGATCAGCCGGTAGGCGGCGTCGTAGACGTAGTCGTTGCTCGGCTCGACCCGCCGGTTGCCGAAGAAGATCGTCTGCTGGGCGTCGTCCCTGATGTGGGTGATGTTGCCCGCCGGGTCGTAGGTGTAGCGCAGGTTCTGGACCTGGCAGCCCGGCCATCCGGGCGGTGCCGGGTCGGGGCAGTCGCCGGGGAACGCGGCGGCGGGGCGGCGGGTGCTCAGCCTCCTCAGGCGGAAGGTGTCCGGGTCGTAGGCGTAGCGGGTCTCGGTGCCGTTGCCGTAGGCGATCAGCAGCCGCCGGCCCAGCGCGTCGTAGTCGATGCCGGTGACCGCGTCCAGCCCGGCGGTGGCGGGGTCGAGGGGCGCCGGCGGTTCGGTGGCCTGTTCGAGCCAGGCGTGCAGGCGCTCCAGCAGGTTGGCCTCGTTGTAGACGGGCTGGATCACGTTGACCGTGGTGCCCGGCCGGTCGCTGTGCGGCGCGACGAGCTGGGTCGGCCGGTTGAGCGCGTCATAGCTGGTCCTGCTCGTGAAGCTCTCCTGCTCCAGCGCGGGCGCGGCGGACCAGTCGAGGCTGTCGCGGTAGTCTCGCGCCAGCCTGCGCCGGCCGCTCAGCAGGTTGCCCTTGAAGTCGTAGTCGTCGGTGGTGACGACGCCCGCCTGGTCGCGGCGCTCGACCAGCCGGCCGCGCTGGTTGCGGGCCTGCGGGTCCGGCCGGCTCTCGCCATACGCGCTCCGCTCGACCAGCTGGTCGGCTGCCGTGCCCGAGCGCAGGAACGTGTCGAGCGGCCGCTGGAGCGCGTCGTAGGAGAAGCCGAAACGGTGGCCGCGGCTGTCCCAGGTGTAGCGGCGCTTGCCCGCCACGTCCAGCAGCATCCAGCGTTCGCCCGACTCCATGCTGGACTCGTGCACGGAGTTGCCCAGCATGTCCTGGTCGTAGCGGATGACGACGCGGTCGCGGGCGTCGGTCACCTCGCGCTGGTTGCCTTCGACGTCGAGCAGGACGCTGGTGCGCTGGACCTCCTCGACCGGCGGCTCCGCGGCGGGCGAGTCGCTGTACTTGTACCGGTTGTGCACCAGGGTGGCCATCGCGCGGCCGAGCGAGTCGCAGTGCACGACCCTGGGCGTGGCGGCGTGGATCTCGGTGCCGCGCGCCGCCCTGGTCTCGGCGGCGCGGTCGCCGGGGTCGGGGTGCCTGGCCGCGAACGCGGCGGCGTGCGCCGGGTCGGTGCGCAGCGCGTGCCAGGTGGGCAGGTAGTCGGTCGCGGGCAGCCGGGCGAAGTGGTCGCCCACGTCGGGGTCGGTCGCCGGGTCGGCGACGGCCACGGTGTCGTTGACGGTCCAGCTCTCCTCGCGCCACGGGTCGAACGCCGTCTTCTCCCAGGTGTGGTCGGGGTGCAGGGTGGCCACCACGCGCTCGGCCGGGTCGTAGAACATGGTCACGGCGACGCCGACCCGCACATCGGACTCGTACCGGTGGGTGTCGGTGAAGAAGGGTTCGTACTGCCTGACCGGTTTGCCCTTGTTGTTGTAGACCGTCCAGCCGCTGCCCACCCAGCGGGGGTTGATGGCGTCGTCCGTGGTCAGCGGGCGCCCGTCGGGGCCGAGCAGGATCCGGCCGTCGGCGTCACGCCGCGGCCCCGGGCCGGGCTCCGCCTGGATCTTCTGCTGTGCCACCCGGCCGAAGCCGTCGGAGTAGCCGATGCCGACCTGGACGGGCCCGGCGCCATCGGAGGCGTGCCGTTCGCGGGCCAGCGTGGCGATCGGGGTCGGCGGCCGGCGCGCCGGGTCGGGCTCGCGCCAGTGCGCCGCCGGGTCGGTGACGTAGCGGGTGCCGGCCTCGCCGAGCAACGCCGCCGCGAGCGGCCCGCGCGGGTCGGCGAAGAACGCGTCGGTCTCGGCCCGCGTCAGGTCGGCGCGGAACGCGGCGGTCAGCCGGTCGCCCCGAGCGGGTGTCTCCTCGGGCTTGCCCATGACCGCGACGCCCGCGACCACGCCGAGCGCGTCGAACGCGATCGCCGAGCGGTTGCGGTTGGCGTCCATCACGAGCGCGGGCTGCAGCACCCGGTAGTCGTGGCCGCGCCGCACCAGCGGCTGGTCCGGGTCGGGAGCACGCTCGCCGACGGTGACCCGGTTGCCCAGCGCGTCGCGCGTCTCCTCGGGCAGGAGGTCGTGCAGGTCGTAGCGGACGGTGCTGTCGGTGCTGACCGCGCCGGTGTGGAACGGGTCGCGCGTGCGGTGCGGCAGGAAGAAGTGCCGCCTGGCGTGGGCGAGCTCCTGGGCGGGCGAGTCGGCCGGGTCCGGCGAGTAGAAGCTCCGCCCGCTCGGCGCCCACCAGCCGGCGTCGCCCTCGGAGTGCAGGTAGCGCCCGTCGGACTCGAACATCGCGTCGGTCGTCCTGCCGCCGTACAGCTTGGAGACCAGCGCCGGGGTGAACGCCAGCTTGTGGCTCTGGAACGGCAGCGCCAGCGGCTCCAGCCGGCCGAGCGGCAGCGGCCCGGTCAGGTCGTCGCGCCTGAAGTAGGTGCGCACGCGCTCGATCAGGCGCTTCTCCCGGCTGCCCGGGGTCGGCGCGAGCGCGTAGTCGAGCGGCAGCGCGGCCGCCGCCGCGTCGCGGATCTCCTCGATGCCGAATCGGGCGCGACCGGCCGGCAGGAGCACGCCGGTCAGCTCGTACGTGCGCGACTCGCACGGCCGCGGTGCCTGCCGGTCGCCACCGGCGTCGATCTCGTTGGTGACGTCGTTCTCCGTGTACGTGATCACGATCCGCCCCTGCCTGGCCTGGTCGCCAGGCGGGAGTGACGGGTCGGGGCGGCGGCGCCCGTAGGCGACCGAGGCGGACCCGAGTACGTTGCCGAAGTCGTCCACCGCGAGCGTGAGCGCGTGCCCGATCCGCGGATCGGCCGGATCCCGCTCGTAGTGGTAGCTGATGGACTCGTTGGCGTGGGTGAGGAACACGCCGGGATGCCCGCCCGCCGCGGCGCGCAACCGGCGGACCCTGAAGTTCTGCTCGGTCACCAGGTAGGGATGCCCGTACGGGTGGCCGGGGGTGCCGGTCCCGTCGAGGGCGTACACCTCCTGGCGCAGGACGGAGCCCTTGAGCGCCCGGCACGCGTCGCGCTCCTCGGCGGCGCTCAGGCCGCCCGGCAGCCCCGTGACGTCGATGACGGTGTCGTCGAGCAGCAGCGCCCGCGCCTGCTCGTCGGTCAGGCCGGGCTCGCGGTAGTACTCGCCCTTGTCCACCGGGTCGAGCAGCCCGGCGACGGCGTCGGAGACCCGCTCCCGGCCCTGGTACAGCCCGGTGTGGAACCAGGTCCTGGTGAGGATGGGCGGGACGTGGGAGGCCGGGTCGAGGTTGCCGCTCACCGGGACGGGGCCCGGCGCCAGGTGCTCGGTGTCCCACTGCTGCACCATGCCGAAGCCGCGGAACTCCCGCTCCACCCCGTCGAAGTAGCCGTGGTGGTAGGCGTACCGGGTGACGAACCGGTGCCGGCTGACGTGGTCGAAGGTTTCCACCCGCTCCACGACGTGGACGGGGAACGGCAGCCGGCTCACCCACGGGCGGCCGGCCCGCCGGTCGGCCAGGCAGAACGCGGTCGAGGTCGCGTAGTGCACGCGCGTCTCCGCGCCCAGGTTGTTGACCACCCGGGTCAGCAGGTGCGGCTTCGCGCCGCCCATCAGGTCCACGTAGCGCATCGGGCGGCCGGCGTCGGCCGGCATCGGCAGGGACCAGACCAGGCAGGTGGTGCCGTTGCCGAGCAGGTCCACCGCGGTGACGAACGCGCCGTCGGGCGCCGCGGGCAGCCCGTGCAGGTGGCGCGGGCCGCTCAGCCGGTTGCCCGCCTGGTTGACGTACAGGCGGGTGCTGTCGCGGTGCAGGTAGACCAGGTCGGTGGGCCCGGACCCGTCAAGGTCGGCCAGCAGGACGCGGCGGTGGTCGAACGCGTCGGGCTCGTCGAACCAGGGCACGTTGTCCAGCGTGACCTTGGCGCCGAACCGGCCGTAGCCCTGGTTCGGCCAGTAGCAGACCTCGCCGTTGCGCACCCGGACCAGGTCGGCCAGCCCGTCACCGCACATGTCGGCCATGTGGACCGACTGGACGGCGTCGCCGAAGACCACGCGCGGGCCCTGCTCCTCGTCGAACGCCCGCGCCACCCGGGCGGCCGGGCCGAAACCCGACTCGGCCAGCGAGGGGTGCCAGACGAGGTCGTCGTTCTCGGTGATCAGCACGTCGGCCAGGCCGTCGCCGGTGAGGTCGACGAACCTGAGGTTCGGGTCGCCGGTGTCGCGCCAGAGGCGGGAGGTGAACGGGCGCAGCGGCAGCCAGCCCTCGGCGCCGTCGTTCTCGTACAGTCCGGGCGCCGGGCCGTCCAGGGTGACCAGGTCGAGACGGCCGTCGCCGGCCAGGTCGAGGAAGTGCGCGCCGGCCAGCGACAGGTTGGGCTTCGAGCCGACGAGCCTGGCCGGGCCGAACCCCGCCGGCCGCTCGTCCAGCAGCGGGCTGTGGTTGCGGCGGTAGAACCAGCCGCCGTCCTGCTCGGTCAGGATGCCGGGGACGCCTTCGCCGTACAGGTCCACCCATTGGCGCAGGGTCCCGCCGACCGGGAGCGTTTCGCGCGCCTCCGCGTCCACGTCGCGGATCCGGGGGTCCACCACGACCTTGCCGTACTCCAGCTCGATCGGCGGCAGCGACCGTTCGAGGTAGACGTCCGGCCGGGTCGCGTCGCGGTTGTGGCCGGACTGGGCGATCCGGCGCAGGAAGGACGCCGTGCGGGTGCTGCCCTGGTGGGCCAGCTCGTCGTCGATCGCGACCGGATGGCCGTAGTCGAGGTCGGCGTAGTCGAGCTCGACGGCGCGGACCAGCCCGTCGTAGCCGGGTTCGCCGGGGATGTGGTGGAACATCAGGATGCGGCGGCAGCGGCGGTGGCTGCGGATCTCGAAGCCGGCGCGGTAGGAGGAGAACGGGTCGGGGCGGGCGGCCCAGGGCAGGGCGGGCGCGGCCGAGACGCGGGCGAAGCGGTGCTGTTCGGCCACCGGCCGGCCGGTGTCGGGAGGGAGCGCCTCGTAGTGGCCCTCGTCGTAGTCGAAGACCACCTCGAACAGCCAGGACGCCTGGCTCAGGTCCGGCTGGAGCAGATGCGAGACCTGGTTGCCGTACGTGATGCGTTTGATGTAGCGGTTCGCGCCGCGTGTCCGGTTGTGCTCGCTGATCAGCGTGCGGTCGACGCCGTCCGCGTTCTCCGGTGCGTAGGTGTAGACGGCCGCGCTGCCCTTGTCGTCGCGGGTCTCGCAGATGAGCCAGCTGAACACGCGTGACGGGTCGGCGGGGTCGGCGATGCGGGAGTTGTCGTCCTTTCCGTACAGCGTGGTCAGGTTGTCGGCGGTGATCGTGCGCCAGTGGACGTCGCCGGTGTCGGTCCGCGTCCAGCGTTCGATCCTGGCGAACAGGCCCTCGATGCGGGGGCGGTACCTGCGCACGGTGTGGCCGGGTACAGCGGTGACCTCTCCCGGGACCAGGTCTTCGACGCCGGACAGCAGGTACACGTCGGATTCGCCGGCGTCCTGGTAGCGCGGCAGGCCCTTGTCGGTCTTCCTGGTGATCGAGCCCAGGGACAGGCTCCAGCCCAGCCCGAAGGGGCCGTTGCCGCCGCCCGAGTCGTAGGCGAGGGTGAGCGACGGGCCGAAGCCGGACCGGCCCGGCGTCACGGGGATGGGCACCGACAGCGAGCCGGTGCCGGTGGCGGGGACGGCGGCGAACTTCTCCCCCATGCCGCGGATCGCGCCGCCGCCCTTGGGCAGCGCGATCGACGGCGCGGCCGTCGGCTCGGCCCCGCCCGAAGCGCCGCCCGAAGCCTCCTCGGGGGCGCGGTCGGGGGCGCGGTCAGGGGCGCGGCTGGGGGCTCGATCGGGGGCGCGGACGGAGCCGCGGTCGCGATCCAGGCGCGGGACGCGGTCGGCGGCGGTCACGTGACTCCCCCGCCGTCGTGCTGGTAGAGGGTACGGCCGGACCGCAGCACCGAGTGCAGGAAGTGATGCTCCTGCCTGCCGTACTCGCGCAGCTCCTCCTCGGTGACCACGTGGATGTCGACGGGTACGATCCAGCCGCCCAGGTAGGGCGCGAAGTCCGACGGCCGGGGCCGCGGCGCCTCGTCGCCGGCCACCACGACCAGCAGGTCGAGGTCGCTGCGGCCGGTCGCCCGGCCCTTGGCGTACGAGCCGAACACCATCACCCGCCGCGGCCTGGCCACCATGACCACGCGCGCGACGATGGTGTCGATCTCCCTGCCGCTCAGGTTGGCGTTCATGGCTGCTCCACCGTGTAGTTGACGATCAGGAACAGCTCCCGGATCGCGTCCGCGGGCAGCGAACGGAAGTCCGCCGCCCCTGCCCTGCGCACCTTCAGCGTCCAGCCCGTCAGCGGCGCCTCGTTGCCGGTCAGGTCCTTGGCCGCGCGGTGCAGCCCCTGGTAGGCCGGGTGGGCGGCCAGCGGCAGCAGCTCCGCGCCCAGCGGCGCCAGCGACGCCTCGTACGGCTGCGCGTCGTGCATCCTGGCGGCGACCTCCACCGTGCGGATCTTCTTCGTGGTGAACGCCCGCGTGAAGAACGGCAGCCGCTCGGCCAGGTCACCCAGGTCCATCACCTGGTCACCGGCCGCCGGGTGGAGGAACCTGTAGAACTCATCGGGGAAGTCCCGCTTGAGGTCCAGCACCCGGTACAGCCCCTTCCTGCCGCCGGCCAGCACCGCACCGGTCAGCGTGTCGTCGATGTCCTTCAGCGCCTGGGCGCGCAGCAGCCCGCCGCCCTCGCGCGCGGTGTAGCGCAGGTGGATCACGACGTCGGAGATGGTGTCCGGGTCGAACTGCGGGATCTCGGTGTTCAGCTTGAGATGCCAGGAGCCGATCGCGCCCGCCCCCTCGAACGGCATGTACCGCTGATCGTCGAAGCGCAGGTCGAACAGGCCGTTGTCGTCCACGGCCGAACTGGTGGCGATCGACTGCACCGCGGTCACGCCGTCGCGGAAGCGGAGGTCGCCGGCCGGGTCCCTGGCGTACTGGCCGGCCAGCAGCGTCGCGTCCTTGCGCAGGCTGTTGCCGGTCAGCGTGAGCGTGGCCGCCACCGTGCCGTACGGCCCCACGACGCACGGGATCGTCAGCCCGACCGACCTGAGCCGGCGGAAGTAGTGGCCCGGGTGGTCGAGGTCGAAGACCACTTCGGGGATGTCGACGAAGCATTCGCCGTTCCGCTTGAGCTGCAGCAGCGCCACCGGGTCGAGCTGGGCCAGCGAGACGTGCTTGGTCAGCTCGTACTCGCGCTTGTTCAGCTCCAGGTAGGCCGCGTCCAGGCGGCGCAGGTCGTGGCCGAGCCGCTCGCCGGCCAGCAGCCCCTTGCGCAGGCTGTCCCAGTAGCCGTAACGGACGTAGCCGGACTCGGTCAGCCCCAGCTCGTGGCGGAAGCACCGTTCGGCCCGCTTGGCCAGGTCGAAGGCGAGCTGGTAGCTCTGGAAGTACACGGTGGAGAGCTGGCCGATCATCCAGTCGTACAGCTCGGCGCTGGTGAACTTGCCTCGCTGGAACTCGTCCTGGGTGGCCGCGTTCGAGCGCTGCCTGTCGTGGTGGCGCAGCTCCTGCTCGGCGATCCGCTGCCGGATCTCGGCGGCCAGGATCTGCTTGTCGATCTGCGGCAGCTCGGTGGCGGCCAGGTCGCGCTGGTGCCCCCACTCCTGATGCCGCCGGTCGTGGCCGCCCATGACGGCGGCCAGCGACGCGCCCTTGTCGGCGGCCGTGGCGATCGAGCGCAGCGTGGAGACCGCCATCTCGGCCGCGTTGCCGATCTGCTGCCCGCCGAGGCTGGCCGACACGGTGGGCGTGCCGCCGAACCCGGCCGCGCCCGCCAGGAACGTCGGGATCAGCTTCAGCCCGCCCGACAGGATGTAGCCGACCGCGACCGCCGCCTCCAGGCCGAGCGACACGCCGGACAGCGCGAGCGCGATGTTCTCGCCCGTGTTCAGCCCGTCGTCGAGCAGCCGCTGGTGGTAGGCCCGGCGCAGCTCCGCCAGGTCCCGGCCGCGCCTGGTGGCCTCCCAGGTCTCCCGCGCCTCGGCGACCTGGCTGCCGCGTACGTCCCTGAGCAGGTCGAGCAGGGCGATCTCGTGGCCGGAGCGCAGCGTGGCGAACAGCTCCGCGTCGCGCTTCTCCAGCGCGGCGAGCATCGCCGAGCCCAGGTTGGTGACGGCCGCGCACACCTCCTGGGCGCGCTGCATCATCACCGGGAATCGGTAGGACGGCATCGGCGCGCTGATGTCGCTGAGCGCCGCGCCGACGTCGAGCCCGGCGGCCGTGGCCTTGACCAGCAGCGCCGGGTCGATCGGCGGTTCGAACAGCGGGAGCCCGCGCACGGTGCCGGCGAGGTTCATGCAGTGACGGATCTTGAACAGCCGGTCCTCGACGGTGTCCCAGAGCGTCAGCAGCGTGTCGTTGGTCGGGATGCCGAAGTACAGCACGTCCAGCCGCGGCAGCTCGGGCCCGTCCGGCGCGGGCGCCGTGGGGCCGGGCACCTCGGGCAGCAGGTTCTCCACCGTCCGCAGCACGTTGCCGAAGTCGTCGATGCCGCGGGCCAGGAGCTGGTTGAAGGTGCGGACCGGGTTCGGGACCCGGCGCGGCACGCTCTTGGGCCGCCTGCCGAGTATCGTCGCGGCCAGCACGTAGAGCTGGGTCGCCTCGTTGATCGACTCGATGGTGTCCTGGCCGAACAGCTGGTCGCCCCACGCGGTCAGCGCCTGGACGTACTTGATCAGCACGTTCTTCTGGTAGGCGACCGTGCGCATGCGGGCGATCGCGTGCGGGTTGAACGGGTGGTCGCGCCACTCGGCGACCTGGGCCCGCAGCTCGGCGTCGCCCTTGGCGACGGCCAACAGCATGTTCTCGATCTTCTGCTGGTAGTAGCCGGCCCTGGTCGTCTCGTAGAACGGCTTGGTGATCCAGTACTTCTGCTGCGGCGTCTCAGGGTCGGGTGTCGCGGTGTCGGTGCTGGTCGGGTCGAAGACGTAGTGGAACCACTCGAGCGCCTCCTCGAAGCGCTGGTTGGCTGCCAGCTTGCCGGCGATCAGCATCGGGATGTGGAAGAACAGCTCCCAGTTGTAGGGCGCGTACGCGCCGCGGTAGCCGAAGTCCACCTCCTCCACCGGGTGCGGCGCGACGACCGTGAAGTCCGGCTGGTAGGCGGCGAAGTCGAACGGCGGCGGACTGCCCGGCACGCTGCGCGGGTCGATCTGGATGCGCCGGTTGAGTACGCCGCGCAGCCCCCAGATGTTGAGCTCCTTGATGAACAGCTCGACGAACGGGTGGTAGTGCGGGGAGAAGCGGAACGCCGAGATCGACCAGCTCTGCCAGCCGTTGGAGTTGTACGACCAGTACGTGCGGTGCTCGTAGTCCACGAAGTAGCTGCGCGCCTGGTCCCAGGTGAACATCGACCCGGTCTCGGCGAACCCGGACGCCTGCGCGTCGAGCACCGTCCACGTCCGGTTGGGCGTGATGTTGCGGCGCAGCCGGATCGCCGGGGCGCTCTGGTGCACCGGGATCGTGTGCGGCTTGCCGAACTCGGTGGTCGCGGAGTAGTAGAAGTACTGGGCGGCGGTGTGGTGCCGGAGCAGGTTGCCGTGATGGACGCTCTCCGGCCCCGACACGAGGTGCTCGAAGAAGCCGAGCGTGTCCGGGGTGATCTGCGGGCCGAGCTTCTCGTAGTTCTTCCCCGCCATCGGGGCGATCCTGAAGGGGTCGCTGGTCACGTACAGGTGGGTGCGGATCTGCGGGGTCATCCTGGTGCGGAAGGCGATGTTCTGCGGCTGGTCGCCGCCCGTCTCGGTGTGCAGCACCCGCATCGGCACGTCCGAGAGGACCTTGGGCGTCCACGTGCCGTTCTTGAGCTCGCTCCAGAAGAGCTGGACCTCCCAGTACTTGCGGGGCCGCTCGACCGGGAAGGTGGTGTTGGCGTTCGGCGTGCGCACCGCGGCCGGCTCCTCGGCCTTCTCCATCAGCTGCGGCCACATCACGTACAGCCTGCGGTTGTGCATGCCGAGCATCAGGTGGTCGCCCGTGATCTCCAGGTCCACCGGCTGCCAGGCGGTCCAGCGGGCCCGGTTGAGCCGGGTGCGGTAGAAGTACTCGGCGCCCTTGCTGCTGCGGGTCCGGCCGATCACGTGCAGCACCGACTCCTCGCCGATCCGCTGCTCGAACATGGCGCGGATCTCCAGGTTGGCCACCTTGTCGAGCTTGTCGAGGTAGACGCGGTAGGCCTGCTCGACGGTCTCGGCGGTGACGTCCTGCTGCTGCAGGTCGTGCTCCAGGTCGAGGAAGAACGGCGACTTCTCGTCCCGCAGTTCCGGCTCGATCCAGTTCTCCGGGTACAGGAAGACCTTGCGGTTGGCCTCCCACACCCGGTAGCGGCGCATCCACTGCCACTGCTTCCACTTCGGGTCGGTGACCGTGCCGGCCACGATGTCGAGCTCCAGGCTCTGCAGCACCCGCTGCACGAAGAGCTGCGCGGAGCCGGTGGCCTGCTTGAGCCGGGAGGTCAGCGCGCAGGAGCCCATCTCCACGTCGATGAGGAAGTGGCTGTACAGGCCGTTGGAGTCGGTCCAGCTCTGGCCGCGGCCCGGGTCGGGGTGCGCGACCAGCCAGTGCGCCAGCACGTCGCGGCGGCGTTCGCGCAGCGCGTCCTGGACCGGGCGGTTGGCCTCCAGCCACTGCGGCAGGTCGTACCTGGCCTTGAGCACCTGCTTGATCTCGTCGGCGACGGCCGCGTCGGGGGTGGCGTCGGCCCAGGCCACGGCGCGGGCGGCGGTGACGCCGAGCCTGCGCAGCGCCGCCATGGCGGTGGCCAGCCTGCGCAGGTTGTCCGCGTCAGCCAGGCGGGACTTGACCTGGTCGGGCGTCGCCCAGCCGTACGCGGCGGCCAGGGCGGTGAGGTCGGCGGCCTTCCACGCGGTCAGCCCGGCCAGCGCCGTGATCGTGTCGGCGGAGCTCACGGCGGGGTCGAGCAGCCGGTCGGCGAAGTCCAGCGCGGTCAGGTCGGAGGCGGGCAGCTGGGGCGTCCAGTCGAACCACCAGCGCATCGCGCTCCAGCGGGTCAGCTCGACCGTGGTGCTCTGGTCCACGCCGAGCGCGGTCGCCTTGATCCAGCCGAGGCGTTCGGCGTTGTCGCCGATCATCCACCAGGTGACGTCGGCCGGTCGCATGCCGAGCCGGCCGACGAGGGTGGCCACCTTGTGCAGCAGCCGCAGCGCCGTGTAGACGGCCGGGAACGTCGCCTCGTCCAGCGCGAACGCGGGGTCGGCCAGCCGCGGGTCGTTGATCACCGTGCGCAGGTCGGCCGGCGAGGCGGGCAGGCGCAGCCGGGTCAGCGCGGTCGCGGTGGACACCTCGTCGATCCTGAGCAGCGCGGCCACCTGCTGGTCGATGAACAGGTCCTGCTGCGTGCGCAGCAGGAAGGCCTCCAGGCGCGGCGCGACGGCGGCGAACCGGGCGTCGATCCTGACCTGCCGCTGGGACGGGGTCTCGCCCGGCGGCAGCTCGGCCAGCGCCGCGCGGGCGGCGGCCAGATCGCTGAAGATGGCGGCGAAGTAGCGGCCGATGAGCGCGTCACGCTGGGCGGGCGGGCCGGTCCAGCCCCCGTCCACCAGGGCCAGGGCGGCGATCAGGTCGGCGTCGGCGGCCAGCGCGGGCAGTTGGCCGAGCTTGGCGCCGACGTAGCCGGCGGCGGTCTCGTCGTCCTGCTGGCGCAGCCGGTTCCCGATCTCGGCCAGGCCGGTCCTGAGCTGGCGCAGGAAGGCCAGCACGCTGCGGCTCTCCAGCGCGACTCCCGCCGTGACCTGGTGGGTCAGCAGGTAGTCCAGCTCGGCCACGGTGAACGCCGAGGCGCTGACCTGCCCGGCCAGCTCGGCGAAGGCCGACGCCTGGGCGGGCGAGCCGAACGGGTCGGCTCCGGCGATCCTGGCCAGCCGTACGAAGTCGCGTACGGACAGGCCCAGGCCGCGGGCCAGCACGACGACGCGGTGCAGCAGGCCGAGCACGGTCGCGTTCAGCGGCGCCGATCTGGCCAGTCCCAGGTCGGCGAGGATCAGGTCGAGGTCGGCCTCGCCGATCCGCAGCCCGGCGAGCAGCCCCGGCACTCGCTGCTCGATGGTGCCGCCGAGGTCGGCGGCACGCGGCGGGAAGGTGCCGGCGGCGTCCACCAGCCGGTTGCGGAACAGCCGCTGGTAGAGCGTCTGCACCGGGACGCCGTCACCCTGCGCGCGGTCGGTGTACTCGTGATCGTCGAAGCCGCGGAACACGGTGACCAGCGTCGGCAGGTCCAGCCCGGTACGCTCGCCGAGCCGCCGCAACCCGGCCAGGTCGCGCAGCGCGGCCTCGTCCAGCGGGCGTCCGGCCAGGCACAGGTCGAGCTCCCATGACGGGATCCCGAGCCGCTGCCACAGCCGGGTGAAGCGGTGCACGCGGCCGAGCGCCTCAGTGGTCAGCCCGCCGATGGTGAAGGCGGAGGTGTCGCAGGAGGCCCCGTTCGAGCCGGGCAGGTCCTGGATGGCGATGGTCCTGCCGGGATCGACGTAGCGCAGCTCCAGGAGCTGGACCAGGTCGCGGTAGCCGAGCTCGGCCCGGTGCAGCATCACCGGCACCTTGCCGAGCACCTCGATCCAGGTCCCCGTCACGAGCTGCGCCGGGTCGTCGGGATGCGGGATGGAGTTGCCTGTCTCGGCCAGGCCCCAGTACTCCCAAGGCTGCCTGCCGGGCAGCAGGGCGGTGATGACCTGCCGTTCGGCGTCGCCGATGCCCAGCAGCGCGCAGTCCACCTGCAGCGGCGTCGGCGTGCTGCCGCCGGGGCCGCTCTGCCCGAACAACTCGAACAGCCGCGCCTGCGGCAGGCCGAGCTGGTCGAGATAGCCGCGGCTCTGCTCGGCCGACAAATCGAACGGCACCGCGAACGGGAAAACCTCGCCGGCCAGCTTCGCGTACGCGGCCAGGTTGACGTGCTCGGGATTGGCCCGCACCTCGGCCGCCGACCCGATCGTCTGCCGGGTGACCCGCACGGCCAGGTCGGGGCCCTGCCGGGACACGCTGTAGGAGCGCGCCCTGTCCCTGATCGCCCAGCGGCCGTTGATGTCCCGGTCGTAGACGTAGGCGTCGGCGGCGACCGCCACGTTCTTGGCGCGCAGCTCGGCCAGCACCTCGGCCGCGATGGGCCCCTCCGTCAGCCGCGGCTGGATCGCGGCCGACAGCAGGACGGCGGGCGGCGGCGCGACGACGTCTTCGAGTATCTCGTTGACCAGGTCGATGTAGGGCAGCGGCGTGTTGGTGTTCTCACAGCTCAGCTCGATGTCGCCGAGATCGGGCCGCCGTTCGAGCAGCACCTGCCTGACGGTCTTGCCGGCGTTGATCCCCTGCCCCTGCGTGTTGCGGTCGCCGAGGAAGCGCAGCACGTCCACGAAGTGCGCGGCCGGGCTGTAGACGGACTGGCAGGCCGAGCACTCGCAGTAGTCGAGCGAGCCGAAGAGCGTCTGCAGGTTCGGCAGAGTCGCGATCTTGTCCTGGGTCTCGGGGGTCAGCGTGAGCGCGGGCAGGGCCGCCGGGGCGAGGCCGTTGAGCGCGAGGTTGAGGTCGGCGAACGTGGTCAGCGCCAGCGCGTACGTGTTCTCCGCCTTGCGGTAGATCGTGCGTGCTTCGACCCGGTTGATCGGCGTCTCGACCAGCGTGTCCACGAACTGGCCCTCGCCCATGAAGTAGATCTGCTGTGCGGAGTCGACGCCCTGGCGCAGCAGCGTGTTCGCGGCGGCGAAGGTCGGCTTGAGCTTGAAGACCCGCTGCACCGCGGCCAGCTCGTCCAGCAGGCCCGCGTCCACCTCGCCGTCGCCGTTTGCGTCGCCGCTTCTGTCGCCGCGCTGCCGCTCCTCTGCCAGGAAGTGGTCGATGCGGAAGCGGTCGAGCTGGAGGCCGGGATGCTCATCGAGGAAGTCGGCGACCCTCCGGCTGAGCTGCGGCGCTGCCGAAGGGGCCCGTCTGGCCTTGGCCGCCAGCGACGCCGTCGGATACGACCGCTCGAACTGCTGGTCGAGGATGGCGGCGTAGGTCTCCCGCTGCTCCTCCGGCGTGTCGCCGTCGATGTTGTCCGGCACGCCGACCGGCCGGCCGTCGGGTCCTGGACGGGCGAACGCGGCGAACCAGTCCTGCCTGGAGAACTGGGCGAGGGCCCGCTTGGTGAGCTGCCCCGCGGTGACCTGCTTGGCCAGGTTCGTGACCAGCGGGACGTGGTTGCGGGTCAGCGTGCCCAGCTCCACGTTCAGCCGTACCTGCTTGACCGTGGCCTCGGGCAGCGACTCGTCCTCGTCCAGGCGCTTCCACAGCTCGGTCAGCGAGCCGGAATGCGCGGAGATCGTGGCCAGGATCGTCTTACGGTGGTCGGGCCGCACGCCGGCCGAGTCGAGCAACTGTCCGATCGTGCCCTTGCCGCCGCCCACGCTGACGTCGGCGGTGAACTGCACGTTGATCCTGGCCAGCACGGCGAGGATCTCGTCGATCTGCGTGCGCAACCTGGCCGGCACCAGGTTGTCGGCCACGGCCTTCTCCAGCAGGTCGCGCTGGCGCTGCGGGAGCATCGCGGCCAGCGCTCGCAGCAGCGCGTCCTCCATCAGCGCGATCCGCTCGGGGTGCTGGACGTCGTTCAGCAGCGACTCGCGGAAGATCGACGGCTCGCCCTGGCGCAGGAACGCGAACAGCGCTTCCGGCGGCAGCCCGTTCTTGTCCCGCTCGGTCCGCTCGGCCAGCCGCCACGACGCCGCCCACGTGCCGATCTGCAGCGCGGTGTAGCCGCTCTCGCCGACCAGGAACGACACGTCCTGGAACTGCTCGTCCTCATGCAGGTCCACCGGGCTCAGCCCGTCGAGCAGCGGCATCAGGACGCCGGTCTGCACCTCCCACTCGGAGGGGCCTGCGTAGACGGCGCCTTCGAGACCCAGGTCGAGCTCGTACTCCGCGGGGGCGTTGTAGTGCACCGTGGAGCGGAACAGTTGCGCGCCCGAGCCGTCGGACACGGTCAGGACCAGGTCGGCCGAATCCTTCTCGGCGCGGCGGAACTGCGCGTGGGAGTAGCGGATCTCGTACTTGCCGTCCCGCACGGGCGACTGGCCGAGCGGCTGCTCACGGCGCAGGTCCCGGTCGAAGGCGCGCACGGTGACGCCGGTCATCAGCTCGCCGAACGCGTCCCGCACCGTCCCGAAGACCCGGCGATCCAGCGGCGTGGCAGCTGGCCTGAAGTCCGCCTGGAGATCGATGACGGTCTTGGGCATCTCCTTGCGGTGCGGCCTGCTCTTACCGACCTCGCGGTCGCCGACCAGCACCCGGATGATGACGGTGGCGACGTGGGTATGCGGGTTCTGCGGGTCCTCCACGACCTTGATCCCGTAGCGGCCGTCGGACCCGGTACGCTTCTCGCCGAGCGGGACGTCCTGGTGAGCCGATCCGGGGCCGGACGCCTTGATCAGCGCATCAGGCAGCGGATTGCCGTCCAGGTCGATGATCAGTCCGGTGACGACGTACTCCCGTGCTTCTGACATGTTCCCGCCCCTTGGCCTGACGACGCGCAACGAGGCCCAGCCACCACCGACAGGACAACCGGGCTATATGGGTACAGATGCTTGGGTTCTGCAGGAACGCCGGCCGGACCACGTGCGGCTCGTGAAGGGTCGGCGTCAGGGAATATCGACAGGCAACTGCAGAACGGTCGTCGCCACGAGCCCAGGGAGAGCGCGGGGCGCACAGCCGCCGTGCACATATATGTCCGCAAGCCAACTGTGTCCGTGCCGTGCGGGAAACAACCGATTCCTTATCAGGCCATCACCGCGACTGATTGCCATGCCACGGGGGGCACCACCCGGCCCGCCGATGCTCGCTCCCGGTCACCTGCCGGCAGCCGAGCGACGGGCAAGATGGCGCCGCATCCTGGGACCGCGTCGGCCTGCCGTGCCCTTCACGGATGAGCTACGGCCCATCCCGAAGGAGGATGCGCGTGGTGCCAGGGCGCTGCCAGAGTCGGAAGGCAGGCGACCGCTGGGCCGCCCCGTTCCGGAAGGACACCAGCAGTGTCATCGAGACACACCAGGGCGGTGCGAGGTTCGGCGCTGATCGCGGGGCTCGCGCTCGCGGGCGGGCTCACCGCGACCGCTCCCGCCGTGGCGGCCGAGCAGGCCAAGCTCTCCGCGCCGGCCCTCATCGGCCGGTACGACGTCGGCACCGCCGACCTCCACCTCGTCGACCCCTCCCGCCCCGATCCGTGGAAACCGGAACGGCGCCGGGAACTCATGGTCACCCTCACCTACCCGGCGGACCGGTTCGCCGAGGGCCCGCGGGCACCGTGGCTCACGCCGGGCATGAGCACCGTCGTCGACCAGGCGCTGGCGGGCGAGGACTACCTCGATCTCCCGGCCGGCTCCATCGACTGGGCATCGGCCAAGCGTAGGGCCGAGACCGGCGTCCCGGTGGCGCACGGCGCGCCGAAGCCGGTCGCGCTCTTCTCCCCCGGCTTCGGCGTCCCGCGGGAGACGTACACGGGGATCATCGACGATCTGGCGAGCCGCGGCTACGTGGTCGTCTCGCTCTCGCACACCTACGAGAGCGCGGCGGTCGAGTTCCCCGGCGGGCGACTCGAACTCGCGGTGTCCGGGGGTGAAGGCCCCGATGACGAGAAGAAGGCGCTCGACGCCCGGGTCGCCGACAGCCGGTTCGTCCTCGACCAGCTCACGAAGATCAACCGGGGCGAGAACCCCGACGCGGGGAAGCGTCCGCTCCCCCGCGGGCTCGGCCGGTCGCTCGACCTGTCCCGGGTCGGCGCCTACGGGCACTCCTACGGCGGGTTCACCGCGGGCGAGACGATGGTCCACGACCGCCGCATCGACGCCGGGATCAACCTGGACGGCGCGATGGCGACCGAGATCGGCTATCCCCCGGGAAGTCCTTACGTGCCCGGCGAGGTCGCCAAACGCGGCCTGGACAGGCCGTTCCTCCTGATGGGCGCCGAGGGCGTCGACGGGAACGGGAAGCTGCTCGAGCACACGCACCGGAATCCCGAATTCGACCGGAGCTGGGCCGACTTCTGGGCCGGCCAGCGAGGCTGGAAGCGGGATCTGCTCCTGCGCGGCGGCAGCACGCACCTGGCCTACAGCGATCTGCAGATCATCGTGCCGCAACTCGGCGCGCGCGTGGCGCCGCAGAAGCGTGAGGCGGTCATCGGCACCATCGACCCCCGTCGTTCGCTGGCCGCGCAACGGGACTACATCGGCGCCTTCTTCGACCTGCACCTTCTCGGACGGGACCGGCACCTGTTCGACGGCGAGTCCCCGCGCCACCCGAACATCGACTTCATCGACTAGTGGTTCGGCTCGCAGCCTTGGCCGGGTGATCGACGTGCCGTCTCACGGTCAGCAGCCTGTCTGCAGGGGCCGCGGCGGGCGATCGTGGTGCTGATGCGCATGCTCGCCGCCATCGCCGCCTGCATCCGCCGGCACAACGCCCGCGCCGAGCCGAAGACCCGCTTCGCACCCGAGTCGGCCATGCGGAGGGGCGGCCGCGCTTCGATCGACGAGAAACGCATCCGAAGGTCAGGTCACCAGGGTACGACCCCGTTGTCGTCGAACAGCCGGCCGGTCGGGCCCCCGTCCGGCAGGGTCGCCAGCCGGATGGCGATCGCCGCGCCCCGCTCGGGGGTCCGGGTCCCGCTGAATCCGTTGAGGTCGGTGGCCACGTAACCGGGGCAGGCGTTGTTGATCAGGATGTTGGTGCCGCTCAGCTCCTTGGCGTACTGGATGGTGACGGCGTTGAGTCAGGTTTCGTCGGCGCGTAGGCCCCGCTGATCCCCCCGAGGTCGACGCCGGGCGTGGTCTGCAGGGCCAGGGAGCCGACGTGGCTGGACTGGTTGACGATCCGCGGGCGCTCCGAGCGGCGCAGCAACGGCAGCATCGCGTTGGTGACCCTGATGACGCCGATGACGTTGGTCTCCACCAGTCACCGGACGGTCTCGAGGTCGATGGTCGTGGATTCCTCCGGCCAGCCGCCGGCAACGCCGGCGGTGTTGACCAGTACGTCGAGCCGTCCTGCCCGCTTGCCGATCAGTTGGACCGCGGCGGCCACGCTCCCGTCGCCGGTCACGTCCAGGGGTACGCACCCGCTCGCCGGCCGCTCCCGGGTCCGGATGGCCGACGTCACCACGCTGCCAGAGCTCCCGATGGCCCGCTGGCCCGGTCCCGGCGGCAGCTACCCAGAAGGGCCGGGCGCAGAGGTACGGAACCTGACACAGCTCTTCCAGCTGATCGCGCTCGGCCGTACCACTGCGGTCATTCCCGAGTCAGCCGCCGCCGACTTGCGCCGGGACCTCGCCGCCGTGCCGGTCCTGGACGCTCCGCCCGTGACAACGGTGATCGCCTGGCCGCCGCACAGCCGCCTCCGTGCGGTTGCCGACCTGATCCGCGTCGCGACATGTCTTTGAACCCGGAGGTGGAGGGCGGCCACCCGGCGAGCCGTCTCGATCAGTAGGCGCGCGTGCGCCCGACCCATACGTTCTGGGCCCGGAAGTAGGTGTTGCCGGTGGGCCCCGGCAACTGGTCCGCCCAGCCCGGGGAGCTCTCGTCGTCCAGGCCGGACGCGTACGTGCCCATCTGCAGGTTGATGATGAGCCACATCGGGATGCCGGCCCAGCCCTTGCCGAGATGGTCGGCCACCCAGTTGCCGCCGAAGGAGTACTCGAGCCTGACGTCGTTGCCGTCCTTGTACATCCAGACGCGGTACTTGATGAACTTGCTCCTGGGATCGGTCTCGGCGGTGGTCTGCTCGGTCGTCCGGGTGACGTAGTTGCCGCTGTCCTCGAACTCTCTGTCGTCGCCCGTACTGGTGGCGTTCCAGGTGTTGAAGAGGTTCTGAGGGTATGCGCCGTCCTGCCCGACGTACTCGAGGATGTCGGTCTCCGGCGGCCACACGTCGACCCCGGTCAGCCAGAACGCCGGCCAGATGCCCGGGCCGGTGTCCGTCCTGAACTCGCCCTCGATGTCGTATTCGGGGAACTGATCGTTGATGACGATCTGCTGCTTGGCGTGGATGGCGCCGGAGTTCCACCACAGCGGGGCCTTCGGTGGATGGGAGCTGGTCCCGGCCGGCTGGGACAGCCGGGTCGCGGTCAGGGTGAGCACGCCTCCGGAGAGGGAGACCTGGCTGTCCAGCATCTTGGCGGCGCCGTTGTGCGTCGTGACGTCGCCGAAGGTACTGGGGTAGTTGCGGGCCCACACCTGGTCGAAGGCCGTCCAGCTGTTGAAGGACGTCTTCTCGATGATGTTCTCCCACGTCTCGGCGCCGCGCGCGGCTGCACGGGCGGCGCGGCGGGTGGCACTGCCCGCGGACGGGGAGGCCGCCTGGGCACCGGCCGGGAGGCCCGCCAGGCCCACCGAGAGACCGCCGACGGCTAAGGCCGAGGTCAGGAGCCGTCGCCGGCTGATGCCTTGCTCGGAGTTGTTCTCAGAAGTCACCACAATCGGCCCCCATCAGTCAGTGATCATGGTCAAGCAGCATCAGTATGCCTGAATGATCGCCTTTTCGGGAGAGCGGCGACCCCGCGGGTGCTGGGGGTGATCAGCTGCCGGATTCCTTCGTGGCCTGGCCGGATGGTGATGGCGGCTAGGGTGAGTCCGTGCGGTACGTAGTGATCTTGCTGGCGGTGATCGTCGGCGTTCTCGCCATCGCCCGGCGCCGGCTGGTGATCGTCCAGGTGACCGGCCCGAGCATGCTCCCGCTGTACCGCTCCGGAGACCGGGTGCTCATCCGCCGCGTGGCCGGCTCGAAACTCCGGCGGGGTCAGGTGGTGGTCTTCCAATCGGCGCTGGGAGGCCGATGGCGCACCGGTCCGCTGTCCGCCCCGGAGGATTCGAAGTGGCTCATCAAGCGGGTGGCCGCACTGCCCGGTGATCCGGTACCGCCGGCTGTCACGCACGCGGTGAACGCCCCCGAGGGGGCGCTGGTCCCCGAGGGGCGGCTGGTCGTCATCGGCGACGGACCGATGAGCGCGGACTCGCGGAACTGGGGCTATCTCCCGGCAGACCGGGTGCTGGGTGTGGTCGTGCGCAGGCTCTCCCCGGCGCAGCCTTCCGGGGGCGCGGCAGAGGGCTCCGGCGTGAGCTCGTAACCGCTGGCCTGCAGGCCGAACAGCCGCGCGTACGTCCCTCCCCGCGCCATGAGCTCGCTGTGGGAACCGCGTTCGGAGATCTTGCCCTCGTCCAGCACGACGATGAGGTCCGCCTCCCGCAGGGCGCCCAGCCGGTGCGAGATCAGGACGCTGGTACGGCCCGCCCGGTGCCGGCGCAGTCCCAGGTGGACGGCGTGCTCGGCCTCCGCGTCCAGACCGGAGCTCGGCTCGTCGAGGACGAGCAGATCCCGGTGGTGGCGCATCAGGGCGCGGGCCAGCGCCAGCCGCTGCCACTGCCCGCCCGACAGCGTCACTCCCGCCTGCCGCTCGTCGCTGTCGCCGAAGAAGATCCGGCTGAGCAGCGTGTCGTAGCCCCTGGGCAGCGCGTCGAGCGTGTCGTGGATCCCGGCGCGCCGGGCGGCGGCCCGGACGGGCTCCGGGTCGGCGCCCGCGGCCAGGTCACCCAGCATGATGTTCTCGGAGGCGGTGAGGTCGTACGACATGTAGTCCTGGAACACCACGCCGAGCCGTGCGCGCAGGTCGTCCGGATGCACCTCACGCAGGTCCACGCCGTCCCAGTGGATGGAGCCGCGGACCGGGTCGTACAGCCGGCACAGCAGTTTGACCAGGGTGCTCTTGCCCGCACCGTTCAGGCCGACCAGAGCGACGGCGTGGCCGTGCGGGATGAAGAGGTTCACGCCGCGCAGCACCCAGGGGTGCTCGTCGTCGTAGCGGAACCACACGTCACGCAGTTCGATGCCCTCCCGCAGCGGGGGCAGCGCGGTGGGCTCCGCGGCCACCGGGAGACCGGGCTCGGCCCTGACGACGCCGATGTAGTGCCCGAACATCAGCAGGGCGTTGTGCGCGCCGGCCCACTGGCTGACGATGGAGGTCAGGGCCGTCTGCACCCCGGCGACGGCGGCGACGAACACGGAGACGTCCCCCACGCTCAGCCCTCCCGCCGCGGCGGCCAGCACGGCCCAGAGCAGGCCGCCGGCCGCGACGGCGGCACCCAGCACGGACAGCAGCCCCTGGCTGCGCAGCGTCCGCCGGTCCAGATCCCGCTCGGCCTCGTTGACGGTCCGGAGTTCCGTGAGCATGCGGGTGCGCAGGAAGTCGCCCAGCCCGAACAGCCGCACCTCCTTGGCCGCGTCGGGGCTGGTGAGAAGGGCGCCGTAGAAGAGCTGGCGGCGCGTGTTGGAGCTGATGCCCCACATCGTGCGGGCCCTGCGGCGGCTCAGCGCGAGCTGTACCCGGGCCGACGGCAGCGCGGCGGCGATGACGATGACGACCATGACCGGGCTGAGCACGGTCAGCGTGACGATGAAGCCGAGCAGCGTCAGGATGCCCTGGCAGATCGCCAGGGATGAGCCGACGATCTGCTGCGGCGCGTTCTGGCCGGCCTCGTGGGCCAGCCGCAATTCGTCGTGGAAGGAGGGGTTCTCGAAGCGGCTGAGCCCGGGATCGGCGTTGACGGCCCGGAACAGCCGGTCGTAGACCAGCCTCTGCAGCCCCCGATGCAATTGTCCCTGCAGGTACTCGGAGACATGCGGCAGGGCGACCAGGGCCAGGCCCGCCACTCCGAGGGCGGCCGCGACGGGAAGGAGGCCGTCCTGGCCCTCACCACTCGCCAGCGTGTCGAGAACCAGCTTGGTCAGCCATGCGGTCGCCACCGGTGCCGCCCCCATGAGCAGCACCGTCGCCAGCGAACCCAGCACGGCGGCCGGCTGCGCCCGCCAGGCCAGCTCGGCCGCCACCCACCCGCGGCGAGACAGGGGGCCCACGCCGGAGTCCCTCCCCGCAGGGCCTTCGGGACCCTCGGGGTCCTTCACGTGAGCGCCACCAGCGGCAGCTCATCCGGGGTGAGCGCCGCGGCGGTGATCACCGCCCGGCCGTCGACGAGATAGAAGGCCGGGAAGAACGACACCTGGAACGCCTTGCCCAGCGGTCCGTCCGGCGGCTCGGCGACCACGGTCGCCACCGGGGTCAGGGCGGCGGCGAACGCGCCGGCGTCCGCCTGATCGTCCACCACCACCGCAAGCGCGCGCCCGGGCCCCAGCGACCGCGCCCGGGTGGTGAACTCGGGCAAGCGCTCGTGACAGGCGGCGCAGGTGGTGGAGAACATCCCCACCAGGGTCGGCCCGGTGAAGAAGTCCCGCGACACCGTCGTGCCATCGGACGCGGCGGAGGCGAACCCGGGCAGCGCGGTGCCGGGTGTCACGAGGGGCGGTCTCGTCGGCCGGTCGGTGGCGAGCTGGGCCGAATGCTCGCGGAGGCGGCGGATGACCGCCAGGGTCAGCAGCAGGTTCCCGGCGCACAGGGCCCCGACGAGGACTACGGCGACAACGAGGTACGACATCGGAATCCCTTCACAGGCCGGCTCGCCGGAAGGCCGGCGGCGGCCCGGCGAACAGGTCGGCCAGATCGTCGAAGAAGACGATGGCCACAACGAGCACACCGGCGCAGGCCAGCGCGATGGCGACGGCGGCAGGGTGAGTCTCACCCGGTGCGGTGAGCAGCTGGGCCGTACCGCCCGCCGCCGTTACGGTGAGCAGGACGGCGTTGCGGACCAGGTGCCTGCCGCTCGACGGGGTCGCCGTGGCGCCGAAGCAGCGGCAGGGCGTCCGGGCGCCGGAGCGTACGGCCCGCGCGATTCCCGCGCAGAACGCCGGCAGCACGGCGCCGGCCAGCATGAAACCGGCCGGTGCCGTCCGCTGGACCGCCAGCAGCACGATGATGGATGCCTCGGAGAGGACCACCGCGGCGCTCAAGAGGGTCGCCCCGCCCGCCGGAAGCGCCACCATGTCGAGCACGGAGGCGCGGAAGGCACGGAAGGCGTCCCTGCCGCGCACCTTGCCGAGCACTGCCACCAGGAAGACGGCAGCCAGCGCGCGTCGGCAGGCCCACGCCACGTACTGCATGACGGTCACTCGGCGGGGATCTCGGTCAGCGCCAGGGGGTGCAGGCCGTGTAACCGGCGGCGATGCAGCACGTCCTGCGCACGACGTAGCCGACGAACTTCGTCTCGTCCCAGCAGGTGTCAGCGGATGCGGAGGTCGTGGGCAGCAGCTTGTCGAGCAGCCGGTCACCCAGCTTGCCAAGAGCACGGATCATGAAATCTCCTCTGTCGAGCCCTGTAGGGTCACTGACACCGAACGGTCATCGAGCACTGAGCACCTCGTCCGTTCGGCATCGTTGCGCCGCCGGAGTCGGTGATCATTACTTGTCGGCGCCTGCAACCTACGTCGGACCAAGATCAGAAATTAATGATGCAAGTCATCATGTGACATAACTTTATTTTGATGACTTGTGCCGTTGACAAGATTCATTGCTCCATGTAGGGGCGCGAGTCAGCCTGTGGGGCTCGCCTACTCGATTCGGATGGTGACCTGCAGTTACGGGCAGGAGTTCCGGCCTCATGAGTTACCTGCCGGCTCCCCAGTCCATGGCGCCCAGCTTCGGCCTGCCGAGCTGGCCCCGTGGCGAGCGGCGCGGGACTCCTCGCCGTCAGGGGGATCCGGGACGTGGTGTCCGGCCTGGTCATCCTCGCGATCCTCGCCATCGGGAACCGCCGCGTCCTCGGGTGGGTCATGCCGGCCATGGCACTCACCCCGTTCGGCGACATGATCATCGTGCTGCCGCGACCGCCTTCGGCGTGCACGGCGCCACCGCAGCCGCGGTCATCCTCGCCGGCAGCCTCCTGCTCAGCGGTTCCCGACCGCAGCCCGCCACGCCTCTGGCAGCCCCCACAGGTTCCCCGCGGCAGCTCGGCCGTTCGGCTTGATTCTGGCGGGATCCGCGCATGGCGACCTCCTCAGGCAAGCACCGGGTGATCGACGGCGCACCAGCCGTCCTTCATTGTTGAGTTGAACTCAACTAATATGAGCGGGGTGGAGCCCTTGTCCGAACGTGCCGCCACCACCCGGAGCCGCATCCTCCAGGCCGCCGCCGACGAACTCGTCGACACCGGCGACATCGAGGTCGCGGCCGTCGCCCGCCGCGCCGGGCTCAGCGCCGGCCTGCCGTACCGCTACTTCGGCACCCGCAGCGGCCTCATGAGCGCCCTGATCGCCGACTTCTACGACCGGCTCGTCACCGAGACCGTGCTCGGCCACTTCTCCGGCCGCACCTGGCTCGAACGCTGGCGGGCCCAGCTGACCCGGTGGGTCGACTGGGTGTACGACGAGCCGCTGGCCCCCGTCGTGCTCGGGCGCATGGTCGGGGACGCCCGGGTCGCCGCCATGGAGGCCGACTGCGCCCGGCGGGTCATCGCCCTCGGCGCGAAACACGTCGCCGCCGGGCAGGCCGAGGGCGCCGTCACCCGGGGGCGGGACCCGGAGCTCATGTCGGCGGCCGTCGTCGGCGGCATGCGATCGATCCTGGCCGTCGTGCTCGATCAGGAGCCCCGTCCGGAGCGGGCCGCCGTGCTGGAGGAGATCTGGCAGTTCAGCACCGCCGCCCTCGGCGCCGAACCCACGAGCGCGCCATGACCGGCGACGAACGCGCCTCGGCCGCCACGAGCGGTGGCGGGCGGGCCGAGGGAGTCGCGGGCGGTGGCGGCCAGTCCGAGGGCACCACGACCGGTGGTGGGCGGGCCGGGGGCGTCCTGTCCGCGTTGCACCGGGACGGCTACCTCGTCCTGCGCGACCTGCTCGATCCGGGCGGCTGCCGCCGGATCCGCGCCGAGCTCACGCCGCTGCTCGGGCCCGCGGGACGCGACCCGTTCCGGTCGCGTCACCTCCGCCGCGTGTACGGCGTGCTCCACAACACCCGGGCCGCGGACCCGCTCATCGACCACCCGCGCGTGCTCCCCCTCCTCGACCGGCTCCTGCTGCCCAACTACCTGCTGTCCCAGCTGGAGGTCGTCGAGGTGGGCCCTGGCGCGCCCGCCCGGCCGCCGGGCTACGACGACGAGCCGTACCCGCTGCCGCGCCCGCGTCCCGCCCTGTCCGTCGCCGCCCTCTGGGCCCTCGACGCCGGCACCGCCCTCACCGTGTGGCCGGGCAGCCATCGCTGGCCCGCCGGCGATCCCACCGGACCGGGCGTCCCCCTGACTCCCCCGCCGGGCTCCTGCACCATCCTCCTGGGCACCCTCTGGCACGCCCGCCCCCCGCAACCGGCGACGGCCCTCACCGTCACCGCGCACTACTGCGAGCCGTGGCTGCGCACCCGGGAGGCGTTCGCCCTCTCCCCCGGCAGGCATGTGGCGCGGCAGCTCAGCAGCCGGGCCCGCCGCATGCTCGGCTACAGCATCCATCCACCCGACCTGGGCCTGGTGGACGGCGTGCACCCGTACCGCCTCTTCACCTGACCCACCGGCTCCGGTGAAAGTTTCATCGCGGCGGCCATACCGGGCGCGGGCGCCGGCGGCTCCGTCGTCACGCGCGCCGAACTGCGCGAATTCCTCTTGCGCGGCTGGCGCCCGCATGCCGTTCGCGGGGACCAGCCGGCCGTTTGCAGCCAGGTCGGCAGTCGCCGCTTCCCGTGCCCGGCCGCGCTGTGCTTGACTCGGCGCCGTCCCGGAAAGCGCTTACCGAGGAGATGGGCGATGCGCCTCAGAGCTGTCCTCGCGTGTGCCGGCCTGGTGGCCGGCACCTACGCCGCGTTGTCACCCTCGCCCGCGTACGCGGCGCCGACCCGCTACGAGGCCGAGGTGTCACCGGCGGTCTGCACCGGCGCCATCGAGTCAAACTGGGCCGGCTACTCCGGCGCCGGCTTCTGCAACGCCGACAACGCCGCCGGCGCCCACGCCCAGTTCACCGTGAACGCCACCGCCGCCGGCACCGCCACCCTCGGGATCCGCTTCGCCAACGGAACGACCACGTCGCGCCCCGCCGGCCTGATCGTCAACGGCTCCACCGTCCAGACCCTGTCCTTCGAAGGCACCGGCGCCTGGTCCACCTGGGTCACCAAGACCGCGACCGTCCAGCTGAACGCCGGCTCCAACACCATCAGGCTCCACCCGACCGGCTCCGCCGGCCTGCCCAACGTCGACCACCTCGACGTCGAGGCCGGCGGCCAGCAGCCGGAGACCGCGCTCCACGTGGCGACCGACGGCGACGACGCCAACCCCGGCACCCTGGCCGCCCCGCTCCGGACCATCCAGCGCGCCGTGGACCTGGCGCAGCCCGGTTACACGATCTTCATCCGCGGCGGGACGTACGCGCCGAGCACGAACATCCAGCTCGTCAAGAACGGCACGGCCGCCCTGCCGATCACGATGACCGCGTACAACCGGGAACGGGTGATCATCGACGGCGAGAACATGCCGTACACGCCGGGCGCGGTCGGCTCCAGCATCCCGCGCGCCGAGCGCGGCGCCGTGCACATCGAGGGCGACCACTGGCGGCTGATCGGGCTGGAGATCGTCCACGGCCCGTACGGGATCTTCGGTCTCGACACCAACGGCAACGTCTTCGACCGCCTGGTCACCAGGGACAACTACGAGTCCGGGCTGCACCTGCAGGGCGCGTCCAGCGACAACCAGATCATCAACCTGGACAGCTACGGCAACCGCGACCCGCGCAAGAACGGCGAGAGCGCCGACGGCGTCGCGATCAAGGAGGGTTCCGGCGGCGGCAACGTGATCCGCGGCGCCCGGCTCTGGAACAACTCCGACGACGGCCTGGACTTCTGGATGTTCCTCAGCGGGGTCACCGTGGAGTCGTCCGTGGCCTGGGGGAACGGCTTCAACCGGTGGAACCTGCCCGACTACACCGGCGACGGCAACGGCTTCAAGCTCGGCGGCGGCGACCCGGACCCGGCGGTCGGCCACGTCGTCCGCAACTCCATCGCCTACGACAACGCGGTGGACGGCTTCACCGACAACGGCAACCCGGGCCGCCTGGTGACCGACCGCAGCACCGCCTGGCGCAACGGCGGCACCGGCTTCGACTACGCCGACTCCGTGTCGGTCCTCACCAAGAACCTGTCGGTGGCGAACCAGACCCAGGCCGCGCTCGGCTCGTCGTCCAGCTCGGGCAACTCCTGGAACCTCGGCGGCACCTGGACGTTCACCAGCACCGATCCGGGCACGAGCACCGGCCCGCGCACCGCCGACGGCTCGATCCCGTCCTCCACCTTCCTGCGACCCAGCAACGGCGCCGACATCGGCGCCCGCTTCTGAGCCACCGACGTGCCAGGCCCCCGAGGTGCGGGTGTTGATGACGTGCAAACGATTCGTGACTCCAGGATCTTGTCCGGGACGGTCGGGGAGTAGAGCGAACGGTTGCACGCAGGACTGCAGGAACCTGCACGTCACAGCCAGCCGCGTTCCTTGGCGCGCAGGGCGGCTTGCAAGCGGGTGGACGCGCCGAGGCGGGCCATGAGGCCGGCGATGTGGGCGCGGAACTTGCGCACTGAGACGTTGACCGAGCGGGCTGCGGCCTCGTCGGTGTCGTGGCAGGTCAGGGCGCGCAGGATGTGCTGCTCGATCGGCGACAGGGGCAGGTCGTCCGCCTGCGCCGAAAGGTCCTGCCAGCCGTCCCAGGTCGTGAGCCGCTCGGCGCGGGCCTGCTGGATCATCGGATGGAAGCCCCGGCAGAAGAGGATCCGCGGGGGCGGGCTGCCGGGGTCGACCGGCTGGAGGAGTGCCTGGGCGGCGGCGAGGGCGCCGGCGGGCTGCTTGCCGGCGACCGCGCCTCCATATGCGGGTGCTGGATGGCTCCGCCGGCACTCACGCCATATCTGAGTTCATTCCGATGTGGGCAAGCTTGTCGGGGTTGGCCACCGAGTGAATCGCGTTGACCATGCCATCGGAGATGTCGAGCTCGATCACGCCGATCGCGCGACCTTCGGCGTCGAACTTGACGGCGCCCGGTCGGCCGTTGACCCAGGCCGGCCGGAGGGTGACCCCCAGGATCCCGGCCCGGCGGAACACGCCGACGATCAGCCGCACGACGGGCAGCCGCCCTGCCAGCCGCTTTCCGAAGGCCTGCACCTTGCCGCCACCGTCCCCGTGCAGCACCACGTCGGGTGCGAGCATGCCGAGCAGGGCGTCCATGTCGCCGCCCGCGGCGGCCTCGAAGAACCTGCGGGCGAGTTTCTCGCCTTCCGCCCGCCGCTCGCGGAGCGGCGTGCTGTCGGCCACCTGCCCGCCGGCGGCGATGCGCTGCCGGGCGCGGGCGAAGATCTGCCGGCAGTTCACCTCGGTCTTGCCGATGGTCCTCGCCACCTCCGGGTAGCCGTACCCGAACACCTCGCGCAGCATGAACACCGCCCGCTCCACCGGCGAGAGCGCCTCCAGCAGCACCAGGAACGCCATCGACAGCGAGTCGGCCAGCTCGGCCTGCTCGGCCGGCCCCGGCCTGTCGGCGGGCACGACGACCGGCTCGGGCAGCCAGTCGCCCACATAGGTCTCCCGCCGCACCCGCGCCGAACTCAGGTAGTTGATGCCCAGCCGCGTCACCGCCGTGGTCAGGTACGCCTTCGGATTGTCGATCACAGTCCCCTTCTGCTGCGCCCGGCTCAGGCCGAGGAACGCGTCCTGCACGATGTCCTCGGCGTCGCCCACGGACCCGGTCATCCCGTAAGCGATGGAAAACAGCAGCGGCCGGTAACCGACAGCCTCTTTCTCATCCGTTGATCCCGGCATACGACCCTTCCCAACTCGCGTATCGAGACTCCACGCGGAGCCCGCCTGTCTGCCCGCCTACCACCTCGGACGCCCCTCGGTGCCTGGCGGCTCGCGCCCGCCTGCTCGAACGGCTGTCGACGGCGGCCGGGTCCCGGACTCCGGGCGGCCGGGCCGCTGTGTCCGCCGACTCCGAAGGCTGTGCCACCGATCGTGCCCTCACGCGGGGACGCGGACGGGCACAGCCGGGCCGGGGTGAGCGAGATCCATGTCCTTCATCCGGGCCGCCCTGCCCCTGGTCCGCCACCAAAGGAACAACGGGGAGGTCACCGGCATCTTGCTCACTCGCAGCATTATCGTGCGCCGTGCGAGTTCGAAGCGGGTGGCCGGGACGAACAGGCTGCGCATCTGCATCCCGTTGCCCTGCAGGTAGCCGATGGCGGGGCGCAGCTGCTGCTCCCATCGCGTCAGTGCCTCGGTCACGTTGCCGCCGTGGCGGGCCAGCATGCTGCCCAGCAGGTCGGCCCCGGCCATCCCGGTCGAGGCGCCCATTCCCGCGTACAGCGTCACGCACCAGGCCGCGTCGCCGACGAGCACCACCCGGCCGCGATGCCAGCTGGCCATGTGTACCTGTTCGACCGAGTCGAACAGCACATTCTCGGCCGTCTCCAGCGCGTCCAGCGCCGCGCCCAAGGCCGGGCCGGCCGGCTCGGGGCCGAACACCTCGCGCACCCGATCGACCATCGGCCGGGTGAACTCGGCATTCACATCGTCGGTGTGGTAGCTCAGCAACACGGTCGGCGGACGGTCCTTGAACGGGAAGATCCACATCGACCGCCGGGGTTCGGCCAGGATGACCGAATCGCTCTGGTCGTAACCCGGTAACGCGCTGGGCATCTGGAAGGCGACGGCCATGTAGCCCGTCCGGCGCAGGTACTTCTCGTGCGGCCCGAACACCAGCCGCCGCACCGTGGAGCGCAGCCCGTCCGCGCCGACCACCAGATCGAAGCGCTCGGTGGCCGAGGTGCCGTCGGCGGTGTCGGCCAGCGTGACGTCCACTCCGTCGGCGTCCTGCTCGATCCGGGTCGGCACGGTGGCGTAACGGATCTCGACGTCGGACGGCAGCGCGGCGAAACCGGCTGCTTCCACGTCTCCTCGCGTCATCATCCACGGCCGGCCAGGAAAGTCCTTGAAACCCAGCCCGGGCCGACGCCCGCCGGCCCGGTCGATGTCGTAGGCGGCGCCGTCCGCACCGCGATCGGTGAGCCTGTCCAGGATGCCGAGGCGCTGGGCGGCGGCCCGGCCCGCGCCGAACAGCGCGATGAAGTACCCGCCGGAGCGCCGCCGGGCAGCCCGCTCGACGATGACCGGCCTCCAGCCGATCTGCCGCAGCCGCAGCGCCGTCGCGATCCCGCTGATGCCCAGCCCGACCACCAGAGCCCGGCGGCCACTGTCGTTCGTCACGTCCATGAACGTCCTCCTTGCAAGGGGTGCGTGCCCGGAAGGGCCTTGCCTGGCCTGCACTGAAGCGACCGGGTCGGCCTTGCGACCATCCCCACCCCGTCCTCGGTCTTGTCCACGCTCTTGTCCACGCTCTTGTCCACGCTCTTGTCCACGGTGTCGACGTGCAGCCACCGGCTGCACCTTGGTCAGCCGATGAAGGACTCGGGGCCGAAGCGGCCCCACGCCACGAAGGCGGCCAGGGCGAGATAGACCAGGTTGCCCACGGCCGACATGACCTCACCACGGCGCAGGTGCGTGACCATCGCACCGACCATCAGCACCACCACACCGACCGCCGCCACCGGCACCAGAACCGGCGCGATGCCGGTCACGGCGGGCAGGAGGAGCCCCACCGCCCCCAGGACCTCGATGGCCCCCAGGACCTTCAGGAACCCGGCGCTGAAGTCCGCGGTCCATCCCGCACCGCGCATGGCGGCCATCTTCTCCCGAGGCACGATCAGCTTGCCGACGCCACCGGTGAGGAGGACAACGGCCAGCAACCCGGCGCAAATCCACAGGGCGATGTTCATGAGATCTCTTCCATTGAGAGTTGCAGGGGAACCCGGTCCTGAAACCGGAGCCGCGCCTTGCTGGTTATCCGTGCTGGCCGGGCTGGTAGTCACCGGCGGGCTGCCGGGTCATGACGTTGAAACGGTTGAGGGCGTTGATGAGAGCGATCAGCGCGACCAGGGCGGCGAGTTCGTCCTCGGTGTAGTGCTTGCCGGCCTCGGCCCAGACCTCGTCGCTGACACCACCGGCGGCGTCGGCGATGCGGGTGCCCTGCTCGGTCAGTTCCAGCGCGGCGCGTTCGGCCTCGGTGAAGACTGTGGCCTCGCGCCAGGCGGCGACCAGGTTGAGGCGGGTGGAGCTCTCCCCGGCGTGTGCGGCGTCCTTGGTGTGCATGTCGATGCAGACGGCACAGCCGTTGATCTGGCTGGCGCGGTGCATCACCAGCTCGCGCGTCGCGGCCGGCAGCGTCGAGTCCGCGAGCGCCTTGCCCGCCGCGACGAGGTGCTTCAGGGACTTGCCTGCGACCGGGTTGCCGAAGAGGTTCAAACGAGGATCCATCGTGGGCTCCTAGCGTTGTTTCGCTGTCGCCCCTCTCAGACAGATCAGCCGGCAACCTGTGACGGCAACGAAGTGTGATGTGCGTCTCTCCGTACCAGGCGTCTCTCCGTACCAGGCGTCTCTCCGTAGCAGGTGACGCCCGTCTGCCGGAGGCCTCGGCACGGTCGGGCACCCGCCGGATCACCGCGCGAAGCGGCGCAAGGCACGAGCGAGCGTCGCGGTGGCCTGGGGAGACCGGGGAAGATCAGGCTCCACCTCGCCCAGTAGCCGCGCAGGTCCGCGAGCAGGGTCGAGGCGGCCAGGGCCTCATCGCCGGAGAGCCGGTGGTCGTCAGCGGAGCGGTACGGGCTGGTCAGGTCGTAGACGTCGGTCCGCGCGGGCATCGTGCACGTTCCCGGCCGGTACGAACTGAGTGGCGGCCTCGACGACGCCTTCCCCCGCTGCACCGGGGGCTCGCCGAGCACGCTGACGTGTTCGGGCCGCTCGGCCCGGCAAGCCTGGTTCTGTCGGCTCGGCCAGATGACGCCGGAACTTCCTGGCGGCCATTGACCACCGGAACTTACAGCCAGGCAGGGGTGAGGGGACGCGCGTGGTGGTGTGGCCGGCGTCCGAGGACGCCAGTGCCGTGCTCGACACCGACGTCGACGCCTCCGGCGGCTACGTCACTGGCTGAACCGGCGCCGGCGCCACGAACGAGCAAGGCACGACCGCATGACGGGGCGTACGAGCGCGCCCCGGAGCACGCGCCGAGCACGGCCTATCTCAGGCCGCCGACCGACAGCCCTCCGCGCCAGTGCCGCTGAAGCGTGAAGAAGGCGATGACGAGGGGGACGACGGATACGAGCGCACCCATGATGATGAGGCTCCAGAGGGAGGTGCTGCCCGCGTTGTTCGCCGAGGCGATCCCCTGCCAGAGGCCGAGCCCGACGGTGACGGGGAAGAGGCGGTTGTCGGAGAGCATGGCGAGGGGCAGGAAGTAGTTGTTCCAGGACGCCACGGCCGACAGGAGCAGCACGGTGACCACCGCGGGCCGCATCAGGGGGAAGGCGACCTGGAGGAACGTTCGTATCTCACCGGCGCCGTCGGCCCGCGCCGCGTCCAGGATCTCGTCGGGGACGGCGTCGCGCGCGTAGACGTGCATCAGGTAGACGCCGAACGGGTTGAGCAGTGACGGGAGGATCACCGCCCAGATCGTGTTGGTCAGCCCGAACTCGGAGAACATCATGAAGGTGGGGATCACCAGGGCCGTCGCCGGCACCATCAACGCGCCGAGCACGAGCGAGAAGCTGAAGCGCCTGGCGGCGAACCGGTACTTGGCGAACCCGTAGCCGGCCATGACGGCCAGGACGGTGGCGCCGACGCCGCCCGCGAGGGCGTACAGCGTGGAGTTGAGGATCCACCTGCCGTAGATGCCGTTGTCGTAGGTGAACAGTTGCTGGAGGTTGCCGAGGTAGTCGATCCGGTCGGCGAACCACAGGGTGTTGCCGCCGCCGAACAGGCCGGGCGCGTCCTTGGAGCTGTTGACGATGACCCACCAGAACGGCACGAGGAAGTACACGACCAGGAAGCCGAGGAGCACCTGGAGGGGGAGGTGGCGTTGCGGCCGGTGGCGGGCGCCGGCGCGGGAACGGTCACTCATCACAGGAAGCTCCTCCGCTTGCGGGTGAAGAACAGGAAGGCGTAGACGCCGACGAAGACGATCCCGCCGAGCGCGAAGGAGATCGCCGATCCGTAGTTGAAGTTCGCGAGCGCGAACGCCTGCTGGTACGCGTACATGTTGGGGGTGAAGTCCGGGCCGATCGTGCCGGCCGCGAGGGATCGGAGAATTTGCGGTTCGTTGAAGAACTGCAGGGTGCCGATGAGCGAGAAGACCAGGATCAGGACCAGTGCGGGGGCGATCAGCGGGATTTTGATGCGGAGCGCGATCTGCCATTTGCCGGCACCGTCCATGCGGGCGGCCTCGTAGAGTGCTGGGTCGATTCCCTGGAGCGCCGCGTACAGGATGATCATGTAATAGCCGGCCCACTGCCAGGTGACGACGTTGACCAGGCCGGTGAAGATCAGGTTGCTGCTGAGGAAGTCGGGCGGGGCGGCGCCGAACAGACCGAAGAGGTCGGCGAGCGGCCCGAAGCTCTTGCTGTACAGAAATCCCCACATGACGGCTCCGATGACCGTGGGGATCGCGTAGGGCAGGAAGATCATGAGGCGGGAGAAGCGGGTGAACAGCGAGGTCACGGCGTCCAGGATCAGGGCCATCGCGAGCGCGATGATGATCTGCAGCGGGATGGAGACCAGCGAGAAACGGATGACGAACCAGGACCCGGAAAGGAAACTCGGGTCGGTGAACGCCTTCACGTAATTGTCGAGGAAGACGAAACTGGTGCCGCCGATCAGCCTTTTCTGGAAAAGGCTGAGGTACAGCGCGTACGCGAGCGGCGCGATGAGCAACGCCAGGAAGACGATCCCGAATGGCCCGACGAAGAGCCACCCCATCACGTGCTCACGAAGGCGCACCTTGCCGCGAAATCCACGCGTCCTGTCCTGGGTGTCCGGGGCACTTTTTTCGATCATGAGGGTCAATCTGGACTCCGGGAGGTCGAAGCTGGGATCGCGGGCGGGCCGGCCGGTGGAGGACGGCCCGCCCCGCACGTCACTGAACGGTGAAGCCTTGCTCTTTGGCGTATTTCGCCACGTCCTCCTGCAGCCGGTCGGCGGCCTGCGCACCGGTGACGGAGCCTTCGATGAGCGCGCTGACCTGCTTGGTCATGGCGTCGAAGTAGTACTGGCCGAACGGGCTGTAGGTCATGCCCTGGTAGGCGTTGGCGGCGGGGACGTAGACCTCCTTGTTGGCCTGCTGGCCGCCGAAGAAGGCGACCTTCAGGTTCACGAACTCGGGGTCGTTGAGCGCCTTGAGGTTCAGCGGGAAGATGATCTGGTTGGTCCAGCCGTGGGTGAGCGACTCCTTGTCGGCGTAGAGGCCGTAGGCCACCTTGGCTGCGAGCTCGGGGTTCTTGGCCTGGCTCGTCACCGAGAAGGCCGACCCGCCCCAGTTCACCTGCACCGGGTTGGCCGCGTCCCACTGCGGGAGCGGCGCCACCGCGAACTTGCCGGTGTCCTCACCCTTGCCGACGCCGGCGCCGGTGAGGTAGCCGGGAGCCCAGGCCGCCGAGATGTACGTCGCGTACTTGCCGTTGATCACTCCGGAGATGTACTCCGGGGTGAACTGGTCCTGCGTCCCGACCAGCCCCTCGCGTGCGAGGCGCCCCCAGTAGTCGAGCACGTCCTTGGAGGCCTGGTCGTTCAGCTTGACGCCGATCGAACTCTGCTGCGCCGGGTCATAGGTGAACGGGGCCGCGCCCTTCTGGATCTGCAACGCCATCGTGAGGGCCGAGACGTTGGCGGCGAAGTCGCCGAACGCCGGGCCGCCCGCCTCCTTCATCTTCCGGGCCGCCTGCTCGTATTCGGCCCACGTCTTCGGCGGGGTGATGTCGTACTTCTCGAAGATGTCCTTGCGGTAGATCATCGCCATCGGGCCGCCGTCGACCGGCACGCCGTAGACCGCGTCACCGATCGAGACGTCCTTCCACGCGCCCTGGCTGTAGTCGGCCTTGACGGCGTCGAAGCCGTACTTCTTGATGTCGACGAGCGCGTTCTGGATCTGGAAGGTGGGGATGCGGTCCATCTCGATCATGATCACGTCGGGCGCGCCGGTGCCTGCCGAGATGGCCGTCTGGAACTTGTCGTACTCGTCGCTGCCCTGGCCGACGTTGGTCCAGCAGACCTGTGCCTCGCCGTTCTGCTTGTTGAAGTTGTCGACGACGAGCTGCATGTTGGGGTACCAGCCCCACATCGTCACGACCGGCAGGTTCTTCTTGGGGATCGTGTTCGTGCAGTTGCTCGCGCCGCTGCCGCCAGCGGTGTTCGCAGCCCCTCCCCCGCCGGAGGAGCAGGCCGCGAGCGAGACCGCGGCGGCGAGCATGGCCGCCGCGGCGGAGAGCCGTTTCTTGTTCATTGGCATATTTCCCTTGGGATCGCGGCGCACGGAGGTTCGTGCGCCGCCGTTGAGATCGAGCGTCCGGCCGGAACGGGGCACGGGTGACGCGACCCACGCCCCGTTCTTCGTGCCGATCCTCATGTGAGCGCTAACACGGGCCGCGTCCGGCGGCGAAGGCCGGGCGCGCAGGCCCGCCTAGCGTTTGAACAGGCGCGGTGCCAGGTCGATGAGGTTCTTCTGCCACACGTCCCAGCCGTGCGGCCCGGGGGTGACCCCGTCGAACTCGTAGCGGATACCGAGGTTGTTCAGGGTGGTCAGGGACGTCATGAAGGACGGGTAGACGAAGTCCGTCTGGTCGCCGACGTACAGGCGCAGCAGCTTGGTGCCGCTGTTGATCGCCTCCGCGTCGACGCCGGCTGCGCTGCCGAACCCCGCCGAGAACGCCGCGACGTAGGCGAACCGCCCCGGGAAGGCCTTGAGCACGCCGAACGTCTGCCCGCCTCCCATCGACAGGCCGGCGAGGGCCTGCTGCGAGGGGTCGTCGGAGACGTTGTAGCGGGCGCGGGCCGCCGGGACGAGGTTCTCCAGCAGTTCCTTGTTGAAGTCGGGCACGTTGCCGTTGCCCATCACGACGACCATCGGCACCAGGTTCCCGTCGAGGAAGTGGTGGTCGAGGATCTGTTTGGCGCGCCCCATCTCGACCCAGTCCGTGTAGTTCTGGCCGCCACCGTGCTGGAGGTAGAAGACGGGGTACGGCTGCGCGCGGTCCGGGTCGTATCCCGGCGGGGTCCAGACCAGCGCGGTCCGGCCCTGGTTCGCGACGCCGCTCCGGTACGTCATGCTCTCGACCTTGCCGCCCTGACCGGCGGGAACGTCCGTGAGCAGGCGGGCCTTGTCCCCGTTGACGAGGAAGGTGCTCCACGTCGGTTCGGTGGTCACCTTCGTCGGGTTCGACACGTCCTTGACCGAGACGCCGTCCACCATCAGGCGGTAGTAGTAGAACCACGGGTCGAGCGGGCCCACGGTCGCCCGCCACCGGTCGCCCTCACGCGACAGCGGGATGCGCAGCCAGCTACCGTTGGGCGCCCAGTTCGCCCACACCTTGACGCGCTGGGCGTCCGTGAACGCGGTCGTGGTCTCGAAGGTGACGAAGCCGTCCTCGGTCACGAACGGTGTCGGCGTGGTGCCGGGCGCCGGCGGGGCGAACTCGCCCTTCAGCCGCCCGTGACCGGCGCTCGGACCGTGGTCCTGCACCCTGCGGAACAGCCGCGGCACGAAGTCGATCAGGTTCTCCTGCCAGGCGTTCCAGTTCGCCCCGGCGTCGGGGTTGACCCCGTCGAACTCGTACCTGATCCGGGCGCGGTCCAGCGCCTTCGTCAGGCGGTTGGCGGCGTTGTACGCGGGGTCCGTCACGTTCCCCGTGTACAGGCGCAGCAGCTTGACGTGGCGGTTGATCTCGTTCGCGTCCGCCCGGCCGGCGCCGTCCGTCAGCAGACCGGAGAACGAGCCGGCGTAGGCGTACAGGCTCGGCCGGGTCAGTACGGCACGCAGCGCCCGCGTCCCGCCCTCGGCCGCACCGGCGACGGCCTGGTGCGCGGGGTCGCGATGGACGCGGTAACGGCCGGCGACCGCCTTGCGGAGATCCGCCGAAGCGTCACCGTCGCTGATCACGACCACCATCGGCTCCATGGCCCGCCGGATCGACAGGTTGTCCAGGATCTGCTTGGCCCGGCCGAGGTCGAGCCAGTCGGTGGCGCTCCCGCCGTCGCCGGGCTGCAGGTACAGCACCGGGTAGACCTGGGGGCCCTTGGCCGCGTATCCCGGTGGCGTCCACACCTGAGCCGAGCGCTCCTGGTGCTCGGTCCGGTAGGTCAGGGTCTCGACCTTGCCGCCCTGCCCCTGGGGCGCGTCCGCCAGCAGGCGCGCCGCGTCGCCCGGCACGAAGAAGGTGCTCCAGAGCGGCTTGGACGCCACTCCGGTGTTGTTCGTCGGATCCTTCAGACCCTTGGTGTCATCGCCGGTGACCTGGTAGGAGTACAGCCCCGGCCGGAGCGGGCCGAGGACTCCTGACCAGACCTCGCCCCGGCGGGTCAGGCCGAACTCCGCCCAGGTGAAGGAGGGGCCGAAGTTCCCCTCGATGACGACCTGCGACACCGGGCCCACACCGGCCTCGACGGCGGCCGCCGGAATGCTGAAGGACGCGTAGCCGTCCTCGGACACGTTCAGCCACGGCGTGTCCGCCGCCGCCGGCCGCGGCGCGAGCAGCAGGGCCGCGATCGCCATCACCCCGGCGGTGATCGCCGCTGCGAACCGGCGCCCGCCGTGGCGTTGTGACCTGCCGTGATAAAGTAAAAAAGGCATGCGAAAACTCCCTTGATGGCCGACCACGGTTGATGCCCGACTGGTCGGCCTGATTCATGCGGTGGATAGTTCGTGGTTGGTGTTCGCACCTCCATCCGTCGTGGGGTCTGCTTGCCCACCTGACGTTCGTTGCCGCGAGCGTCAGGTGCGCCGGAACGCCACCCCTGTGGGTGGCGTCCTGGTCACACAGGGTTCCTCGGTGCCGCGGTGGAGCCGCGAACCACCAGGCGGGTTGGGAGCACGGTCCGGTCCGGGCCCTCCCAGTCGCCCCGCACCAGCGACTTCAGCATGCGCGCGGCCTCGTACCCGAGCCGGTACATCGACTGGTCCACGGTGGTCAGTCCCGGCTCCGCCAGCGCGGATTCCGGGATGTTGTCGAAGCCGGCCACCGAGAGGTCGCCGGGAACGTCGAGCCCCAGGTCCTTGGCGACCTGCAGCGCCTTCAGGGCCATTCCGTCGCTCGCCGCGAAGATCGCCGTCGGCCGGTCCGGCCTGTCCAGCAGCGCCCGCGCGAGCGGTGCCGCGGACTCGGGATTGAAGCTCCCTCGTGCGATCAGCTGCGGATCGAGGGGAACGCCGGCCTCGGCCAGCGCTGTGCGGTAACCCTCCTCGCGTGACCACGCTGCCTCCAGGCCGGCCCGGCCCGCGATGAAGCCGATGCGCCGATGCCCCAGGCCGAGCAGGTGCTCGACCACCGCGGTGGCGCCCGCGAAGTTGTCCGCCGTCACCGACGACGCCGTCGAACCCCTCGCCGGGTCGATGACCACGACCGGAGTGCCGCTCCGCACCTCGCCCGAGGGCGTGACCACGATGCACCCGTCGGTGAGCGTGCCCGCCAGGCGGGCCAGGTGCCGCTGCTCCCAGCCGTCCGAGTACGTCCCGTAGAGGTCGCTGTTGGCGTAGATGATCAGGTCGAAGCCCGACTGGCTCAGCGCATCCATGACCCCCTTGAGCACCTCGGCCGTATAGGACTGGAAGCTGTGCGTCACCAGCCCCAGGACGTTGGTCCGACTGCGCCGCAGGCTCGTCGCCACCAGACTCGACTCGTAGCCGAGCTCCTCGATGGCCGAACGGACCTGCTCGATGGTGCTCACGCTGACGCCGTAACGCCCGTTGACCACGCGCGACACGGTCGCGGTGGAGACGCCCGCCAATCGCGCGACATCGCTCATCGTCACTGGCGCACCGCCCTTGGCCATGCCGCCTCACAAGTTGCAATCGTTATCGGTTACGTTTGCAGCGGCAAAGGTAAGCGATGACGATCGCGGAAACAAGACCTTTCCGGCCGGCCGTTCATCAGGTAGAAACATGACCGGATCACCCGGCCGGGGCCGGGTGCCCCGGTGCCATGACCACGGATACCGCTGCCGAGATGGGCGTTCGCAGGACGATCAGGATGACGGGGCGGGGCCTGTCGAGTCGCGGACGCTGAGGGTCGTCGCCAGTTGCAGGTGCTGCGAGGCGGGCTGGACACCGTCCGCCATGCCGAGGACGGTCTCGACGGCCATCCGGCCCATGCCGACGAGAGGCTGCCGGACGGACGTGAGCCGGGGCGTGGTCCACTCGGTCTGCGGCGTGTCGTCGAACCCGGTGACCGACAGCTCGCCCGGGACCGGGATGCCGAGCTCCTTGGCCGCGGCCAGGACCCCGACGGCGATCTCGTCGTTGCCCGCCACGATCGCGGTCGGCCGCTCGTCGAGCGAGAGCAGGTCACGGCCGTGCCGCTGCCCCGCCTCGACGGAGAACGCCTCGTGACGGATCAGCGCGCGGTCCGGCGCGAGACCGGCCGAGTCGAGCGCGGCCTGGTAGCCGTGGAAACGCTCCAGCGAGGGGGCGGAGCCCAGCGGCCCGCCGATCCAGCCGATCCTGCGGTGGCCGAACTTGATGACGTGCTCGGTCGCCGACCGCCCGCCCGCCCAGTTGGTGGAGCCGATGCTGACCACCCGTGATTCGGTCGTGTCGATGGGGTCGATCGTCACGACCGGCACCTCGAGATCCTCCGCGGCGAGCAGCACCGAGTCGGGCACGGCGACGGCCAGCGCGATGATGCCGACGACCCCGGACGCCTTCTCCTCCTCCATCCAGGCGCGGGCCGCCGTACGGCTCGTGCTGATCGGCTCCTCGGGCGGCAGGCGCAGCAGGAGCTCGGCCCGGGCCGAGGTCGCGGCCACGAGGATGCCCTGGAGCACCGTTCCGGCGTAACGGGACTCCACGATGTCGAGCACGGTGACGAGGGTGCGGTCGCGGGTCTGCTCGTGTCGCACCGCCGTCGGCTTGTAACCGATCTCGGCCATGACCCCGAGGACCAGCTCGCGCGTCTTCGCCCCCACATCGCTGCGCCCGTTGAGGACCTTCGAGGCTGTCGTCGGTGAGACGCCGGCCAGCCGGGCGACATCCGCCAAGGTGGCTCGCTCGGAACGACCTCGCCGTCTCATCAGGGCTCCCTTCGGGGCTACGAAATTATTTCGAAACCTACCACGAACCCTCCTCTCCGGCCTTTCCCGCTCGTCCACCCGTTGACACGGAACAGAAACGGCACCTAATGTCCTCGCAACAACGAACAAGTTGCGAAATATTTTCGTAACCAGCTCAGGACGAGAGGAGAGGCCCATGCGGCTCTCCCAGAAGGTCAGGCTTCTTGCCGGGGCGCTCGTGCCGCTGCTCGCGCTGACCGCCTGCTCGGGCAGCGGCAGCGGCAGCGGCGGCTCAGCCGGCGGTGACGAGCAGGTGAAGGTCACGGTGTGGAGCTGGGACGGCACCGTCGAACGGGCCGTTCCCGGCTTCCAGGCAGCCAACCCGAACATCAAGGTCGAGGTCGTCAACGCGGGCTCGTCCCAGGACGAGTACAAGGCGCTCGACAACGCCATCCAGGCCGGTTCCGGCGTGCCCGACCTCGTGATGTTCGAGTACTTCGCGGTGCCCTACTTCGCCGTTCCCGGCAAGCTCGCCGACCTCGCGGAGTTCGGCGTGGACCGGCTCAGGAACGACTACGTCCCGGCCGCGTGGAGCGACGTGACGGTCAACGGCAAGGTCTACGCGCTGCCCTCCGACTACGGCCCGTCAGCGATGTTCTACAACGCGGCCACGCTCAAGAAGGCCGGCATCGCAGAACCCCCGGCCACCTGGGACGAGTACTACGAGGCCGCCAAGAAGATCCGCGCACTCGGCGACGGCTACTACATCGCTCAGGACACGGGCGACATCTTCTTCCTGCTCTCGCTCATCTGGCAGGCCGGCGGCCGTCCGTTCAAGGTGGACGGCACCAGGGTGCACATCGACTTCTCCGACCCCGGCACGACCAGGGCCGTGGCCTTCTGGCAGAAGATGCTGGACGAGGGCCTGGTCAACACCAAGATCACGGGCTGGTCCGACGACTGGAACCGGGCGCTCAACGACGGCACGCTCGCCACCCAGACCATGGGCGGCTGGCTGACCTCCACGCTGCCCGAGCGCGCCCCGGAGGCCGCCGGCGACTTCAGGGTCGCGCTGATGCCGCAGTGGCAGCAAGGTGACAAGGTCGGAGCGGCGAACGGCGGCAGCTCCTTCGGCATCCCCGCCGCGGCCGAGCACAAGGAAGCGGCCTTCAAGTTCCTCGAGTACTTCGCGCACGGCGGCGGTCTGGCGACCCGCGTCGATGCGGGCGCCTTCGTGCCGAACACGTCAGTGCTGGAGAACAAGGAGTTCCAGAGCAAGGCCAACAAGTACTTCGGCGACCAGAAGACCGGAGTCGTGCTGGCCGAGGCCACGGAGATCGTCGGGAGCGGCTGGCAGTACCCGCCGTTCTTCGAGTGGGCGCGCTCGATCTACGGCGACCTCGCATCGCCGTTCTACACGAGCGGCAACGGCTCCCTGGCCGAGATCCTCGAACAGTGGCGGCAGCGCTGCATCCAGTACGGCAACGAGCAGGGCTTCCAGGTGGACTGATGGACCAGGCAACCGCTCCGGCCATGGCCGCGCCGGGCGCGAGACGGCATCCGGCGCCGGCACGCAGGCGACGCAAGCCGCAGATCGGACTGGCGTTCATCGCGCCCTTCGCGGCGCTGTTCGCGCTCGTGTTCATCGTGCCCATCCTGTACGCCGCCTACCTCAGCTTCTTCCAGGACAAGCTCGTCGGGGGCAACACGTTCGTCGGATTCGCCAACTACGCCAAGCTGTTCCAGGATCCCCAGTTCTGGGACGGCGTGGCACGCGTCTTCCGGTTCACGCTCGTCCAGGTGCCGATCATGCTGATCCTCTCCATGGCGCTGGCGCTCGCCCTGGACTCCCTGCGCCTGCACGGCGCCAGGTTCCTGCGGGTGACGATCTTCCTCCCCTACGCGGTGCCGGCGATCGTGTCGACGCTCATGTGGGGATTCCTGCTGGGCATCAAGTACGGCCTGTTCGGCAGCCTCAACGAGGCCCTGGGCACGGACCTCGACCCCTTCACCCCCGGCACCACGCTCATCTCCATCGGGGTGATGGTGACGTGGGCGTTCACCGGCTTCAACATGCTCATCTTCTACGCCGCGCTCAAGGCAGTCCCGCGCGAGCTGTACGAGGCGGCCGCGATCGACGGCGCGAACGAGTTCCAGATCGTGCGCGCGATCAAGCTGCCGGCGCTGCGCGGATCGCTGGTCGTCACGGTCATCTTCTCGATCATCGGCACGTTCCAGATGTTCAACGAGCCGCAGATCCTGCCCTCCATGGTGGCCAACAGCGGCGTCACCACCTTCTACACGCCCAACCTGTACGCCTACAACCTGGCCTTCACCGGGTCCCAGCAGGGCTACGCGGCAGCACTCGCGCTGGTCATGGCGGCGATCACGATCGCCGTCGCCTACGCCGTCCAGATCAGGGGGTTGCGCCATGCGTCCGACCGCTAGCCGGCTCCACACGGTGGGCAATCCCGGGAAGAGCACGACGCTCACCGTGATGACGGGCCTGTTCACCCTGTACTGCCTGCTGCCGCTGGTGTGGCTGGTCATCAACGCGACCAAGTCGCAGGCCGACTTCGTGTCGTCGTTCGGGCTCGCTCCCGGCAGCGAGTTCGCCCTGTGGGACAACATCGTGGAGGTGTTCCGCTACCAGGACGGGATCTTCTCCCGGTGGCTGCTCAACACCGTGCTCTACGTCGTCGTGGGTGCGACCGTGTCGACCTTCCTGGCCGCCCTCGGCGGGTACGCGCTGGCGAAGCTCGACTTCACCGGCAAGCGGGTGTTCCTGCTCGTCGTGCTGGGGTCGATCTCGGTCCCCGGCATCGCCCTGGCGATCCCGCAGTTCCTGCTGTTCGCGCAGCTCGGCATGACCGACACCCCGTGGGCGGTGCTCATCCCGTCCTTCATCAACCCGTTCGGGTTGTACCTGATGTGGGTGTTCACCGCCGAAGCCGTGCCGGCCGGGCTGCTGGAGGCCGCGAAGATCGACGGTGCCGGGGAGTTCAGGACCTTCCTCCAGATCGCGCTCCCGCTGCTCGCGCCGGCGAGCGTGACCGTCCTGCTCTTCTCGTTCGTCTCGATCTGGAACAACTACTTCCTGCCGTTGATCATGCTCAAGGACCCCGACTGGTACCCGCTGACCGTCGGCATCAACCAGTGGAACAAGCTGGGCTCGGCGGCCGGGAACGGCGCCCTCGTCCAGAACCTCGTGATCACCTCCGCGCTGCTGACCATCATCCCGTTGATCATCGCGTTCCTCAGCCTGCAGCGGTACTGGCAGTCCGGCCTGTCGCTGGGCGCCGTCAAGGGCTAGTCCCTGTGAAGTCTTTCGTGAAGAGAAGTGAGGCCATGAAGACAGAACCCCGGCTCCGCATCGACGGTGCGCCGTGTGAGGACAGGGTGCTCCCGCACGTCTGGAGCAGGTGCATCGGCGCCGGGCGAGCGAACGAGGCGCTGCGCGCGGACTGGCAACGGCAGTTCGCCGAGGCCGTCGCCACCTTGGGGGTCGAGTACATCCGCTTTCACGGCGTCTTTCACGACGACATGTTCGTGTATCGGGAGAGCTATGGCAGCGGTTTCGGCCCGGACGGGCCCCTTGCCGCGCCCGTGTACACCTTCAGCTACGTCGACAAGGTCTTCGACTTCCTGCTGGACTGCGGCGTCCGTCCCTTCGTGGAGCTGGGCTTCATGCCGCGCGAGCTGGCGACGCAGACGGAGACGGTGTTCTGGTGGGGCGCCCACTGCAGCCCGCCCAAGGACATGGCGCGCTGGGTCGAGCTGGTCACGCGTACGGTCGAGCACTGGGTCGGCCGGTACGGGCTCGACGAGGTGCGGCAGTGGCGCTTCGAGGTGTGGAACGAGCCGAACCTGGTCCCCCACTTCTGGACCGGCACGAAGACCGAGTACTTCGAGCTCTACGAGCGGACCGTCCGGGCGATCAAGAAGATCGATCCCGCGCTGAAGGTGGGCGGCCCCGCGACGAGCGTCTTCGTGCCCGACGACCGCTACAAGGGCGAGAGCGAGGACCGCTCCGCGATGCTCGCGACGGCAGCCGCGACCGACGTGGACGCGCTCGACTGGCGCCCGGTCTGGATCGAGGACTTCATCGCCTGGTGCGCCGAACGCGAGCTCCCGATCGACTTCGTCTCCACCCACCTCTACCCCACCGACTTCGCGTACGGCGCCAACGGGGAGGCCGTGCACATCACCCGCTACGCCGATGCCACGTTCGACGACCTGACCCTGCTGCGCGAGCTCGTGCGCAACAGCGCGTACCCCGAGGCGGAGATCCACATCACCGAGTGGTCGACGTCGCCGTCGGCCCGCGACTTCATCCACGACACGCCGTTCGCGGCGGCCTCCATCACCAGGTCGTACCTGCAGTGCGCCACCCTCGCCGACTCCATCTCCTACTGGACCTTCACGGACGTCTTCGAGGAGGGAGGAGCCGGGATCGGACCGTTCCACGGCGGGTTCGGGCTGGTGAACGAGGGCGGCATCCACAAGCCCACGTTCCACGCGTTCACGATGCTGGGGCGGCTCGGCGACCGGCTGCTCCTCGCGACGCCCGACGGGGTCGTGACCCGGGACAGCCGGACGTCGGCCGTGTCGGCGGTCTTCTACAACTATCCCGAGGACATGGCCATGAAGGGCGTCGGCTCGGCGAACTCGTACCCGGCGGCGCGCGCGCTGGCCGAGGTGGGGCCGTCCCGGCGGATCCGCCACTCGATCGCCGGGCTGGAGCCCGGCACGACGTTCCTCGTGGAGATCGTGGACTGGGAGCACGGCAACGCCGCCGAGGCCTGGTACCTGCTCGGCTCACCGCTCAACCTGTCGAGGGCCGAGAGCCAGTACCTGAGCCGGGTCGCCGACTCGCTCCTCAGGTTCACGCTGACCGTGCCCGGTGACGGGGTGCTCGAACTCGACGTCGAACTCGCGCCCTGGGCGGTGATGTCGCTGCGGCAGCCGGCCTGAGCGCATCACCGCCGCCGGGGGCATCAGAGGCGGGTCCACCGCTGGTTGGCCTGCCCGTTGCAGAAGAAGGTGTTCCAGTCGTTCCCTCCGTCAGGACGCGTCGCAGGTGAGGGCGGGGGTGGCCGGGGTACCGCCGGCGGTGAAGCCGAACGTGGTGGTGCCGTCGGTGCCGATGGAGCCGTTGTAGGCCTCGTTGCGTACGGTCACCCCGGCTCCGGAGCCGGAGCGGACGCCGTTCCACAGGCTGCTGATCGTCTGCCCGCCCGGCCAGGTCCAGCCGACCGTCCAGCCGTTGACGGCGCTGCCGCCGGCGCGGACGGTCACGGTGGACTGGAAACCGCCGGACCAGGAGTTGACGGTCTCCATCGTGGCCGTGCATCCACCGGGGGCGGGGGTCGGCGTCGACGAGCTGCCGAACTGGGAGAAGAACTTCCACACCTCCGCCTTAGTCCAGGTCGTGATGCCGTTGTCGGTGTAGGTTCCGTCCACCGGGGCGGGAGTGTGACCGTTGTCGAACGCGGCCCAGACGACCGGATAACCGGCCCGGCACCCGGAGTAGGTGGTGACGATGTGGCTGCGGCTGCCCGAACCCGGCTCGGGCGGGTTCTGCGCGGTGCAGCCGTTGTTGCGGACGAACCGGTCACGCAGCGCCCGTCCCTGCGCGATGCCGAGCACCGTGTCCCCGATGCCGTGCAGTCCCATGTACGCGACCGGCTGGGTTCCGCCGCTGCACCCGCTGAGCTGCGCGCCGGAGAAGACCGCGACCGCCCGGAAGACCGTCGGCCGCGAGCACGCGAGGGAGAAGCTCATCCCGCCGCCGTAGCTGAAACCGGTGGCGAAGCGCTGCGAGGTGTCGACGCAGAGATCCGCCTCGATGAGCCGGATCAGGTCGTCGACGAAGGTGACGTCCTCACCGTTGCTGTTTGCCCAGCCGTTGTTGAAGCCCTGGGGGGCGACGAAGATCGCGCCGTTGTTCGACAGCTGCCGGAGGCCGTAGAAGGACCAGGGATAGCCGCTGGTCCCGCCGGAGTCGACGTCGGCGGCGGTGCCGCCCCGCCAGTGGAAGCCGAAGATCAACCGGTAGGGGGTGCCGTTGTGGTAGTTGTCGGGCAGCCGGAGGATGAAGGAGCGGTTCTTGCCGCTGGTCTGTATCGACTGCGTACCGCTCCTCAGTGCCGGGGTCTTGCCGCATCCGGCGCTCGTCGCGAGGGCGCCGGCGGGTGCCGCGGCTGTGCCGGTGTCGCTGCTCATCGCCGCCCGGCCCGTGGCCAGTACGAGCAGTGCCGCGACAGCGACCACGATCGTGGTGAGAAGAGAGCCGCGTCCTGACATCACGTAACTCCGATCTTGGTGCGGATGGCGATGCGTCTGGATGGATGAGCCCTGCGCCGCTCCCGTGGTCGGCGGGAGCATCGGCTCAGGACTGCTGGGACGAGGCGTCGTCGGGGGAGAGAGCGCCGGTGCCCGCCGTCGTCCCGGCGTGGAGGGTGGTGCCGGTGAACTGCCACCAGTTCACGTTGAACAGGTAGCCGCCGCCGCCGGTGTACCTGAGGTACAGGTCACGGGTGCCCGTCGCGCCGTTCACCGGGCAGGTGACCGTCGTCCACGTCTGCCAGCCGCCGGTGCCCGGCACGGTGCACGTCCCCGCCGGCATGCCGTTGACCCCGTCCAGGCGGAGCTCGATCCGGCCACCGCTGGTCGCCGAGGCCACCCGCGCGCTGAAGGACGTCGCGCCGGAGCCGAAGGCGACACCCTTGACCTTGATGTAGTCGCCGTTCTCGATCCACCCGACGTTCATGCCGCCCTCGCCGGAGGGTTCGGTCTCCACGCCGGACTCCCAGGCGATCGTCTCGGCCTCCTGGCGGACGTAGGGGTTCAGCGTGCCCACCTGGGGCGCTCCGGTCGTGGTCATGTTGATCGTGGGGATGGTCCCGTCGGCGTTGTAGGTGAACTTCTCGACGGCCACCGAGCGGGTGAAGCCGCCACCGCCCGGCAGGGCGCCGTTGTGGTAGAAGAAGTAGGATCCGCCGTTGAAGTCGATGACGCCGGGGTGGTTGGTGAAGCTGCTGCCCTGCGTCGGCATGACCGTCCCTCGGTAGGTCCAGGGGCCGGTGGGGCCGGGCGCTGTCGAGTAACCGATGAACTCCGAGCAGCATTTCGCGGCGAAGACGTTGTAGTAGAGGCCGTTGCGCTTGTAGACCCAGGGGCCCTCTTCGTACAGAGTGGGCCGGCTCGGGTTGCCGGTGCGGGTGCCGAAGCCCGCGGTGGTGAGCGGGATCTGGGTGGGGCTGCCGGAGTACGAGATCATGTCGGCGTTGAGCCTGACGTACCAGAGGTTGGGGTTGCCCCAGTACAGGTAGGCCTGGCCGTTGTCGTCGATGAAGACCGAGGGGTCGATCTCCCCGTTCCTGACGAGGGGGCGGCCGATGGCGTCCGTGAAGGGCCCGGTGGGGCTGTTGGAGACCCCGACGCCGATGGCCATCTGGCCGCTCGCCCGGTCCTTCACCGGGACGTACCAGTAGAACTTGCCGTTCCGGTGGACGGCCTGGCCCGCCCACGCGTCCGCGCTCGCCCAGCTGAAGGTGGCCACGCTCATCGGCGAGCCGTGGTCGGTCCAGTTCACCATGTCCGCCGACGACCAGACCCGCCACTCCTTCATGGTGAAGTACGTCGAGCCGTCCTCGTCGTGTCCCGTGTAGAGGTAGACCCGGCCGTTGTGCACCAGTGGAGCGGGGTCCGCGGTGTATATCGTCTGGACTATCGGGTTGTCCGCCCTGGCCGTGCCCGGGATCATCGTCATGACACAGAGCAGCATCATGATCACAAGCCCCCCGCGCCCGGGTGAGGCACCGAACCGAACTTTCATGATCACCTTTCAGGATCCTTAGCGGCGTGTCAGGTGCGGGTCCAGCGCTGGTTGGCGCCGCCGTGGCAGGAGTAGAGCTGGAGCCGGGTGCCGTTGGCGGTGCCCTGGCCCACGGCGTCCAGGCACAGCCCGGACTGCACGCCGGTGATGGTGCCGTCGGCGTTCAGCCGCCATTTCTGGTTGTTGCCGCCGTGGCAGGAGTAGATCTGGATGCCGGCGCCGTTGCCGGTGCCGGCCGCGTCGAGGCATTTGTTGCCGTAGACCCGGAGCTCGCCGGCCGAGGTGGCGGCCCACTGCTGGTTGCCGCCTCCGTTGCAGTCCCACAGCTGCACCGCGGTGCCGTCGGCGGTGGCGGCGCCGGGCACGTCCAGGCAGCGCCCGGAGCCGGCCCCCTTGATCTGGCCGGCGGGCGGTGGAGTCGGCGTCGTGGTGGACGAGCCGCCGTCCAGGCCGAAGAAGCGGATGGCGTGCGCGGCCATCCCCGGCCGCGGCAGATCATGACCGGCTCCGGTGATGGTGTACGCCTCGACCTGCCCGGAACCGAACACCCGCCGGGTCCACCCGGATTGCGGGCTGTCCGTGGAGGTGGGGGTCTGGCTCAGCCCGTGGACGTTCGTCCACTGGTCGACCTCTTCCTGCAGCATCGTGTAGGGCAGCACGGAGTCGGCGGTGCCGTGCCAGGCCATCACGCGCGGCCGGGGCCCGGTGTAGCCGGGGTAGGCGTTCCTCGCCAGGTCGCCCCACTGCTGCGGCGTCTTGTCGCCGCACCCGGCGGGCCCGAGGCAACCGTAGGGGACGCCCGCGAACGGCGCGCCGGCCTTGAACACGTCCGGGTACGTGGCGAGCAGGTTGAGGGTCTCCATCGCGCCGGAGGAGAAGCCGGTGGCGAAGACCCGCTGCGGGTCGCCGTTGTAGCGTTGCAGCACGTGGTTCGCCATGGAGACGATCGACACCGGGTCGCTGCCGCCGCCGTGGCGCAGGGCTTCGTTCGACCACACGTCGAAGCAGTTCGACATGCCGTTGGCGCTTTTGTTCGCCTGCGGGTAGATGACGATGAATCCGTGCCGGTCGGCCAGCGAGGCGAACTCGGTTCCCTGGTGGAAGCCCGGCGCCCAGCCGTTGCAGCCGTGCATCGCCACAAGGACGCCCGGCTGGGACGCCAGCCTGTCGGGGACGTAGAGGTACATCCGCAGGCCGCCGGGGTTGGCCCCGAAGTTCGTCACCTCGGTCAGGACCGCCGCCGACGCCTGCGGCGCGGCCGTGAGGAACAGGGACAGCGCGGTGACCACCGCCGTGATCAGGGCCGCCAGGGCGGCTCCGGCGCCCGCGTGCCTTCGCTGCGATTCGCTTCGCTTCATTGTTCCGCCTCTCCGCTGTTAGCGCTAACAATGGCGCTGGCTGGACGAGATATCCCCGGGCCGGTGTGGAGGTGGTGGCGGGACGGAGCAAATATGAGGCAGAAAGGTACTGTCAAGAGTGCCTTAGCTTGCAGCCGGCCAAAGGAGGCGGCGGCGGGGCGCGCTCACCTCGGATTTTCGGCTCTTGCCGCAGCCGACCAGCGAGAGCCTCGCCGTGAAACTTTCACCACAGCCCTGCCCGCCGACACCGGCCGAAAGTTTCAAGTGCAGCAAGTCGCACCTTGAGCCAGCACAATGGGGACGACCAGCGCCTGGCGCTCCCGAAAGTTTTCACTACATCCTTGACAATTTTCGGCGACATTCCCACACTGAGTGCCCGAGGTGATCTCCCCTACCGGCTCGGTGGTGCTCAGCAGGGAGACCGCCGTCCCCACGCCTGTGGTGTGCGCCCCGCCGGGGCGCGGCGCCGGTCCCCCGGGGGTGTCCCGCACGAACCCTTCCCCCTGATTCGCATACGGAGGCTCAAGCATGCGTGTCAACGCCATGTCCCCACCTACCGCCCGACGGCCGCTCGGCGGACACCGCCGGACGCTGATCGCCGGCGCGCTCGGCGCACTCGGCCTGGTCACGGCACTGGCGACGGCGATTCCGGCCGATGCCGCGGCGAGCACCCTCGGCGCGGCGGCCGCGCAGAGCGGCCGCTACTTCGGCACCGCCATCGCCTCGGGCAGGCTCGGCGACTCCGCCTACACGACGATCGCCAACCGCGAGTTCGACATGATCACGGCCGAGAACGAGATGAAGATCGACGCCACCGAGCCCAACCGGGGGCAGTTCAACTTCACGGCCGGGGACCGGGTCTACAACTGGGCGGTGCAGAACGGCAAGCGGGTGCGCGGGCACACCCTGGCCTGGCACTCCCAGCAGCCGGGCTGGATGCAGCAGCTGTCGGGCAGCTCCCTGCGCCAGGCGATGATCAACCACATCAACGGCGTCATGGGCCACTACAAGGGCAAGATCTACGCCTGGGACGTGGTCAACGAGGCCTACGCCGACGGCAACTCCGGCGGCCGGCGTGACTCCAACCTCCAGCGCACCGGCAACGACTGGATCGAGGTGGCCTTCCGCACCGCGCGCGCCGCCGACCCGGCCGCCAAGCTGTGCTACAACGACTACAACATCGACAACTGGAGCTGGGCCAAGACGCAGGGCGTCTACAACATGGTCAGGGACTTCAAGGCCCGCGGCGTGCCGATCGACTGCGTGGGCCTGCAGTCGCACTTCAACAGCAACAGCCCCTACAACAGCAACTACCGCACGACCATCCAGAGCTTCGCCGCGCTGGGGGTCGACGTGCAGATCACCGAGCTGGACATCCAGGGCGGCTCGGCCACCACGTACGCCAACGTCGTCAACGACTGCCTGGCGGTGCCGCGCTGTACCGGCATCACGGTCTGGGGCGTTCGTGACAGCGACTCCTGGCTCGGCGCAGGCGCCGCCCCGCTGCTCTTCGACGGCAACGGCAACAAGAAGCCCGCCTACACCGCGGTGCTCAACGCGCTCAACGGCGGCACCACGACACCGACGCCCGGCGGCGACGAGGGCCAGATCAGGAGCACGGCCGCCGACCGCTGCGTGGACGTGCCCAACGCCGGCACCGCCGACGGCACCGGGGTGCAGCTGTGGGACTGCAACGGCCAGTCCAACCAGCAGTGGGCCCAGACCTCGGCCGGGGAGCTGAGGGTGTACGGCAACAAGTGCCTGGACGCCGGGGGCACAGGCAACGGCGCCAAGGTCCAGATCTACTCCTGCTGGGGTGGCGACAACCAGAAGTGGCGCGTCAACTCCGACGGCACGATCGTGGGCGTGCAGTCCGGGCTGTGCCTCGACGCCGTCGGCGGCGGCACCGGCAACGGCACGGGGCTGCAGCTCTACAGCTGCTGGGGCGGCAGCAACCAGAAGTGGACCTACAACCCCGCGTAGCCTCACAGCGCCAGGACGGAATCGGCGCGGCCGGTGACCGGGCTCAGCGACAGGAGCCCGGTCACCGGTCGTGGTCGCCGTGCGGCCATGCCGCCGCCCGCCGAGCGGGTCGGGCGGCCCGGCGGTCACACGCCGGTGATCGTCCATTGGTTGTTGGTGCTGCTGTTCGGCGTCCACAAGGCGACGGTGGAGCCGGCGGTGCCGCTGCCCATGCCGTCCAGGGCGGTGCCGGTGCCCCGATTGATGATCTGGTGGCGGCCGTTGCCCGTGCTGTTGAGGCGCCACTGCTGGTTGGCGCCGCCGTTCCAGGCCGACTGCCGGGCGTTGGCGCCGTTGGCGGTGTTGCCCCAGCTGTCGATGACCATGGCGTTGGTGCGGTTGACGATGCGGTACCAGCCGCCGCCCAGGTCCACGAGCTGCCACTGCAGGTTGGTGCTGCCGTCCCAGTTCCACTGCTTGAGGTTCGACCCGGAGGCGACGTTCCCGCCGCTGTCCAGCACCAGGCCGGTGGTCGCGTTGGCGATCCGCACGTAGCTCGCCGGCGCGGGGCCGGACCCGGTCATGCGGTACGTACGACCGGCTTGGCCGGTCAGCCTGATGACGTCGTCCTCTGGTTCGGCGACGGTGACCGTATCGCCGGTCGTGGTGTCGACCACCTGGTAGGTTCCGGCGAACATCCGGCTGCGCACGTTGACTGTCCCGTCACGGTCGAACCTGATGAGGATCTCGGTGGCCCCGCCGGAGCTCCACGTCGCGTCCACGGTGTGGCCGCCGCGTCCCCGAAGGCCCTGCACCTTGCCGTTCGGCCAGGCCGGCGGCAGTGCCGGCAGCACGTGCAGCTCGCCGTTGTGGCTCTGCAGCAACATCTCGGCGATGCCGGACGTCGCGCCGAAGTTGCCGTCGATCTGGAACGGCGGGTGCAGATCGAACATGTTCGGCGCCAGGCGGGCCGTCGTCACCAGGAGGCGGAGCAGCGCGTGCGCCCGGCTGCCTTCCTCCATCCGCGCCCAGTAGTTGATCTTCCAGGCGAGTGACCAGCCGGTCCCGTCGTCACCGCGTAGTTCCAGGGTGCGCCGCGCGGCGGTGTAGAGCGCCGGGGTGCCCCGCTTGCTGATCTGGTTGCTGGGGTGCAGGCCGTAGAGGTGGGAGATGTGCCGATGGCTGGGCTCGGTCTCGACCCAGTCGTACAGCCACTCCTGGATGTTGCCGCGCGAGCCGATCTTCATCGGCGGGAGCCGGTCCCGGGCGGCCAGGACCCGCGCCCGGAAGTCGGCGTCGACGCCGAGCGCCTGGGAAGCCTGGGCGCAGCCGTTGAACAGGTCCCGCAGGATCTGGTTGTCCATGGTGGGGCCGGCGCAGACGCTGGCATCCGCGTGGTGGGCGAGTTCCGGAGAGTTCGACGGGTTGGTGACCAGATAGCCGAGGGTCGGTTCCGGTACGAGGGTCTCGAGGAAGAACTGCGCGGCGCCCTTCATCGCGGGGTAGTGCCGCCGGAGGAACTCCAGGTCGCCGGTGAAGCTGTAGTGGTCCCAGACGAGGGTGGCCAGCCAGGCGCCACCGGTCTGCCACATGCCCCAGAACGCGCCGTCCACGACCGACGTCCCCCGCCACGCGTCGGTGTTGTGATGGGTCACCCACCCGCCGGCGTTGTACTGGACGCGTGCCGTCCGGGCGCCGCTGACCGCGAGCTCGTCGATCATCGCGAACACCGGCTCGTAGCACTCGGACAGGTTCGTCGTGTCGGCCGGCCAGTAGTTCATCGGCAGATTCGCGTTGATGGTGTATTTGGAGTCCCAGGCCGGCGCGAGCGAATCGTTCCAGATGCCTTGCAGGTTGGCCGGCTGGGTGCCCGGCCGAGAGGAGGAGATCAGCAGGTACCGGCCGTACTGGAACAGCAGCGCGGAGAACTGCGGGTCGTCGGTGTTCGCGTGCTGAGCGATCCGCACGTCGGTGGGCTGGTCGGCCGCCGCGGTGCGGCCGAGGTCGAGCGTCGTGCGCCCGAAGAGCCGCTGGTAGTCGGCGACGTGCCGGGCGCGCAGGTCGTCGTGGCTCCTGCCGGTGGCGGCGTCGAGATGGCGTCGCGCGATGCCCTGGTAGTCGCCGCCGACGTCGCGGAAGTTGCGGTAACTGGAGCCGATGGAGACCAGCACCGTCACGCTGTTGGCGGCCCTGACCTGCAGGGTGCCGCCGGAGCTGCTGACGCTGCCGCCGTCGGCGACGGCCCGGGCCAGTGCCAGGAACCGGACGGACCCGGCCACTCCTTCCATGTCGCCCGAGATGCCGTCGAGCGCGACCGTGGTTGCGTCGGGGCTGGAGCGGGTCGTCCGCTGCGGGCTGCCGAACGTCGCGGAGAACGTGATCGAGCCCGGCCTGTCGGCGGTCAGGCGGATGGCGATCACCTGGTCGGGCGCGCTCGCGAACACCTCGCGCCGGTACCGGACGCCGTTCTGCGTGTAGGACACGACCGTGGTGGCGGTGGTCAGATCGAGGTGGCGGTTGTACTCCGCGACCCCGGCGGCGCTGCCGAAGCCGAGCCGCAGGTCCCCGACGGTCTGGTAGGCCAGCTGTCCCACCGGGCTTCCGCGCAGGTTCCGGTCGATCAGGGTCTGGGCTTGGCCCCACTGGTTCTGGAAGACCAGTTGCCGGATCTGGCCCAGCGCCGCCGCCCCTGCGGGGTTGCTCTGGTCGTACGGTCCGCCGGCCCAGACGGTGTCCTCGTTGAGCTGCAACCGCTCGGTGTCGACGTTGCCGAACACCATGGCGCCCAGGCGGCCGTTGCCGATCGGGAGCGCTCGCAGCCAGTCGGTGCCGGCGCTCTCGTCGTACCACAGGGCCAGATCGTTCGCGGCGCTCACCTCCCGGGGAGGCGCCGAGGCGGCCCGGGCGGCGGCCGTCCATCCCAGCGGCAACATCGCGGCTCCGGCCCCCGCCGCGCCGAACCTGATCGCTTGCCTTCGCGATAAATCAGCCATCTCGACTCTCGCTCCCCTGCAGGGTGTTGTGGTCCGTCCGTCAGCCGGCCGGTACGGATGCGCCGGTACCGGCACGCTTCGTCGGGAGCGCTTCCGCCGGGCCACTGACCACGCACTGGTCTCCGGGCAGCGGAAGGTGCTCGTGAACGTCGTCGTCTCGTTCTGTCGGGGTGAGCACAGACGCGTTCGGTGGGTGTTCTCCGCCGCGTCACGGACCGCGGATCTCTGCAGGAAGGTAAAGCCCTGACTGCGGCCCGTCAACCATGCTCGGACAGAAACTTAACCCCTCATCCGTCGCAAATTACCCCATTGCCATCTGGTAACTTCTGTGAAACTTTCACAAGCACGAGCAGTGCGGCGTGATCTCCGTGGAGACGAAACTCCAGGCGGGGAGGCGTTCCGACGGCAACGTCCGAGCCGGCGAGGGGTGCCCCTCGTTGACGCCGGACCGGACCGTCGGATGTACTCCGCCACAGCGCGCCCAACGGAGTGGGCCACACAGCTCTGCATGATTGGTTGTTAGCGCTAACAAGTTGGATGGCCCCGTCCGCGATCCAGTGAAGGAGCCCAGGATGTCCCCTCTCATCCCCGGCGACGGCACACTCGTCGCGACCGGCACCCGCTCTGTTCGGCCCTGCTGGGCAGTCCGCGGAAGGCCTCCCGGCCCGACCGACGGGATGTTAACGCTAACACGCACACTGGCGGCGTCTCCTCCCCGGCCGCCCTGACCGGCGAGCCGGAGACCAGACCCGGTGAACTCGTGACCGGCGGCGGCCGGTCACCACCCCCCATCCCCAAGGAGTTCCGCATGTCCTTGAGCCGTCGTCAGCTCTTGCAGGCCGCGGGCGCGACCGCCGCGCTCTCGGTCGCCGGCCAGGTGGCCGGCGCGTCCCCCGCGCTGGCCGCACTCCCCTGGGCCAGATCCGACATCGGCGTCTCGGCCTACGAGTTCGATCTCGGCCAGGTCCGGCTGACCTCCGGTCGCCTGCTGGACAACCAGAACCGCACCCTCAGCTACCTGCGCTTCGTCGACGTCGACCGGCTCCTCTACGTCTTCCGGGCCAACCACCGGCTCTCCACCGGCGGCGCGGCGGCCAACGGCGGCTGGGACGCACCCAGCTTCCCGTTCCGGTCCCACATGCAGGGCCACTTCCTGACGGCGTGGGCGCAGGCCTACGCCGTACTCGGCGACACCACCTGCCGCGACAAGGCCGCCTACATGGTGGCCGAGCTGGCCAGGTGCCAGGCGAACAACGGCGCCGCCGGATTCACCAGCGGTTACCTGTCCGGTTTCCCCGAGTCGGACATCACGGCCGTGGAGAACCGCACCCTGAGCAACGGCAACGTGCCGTACTACTGCATCCACAAGACCCTGGCCGGGTTGCTGGACGTCTGGCGGCTGATCGGCAACACCCAGGCCAGGGCCGTGCTGCTGGCCCTGGCCGGATGGGTGGACACCCGCACGTCGCGGCTCAGCTCCAGCCAGATGCAGGCCATGCTCGGCACCGAGTTCGGCGGCATGAACGCCGTGCTGACGGACCTGTACCAGATGACGGGCGACGCCCGCTGGCTGGCCACGGCCCGCAGGTTCGACCACGCGGCCGTGTTCGACCCGCTGGCCGCGGGCCAGGACCGGCTCAACGGGTTGCACGCCAACACGCAGGTGCCCAAGTGGATCGGGGCGGCCCGGGAGTACAAGGCGACGGGCACGACCCGCTACCGCGACATCGCCGCCAACGCCTGGTCCATCACCGTCGGCGCGCACACGTACGTGAACGGCTCCAACAGCCAGGCCGAGCACTTCCGCGCCCCCGACGCGATCGCCGCCCACCTGACCAGGGACACCGGCGAAGCCTGCAACACCTACAACATGCTCAAGCTGACCCGGGAGCTGTGGCTGCTGTCGCCGTCGCGGGCCGACTACTTCGACTACTACGAGAACGCGCTGCTCAACCACCTGATCGGGCAGCAGAACCCGGCCGACGCCCGCGGGCACGTCACCTACTTCACCCCGCTCAACCCGGGCGGGCGGCGGGGCGTCGGCCCGGCCTGGGGCGGAGGCACCTGGAGCACGGACTACAACTCCTTCTGGTGCTGCCAGGGCACCGGGATCGAGACCAACACCAAGCTGATGGACTCGATCTACTTCCACAACGGCACCACGCTGTTCGTGAACCTGTTCGTGCCCTCCACGCTCGACTGGAGCCAGCGCGGCATCACCGTCACCCAGTCCACCTCCTACCCGGTCGGCGACACCACGTCCTTACAGGTCACCGGCAACGTGGGCGGATCGTGGACGATGCGCATCCGCATCCCGGCCTGGACCCAGGGCGCGACGATCAGCGTCAACGGAGCCCAGCAGGACATCGCCGCCACGCCGGGCACCTACGCCGACCTCACCCGGACGTGGGCGCCGGGCGACACCGTGACCGTGCGGCTGCCCATGCGGGTGGTCATGAAGGCCGCCAACGACAACCCCGGCGTGCAGGCCGTCACCTACGGCCCTGTCGTGCTGTCGGGCGACTACGGCAACACCGCCCTCTCGTCGGCCCCCACCCTCACCCCTTCCTCGATCGCCCGGACCAGCACCTCCTCGCTGGCCTTCACGGCCACGGCCAACGGGGCGCAGGTGCGGCTGGCGCCGTTCTACGACGCCCACGACCACAACTACGTCGTCTACTGGAACACCGGTGGCGGCACCGGCACGGCGAGCTTCCGGCTGGTCAACGCGGCCAGCGGGCTGGCCCTCGGCATCCAGAACATGTCCACCGCCGACGGCGGCCTGGCCCTGCAGTGGACCGACAACGGCACCGCCGACCACGACTGGGTCCCGGTCACCGACGGCGGCGCCCTGCGCTTCCGCAACGTGCACAGCGGCAAGGTGCTCGGGGTCGAGAACATGTCGACCGCCGACAACGCCCGGGTGCTCCAGTGGGGCGACACCGGCACCGCCGACCACCGCTGGACGGTCACCGACGCCGGGGACGGCTCCGTCAAGATCCGCAACGTGCACAGCTCCAAGCTGCTCGGCATCCAGAACGGCTCGACGGCCAACGGCGCCCAGGTCGTCCAGGACTCCGACAACGGCCGCCCGGACAACCAGTGGCGGTTCGTGCCGAACGGCGCGCGGCGCCTCCAGAACGTCGGCACCGGGATGGTGCTCGGCGTCACCGGCATGTCCACGGCCGACGGCGCGCTCGTCGTGCAGTGGGGCGACACCGGCACCGCCGACCACCTGTGGACGGCGATCGTCGACACGGGCGGCTACCTGCGGCTGCGCAACTCCCACAGCCAGAAGGTGCTGGGCGTGGAGAACATGGGCACCGCTGCCGGGTCGCGCGTCGTGCAGTGGGCCGACAACGGCACCGCCGACCACCGCTGGCGGCTGCGTTACGGGTCGGGTGCCGCCTTCCGCATCCAGTGCGCCGGCGGCGGCCGGGTCCTCGGCCTGGCCGGCGTGTCGCAGGGCGCGCAGGTCGTGCTCGCCGACGACAACGGCACGAACAACAACCTCTGGAGGTTCCTGTGAGGCGCCTGCTCGCGGTTCTGTCGTCCCTGCTTCTCGTGGGCGTGTTCCTCACGCCCACGGCGTCGGCCGCGACGGTCGACACGAACGCCTGGTACGTCCTGGTCAACCGCAACAGCGGCAAGGCGCTGGACGTCTACAACCTGTCCACCGCCGACGGCGGCCGCATCACCCAGTGGACCCGTAACAACGGCAACCAGCAGCAGTGGCAGTTCGTCGACTCCGGCGGCGGCTACTACCGCATCAAGTCCCGCCACTCCGGCAAGGTCCTGGACGTCTACAACTTCTCCACCGCCAACGGCGGCGCGATCGTGCAGTGGGCCGACGGCAACGGCACCAACCAGCAGTGGCGGCTGGCCGACAGCCCGGACGGCCACGTGCGGTTCATCTCCCGCCACAGCAACAAGGCCCTCGAAGTGCAGGGCGCCGCCACCGCCGACGGCGCCAACATCGTCCAGTACGACGACTGGGGCGGCAACAACCAGCAATGGCAGCTCGTCCGCGTGGACGGCGGCGGCAGCGGCTACACCAACCCGGTCGTCTGGCAGGACTTCGCCGACGGCGACATCATCCGGGTCGGCGACGCCTACTACTACTCGGCCTCGACCATGCACTACTCTCCGGGCGCGCCGATCCTGCGCTCCTACAACCTCGTGGACTGGGAGTACGCCGGCCACTCGGTTCCCAGGCTCGACTTCGGCTCGGGCGCCTACGACCTCAACGGCGGCCGGGCGTACGTGAAGGGCATCTGGGCCTCGACCCTGAACCACCGGCCCAGCAACAACACCTACTACTGGATCGGCTGCGTCGAGTTCAACCGGACCTACGTCTACACCGCCTCCGCCGTGGACGGCACGTGGACCAAGCGCTCGCAGATCAACAACTGCTACTACGACGCCGGCCTGCTGATCGACACCGACGACACCATGTACGTCGCCTACGGCAACGGCACCATCAGCGTCGCCCAGCTCTCGGCCGACGGGCTCAGCCAGGTGCGCGCCCAGCAGGTGTTCCAGACCCCGAGCAGCGTCGGCACCCTGGAGGGCGCCCGCTTCTACAAGCGGAACGGCTACTACTACATCTGGCTGACCCGCCCCGCCAACGGCCAGTACGTGCTCCGCTCCACCTCGCCGTGGGGCCCGTACGAGATGCGCCAGGTCCTGCTCGACATGCCCGGCCCCATCTCCGGCGGCGGCGTCCCCCACCAGGGCGGGCTCGTCCAGACGCAGAACGGCGACTGGTACTACATGTCGTTCGTCGACGCCTACCCCGGCGGCCGGGTCCCGGCGCTCGCGCCGATCACCTGGAGCGGCGACTGGCCGACCGTGCAGACCGTCAACGGCGGCTGGGGGGTCACCTACCCGAAGCCGAACATCCAGACCAGCCGCACCGTGGCGTCCATGATCGGCCCCGACACCTTCACCTCGGGCAGCCTCGGCCACCGCTGGGAGTGGAACCACAACCCCGACACCAGCCGCTTCTCCACCGGCAACGGCCTGCGACTGCAGACCGCGACCGTCACCGGCGACCTCTACAACGCCCGCAACACGCTGACCCACCGCATCCAGGGCCCGTCGTCCACGGCGACGATCGAACTCGACTATTCGCAGATGAGCAACGGCGACCGCGCCGGGCTGGCCATGCTGCGCGACCAGTCGGCCTGGATCGGCGTCAAGCGTGACAACGGCGTCAACCGGGTCGTGATGACGAACGGCCTGACCATGAACAGCTCGTGGCAGACCACCGGCACCGGCACCGAGGCGGCGAGCGCGGCCGTCTCGGGCGGCCGGATCTGGTTGCGGGTCAACGCCGACATCCGGCCGGGGTCCGGCAGGCAGGCCCGCTTCTCCTACAGCACCGACGGCAGCACGTTCGTGAGTCTCGGCCCGGCCTTCACGTTGAACAACGCCTGGCAGTTCTTCATGGGCTACCGCTTCGGGATCTTCAACTACGCCACCCAGTCCCTCGGCGGCGCGGTCACCGTACGCCGCTTCGACCTCACCACCCCCTGACAGAAAGGAACAGACGTGACATTCAAACCCCTGTCCGTCCTCGCGACGGTGGCCACCTTACTGGCGAGCCTGTTCATCGCCCTGCAGACCCAGCCCGCCAACGCTGCCACCGTCGACACCAACGCCTGGTACGTCCTGGTCAACCGCAACAGCGGCAAGGCCCTGGACGTCTACAACCTCGCCACCAGCGACGGCGCCCGCATCACCCAGTGGGCCAGGAACAACCAGAACCAGCAGCAGTGGCAGTTCGTCGACTCCGGCGGCGGCTACTACCGCATCAAGTCGCGCCACTCCGGCAAGGTACTCGACGTGCACAACTTCTCCACCGCCAACGGCGGCGCGATCGTGCAGTGGAGCGACACCAACGGCACCAACCAGCAGTGGCGGCTGGCCGACAGCTCGGACGGCCACGTGCGGTTCATCTCCCGGCACAGCAACAAGGCCCTGGAGGTCCAGGGCGCCTCCACCGCCGACGGCGCCAACATCGTCCAGTACGACGACTGGGGCGGCAACAACCAGCAGTGGCAGCTCGTCCGCGTGGACGGCGGCGGCAACCCCGGCGAGTGCGATCTTCCCTCCACCTACCGCTGGACCTCGACAGGCCCCCTCGCCACCCCCAAGGCGGGCTGGGTCTCCCTCAAGGACTTCACCGTCGCCCCCTACAACGGCCGGCACCTCGTCTACGCCACCACGCACGACACGGGCACGAGGTGGGGCTCGATGAACTTCAGCCTCTTCACCAACTGGTCCGAAATGGCCACGGCCAGCCAGAACACGATGTCGAACTCCACTGTCGCGCCCACGCTGTTCTACTTCGCACCCAAGAACATCTGGGTGCTCGCCTACCAGTGGGGCGGCACCGCCTTCTCCTACCGCACCTCCAGCGACCCCACCAACCCCAACGGCTGGTCCGCGCAGCAGGTGCTCTTCTCCGGCAGCATCTCCGGCTCCGGCACAGGCCCCATCGACCAGACCCTCATCGGTGACGGCACCAACATGTACCTGTTCTTCGCCGGCGACAACGGCAAGATCTACCGGGCCAGCATGCCCATCGGCAACTTCCCCGGCAGCTTCGGCAGCAACTCCACAGTGATCATGAGCGACACCACGAACAACCTGTTCGAAGCCGTCCAGGTCTACAAGCTCCAGGGCCAGAACAAGTACCTCATGATCGTCGAAGCGATCGGCTCCCAGGGCCGCTACTTCCGCTCGTTCACCGCCACCAGCCTCAACGGCTCGTGGACTCCTCAGGCCGCCACCGAGGGCAACCCCTTCGCCGGCAAGGCCAACAGCGGCGCCACCTGGACCAACGACATCAGCCACGGTGAACTGATCCGCACCAGCGCCGACCAGACCATGACTGTCGACCCCTGCAACCTGCAGCTCCTCTACCAGGGACGCAGCCCCAACTCCGGCGGTGACTACGGCCTCCTGCCCTACCGGCCGGGCCTGCTGACACTGCAGCGCTGATGGTCAGGGGCGGCCCGGACCACCGGGCCGCCCCCCGTCAGAGGAGAGGAGTCAACGGCAGGAGCGGGCGGCGTACGGCGCGACCAGCGACGCCCGCACCGGCTTGCCGGGCACGCGCGCGGTCACGGTCACCGTCACCTCGCCGGCCGGCACGCTCGCCGCCCGGGCCGGGAACGACCGGGACTTCTGCTCGCCGGCCGGGATCGTCCCGAGCGGCTTCGTCCCGTAGGGCGAGCTCGCCCACGCCGACACGTGGGTCCGCTCGTTGTTCGTCACGCGAACCGTCAAGGTCACCTTGCCGCCCGTGCAGCGGGCCTCCGCCTGGGCGGACACCTCGAGCGACGGCGCGGCGGCCTTGAGCGTGCCGAGCCGGGCGAGCTGCCGGCTGAGCGCGCGTTCCGGCGCGTCGATCTGGTTCTGGGTGCCGAAGGCGCCGGCCCGCGCGGCCTTCGCGGCGGCGAGCGCGGCGCGCATCGCCGCCCAGGCGTCCTTCGGGTAGTCGCGCTTGTCGAGAGTGCCGGCATGGGCGATGGCCGCGTCGAGGCCGGTCGTGTCGAGCGGGCGGTCCTGCGCGGTCAGCGTGTCGCTGAGCAGGTAGTGGTCGAAGTCGACGTGCCCGCCCCGCTCCTGGGTGGCGTAGCTGAACAGGCCGACGCGGTGGCCCATGAAGTGCGCGAGGCTGCCGTCGAGGCTCTGCGGGCCGACGCGTCCGCCGAGCCGGGTCCAGTGGAGACCGTCGAGGCTGTAGGAGAACGTGGTCCACAACTGTCCGGGCGGTGAGGCGAAGTCGAGGTCCGCCTTCACGTGCACCTCCGTCACGTCTTCCAGAGCCACGGTCGTGCCCGGCAGGAAGCTCTCGAGGGCGGCCTGGTCGAGGTCGGCCGCGAACGGCTGCACGCGGTTGACGACGCCGAGCGTGCTGACGCCGCCCGCGCGCCTGACCGCGATGTAGGAGAAGCCGCGGTTGTAGGCGGCCAGGCCCGCGACATCGCCATCCTTCATGCCGGAGATGTCCATCTTTGTCTCGACGGACTGCCGCGGCCCGAACGTGCGCTGCGACAGCGTGTTGCGGGCCTCCTCGAACCAGGCCAGCTCGGGCCGGTCGGCGAGCTTGGTGTGGCGGTACGCGCCGGTGACGACCCTGCCGTTGGTCAGCCGCAGCCATCCGTCCCGGGCGGTGAGCGACCAGTAGCGGTTGTCGGGGGCGTGGTTCCACTGCCACACCGGGTCGAGCCGGGAGCCGTTGGCAGCGAGCTCCTCCTGCGCCGGGTACTCCGCCGTCACCGGCTGCCCGACGATCGACACGTCGTCGATCAGGTACTCCACGGTGGATGACGGCGGCTGCGGGCTGCCCCACGGCGTCTCCACCGCGAACCTGAACGCCTCCGGGTGCGCCGTCTCCGGCACGGTGTACTGGCCGGACACCGTCGTCCACTGGCCGGACGGGACCTCCTTCGAGGCCATCACCTGGACACCCGCGCCCCAGTCGGCGACGAGGTTGAACCGCACGCCGGCCGGGCCGGAGGTGTACTTGATCTTCGCTGACACGGTGTAGGTCACGCCGCGCTGCATCTTCCCGGCCAGGAACTGGTTCGGGCCGGAGCCGTTGAGCGTGCGGCCGCTCACCTTCAGCGCCGAACCGCCCGCGGCGGGATCGGTGGTGTCCCGGCCGAGGGTGGCGCCGTACTGCGCGCCCCACGGTGCGACCGTCTCGGCTTCGAAGCCCGGGTTGTCCAGGAGTTCGACGCCGATGAGCGTCTCGTCCACGTCGGGCGGCTCGGGGATCGTCCACTTCTCGTCCATGTACGCCTTGTGCGGGGCGTCGTTGGCGAAGTCGTCCGAGGCGACGATGCTCTTCTGGCGTTCGAGCGTCTCCTCCGCCTGGCTGAGCCTGATCGGCTTGCGGAGCAGGCCGTCCACCGGCACGGCCCCGTTGTCGCCGAAGGTCGGCCAGCCGTCCTGCCAGGTGGCGGGGATGAGCGCCGGGATGCGGCCGATCGGGAACGTGTCGCGGAAGAACATGCCGTACCAGTCCGTCCGGCCGCCCTCACGCGCGATGGGGACGAGGCTGCCCTGAGCGAAGCCGTTGGAGTTGAGCACCCCGCGCGCCTCGTAGGTGTTCACCCCGCCCGCCGACGTGTAGCGGCCCAGCAGCTCCTTCGAGCGGAGCATGACGACCTGGCGGCCCTGCCCCGGCGGCCAGGTGATGATGACCGCGTAGTAGTAACCGTCGATGTGGTAGAACTGGGCGCCCTCGAACAGGCCGCCGATGAAGGGCCTGCCGGCGTAGTCGCTCGCCCGGAAGATGTTCGGGTGGTCCTGCTCGATGGCGGTCAGGCCGGCGTCGAGGCGGACGGCGCTCGTGCCTCCGGAGCCGTAGAAGATGTACGGCGTGCCGTCGGTGTCGAAGAAGAGCGACGGGTCGTGCAGACTCCGGCCGAGCGCCGTTCGCTGCCAGGCGCCGTTCTCGATGTCGTCGGTGCGGTAGACGTAGGCGCCGCCGAGGTTGTTGGTGTTGAAGACGACGTAGAACACGCCGTCGTGATGGCGCAGGGAGGACGCCCACTGGCCCTGGCCGTACGACGACTGGCCGTTGCGCAGCGAGAAGGCGTCGCCGATGCTCGCGCGGTCGAAGACGTAGTTGACGATCTCCCAGTTCACCAGGTCGTAGGACTTCATGATCGGCGCACCCGGGCTGAGGTGCATCGTCGTGCTGATCATGTAGTAGACGTCCCTGCCCTCGCCGTTCTCGGCGGCCGGGACCCGCTCCACGCTGACGTCCGGCACGTCGGAGCGCAGGAGCGGCACGGAGTACGTGCCGTCCCCCTGGTCGGTCGAGGTGGAGGAGGGCTTCGGCGTCCATGGCGTGGCGGCCTCCGCCACGCTTCCCGTGGACACCAGGGCTGTGCTCAACAACACCGCTGCCACTCCCCCCGACCCGGCTGCGGACAGGTGGCTGAACTTGGACATGACGACGCTCCAGAAACGAGAGTAAGGCAATTGTTAGCGTTAACATCACGTGCCGCGGGCACGAGCATCCAGCTCACGGGCGCGCGGGATCAGCCCTTGAAGGCGCCGTCCATGATCCCGGCGACCATGCGCCTGCCGACGAAGACGAACAGCACGATCAGCGGCAGGGTGGCCAGGAAAGAGCCGGACATGGCCAGGCCGAGGTCCACCGTGTAGCTGTTCTGCAGCGCCTTGATGGCGATCTGCGCGGTGTACATCTCGGGCGACTTCAGCACGATGAACGGCCACAGGAAGTCGTTCCAGGCGGTGACGAACCCGAGCAGCCCCAGCACGAACGCGGCCGGCCGCACCAGCGGGAACGCGATCCGCCAGTAGATCTGCCAGGTGCCGGCCCCGTCGATGCGGGCGGCCTGCAGGATCTCGTCGCTGATCGTGGTGGCCAGGTGCTGGCGCATCCAGAAGATGCCGAACGCGCTGGCCAGCCCCGGCACGATGAGCGCCTGCAGGGTGTCCACCCACCCCAGCGACGAGATGATCATGTATTGCGGGATGACGGCGAGCTGGGTCGGCACGGTCATGGTCAGCACGACGACGAGGAACAGCGCGTTGCGGCCGGGGAAGCGCAGCTTGGCGAAGGCGAACCCGGCCAGCGAGCACAACACGGCGTGCCCCACGCCGATCGTGCCGGCCACGACGAGGCTGTTGACGATCGAGCGGACGAACGGCACGGTCGAGAACACCAGCCCGGCCAGATGGAAGAAGTTCCCGCCGGGAACGACCTCCGGCGGCAGCCTGGTGGCGGTCGCCGTGTCGGTCGTGGCCACCACGAACATCCAGTACAGCGGGAACACGCAGGCCAGCGTGGCCACCGCGAGCAGCAGGTAGGTCCACCAGCGGACCCGGTCGGCCTTCTTCATCATCGCTCCGGGCGGATACGGGCGGACAGGACGTAGTTGAGCGCCGCGATGGCGATGATCAGCACGAACAGCGCCACGCCGATGGCCGCGCCGTAGCCGAACTGGAACCGGCCGAAGCCCTGCTCGTACAGGAAGAGCGTGAGCGTCTGGCACTGCCGCACCGGCCCGCAGGTCAGCGGCGCGGAACGGGAGACGAGCAGCGGTTCGGTGAAGATCTGCAGGCCGCCGATCGTGGAGGTGACCACGGTGAACACGATGACCGGGCGCAGCGACGGGATGGAGATGTGCCGGAACTGCTTCCACGCGCCGGCGCCGTCCACCGCGGCGGCCTCGTAGATCGTGCGGGGCACGGCCTGCAGCGAGGCCAGGTAGAGCAGGGTGGTGTAGCCGAACCAGCGCCAGGTCACCATCACGGCGATCATCACGTGACTCCCCCACCCCGACTGCAGGAAGTCGATCGGCCCCACGCCGGCGAGTCCGAGCAGCCAGTTGAGCAGGCCGTAGTCACGGTCGAACATCTGGGCGAAGACGATCGTGGTGGCCGCCACCGAGGTGATGTACGGCACCAGCATCGACATGCGGAAGAACACCGCCAGCCGGAGCCGGGCGTGGTTGAGCAGGTGCGCCAGCACCAGCGCGATCAGCAGTTGCGGCACGGTGGACAGCAGCCAGATGCTGATCGTGTTCCAGGCCGCGTTCCAGAAGCGGGTGTCGCCGAGCAGCCGGGTGAAGTTGTCGAAGCCGATGAAGACGTGCTCGCCGATCGGGTTCCAGTCGAACAGCGCGACGTAGAAGGTGAACAGCAGCGGGACGAGCCCGAAGACCGCGAAGAGGAGGAAGAACGGGGCGATGTAGGCGTACGGGGCCACCCGCTCGGCCAGGCTCTGCCGCACCCGCGCCTCGGCCTCGGGCATGACCCGCGAGGGGCTGAGCGTCGTGGTCACGTCACTTGCCGATCGCGGTCTTGATGTTGGCCAGCGCCGCGTCCCACGCCTTGGCGGGATCGCCCTTGCCCTGCTCGACGTTCGTGATGGCGTTCAGGAACTCCTGGCCGATGGCGGAGCTGTCCGGCCCGATGAGGAACGGCTTGAGCCCGAGCAGCGAGTCGGTGTAGATCTTCCCGGTGGGCGCGTCGGAGAAGAACGGGTCCTTCAGGCCGGTGAGCTTGGGATCCTGGTAGACCGACGGCGTGGTGGGCAGCGCGCCGGAGTCGGCGAAGTGGTCGAGCTGGCCTTGCGGCGACTGAGTCTTGGAGATGTAGTCCCAGGCCGCCTTCGGGTTGGCCGCGCCCTTGGGGATGGCCAGGTAGCTGCCGCCCCAGTTGCCGGAGCCGCCCGGGATCGTGGCGATGTCCCACTTGCCCTTGGTGCCGGGGGCGTTGTCACGGATGGAGCCGAGCATCCACGACGGCGCGGAGACCACGGCGAAGTCGCCCTTGCCCATCCCCACGCTCCAGCCCTCCTCGAAGGAGTCCTGCTTGGCGGTGATCCCGGCCTGCACGGTCTTGATCGCCAGGTCGAAGGCCGTCCTGACCTGCGGGCTGGTGGCGTAGACGACGTTGCCCGAAGGGTCGTAGTACTTCTGCGGGCCCTGGTTGACGGCCTGGTAGAACACGCTGGTGGCGGCGTTGTCGACGAACGCCTTGCCGGTGGCGGCGGTGTACTTCTTGCCGGTCTCGATGAAGGCGTCCCAGGTCGGCCAGAGCTTGCTCACCTCCTCGCGGTCGGTGGGCAGCCCGGCCTCCTTGAACAGGTCGGTCCGGTAGGCCACGGCCATGCCTCCCACGTCGGTGGGGATGCCGATGATCTCGCCGCTCTTGGCCGTGGACTGGCTGATCACCCAGTCGAGGTAGTCGCCCTTGATCTTGTCGGCGCCGTACTGCCGCAGGTCCTGGAAGTTCTGCGGCTGCTGGACGAACTTCGGCAGGTCATCGCCCTGGATGAGCACCAGGTCGGGCACCTTGCCCCCGGCCAGCGCCGTGGTCAGCGCCTGTGCGGTCTCCACCGAGGTGCCCACTTCGGTGAGCTTCACCTCAACGCCCGGGTTGGCCTTCTGGTAGTCCTCGACGGACTTCTTCTGGTTGATGCCGGTGAACGACCAGAACTCGAACGACTTGCCGTCGCCTGACGGCTGCGCCGATCCACCGCTGCCTCCGCAGGCGGCGGCGGTGAGGACGAGCGCTGCGGCGAGCACGATCGGTGCGGTTGTACGGAGCTTCACAGGTGATCTCTTCCTGAGCCGTGCGGCCCATGGACGGGGGGTCGTGCTGCGCTCCTTCGGAAATACGCGCAGCTCAGAAACTTTCGGAAATAGTCACGATCGTTAATGCGGGACCATACGTGCGGGCTCCGAAATTCGTCAAGAACTTGCTCGCAAGAACACCGAAACGTGAGCGAGGTGGCGCCGAAACTGATCGTTAGAAGTCCGCCATGAGCACGGCCGATGGCTCGCCCGACGACGGCGCCACCAAGTCCCAGCCGTTGACCATCGCGCAGCTCGCGGAGCTGGCCCGAGTCTCCACCGCCACGGTCTCGAAGGTCGTCAACGGCCGCGCCGAGGTCGGGCCCGAGACCCGCGCCCTCATCGAGCGGCTCATCCGCGAGCACGGCTACCGGCCGCAACGGCGCCGCGCGGCCTGCGCACCCCTGGTCGAGCTGGTCTTCCACGCGCTGGAAGGCGAATATCCCACCGAGATCGCCAAGGGGGTCGAGCAGGTGACGCGCGAGCACCGGCTGGCCGTGGTGCTCTCGCAGCTGCAGCACCGCGACACCCCGGGCAAGGGTTGGATCGAGGGCGTGCTGAGCCGCCGTCCCATCGGGGTGATCTCGGTGTTCTCCAGCTTGACCGAGGCGCAGCGCGAGCAGCTCGCGACCCGCGGCATCCCCCTCGTCCTGCTCGATCCGAGGGGCGATCCCGCTCCTGCGGTTCCCTCGGTGGGCGCGAGCAACTGGAACGGCGGGCTGATGGCGACGCGCCACCTGCTCGGCCTGGGGCACCGGCGCATCGCCGCCATCGCCGGGCCCGACTACGCCCTCGCCAGCCGGGCCCGGCTGGACGGATTCCGCACCGCGCTCGACATGGCCGGCGTCCCGGTCGACCCGGAGCTGATCGGCCGGGGCGATTTCCTCGTCGAGGGCGGCCTGGCCGAGGCCGAGCGGCTGCTGCGGCTGCCCTGCCCGCCGACGGCCATCTTCACCTGCAACGACGGCCAGGCCGCCGGCGTCTACCGCGCCGCCTACCGGCTCGGCCTGCGCGTCCCCGACGACGTGAGCGTGGTGGGCTTCGACGACCTGCCCGCGGTCCGGTGGATGAACCCGCCCCTGACCACGGTCCGCCAGCCGCTCACCGAGATGGCCTCCGCCGCCACCGAGATGCTGCTCAAGCTGGCGCGAGGCGAGTTCCCGGCCCGGCATCGCGTGGAACTCGGCACCGAACTGATCATCAGGGAGAGCACCGCGCCGGCGGCAGGCTGACGAAAGTTAATCGAGTTTTGCCCGAAAACAATCCTTGACAGCTTTCGGCGCGGCGACCTAGCGTGTCGCCCACCACGGCCGCGAACACACTCGCGATGTTAACGCTAACAGCCGTGCGACGCCGAGGAGCTCCCCACTCATGAAGCGATCCGCCCTGCTCTCAGCACCCACAACCCTCCGCCGGAAGGGGACGCCTTGGGGCCACCTGCCGAGCGCCACCTGCCGGTCATGGCTGATGTGGCCAAACTCGCCGGCGTGTCGCACCAGACCGTCTCGCGGGTGCTCAACGACCATCCGAAGGTCCGGGAGGAGACGCGCGCGCGTGTCCTGCACGCCATCGACGTCCTCGGCTACCGCCGCAACCTGACCGCGCGGGCGCTGGTCACCCGGCGCTCGCACCGGCTCGGGGTGGTCAGCTTCGACACCACGCTGTACGGCCCGGCCAGCACCGTCTACGGCATCGAACAGGCCACCAGGGCAGCCGGCTACTTCGTCAGCATCATGAGCCTGCGCACCATCGACCGGGCCGGGGTCAACGAGGCCATCGGCCACCTGGCCGAGCAGGGCGTGGACGGCGTGGTCGTGGTCGCGCCGCAACGCGCTGCGGCGCAGGCCCTCGCCGACCTGCCCGCGGGGCTGCCGGCGGTGGCGGTCGAGGGCCGGCACGGAGGCGACGTGTCCGTGGTCAGCGTGGACCAGGTCGAAGGAGCCCGGCAGGCGACCGCCTACCTGCTCGGCCTCGGTCACGAAACCGTCTGGCACGTCAGCGGCCCGGACGACTGGCTGGAGGCGGAGGGACGGCGCGAGGGCTGGCGCGCCGCCCTGTCGGTTGCCGGCCGGGCGATCCCCGAGCCGCTGACGGGCGACTGGACCCCCAGATCCGGATACCGGGCCGGCAAGATCCTGGCCGGCCGTGTCGCCGAGGTCACCGCGGTGTTCGTGGCCAACGACCAGATGGCGCTCGGCCTGCTGCGGGCGTTCTCGGAGGCCGGTGTCAAGGTGCCCGAGCAGGTGAGCGTGGTGGGCTTCGACGACATCCCGGAAGCGGCGTACTTCACCCCCGCGCTGACCACGGTCCGGCAGGACTTCGGCGAGGTCGGCCGGCTCAGCATCGGCCTGCTGCTCAAGCAGATCGAGCCGGCCGAGCCGTTCGGCCACGAGCACCTGATCGTGCCTCCTCAGCTCATCGCCCGCGACAGCACCGACAGGGCGAGAACCGCTCTGCTTCATTGATCGATTTCACCAACAGGACAAGGAAGGTCGTCATGTCGAAGAGAATGTCAGCGCTCATCCTGATCGCGGCCGGAGCGTTGTTAACCGCAGGCTGCGGCAGCAGCGGCGGCGGCACCACCAGCGCGGGTACGGACGGCGGCGCGGACTCGATCACCATGGGCTTCTCCCAGGTCGGTGCGGAGAGCGGCTGGCGGACCGCGAACACCAAGTCCGTCCAGGACTCGGCGAAGAACGCGGGCATCACGCTCAAGTTCTCCGACGCCCAGCAGAAGCAGGAGAACCAGATCAAGGCCATCCGCTCCTACATCCAGCAGAAGGTGGACGTGATCGCCTTCTCGCCGGTGGTGGAGTCGGGCTGGGACACGGTGCTGAAGGAGGCGCAGAACGCGAAGATCCCGGTCATCCTGACCGACCGCGCGGTCGACTCCAAGGACACCTCCCTCTACAAGACCTTCCTCGGCTCGGACTTCGTCGAGGAGGGCAAGAAGGCCGGCCAGTGGCTGGTGGAGGAGTACAAGGACACCAAGGACCCGGTGAACATCGTCGAGTTGCAGGGCACGACGGGCTCGGCGCCGGCCAACGACCGCAAGGCGGGCTTCGCCGAGGTCATCCAGGCCGACCCGAAGTTCAAGATCGTCGCCTCGCAGACCGGTGACTTCACGCGGGCCAAGGGCAAGGAGGTCATGGAGGCCTTCCTGAAGTCGACCCCGGACATCGACGTGCTGTACGCGCACAACGACGACATGGGGCTGGGCGCGATCGAGGCGATCGAGGGCGCGGGCAAGGTACCCGGCAAGGACATCAAGATCATCACCGTGGACGCGGTGAAGGACGGCATGCAGGCGCTGGCCGACGGGAAGATCAACTTCATCGTCGAGTGCTCGCCGCTGCTCGGCCCGCAGCTCATGGACCTGGCCAAGAAGGTCGTCAAGGGCGAGCAGGTGCCCGCCCGGGTGGTGACCGAGGAGACCACGTTCACGCAGGAGCAGGCCAAGCAGGTCCTGCCCACCCGCCAGTACTGATCGCACAGATGCCGGGCCGGCGGGGGCCGGTCCGGTGTCTCGTTGGAGGGGGTCCATGACCGTGTCCGCCCCGGTCCTGACGATGACCGGGATCAGCAAGCAGTTCCCCGGCGTGAAAGCACTCGACGGCGTCGACTTCCGGCTGCTGCCGGGCGAGGTGCACGCGCTGATGGGAGAGAACGGCGCCGGCAAGTCCACCCTCATCAAGGTGCTGACCGGCGTCCACGACATCGACGAGGGCCAGATCGAGCTGGAGGGCACCGGGGTGTCCTTCTCCAGCCCCCTGGCCGCCCAGCAGGCCGGCATCAGCACCGTCTACCAGGAGGTCAACCTCTGCACGAACCTGTCGGTGGCCGAGAACATCTTCATCGGCCGCGAGCCACGCCGCCGGGGACGCATCCTCTGGAAGGAGATGCGCCGACGCGCGGCCGGCATCCTGGCCCGCCTCGACCTGGACCTCGACGTGTCCGCCTCGTTGTCGTCGTACTCGCTGGCCATCCAGCAGATGGTGGCCATCGCGCGCGCCGTGGACATCCAGGCCAAGGTGCTCGTCCTCGACGAGCCCACCTCCAGCCTGGACGCCGGCGAGGTCGCCCAGCTCTTCAAGGTCATGCGGCGGCTCAAGGACGACGGCATCGCCATCCTGTTCGTCTCCCACTTCCTCGACCAGATCTACGAGATCTCCGACCGCATGACCATCCTGCGCAACGGGCGGCTCGTCGGCGAGTTCCTGACCGAGGAGCTGCCGCAGGTCGAGCTGGTCGCCAAGATGATCGGCCAGGAGCTGGCCGAGCTGGAGCGGCTGCACGGCGAGGCCAGGGCGTTCGACCGCCCGCTGGTCGAGGCGCGCGGGCTGGGCCGGGCCGGGGCGATCGAGCCGTTCAGCATGACCATCCACGAGGGCGAGGTCGTGGGCCTGGCGGGGCTGCTCGGCTCGGGGCGTACGGAGGTCGCCCGGCTGCTGTTCGGCGCCGATCACGCCGCGACCGGCTCGATTCACGTCAGCGGGAAACCCGCCACCCTGCGCAGCCCGCGCGCGGCCATGAGCCACGACATCGCCTTCTGCTCGGAGAACCGCCGCGCGGAGGGGCTCATCCCGGACCTCACCGTCCGCGAGAACCTCATCCTCGCCCTCCAGGCCGCCCGCGGCTGGATGCGCCCCATCCCACGGGGCAACCAGGGCGAGCTCGTCACCAGGTACATCGCCGCGCTGAACATCCGCCCGGCCGATCCCGACCAGCTCATCCGCAACCTCAGCGGCGGCAACCAGCAGAAGGTGCTGCTGGCCCGCTGGCTCATCCTCCAGCCCCGGCTGCTCATCCTCGACGAGCCCACCCGTGGCATCGACGTCGGCGCCAAGGCCGAGATCCAGCGCCTGGTGGCCGAGCTGTCCGACGGCGGCATGGCCGTGCTGTTCATCTCCGCCGAGCTGGAGGAGGTGCTGCGGCTCAGCCACCGGGTGGCCGTGCTGCGCGACCGCCGCCTGGTGGCCGAACTCGACAACGATCACCGTCTCACCACGGAGAGCCTCATGGAGACCATCGCGAGCGGAGGGCGCGCCTCATGAGACGCCTGTTGTGGCCACTGCTCGTCCTGGCCGCGCTGCTGCTGCTCAACGTCGCCTTCACCGACGGCTTCCTCAGCGTCCAGATCAAGGACGGCCACCTCTACGGCAGCCTCGTCGACATCGTCCGCTTCGGCGCCCCGCTCATCCTGGTCTCGATCGGCATGACCCTGGTCATCGCCACCGGCGGCATCGACCTGTCCGTCGGCTCCGTCGTCGCGATCGCCGGAGCCCTCGCCTGCCTGCGGATCAGCGGGCTCGACGAGCAGAACTCCATCGGCGGCGTGCTGGCCGCGGCCGGAATCGCCCTGGCGCTCTCGGCGGTCCTCGGGCTCTGGAACGGCCTGCTGGTGGCCGGGGTGGGCGTCCAGCCCATCATCGCCACCCTCATCCTCATGGTCGCCGGCCGCGGCCTGGCCCAGCTCATCACCGACGGGCAGATCATCACCGTCAACAGCGCCCCCTACAAGCTGATCGGCGGCGGCTACTGGCTCACCCTGCCGTTCGGCATCATCATCGTCGCGGTCATCTGGGCCGTCACGGCCTTCCTCACCCGCCGCCTCGCCCTCGGCCTGATCATCGAGTCGGTGGGCGGCAACCCCGAGGCCAGCCGGCTGGCCGGCATCGACTCCCGCCGGGTGATCGTCATGGCCTACACCGTCTGCGCCCTGTGCGCCGGCATCGCCGGCCTGATGATCAGCTCCAACGTCTCCAGCGCCGACGGCAACAACGCCGGCCTGTGGATCGAGCTGGACGCCATCCTCGCCGTCGTCATCGGCGGCACCTCGCTGGCCGGCGGCCGGTTCTCCCTGGGCGGCACCGTGCTCGGCGCCCTCATCATCCAGACGCTCACCACCACCATCTACTCCATCGGCGTCCCGCCCGAGACGACCCTGCTGTTCAAGGCGCTCGTCGTGACGGTCGTCTGCCTGCTGCAGTCCCCGGCCTTCCGCGCGAAGGTCTTCCACCGCCGCCGCCCGATCCCCGCACCCCGGGCAGCGGCCGACGAGAAGATGAAGGTTTCGGCATGACCACCCTCCTGGGCGCGGCCGGGCCCCTCCCGCGCAAGTACGTCCCCGTGCTGGTCACCGCCGGCCTGTTCGCGGCGATGTTCCTCGCCGGCGGCGTCCGCTACGAAGGCTTCGCCACCGGCCAGATCATCCTGAACGTCTTCATCGACAACGCCTTCCTGCTCGTGGTCGCCGTCGGCATGACCTTCGTCATCCTCACCGGCGGCATCGACCTGTCCGTCGGAGCCGTCGTCGCGCTCGCCACGATGATCTCCGCCAGCCTGCTCCAGGCCGGCTGGCCCTGGTGGGCGGTCATCGCCCTCGTGCTGGCCATGGGGACGCTGCTGGGCAGCGGCATGGGCGCCATCATCCACTATTTCGGCATCCAGCCGTTCATCGTCACCCTGGCCGGAATGTTCCTGGCCCGCGGCCTGTGCTACACCATCGGCACCGACTCCGTCCCCATCGCCGACGGCGCCTTCACCGCCATGGCGCAGACCAGGATCGACCTGTTCGCCGACCTGTGGATCTCCCCCAGCGTGCTCGTCACCACCGCCGTCGTGCTGGCGGCGGCGTACGTCCTGCACTACACCCGCTTCGGCCGCGCCGTCTACGCCATCGGCGGCAGCGAGCAGTCGGCGCTGCTCATGGGCCTCCCGGTGGCCCGCACCAGGATCACCGTCTACACCGTCAGCGGCCTGTGCTCCGCGCTCGGCGGCGTGCTGCTGTCGTTCTACATGCTCTCCGGCTACGGCCTGCACGCCGTCGGCATGGAGCTGGACGCCATAGCCGCCGTCGTCATCGGCGGCACCCTGCTCACCGGCGGCAGCGGATACCTGCTCGGCACCGTCCTCGGCGTGCTCGTCCTCGGACTGATCCAGACCGTCATCAGCTTCGAGGGCACGCTCAGCTCCTGGTGGACGAAGATCTTCATCGGCGCGCTGCTGCTCGTCTTCATCCTCCTGCAACGTCTCATGTCCAGACGCGGGACCTGACCCCGGGCCGCGGCAGCCTTGATCGTGGGAAGGCGGTACCGCCCGCCTTCCCGCACCCCGTGACTAGACTGCCGCCATGACCACGGAGTCGTCCCCTCTCACCATCGCCCAGCTCGCCGAGCTGGCCGGAGTCTC